>NZ_JAUEUL010000058.1:0-1031 GCF_032487575.1 Bradyrhizobium sp. SZCCHNRI1009 | reverse complement strand
ACGTAAGCACCGCTGCTGTCGGTATTCCAGACCGTGTAGAGGTCGACGCCAGCCATTTTCCAGGCGACCAGGTAGCCGCCGCCGGAGCTCTCCGCGCCGATCGGGTTCCAGCCGCCGAGCTGGCCCACGGTGACGACGCTGCCGCCGAACGCGATCTGCGGCCCGGTGCCGCCGCCGACCGGATTGAGGAAGTAGGTCGAACCGGATTGCACCAGGCTCGTCGATCCCAGCGCTTCGATCACGGCCGAGGGGATGCCGATCGTGCCGTCGCCGTTCAGATCCTGATGGAGGTTGGTCTCCAGCGCTTCCAGACCGCTGTTGGTGCCGTTGACGGCGCCGATCGCGTTGCTCGTATAGGCGCCGCTGCTGTCGGTATTCCAGACCGTGTAGAGGTCCGCGCCCGTCATCTTCCAGGCGATCTGATAGCCGCCACCGACGGTGTCCGCCGCAATCGGCATCCAGCCGCCGAGCTGACCGACGACGAGGACGGAGCCGCCGAACTTGACCTGGGGACCTGTGCCGCCGCCGACCGGGTTCAGGTAGTAGCTGGATCCGGACTGGACGAGGCTGGTCGATCCCAGGGCTTCGATGACCGTGGTCGGAATGCCGATCGTGCCGTCGCCGTTCAGGTCCTGGTGGAGGTTGGTCTCGAGCGCTTCGAGTCCGCTGTCCGTCCCGCTGACCGCGCCGATCGCGTTGCCCGTATAGGCGCCGCTGCCGTCGGTGTTCCAGACCGTGTAGAGATTGGCGCCGGCCATCTTCCAGGCGATCTGATAGCCGCTGCCGACGACGTCGGCCGCGATCGGAGTCCAGCCGCCGAGCTGGCCGACCACCAGGTTGGCGCCGCCGAACTTGACTTGCGGGCCCGTGCCGCCGCCTACGGGATTGAGGAAATAGCCGTTGCCGGCCTGGACGAGACTGGTCGATCCCACGGCCTCGATGACCGTTGTCGGGATGCCGATCATGCCGTCGCCGTTCAAGTCCTCGTGGAAGGACGTCTCGAACGCCTCGAATGCGGCCGTGCCTCCCGA
>NZ_JAUEUL010000057.1:0-1079 GCF_032487575.1 Bradyrhizobium sp. SZCCHNRI1009 | reverse complement strand
ACTGCAGCGTGCCGGTCGGAATGTGCGGCGGCGTGGTCATGCCCTGCGCCGTCTTGCCGTTGTGGCAGGTCGCGCAGCTGGTGTCAGTCGCGGCATGCTTGAAGGCCGCGCCGCCCCAGCTGGTGAAGCCGCCCGAGGCGGCCTTGGCATGACAACTGACGCAGTCCGCCCCGCCAGTGGCGACGTGGTTCGGGTACGACGCGGTGCCCAGCGCTCCCTTGGTGCCCTGCCCGGTGAAGCTGCCGTTGTGACAGCTGTCGCAGCGTGCCGTCGCCACCGCGGTGTGGTTCATGGTGTAGGTCGTGAAGCTCGCCGCGGTGTTGGTGTGGCAGTTCGAGCACTGCAGCGTGCCGGTCGGAATGTGCGGCGGCGTGGTCATGCCCTGCGCCGTCTTGCCGTTGTGGCAGGTCGCGCAGTTGGTGTCGGTCGCGGCATGCTTGAACGCCGCACCGCCCCAGCTGGTGAAGCCGCCCGAGGCTGCCTTGCTGTGACAGCTGACGCAGTCGGCGCCGCCGGTGGCGACATGGTTCGGATACGACGCGGTGCCGAGCGCCCCCTTGGTGCCCTGGCCGGTGTAGTTGCCGTTGTGGCAGCTGTCGCAGCGCGCCGTCGCCACCGCGGCGTGGTTCATGGTGTAGGTCGTGAAGCTCGCGGCGGTGTTGCTGTGGCAGTTCGAGCATTGCAGCGTCCCGGTCGGGATGTGCGGCGGCGTCGTCATGCCCTGCGCCGTCCTGCCGTTGTGGCAGGTGGAGCAATTGGTGTCGGTGGCGGCATGCTTGAACGCCGCACCGCCCCAGCTGGTGAAGCCGCCCGAGGCCGCCTTGCTGTGACAGCTGACGCAGTCGGCGCCGCCAGTGGCGACGTGGTTCGGGTATGAGGCCGTGCCCAGCGCTCCCTTGGTGCCCTGGCCGGTGTAGTTGCCGTTGTGGCAGCTGTCGCAGCGCGCGGTCGCCACGGCGGCGTGGTTCATGGTGTAGGTGGCAAAGCTCGCCGCGGTGTTGGTGTGGCAGTTCGAGCACTGCAGCGTCCCGGTCGGGATATGTGGCGGCGTGGTCATGCCCAACGCCGTCTTGCCGTTG
>NZ_JAUEUL010000056.1:0-1118 GCF_032487575.1 Bradyrhizobium sp. SZCCHNRI1009 | reverse complement strand
GGCGGCTTCACGCCAGCGGTCAGGAATGTCTTCGGTACGGCCGGATTCGTAGAGCATGCATGCAACGATGGTGATCCTGTCCTCGAGGCCGACAGGCGGGATGGAATTGAAGCATCGGGCAGTGATGCCCCCCGATCTTGTATAAAATGGTACCGAAGAATGGCCGCTCCGGCCATACGTCATTGTTCGATCTGTTCGATCGAATTCAACTATTGATTGTGTCCGGGGAGGCGGCCATTGCCGCGGGCCCAAGTCAGCCTTCGCAGGGGCAACTCCGGACGGGGGCAGAGATCGGAGCGGGCACAGCAGGGATTTGCTCCCCGCGAGCCCGCCCCGAAGATTAAGGGCGCCGATCAGACCAGGTGGAAACTGGACAAATGGGTCAGCAGGTCCGCCGTCGTGACGTGCTGGACGGTGATGGTGTCATGCGCGGCATCGGTGATCACGGCGTTGCCAGCCGCATCATCGTGGATTGCCGCGAGCAGCGCGCCCTGATCTGCGAACAGGTTGTGGCTGACGACGAGCGTGTCGCTGCCCAGATGGAAGTCGGCGACGCTGACCTGGCCGAAATGCTCGGCGAAGACGAAGGTGTCGTGTCCTGCCAGGGAGACGGCTTGCGGAGCGGGGCCGCTCGCCGGACCCGCGGCCGCCGAGATCATCGTGCCGCCCTGGCCGTCATCGGTGAAACGGAAGCTGTCCTGCGACAGCGGTCCGAGGAAATGCAACGAGGTGCTGCTCGCGCCGTCGCTGAGCGACAGCAGCCCGCTGCTGTCGTCGAAATGCGCCTGCAGCGAATGAAAGGCGATGCTGCTGAGGTCGATCTGATCGCCGTTGCCGCCGAACCCGATCAGGGAGCCGCCGAAGCTGCCGGACACCGTCAGGACCACGTCCGGGCCACCGGCCAGCGTCAGGGCTTGCGTGCCCGCTGCGACGTGAGCGGGCACACCGATGGTGCCGTCGCCGTTCAGATCCTGATGAAAGCTTGTCTCCAGCGTCTCCAGCGCTGCCGAGCCGCCCGGAACGGCGCCGATTGCATTGCTGACGTAAGCACCGCTGCTGTCGGTATTCCAGACCGTGTAGAGGTCGACGCCAGCCATTTTCCAGGCGACCAGGTAGCC
>NZ_JAUEUL010000055.1:0-1427 GCF_032487575.1 Bradyrhizobium sp. SZCCHNRI1009 | reverse complement strand
TCGGCGCGACCCAGGAACTCCAGCGTGCCGTCGGCGCGCCAGCGCGCGCGATCGCCGGTGCGATACAGCCGCGTGCCCGGCGGTCCGAACGGATCGGCGATGAAGCGCTCCGCCGTCAGATCCGGGCGGTTGAGATAGCCCTGCGCAAGCCCCGCGCCGGCGACATACACCTCGCCTGCAACCCCGATCGGTACCTCGTTGAGCTGGGCGTCGAGCAGGTGAATGCGCGCGTTCTCGATCGGTGCGCCCATCGGCGGCGGCGCGTCGCCCGACAACGGCGCGCTGATGCTGGCGCAGACCGAGACTTCGGTCGGCCCGTACGCGTTCAGCATCCGGCGATGTGGCGACCACAGCGCGACGAGGTCGCCGGGGCAGGCTTCGCCGGCGACGACGAGGACGCGGCAGCCGGCGAGATCGTCCGGCTCCATCACGCGCAGCGCCGTCGGCGGCAGCGTCGCATGGGTCACTGCGCAGGATTGGACGAGCGTCGCCAGGGACGGTCCGGGGCGCAGCGTCTCTGCGTCGCCGGTGACGATCGCGGCGCCTTTCGAGAGCGCCGTGGCGATCTCCGAGACCGACGCGTCGAAGCTCGGCGAGGCGAACTGCAGGACGCGGTCGCCGGCTTCGATCTCGAACGCGGCCGTCTGGGCGTGGACCAGATTGACGAGGCCGCGCTGGGGGATGGCGACGCCCTTGGGTCGGCCTGTGGAGCCGGAGGTGAAGATGACATAGGCGAGGTCATCGGGCAGCGGACGACGCCGCGGCCACGCCGGCGGTTGTTGCAGCAGCGCGGGATCGTCGAGCCGGAGCTGCGCGAGATCGTCGGGCAATGCGGCGGTGCTGCCGTCGGTCAGCACCAGTTGCAGCCGGGCGTCCGCGGCCATGACGCGCAGCCGCTCGGCCGGATAGGCCGGATCGAGCGGCACATAGGCGTGGCCCGCCTTGAGCACGGCGAGGATCGCGACGATCAGCTCCGGGCCGCGGCTGAGCGCAATGCCGATCAGCGCGTTGGTCGCCGGGATGCGTGTAGTCAGATGCGCGGCGAGATGATCGGCGCGGCGGTGCAGCTCGGCATAGCTGATCTCGCCGCCGGCGTGGATGATCGCAGGCCGGTCGGCATGGTCACGCGCGGCCGCATCGAGCAGATCGAGGATGGTCTCGTCGGCAGCACGCGGCGCAGCCGTCGCGTTCCACGTTTGTAGCTGGCGCCGTTCGTCGGCGCCGAGCATCGCGAGGCTGCTGAGCCTCGCCGCACCATCGGCCCTCGCCATCGCGCCGAGCAGGGTCGCGACATGGCCGGCCAGGCGCGCCATGCTGGCGGGGGCGAACATCTCGGCGTCGTATTCCAGGATGCCTTCGAGGCCGCCGTCGGCGGTCGGCTGCAGCGACAGGGTCAGCGCGAACTTGGCGACACCCGGCTCCGGCGG
>NZ_JAUEUL010000054.1:0-1508 GCF_032487575.1 Bradyrhizobium sp. SZCCHNRI1009 | reverse complement strand
CCGCCGGAGCCGGGTGTCGCCAAGTTCGCGCTGACCCTGTCGCTGCAGCCGACCGCCGACGGCGGCCTCGAAGGCATTCTCGAATACGACGCCGAGATGTTCGCGCCCGCCAGCATGGCGCGGCTGGCCGGCCATGTCGCAACCCTGCTTCGCGCGATGGCGAGGGCCGACGGCGCGGCGAGGCTCAGCAGCCTCGCGATGCTCGGCGCCGACGAACGGCGCCAGCTACAAACGTGGAATGCGACGGCTGCGCCGCGTGTTGTCGACGAGACCATTCTCGATCTGCTCGATGCGGCCGCGCGTGACCATGCCGACCGGCCCGCGATCATCCACGCCGGCGGCGAGATCAGCTATGCCGAGCTGCACCGCCGCGCCGATCATCTCGCGGGACACCTCGCCGCTCGCATTCCCACGACCAACGCACTGATCGGCATTGCGCTGAACCGCGGCCCGGAGCTGATCGTCGCGATCCTCGCCGTGCTCAAGGCGGGACACGCCTATGTGCCGCTCGATCCGGCCTATCCGGCCGAGCGGCTGCGCGTCATGGCTGGGGACGCCCGGCTGCAACTGGTGCTGACCGACGGCAGCACCGCCGCATTGCCCGACGATCTCGCGCAGCTCCGGCTCGACGATCCCGCGCTGCTGCAACCGCCGCCGGCGCGACCGCAAATCCGTCCGCAGCCCGATGACCTCGCCTACGTCATCTTCACCTCCGGCTCCACCGGCCGCCCCAAGGGCGTCGCCATCCCACAGCGCGGCCTCGTCAATCTCGTGCGCTGGAGCTTTGCCGCTGTTGGCACCGACGTGCTGGCGGCGACCTTCGCCTCGTCCTCGATCAATTTCGACATGTCGGTGCTGGAGATGTTCTCGCCGCTGAGCTGCGGCGGGTGCATCGAGGTCGCCCCCGATCTGCTCGCCATCGCCCATCGCGGCCACTCCGGCATGCGGCTGTTGAGCGGCGTGCCGTCGGTGTTGCGCGCGCTGCTCGATACGTCGGCGCTGCCGACCGATGCGCGCGCGCTGATCCTTGCCGGCGAGGCGCTGCCCGAGGAGCTGGTGCACCGGACGCGAGCGGTGCTGTCGGACTGCCGGATCTGGAATTTGTATGGGCCGACCGAAGCGAGCGTCTATTCCACCGCCTGGTTCTCCGACGGTCCGCACGACGCGCCGCCAACGATCGGCCGCCCCGTCCACAACATGCAGGTGCACCTGCTCGACGAGCGCCTTGCACTCGTGCCAATCGGCGTCGTGGGCGAAGTGTATGTCTCCGGCGCAGGTCTGGCGCGCGGCTACATCAACCGTCCCGGGCTGACGGCGGAGCGCTTCATCGCCGATCCGTTCGGACCGCCCGGCACGCGGCTGTATCGCACCGGCGATCGCGCGCGCTGGCGCGCCGACGGCACGCTGGAGTTCCTGGGTCGCGCCGACCACCAGGTCAAGATCCGCGGCTTCCGCATCGAGCCCGGCGAGGTCGAGAGCGCGCTGCGCCGTCACGACGGCGTCGCTGC
>NZ_JAUEUL010000053.1:0-1668 GCF_032487575.1 Bradyrhizobium sp. SZCCHNRI1009 | reverse complement strand
CGCGCATGGTGGCCAGAAAGCCCGGTGCACCAGGGAGATCACGTATAAGCCGTAAAGCCATCGCGCAGGGAATGCCGGATGATCCGGCTGATCCTGTGGTGACTGCCGCCTGCTTTTCTTGTTGCAGGCGGGCCATGGGTGAGGCCTTCACCCGGCATTCCCCATAGGCGTTAAGGTAGCGCGAGCATCGATTGATACTTGCGTTTTCGAGGAGGCTCGCGAAGGTGGCGCCCCAACGCGCGTTTTCTGCGGCGCAAGCAACGGATGGTTGGTTGTGGAATGATTGCTTGCAGCAAGGATGCAACGAGCTGCTGCAGGACCCGCCAAGCGCCAGGCGTCGTTAAGCGGCCTGCGTCCAGTGGGGAGAGTCCTCGAAGTCGCTGGCAAGCGGCTCGAGCAACAGGATGATCAGGAGGTGGGCCAGCAGGTAGGGCTTGGCAGAGCGCGGATCGGTTCCTGGCGGCGTCTTGAGGCCAATCAGACTCTTCAGTCGCTTGAACCCAAGCTCGATCCGCCATCGCAATCGATAGAGCGCAAGCACATCTTTGGTGGAGAACTCGTCCCGCGCGAGCGACGTGATCAGAATGACCCAATCCGCAGCCTCCAAAGTTTCTTTGGAGATGATGCGGTTTTCATCTTTTGCGTCTTGCCGGGCTTTACGCCGAGAAGCAGCAGCCGCACCGGTGGGCTTCTTGATTGCGACCAGACGCATAGCCAGAGGCGCGCCGCCCTTGCGCTTGATCCAAATCTCCCGATCGACCAGTCCGCGCGCCTTCGCGGCACGCAATTGGGCCATCAGATCGAACGGAAGGCCTTTGGCGTCAAGCCAACGTGCGTTCTTCCAGCCCGCTCGGATCAAAACGTCGGCCCCGGCTTCGCGGACGGCCGCAATGCGGTCAGGTTGCAGATAAGCGCGGTCAGCAATGCGGATCTCGTTCTTGACCACTGGTATCCGGTCAAACGTTTCGCCCTCTTGCTGATCTGTCAGCTCGAAGTGACCAAAGCGCTCATAGGGCAGATCAAATGCGCTATGAACGCGCCAAAGCTCACTGTTCTTGCGCGCAGCCGGTCCCGCCTGAGGCACTGTCGTCGCATCGATGATGCGGATCAGGCGGCCTTGGCTCGCCTTCGGAGCTGCCGCAGCGAGCAAGCCCTCCACCAGCACCGCAAACCAATCACCACATTGACGCAGCCGATAGAACAACGCCACGCTGGTGAGGTCGGCAAGGCCAACAGAAGCCGCCCATGCGGCTGTCGATCTCAGCCCTCTTTCACCCAAACAATAGGCCAGCATCAGCCGAAGTAACGTCACCGCATCTGGAATCTGCCGCCGACGCGCGAAGGCCTTCGTCTGGCGCGCAGTTTTCTCGAGCTGCGCAGCCCCGCCCAGCTGCGCAACCACTCTCGTCCAGTCCTCGTTCAGGAGCGATTCGTCTGCCATCCCCTGTTCGAATCACGGCGGATTCCAACACTCAAGCATAAACTTAACGCCTATGCGGCCTTTCCTGCGCCCTCTTGCTTTTCGAGGGCGAATGCTTCGCAAAGCTCGGGCGTAACGCGCTGCGAGAATGCGAGCGCACGCCTCGCGCTGTTTGAGATGTGAAGAGCCAGATCGTGCCAACAGGCCGGTCATTCCGGGGCGCGCATGCAATGCGCGAACCCGGAATC
>NZ_JAUEUL010000052.1:0-1927 GCF_032487575.1 Bradyrhizobium sp. SZCCHNRI1009 | reverse complement strand
CCGCCGGCGGCTCCCCCGCGTCCGACACCGCCGCCGCCCCCGCCCCCGGTCGCAGCGCCTCCGGCGCATCCGCCGGCCCCGCCGCCCGTGGTGCGCGAGCCTCCGCGTCCAGCAACTCCGCCCGCTCCGCCGCCGCCCGCGGCGGCACCATCACGGCCAACGCCGCCTGCGCCGCCCGTGGTTGCTCCGCCCCCGCCGCCGAGTGCTGCGCCGAATCAGCGGCCAGGAACCCCGCCGCCTCCGGCTGGCGCAACACCGCCCCATTCGCCGCCACCCGCCGCGGGCCCGTCGCCGCAACCCTCGGCCGCGCCTACTCCACCGTCCGGTGGACCAGGAGGCCGTCCGGGCGCTGGCGGCCCGCCGCCCGGTTCCCCGCAAGGCGGACCCCCGCCGCGCGGGGCTCCGATCCCGCCCGCCGGCACCGTCGCGCCTGCTCCGGGAACTCCGCCGGCGCCACCCGCGCCTCCGGCCGCCCAGACGCCAACACAGCAAGGCACGCCGCCCGTCGCTGGCAGGCCGCCCGGCGGACGTCCGGGAACGGCCCCGGGTGCCCCGGGGGCGGCGCCGCCGGCGGCAGGTCCCGGTGCTGCTGGACCCGGACCGGGACCCGCCGGCGCGCCGCAGGCCGGGCCGGGCGCCGTGCCGCCTGCCGGTCCCCCGGCCATGTCCAATCGGCCGCCGCCGCAGGTCGCCGCGCCACTTCCGGCGCCGCCCCCGCCGACGCCCCAGCAGCTCACGCCGATCGCACCGGGCGCTCCGATGCCCGGGCCGCAGCGGCTGGAAGACTTCCGCGGCCAGCGCCGCGAGGTTCAGGAGGGTGGTCGCACGGTGATCTACGAGCCCGGCCGCGTCATTGTCCGCGACCCGAGCGGACAAGAGTTCGTGCGCCACGATGAGCTCGAGCGCTTCCGCTACGGCGCGCGGGACATCCGCGTCCAGCAGGAGCGTGGCGAGACCCGCACCGTCGTGATCCGTCCCGACGGCAGCCAGATCGTGACGGTCACCGCGCCCGACGGCCGGCTGTTGCGGCGCATCCGCCGCGACATCGGCGGCCGCGAGATCATCATCATCGACAACACCTATCGCGATCCGGCTGCGGTCGGCGGCTTCTATGTCGAGTTGCCGCCGCCGGAGATCCGCATCCCCTACAACCGCTACATCGTCGACGCCGAGGAGGCGCCGCCGGATGTCATCTACGACACGCTGATTGCGCCGCCTGTCGAGCGC
The DNA here is from genome assembly GCF_032487575.1 of Bradyrhizobium sp. SZCCHNRI1009. Classification (NCBI taxonomy): domain Bacteria; kingdom Pseudomonadati; phylum Pseudomonadota; class Alphaproteobacteria; order Hyphomicrobiales; family Nitrobacteraceae; genus Bradyrhizobium; species Bradyrhizobium sp. SZCCHNRI1009. Next base: position 700 of record NZ_JAUEUL010000052.1, on the reverse strand, counting down.
GTCCAGCGCCGCTATTCGCTGGACGAGGTGCGCTACTCGCCATCGGTGCGCCAGCTGATGCCGTCGATCGATCTCAACACCATCACCTTCGAAACAGGATCATGGGAGATCAGTCCCGACCAGGTGGCGAAGCTGCAGGTCATCGCCGACGGTCTCAACCAGGCGATCCAGCGCAACCCGCGCGAGGTCTTCTTGATAGAAGGCCACACCGACGCGGTCGGTAACGATACCGACAATCTGTCTCTGTCGGATCGCCGCGCCGAATCGGCCGCCACCTTGCTCACGCAGCAGTTCGGCGTGCCCGCCGAGAACCTGACGTCGCAGGGTTACGGCGCGCAGTACCTGAAGGAGCAGACGCAGGGACCGAGCCGCATCAACCGGCGCGTCACGGTCCGCCGCATCACGCCGCTGCTCAACGGCGGTCAGGCCGCACTGCCTCCGCCGCCTCCGGGCGTGGCGCCGCCGCGATGAGTTGATCCCAACGACGAATGCAAATGGCCGGGAGCAATCCCGGCCATTTTTGTAGGTGGCAATCTCTCGCGTCCCACTCGGTGTGGTTCCCCGCGAACGCGGGGACCACATACTCCCAGGGTGTAGTTTTGCGACGGCTGGAGCGACACCCAGCCCCATTGGCGCTAACTTACCAAATTAACGCTTGGTATTCTCGTTTTCTTGGCGGCTCTTGGAGATGGCGTTGAAT
>NZ_JAUEUL010000051.1:0-2355 GCF_032487575.1 Bradyrhizobium sp. SZCCHNRI1009 | reverse complement strand
TTTGGCGATGCTCAAGACCGCAGAAGAATCCACGCCATGCACCATGTCCAGTCTGTCTTGAACCGGACAGCCGTGGGTCAAGCCCGGCCATGACGACGGAGGTGGTAGTTGCAGGTCGCGTGACAATCTGGAAACCGGACAATACAATGAACCTCCACGCCCTCCTCCAAGCCCGCGCCGCCGCCGGCAAGCCCGTGCGCGTCGCGTTGATCGGCGCCGGCAAGTTCGGCTCGATGTTCCTGTCGCAGGTGCCGCACGTGGCGGGGCTCGAGGTGCCCGTCATCGTCGACCTCGATCCGGGGCGCGCGCGGGACGCCTGCCGCACCGTCGGCTGGAGCGCCGAGCGGATCGAACGCACCGCGTTCAGTCCCGACGGCGCAAAAGCGCTTGCTGACACCATTGATGTCGTCGTCGAAGCGACCGGCAGTCCGGCCGCGGGCATCCGCCACGCGCAGGCGGCCATCAGGGCCGGCAAGCACATCGTGATGGTCAATGTCGAGGCTGACGTTCTGGCGGGGCCGTTGCTGGCCAACGAGGCGCGCAGGGCCGGCGTTGTCTACTCACTCGCCTATGGCGACCAGCCGGCATTGACAGCCGAGCTCGTCGACTGGGCGCGTGCGACCGGCTTCCATGTCGTCGCCGCAGGCAAGGGCACGAAGTATCTGCCGGCCTATCACGACGTCACGCCGGACGGCGTCTGGCAACATTACGGCCTCACCGCCGGCGAGGCGCAGTCGGCCGGGATGAACCCGCAGATGTTCAATTCCTTCCTCGACGGCACCAAGTCGGCGATCGAGATGGCCGCGATCGCCAACGCGACGGGGCTCGACGTGCCCACGAACGGACTGCTGTTTCCACCCTGCGGTGTCGATGACCTGCCGCATGTGCTGCGGCCTCGCGACCGCGGCGGCGTGCTCGAGCGCTCCGGCATGGTCGAGGTGGTCTCATCGCTGGAGCGGGACGGGCGTCCGGTATTTCGCGATCTGCGCTGGGGCGTCTATGTCGTGCTGGAGGCGCCGAACGACTACGCCGCGGACTGCTTCCGGCAATACGGACTCAAGACCGATTCAAGCGGCCGCTATGCGGCGATGTACAAGCCCTATCACCTGATCGGGCTGGAGCTGAACGTCTCGGTGCTCTCGGCGGCCCTGCGCAAGGAGCCCACCGGCCAACCGCTCGGCTTCCGCGGCGATGTCGTCGCCGTCGCCAAGAAGGATCTGCGGGCTGGCGAGATGCTCGATGGCGAAGGTGGCTATACGGTGTGGGGCAAGGTCGTACCGGCCAGGACCAGCCTGCAGCTCGGGGCACTGCCGATCGGGCTGGCGCATCGGGTGAAGCTCGTGAACGACGTCGCGCATGGCGAGATCGTGCGCTGGAGCGAGGTCGCAGCCGATGCCGCGGACGAGACCGTGAAGGTACGCAAGCAGATGGAGGCCGCGTTCGCGCGCTGAGCGTGCGCTCCGCTCGCATGACCCACAACGAAAAAGCCCCGACCGACGGTCGGGGCTTGGCGGATCGAGGTGGAGGCAAAGCCTCGGTTGTCAGTTGTCGTCCTCGCCGAAGGCCGCGGCGAGCTTGTCGTAATATTTGACCACGAGATCGATATTGCCCTTGTTCTCGACCTCCGGCGGCTTCGCCTTGAGCGCCGCATTGAGATCGTTGAGGACCTGCTTCTTGTCATCGGGCTTCATCTTCGTGTCGGCCTGGACCTGATCGATCTGCTGCTTGATGACGGCTTCGGGACCGATGTACTTCTTCGTCTTCGGATCGATGCCGCCCATCACCAGGCTGATGTTGTCGACCGCGACGTTGAAGTCGTCATAGCTGGCGAAGCCGTATTTCTTGGCGACGCCATCGAGCTGCGTCACCACCTTCTGGTCCGGCGGCGCGTTCTCGGGAAGCTTGTCGGTGACGGCATCCATGTCCTTTTGCGATGCCAGCACGTTTTCGATCTGTTTGTCGGTCAGCGCGATCTGCTTGAGCTGCGGCGGCTGGCTGATGGTCGGACCGGGCGGCTGCGCCGGGGAATCCTTGGCGGCCTGCGCGAGGGCCGGAAGCGTTGTGAGGGCCGTCATCGCGGCGCCTGAGCCAGCAATGGCTAGCGCGACGAAGGTGGTCCGGACGAACATGCGCATGAGGATCTCCTGTGGGACAATGTCAGCGACGACAGACAGCGCAGCATTGCGTACGTTCTGGGGAATGAACCGCAACTGAACCCGGTTTTGCGGCTCAATCACACGGTTGTGCTGCCCGCGGCATCGACGAACGACCGCATCAGGACAAACGACAACGCCGCGCTGAGGTTTCAGCGCGGCGTTGTTGTTTTGGGGTGTGAAGAGGGGATGTCCTTTGCAG
>NZ_JAUEUL010000050.1:0-2948 GCF_032487575.1 Bradyrhizobium sp. SZCCHNRI1009 | reverse complement strand
AAAAACCCACAACAGTTGAGCCTCGCAATATGCGGAAGCTGAACCGGACAGCCGTGGGACAAGCCCGGCCATGACGGTGGAGGGAGGGGGAGAAGGCGGCTCGGTCACCGTCCGCGTGAATGTCAAGGCGGCAAAAAAATTCTCTTTCGTTTTTCCAGAAAGTGTGCTCTATTGCATCTATCCTGCCTCATCGATGAGGGGCGTACGCGCGGTCGTCACGAGACGCGAGGCGGGGATGCGGTGGCCGCAGCGGGTCGCAGCGTGACTTTGTCGCGCCGACGAACGATCCGATGCGGACAGTCAAGTCGCGTGGTCCTGGCCTCCCGATGCTGAGGTCAAGCCGGACGGCGGTGCGGAAGCGCATCGCGCCGACGATGGGGGCAACACAGCCGGTCCCCAGGGAGATCGCGAAGCAGCTGTTAAGACCATCGCGCAGGGAAGGCCGGGATGTCCCAGCCGAACCTGTGGTTCCTGCCGCCTGCATTTTTTCGCAGGCGGGCCATGGGGGCGGCGAGCTCCCGGTCTTCCCTGCGCCCTCACGTTTCGGAGGGCGAACGATCCGGACAAGGCTCGGGCTTGCGCGGCCGCGAGAGCGCGACCGCATGACCCCAGCCGATGCGATGGCCGGCCGCGCCTGTTGTGCGGTCATGCCATGCCAAAAAATGGGCGTGTGGCGCGGCCGCGCATCACCTAGGCTCCGATCATCGATCACACGGGATGACGCACATGGCGACCGGCAGCGACTATCAGATCTTCGAGGCAGGCGACGTCGTGCTGCAATCGGGCGTGACGTTCCCGTCGCTGCGGCTTGCCTACAAGACCTATGGCACGCTGAACGCGGCCAAGGACAACGTCATCCTCTATCCGACCTCGTTCGGCGCCCAGCATGTCGACACCGAGTGGCTGGTCGCGCCCGGCGGCGCGCTCGATCCGAGCAGCTACTTCATCATCATTCCCAACCTGTTCGGCAATGGGCTGTCGTCGTCGCCCTCGAATACGCGCGAGCTGTTCGGCGACGCGCCGTTCCCGGCCATCAGCTATCACGATGCGGTCGCGGTGCAGCGCCGGCTCGTGGAAGAACAGTTCGGGATCAGCCGGATCGCGCTGGTCTATGGCTGGTCGATGGGCGGCATGCAGGCCTATCACTGGGCCGCCTGTCATTCGGACATGGTGGAGCGTGCTGCGGTGGTGTGCGGCAGCGCGCGCTGCTCGCCCTACAATCACCTGTTTCTCGACGCGGTGAAGGCGGCGCTGACGGCCGATCCCGCGTTCCGCAACGGCCGCTTCGTCGAGAAGCCTGTCGCCGGCCTGCGCGCCATGGGCCGCATCTATGCGGGCTGGGCGATGTCCTATGAGTTCTACCGCGACGAGGTCTGGCGCGAGCAGGGCTTTGCCTCGCAGGAGGACTATCTCGCCGCCACCTGGGACACCGCGTTCGCGCATCGCGATGCCGACAATCTGCTGGCGCAGATCGCGATCTGGCAGGGCGGCGATATCAGCCAATGCGCCGCGTTCGGCGGCGATCTCGATCGCGCACTCGGCGCGATCACCGCGCGGATGCTGCTGATGCCGGGCCGGACCGACCGCTATTTCGATTGGCGCGACAACGAGCGCGAGCTGCCCAAGCTGGTCGGCGCCCGCTCGGCGGAGCTGCGGCCGATCCCATCGATCCATGGCCATCGTGCCGGCAACCCGATCCGCATTCCCGCGGATCGCGACTTCATCAACGCCCATGTCTCGACCCTTCTCCAGAGCTGATGGCTGAGTTCGACATGACCGATGTGCCCGCCGACGAATTCGCGCCCCGCCCGAAGCTGCTGACACCGCAGGTGTTGCAGCAGCTCTGCACGCGCTCCAACGCGCAAGGCGCGCTGCGCACGCTCAGCCATTACGGCGCGATCATCGGAGTGGGTGCGCTGATCGGAGTGATCGCATCAACGCATGGTGTGCTCTGGGCGCTGCCCTTGCTGCCGGTGCAGGGCGTGCTGATCGCCTTCCTGTTCATGGCGGTGCACGAGACCGCGCACAAGACCGCGTTCGACAGCCGCAGGCTCAACCTCGCGATCGGCAATCTCTCCGGCTTCCTGATCGGACTGCCCTATGAATATTACTGCCTGTTCCACTGGGAGCATCACCGCCACACCCAGGATCCCCTCCGCGATCCGGAGCTGATCGTCGGCCCCAAGCCGCGCTCGGAGACCCAGCTCGCCATCGCCTATTCCGGGCTGCTCCAGGTCGCCGGCCGGCTTCGGCTGCTGCTGAAGCATGCGGTGACGGGCGAGGTGACGGTGCCGTGGGTGCCTGCCGGTCGCCGCGCCACCATCGTACGCGAGGCGCGCGCCTATGCCACTGGCTACGCGCTGCTCCTGCTCGGCTCGGTCGCGCTGCACAGCGCGCTGCTGCTGTGGATCTGGGTGCTGCCGCTGCTGCTGGGCCAACTGATCCTCCGGCCCTATCTCTACGCCGAGCACACCGGTTGTGATCACACCAGAAGCGCCTTCCACAACACCCGCACCACCTTTACCACGCGGATCGTGCATTGGCTGGCGTGGAACATGCCCTACCACGTCGAGCACCACGCCTATCCGGCGGTGCCGTTCCACGCGCTGCCGAAGCTGCATGCGATCGTCGACGGCGAGATCAAGTACCGCGGGCAGGGCTACATCGAAGTGACGCGGCAGACCTGGGCCTGGTTTCGCGATCAGTTTGATGGAACGAAGTTCGGAAGCAAATGAGTTTGTGCCCGACCTATCGCCGCGCAGACGGTGCACCCTCTCCCCTTGTGGGAGAGGGTGGCATGATCGAGCAACGCTCGATCATGCCGGGTGAGGGGTCTCTCTCTCCGCAGAGACGGTCTTGCTATGGAGAGAGACCCCCATTGGCGCTAACTTACCATTTTGCTGCCGGAAATGGATGATTCCTCGGTCGAGTGACTGACGAATCGCTTT
>NZ_JAUEUL010000049.1:0-3330 GCF_032487575.1 Bradyrhizobium sp. SZCCHNRI1009 | reverse complement strand
GCCGACGCCTGGCCTTCCCTGCGCCCTCCGATCTGAAGAGGGCGAACAAGATCAGCATGACCCGGGCAGTGATGTCGCGGGAGTGCTGGGTCACGTGTAGTTCGATATGTGCTCGCTCGCGCCACACGATCGCTGTCGTCCCGGGCTTGACCCGGGACCCATAACCACCGGCGGGTGTGAGAGGGCACGCGGGGCGACCATCGAGTCCAACAAGATCCGCCGGTGGTTATGGGTCCCGGGTCAAGCCCGGGACGACAGCGGAATGCGAGACGGCACTCGTGGTCATCTCCACCTCGCGGAATATTTTCCACGCTTGCCAAGCCTCCTGCGAGGGTCCAGAAAATCTCCAACCATCGGGCAGGACACGACAGGAAGCGGAGACGGAATTGACCATCAAGGGCAAGGCCTACATTGCCGGGATCTATGAGCATCCGACCCGGCACGCACCGGACAAATCGACCGCACAACTGCATGCCGAGGTCGCCAAGGGGGCGCTGGAGGATGCCGGGTTGAGCGCGAAAGATGTCGACGGCTATTTCTGCGCCGGCGATGCGCCGGGCGGCGCGTGGCCGATGGTCGACTATCTCGGCTTGAAGGTGCGGCACATCGATTCCACCGAGACCGGCGGCTGCTCCTATCTGATCCACGTCGGCCACGCCGCTGAGGCGATTGCCGCCGGCAAATGCTCGATCGCGCTGATCACGCTGGCCGGCAAGCCGCGCACCGGCCCGATGCCGCCGCGCGCCGCCGGCGCGGAAGCCGACTTCGAGATGGCCTATGGCGCCACCACGCACAATGCCTACGGCATGTGCGCCATGCGCCACATGCACGACTATGGCACCACGTCGGAGCAGCTCGCCTGGATCAAGGTCGCGGCCTCGCATCACGCGCAGTACAATCCGCATGCGATGCTGAAGGAGGTCGTGACGGTCGAGGACGTGATCAACTCGCCGATGATCTCCGATCCGTTGCACCGCATGGATTGCTGCGTCGTTACCGACGGCGGCGGTGCGCTGATCGTGACCACGCCGGAGATCGCCAAGAGCCTGAAGAAGCCGCTGGTGCGGCTGATCGGCCATGGCGAGGCGATGAAGGGGCCGCGCGGCGGCAAGGACCTCGATCTCACTTATTCCGCCGGTGTGTGGTCCGGCCCGCGCGCCTTCGAGGAGGCGGGCGTGACCCCGAATGATATCAAATACGCCTCGATCTATGACAGCTTCACCATCACGGTGCTGATGCAGCTCGAGGACCTCGGCTTTTGCAAGAAGGGCGAGGGCGGCAAGTTCGTCGCCGACGGCAACCTCATCTCCGGCGTCGGCAAGCTGCCGTTCAACACCGATGGCGGCGGCCTGTGCAGCAACCATCCGGTCAACCGCGGCGGCATGACCAAGGTGATCGAGGCCGTGCGCCAGCTGCGCGGCGAAGCTCATCCGAAGGTCCAGGTGCCGAATTGCGACCTCGCCATCGCCCATGGCACCGGCGGCCTGCTCGGCGTGCGCCACGCCGCCTCGACCTGCATTCTGGAGCGCGTCTGATGTCCGAAGCCAAGAAACTTCCGGCCCCCGTCACCAATCCCGAGACCAAGGCGTTCTGGGATGCCGCCGCCGAGGGCAAATTCATGATCAAGCGCTGCACGGCATGCGGCGAGGCGCATTATTTCCCGCGCTCGATCTGCCCGTTCTGCTTCTCCGACCAGACGGTGTGGGAGCAGAGCGCGGGCGAGGGCGAGATCTACACGTTCTCGATCATGCGCAAGTCGCCGACCGGGCCCTATGCGATCGGCTACGTGACCTTGAAGGAGGGGCCGTCGCTGCAGACCAATTTCGTCGATTGCGATTTCGATGCGTTGAAGATCGGCCAGAAGGTGAGGGTTGTGTTCAAGCCCACCGACGGCGCCCCGCTGCCGTTCTTTACACCGGCGTAGGTGAGTGAGCACGGATGCGGCTCCACGTCATTGGAGCGAAGCGACGAAGCAATCCAGAGTCCTCGCGCAGCCCTGGATTGCTTCGCTCCGCTCGCAATGACGATGGGGCATGCATCTGCGTGCTCCAACAATGGTGTACCCTCTCCCTTTGTGGGAGCGGGTGGCGAGATCGAGCGAAGCGAGATTGAGCCGGGTGAGGGGTCTCTCTCCGCGCAGACAGTGCGGCTGTGGAGACAACCCCTCACCCGAGTGAGGTCGGAATTGATAGTTGCGCTGCCCTCTCCCACAAGGGGAGAGGGCGCAGCAATGGGCATCGGAAGACGTGCGTAGGGTGGGCTAAGGCGCGGAGCGCCGTGCCCACCGATATACAACAAGAAAGGCGGTGGGCACGCTTCGCTTTGCCCACCCTACAAGAGAACGAAGTTCGGGGAGGCGACATGCCGATCAACTACGATGAGCTGATGGCGATGAAGGCGATCGGGCAGCCCTATGCCTACGGTGATCGCGAGGTGATGCTGTACGCCTATGGCATCGGCATGGGGGCCGATCCCATGGATGAGAAGGAGCTCGCCTTCGTCAACGAGGCCACCGCCGAGCCGCGGCCGCTGAAGGTGGTGCCGACCTTTGCCTCCGTCGCGGCCTGGGGCGCCGGTCCCGGCGACATGAAGCTCAACCGCGTGCTGGTGGTCGACGGCGAGCGCGACATCACCTTTCACAAGCCGCTGGCGGTGGCCGCGAAGATCACGGCCGACTCCTCCGTGCTCGCGGTGTCCGACAAGGGCAAGGACAAGGGCGCCGTCATCCGCCATCAGACCATCCTGCGCGACGAGGGCGGCGCGCCGCTGACGACGCTGGTCGCCTCACGCTTCGCCCGCGGCGACGGCGGCTTCGGCGGTCCGTCTGGCGGCATTCCCGAGCCGCACCCGGTGCCGACCCGCGCACCGGACCGCAGCGTCGACATCTCGACACGGCCTGACCAGGCGCTGATCTACCGCCTGTGCGGGGACCGCAACCCGCTGCACTCCGATCCCGAGTTTGCCCGTCGCGCCGGTTTCCCACGGCCGATCCTGCACGGCATGTGCACCTACGGCCTCACCTGCCGCGCCGTGCTGCAGACCTATGCCGACTACGACGCCTCGGCGTTCCGCCAGCACGCCGCGCGGTTCTCGTCGCCGGTGTTCCCCGGCGAGACCGTGACGGTCGATCTCTGGAAGGATGGCGATGTGATCTCCTTCGAAGCGCGCGTGAAGTCGCGCAACGTCACGGTGATCAAGAACGGCAAGACAGTGCTGGGATGATCCTCGTGATGTGAGGCACAGCTGTTAGTTATCGTCATGCCCGGGCTTGTCCCACGGCTGTCCGGTTCAGCTTCCGCATATTGCGAGGCTCAACTGTTGTGGGTTTTT
>NZ_JAUEUL010000048.1:0-4059 GCF_032487575.1 Bradyrhizobium sp. SZCCHNRI1009 | reverse complement strand
GAAGAATCCACGCCATGCACCATGTCCAGTCTGTCTGAACCGGACAGCCGTGGGCTTGTCCCGGCCATCCACGTCGTTCGGCATCCTGGGAGCGACGTGGATGCCCGGGACAAGCCCGGGCATGACGACTGGGGGTGTAGCGCCGCCGCTATTCCAGCACGAGCGCCTCCGCCATGACCTCCATCCCCTACGCCGAGATCGGCATCACCACCAATTTCTCCTTCCTGCATGGCGGCTCGCATCCCCAGGCCTACGTGCATCAGGCCGCCGAATATGGCCTCACCGCCATCGGCATCGCCGATCACAACACGCTCGCCGGCATCGTCCGCGCCTACAGCGAGCTGAGTAGCGACCGGCTGAGCTGCAAGCCGAAGCTGCTCTACGGCGCACGGCTGGTGTTCACCTGCGGCACGCCGGACATCCTGGTCTATCCGCGCGACCGCGCCGCCTACGGCCGGCTGTGCCAGCTGCTCACCCACGGCAAGCGCGGCAGCGATCTCGACAAGGTCGCCAAGGGCGACTGCCGCCTGAGTTTCGAGGATCTGTTCGAGTTCATCGAAGGCCAGCTCGTGGTGCTGATGCCGCCGCATCGCTTCGAGGAGGACGCCCTCGGCAAAATCCTGGCCCGTCTCAAGGACAGCCCCGCCGAAGGCGTGTGGCTGGCCGGCAGCCTGCTGTATCGTGGCGACGACCGCCGCCGGCTGGCGCGGCTCGCGCGCCTTGCGGCTTCCAGCAAAGTGCCGCTGATCGCCACCAACGACGTCCTCTATCATCATCCGCAGCAGCGCATGCTGCAGGATGTGCTCACCTGCATCCGCGAGAAAGCTTCGATCGAGACCATCGGCCGAAGGCTCCAGGCCAATGCCGAGCGCCATCTCAAGCCGGGCCACGAAATGGCGCGGCTGTTCCGTGACCACCCCGACGCTGTGACCGAGACCATCCGTTTCACCGATCGCATCGCCTTCTCGCTCGACCAGCTCAAATATCAATATCCCGACGAGCCGGTGCCGCCCGGCAAGACCGCGCAGGGGCATCTGCGGGATTTGACCTGGGCCGGAGCCAAGACCTGTTTCGGCGACCATCTCGATGACAAGCTGCGCGCTGTTCTCGACAAGGAGCTGGCGCTGATCGCCGAGCTCAACTACGCGCATTACTTCCTCACCGTCCACGACATCGTCCGCTATGCCCGCAGCCAGGGCATCCTGTGCCAGGGCCGCGGCTCGGCGGCGAATTCGGCCGTGTGCTACGTGCTCGGCATCACCTCGGTTGATCCGACCAAGATCGATCTGCTGTTCGAGCGCTTCATCTCCAAGGAGCGGCTGGAGCCGCCGGATATCGACGTCGATTTCGAGCATTCGCGGCGCGAGGAGGTGATGCAATATGTCTATCGCCGCTATGGCCGCCACCGTGCGGCGATCATCGCCACCGTCATCCATTATCGCCCGCGCAGCGCCATCCGCGACGTCGGCAAGGCGCTCGGCCTGACCGAAGACGTCACCTCCGTGCTCGCCGACACCGTGTGGGGCAGTTGGGGCGACGGCCTGTCGGACATGCAGGTGCGCCAGGCCGGGCTCGATCCCGCCAACCCGATGATCCGTCGCGCGGTGGAGCTGGCGGGGGAGCTGATCACCTTTCCGCGCCATCTGTCTCAGCATGTCGGCGGCTACGTGCTGACGCAGGATCGGCTCGACAGCTACGTGCCGATCGGCAATGCCGCGATGGACGACCGCACCTTCATCGAATGGGACAAGGACGACGTCGATGCGCTCAGCATGATGAAGGTCGACGTGCTCGCGCTGGGCATGCTGACCTGCATCCGCAAGAGCTTTGCGCTGATCGAGCAGCATAAGCATATTCATCACGATCTGGCGTCGGTGCCGCGGGAGGATTCCAGAGTCTACGACATGCTGTGCAAGGGCGAGTCGCTCGGCGTGTTCCAGGTCGAGAGCCGGGCGCAGATGAACATGCTGCCGCGGCTGAAGCCGCGCACCTTCTACGACCTCGTGATCGAGGTTGCGATCGTCCGGCCCGGGCCGATCCAGGGCGATATGGTGCATCCGTATCTGCGACGTCGGAACAATCAGGAAAAGGTGACCTATCCGTCGCCGTCGCCCGATCACGGCCCGGCGGACGAACTCTACAAGGTGCTGCACAAGACGCTCGGCGTGCCCTTGTTCCAGGAGCAGGCGATGCGGATCGCGATCGAGGCGGCAAAGTTCTCGCCGGAGGAGGCGAACGGCCTGCGCCGCGCGATGGCGACGTTCCGCAACGTCGGCACCATCGGCTCCTATGAGGAGAAGATGGTCACGAGCATGATCGCGCGCGGCTACGATCCGGCCTTCGCCAAGAGCTGCTTCGACCAGATCAAGGGCTTTGGCTCCTACGGCTTTCCGGAGAGCCATGCCGCGAGCTTCGCGCAACTGGTCTATGTCTCGTCCTGGCTGAAATGCTTCCATCCGGATGCGTTCTGCTGCGCGTTGCTGAACTCGCAGCCGATGGGGTTCTACGCGCCGGCGCAGATCGTCGGCGACGCCCACAAGAACGGCGTCGAGATCCGCAACATCGACGTGTCCCACAGCTTCGCCGACAACACGCTGGAGAACACGAACGATGAATACTGCGCCGTCCGCCTCGGCTTTCGCCAGATCGACGGCTTCCGCTGGATCGACCGCGACGAGGAACGGATCAGGAAATTGTCGGAGAAGATGCGGAGAGAGACGCTGGCTGATTCCACACCTTTATTGCCAGCTGTCTCCCCGGTGTCATTCCGGGCCTGCGCCCAAGAGGGCGCATCCCGGAATGACGGTGGGGATACAGCGGGTGACTCACAAAGGCTTGATGCGTTTCGAGGGCTCGACGCTGTCGCTTCGCCTTGGAATGACAACGAGCAACAAATTCACTTGTCACTCCCAAACGACGACCGCGAAGACGACTGGGCCGACCGCATCATCAAGGCCCGCGCCCGCGGACCGTTCACCTCGCTGGAAGACTTCGCCCGCGACACTGCGCTGCCCAAGCGCGCGCTGCTGCTGCTGGCCGATGCCGATGCGTTCCGATCGCTCGGGCTCGACCGTCGCGCTGCGCTCTGGGCGGTGCGCCGGCTGCCCGACGACGTGCCGCTGCCGCTGTTCGAGGCCGCCATCGCCCGCGAGCAGCCGGACGAGGGCGCCAGGCCGCTGCCGGAGATGCCGCTGCCGGAGCACGTCGTCGCGGACTATCAGACCATCCGCCTGTCGTTGAAAGGCCACCCGATGGAGTTCCTGCGCCAGCGCTTCGCTGCCGAAGGCGTGCTGGCCTGCCGCGACGTCAACCACGCCAACGATCGGCGCCGCGTCCGCTGTGCTGGCGTCGTGCTGGTGCGGCAGCGGCCCGGCAGCGCCAAGGGCGTCGTGTTCATGACCCTGGAGGACGAGACCGGCATCGCCAACATCGTGGTGTGGCCGAAGGTGATGGAGACCTTCCGCAAGGAGGTGATGGGCGCGCGCCTCGTGCTGGTCGAAGGCCGCATCCAGAGCAGCCCCGAGAAAGTCGTTCATCTCGTCGCCATCAGCCTGGTCGACCGCAGCGCCGACCTCGCCTTGCTGTCAGACGACCGCCTCGGCGCCGTCCCTCATGGCGCCACGCCCGCCGAGCCGCTCAACGACGACCGCCGCGACCACCCCGACACTCCCTCCCAGCGCGTCAGCCACCCCCGCAACGTCCGCATCCTGCCGCGCTCGCGGGATTTTCATTGAGGTACGGAGAGGTGTTGCCACATGGCTCGCCTAACATGTTGGGCGCGGTGTTTCGTGCGATGCTTCGCATCGCCCGAAGTAACTTCCTCCACCAAGTGCAATGACGATCCGCATCAACGATTGGAATTATCATCGCGGTGTTTGCACGTTGAAAGATCGTGCGCAGTGCAAGTGAATGCGCCCTCTCCCCTTGTGGGAGAGGGCATGTAGGAAGGTGCGGCAAGTTCGGTTGGGTGAGGGGTCTGTCTCATTGGCGCTAACTTACCATTTTGCTGCCGGAAATGGATGATTCCTCGGTCGAGTGACTGACGAATCGCTTTCGAAC
>NZ_JAUEUL010000047.1:0-4858 GCF_032487575.1 Bradyrhizobium sp. SZCCHNRI1009 | reverse complement strand
CAAAAACCCACAACAGTTGAGCCTCGCAATATGCGGAAGCTGAACCGGACAGCCGTGGGACAAGCCCGGCCATGACGAGCTTGGGGTTGGCGGTTTCCACTTTTCAAAGAGCGGTTAGTCTGAGACATGCTGCCTTATCCTCGCGGCGCATCCGCGCCCGAGCTTTGCGTCACGCGTCGCCTCCGGATAACGCAGAGGCGCAGGGAAGGCCGGATGCTGGCCGCACCCATGGCCCGCCTGCGGAAAAAATGCAGGCGGCAGGAACCACAGGTTCAGCCGAGATCACCCGGCCCTCCCTGCGCGATGGTCTGACGGCTGCTTCGCGTTCTCCCTGGTGCGCCGGGCTTTCTGGCCACCATCGTCCGCGTGATGCAGAGCACCACAACGAACTTGACATCAGCGTCGGGATGCCAGGACCGCGCGACTTGACCGTGCGCATCGGAATTGTTCGTCCGCGCGGGCAATCCCACGCGCAATCCGACACGCCCATCGCATCCCACACTCAGCGTTCGTGACGACCGCGATACGCCCCTCTTGCTGTGAGGCGGGACGCGCGGAAATCTGCGCCTGATTTGCCCGACGGCGCAAGGACTTTCGTGCGACGAACTAACATGACGGGCAATTCGTGCATGAGCGTCATGCGCGATCTGCCCGTCGTGCGGACATCACGTGCATTCTCCCTGTCACCAACATCACGCGGCGTTGGCAGGTCGATCCCGGACTCTCCGAACCGATGCGCCGCGATTAATCATCGCTGATGGACGCGGCTCAAGGCTCGCCGAGACCGCGAGCCAAGCACAAACATTGATTTGGCCGCGGTTCGATGCCACCTTTCGCGATCTCCGACACTTCTTCTCTTCAGGAACGTGAGGCGATCTGGGATGCGCGTCCTGCTGTCGGAAGGATCAGGCCTCACGTCGCGTCAGGTCGCCGGGCGCCTCGGCGCGCTCGGACATGAGGTCGAGATCCTATCCTCGACGCGGATCTGCCTGTCGCGCTTCACCCGGCATGTGCGGGCGGTTCATGACGTGCCGCGGTTCGGACGCGATCCGTTCGGATGGCTCGCCGCGGCAGAACGCATTGCAGCCGAGCGAAAGGTCGATCTGCTGTTTCCGACGCAGGAGCAGGTGACGGTGCTCTCGGCAAGATTGCCGCAGCTTCGGGTCACCACGATCGCGCCGCCGTTCAAAAGTCTCACGCGGGTTCAAGACAAGATATCCGCCTTTCATACGCTCGAAGCCGCAAGCGTGCCACAGCCGCCCACGACGATGGTCTCGCGGATCGAGGATCTCCGTGACGTCGCAGCCTATCCCGTTTTTCTGAAGCGCCCCGTCAGCACGGCAAGCTCGGGCGTCCGCAGGGCGCGAAACGCCGCCGAGCTCAATGCAGCCGCGCGCGAGCTTGGACTTGGTGACGGCTCGGCGTTGATTGTCCAGTCCGAGGTGGCAGGGCCGCTCGCAATGGTGCAGGCCGTTGCCAACCGCGGCCGGCTGGTTGCGCATCATGCCTGCCTTCGCGTGCGCGAGGGCGTCGGTGGCGGAGCGTCGCTGAAGCAGAGCATCGTGCTGCCCGGTCTGGCCGTCATGCTGTCGCGGCTGGTCGCGTTGCTGGATTGGCACGGTGGGCTGTCGATGGATGTGATCATCGCCGATGGCGGACCGGTCATCATTGATGTCAATCCCCGGCTGGTCGAACCTGCCAACGCCTTCGCGGCGGGTGTGGATCTCGTTGCGGCGATGATCGATACGGCCATTGGTGCTGCGACTGGGGAATGTCCGGCTGGGGCCGCCGGCGTGCGGACCCGCCAGACGCTGCTGGCGATCCTTGGCGCCGCCGAGCAGACGGGGGCGCGGATCGCAGTGTTGCGCGAAGCGATCGATGCGATTGCGGCACGCGGCGACTACGCCGGATCAACCGAGGAACTGACGCCAGTCGCGGGCGATCCGCTTGCGCTCGTTCCCGTCATCGCTGCGCTCGGCGCGTCGCTGATCCGCCCGTCGCTATGGCGCAAATTCCATAGCGGCGCCGTTGGTCCCTACGCGGTCACGCCGGAGGCGTGGGCAGAGATTCTGGCTGCGGCGGCTTGATAGCGCAGACCGCCGCGGTGATCCGGCGAGGATTGCGCGTCTTCAATCCCTCTGGACTTAACTCATTCACACGGTGGTCGCATATCTAATGACAACTAACATGACGGGCAGTTCGTGCATGAAGCTCATGCGCAAACTGCCCGTCGTACAACGTCTGATGCGGCTTGGTGGCTGCTGCCTCGTCGGCAATCTACAGCAAGCCGACCTTGTGCATCATGTCGCGGATCTGCGCCGGACTGGGATCACCGGCGGCCGGGCTCGACCACTCGCCGGTCGTTGTTGCCGGGCCCCTGGCAACCGAGCCGGATCCGTTGGGCTTGCCATTGGGCGCCTGCGGCGCCAGCGTCGGAGACGTCGCGGCGTTCTGCGCTTCGCCGCGCGCCAGTCCCAGCAGACGACGAAGGACGTCGAGCGAGGGATCGGCCGCGGGCGCGGAGGCGACGCCCGCCTCCAGGCCGAGGGCGCGCATCGCGTTCGGCAGTCCGGCTCCCGCACGATTGGGGTCGCCGAACTGCAGCGGCGTCGACGTCTCCTTCAGGATCTGGAACAGCCGCTCCACGCGTCGCGCGTCGCGCGTCGCGAACGGGCCCTTGAAGTCGGGATGATGCGCCAGCACCAGCGCAGCGAGGCCGGTGACATGCGGCGTCGCCATCGAGGTGCCGTCCCACGCCCCGAAGCCATCGGCCGGCAGCGAGGACACGATGCCGACGCCGGGCGCGCAGACGTCGATCTCCGGCCCGAAGCAGCTGAACTTCGCCGGAAAATATCCGTCGCTGCTGCGGAAGCCGTCCAGCGCCTGCTGGGCGTGGAAGCTGTCCTCGGGAAACTCGCCCCATTTGCCCATCGCGGCGACCGACAGGCAATGCGGCGTCGAGCCAGGAAACTGGACCGGCCCCGACGAATTTCCCGCAGCGACGATACAGGCGAGGCCCATCTGCTTGGCCCGCAGGATCCGCTCCTCGATGATCTGCGACGGCTCGCCGCCGCCCAGGCTCATATTGGCGACGTCGATGCCGTTCTCCATGCAGTAGTCGAGCGCCGAGACGAGATCGCTGAACCGGCCGCCCGGGAAGATCCGGCAGACATGGATTTCGGCCGCCGGAGCGAAGCCGCGAATGCCGCCGCCGCTGCCGACCGGGCCGCCGGCGATAATCCCGGCGCAATGCGAGCCGTGACCGATGGTATCGACGGTCCAGCTCGCGGGATCATTGCCGACGATGCTCTTACCGATCGTGACGCCGTGCAGATTGCGATGCGTTGGTGCTGCGCCGGAATCGATCACCGCGATCTTCACGCCCGCGCCATTGTAGGCGAGGGGAACACGATCGAGGCCCATCGCGCGCTGGCCCCATCCCAGCAATTGCTGGCCGGGAAAGCCGCGCAGGTAGGCGCCCAGCGTCTTCGCGGCAATGCGATTCACGCTGTCGGGGGTCAGTTGCGGACGGTCGAGCCAGAAGGTCCAGTAATCGACCCGCGGCTTGATCAGGATCGAGCGGATGGTGTCGGGCGTTTCGCCCTGAATCTTGAGCGTGACACGGCCGCTGGCGTCGGTGACGCCCTGAACCGGCCACACGCTGCCGAACACGTAGACTTCCACTTCCGGCAGCGGACCGCTCTCGCCGACCACTTCGATCGTCGTCGAGAAGCCGTCGGCCAGGGGAATGAGGACGCCGGGATTGGGAAGCTGGTGCGGCGCCGGAGTCTGCGGAACGGTCGGATCGAGCATGTAGGTGAGCGGCGCATCGCGCTCGACCGCGAGCCGCGCTCCGGCCTGGGCCTTGAGCAATTCGGCCTTGTCGGGCGTCATGCGGGCCAGCACCATGGGGCCGAGCGGCGCCTGTCCCGGGTCGGCGCTCTGAAATCCGAGCAGCCGCGGCGGCTGAATCGTCTTCACCACGTCGATGTCGGGAGTGTTTGTCAGTTGCTGGACGATGAAGTCGGCGCTGAAGGTCGCAAGCCCCGTCTGCTGGCGCGGGGCCAGGATGTACTGCGCCCGTCGCTGCGAGATCGTTGCGCCGGGTTGCCTCGTCGCTGGCGCCGCCTTGCCGCCGTCGCTGCGACCGGTCCCTTGCGCGGCAGGGGCTGATGCGGCGGTCGCCGCTGCTGCGGCCTGCGGTGCGGCAGAGGCCTCGGCTGAGGGCTGCTGCGCTCCGGGCTGCGCTCCGGTGCCGCTGACGGCCGTGCCGGCCGCATCCTTCTGATCAGAGATTTCGGGTTTGCTTCGTGCGGCCATCTGCGGGCTCCTTCATCCTCGCTCGTGACATCGTCGGGGGCGCGGCTGGAGTCAGCCGGCGCCAAAGGGTTTCAGTGGAGCGTTCGGCTCGACCACGATCGTGCTGAAAGTCGATCGGAGGCGATCGGCCTGGCTCTTCGTCATCGACAGGATGACGACGTCGGGGGCGACCTGACCGATGCGCTTCACGCCGGGCTCGCGGCTCAGATGATCAGCAAGCTGGCCGGACTTGACCGGCTCGCCCTGCACGATGAATTCCTGCTCCGAGTTCGGATCCGGCATGCCTCGCTCCCTCCATGTCAGGTCGGCGGTGGGCGGACCTTCGGCGCGCCCACCGTCTCACTCGCTTGCATCCGCGTTGCGAATGTCGCGGATCGTTGCTTCCAATCGGTCGTCCTAGTGCATCGTGCCGGTGGGCTGGCCGGTGGCGAAGATGCCGAGCGTATGCCCGATGTTGAGGCCGGTCTGCGCGCCCTGTCCGATCTTCTTGAGCACGCTCCAGAAGCCCTGCAGCTCCATGTCGGTCGGCTGCGCCGCC
>NZ_JAUEUL010000046.1:0-9669 GCF_032487575.1 Bradyrhizobium sp. SZCCHNRI1009 | reverse complement strand
TTGGCGATGCTCAAGACCGCAGAAGAATCCACGCCATGCACCATGTCCAGTCTGTCTTGAACCGGACAGCCGTGGGCCTGTCCTGGCCATCCACGTCGTCGGGCGCCTTCGGAACGACGTGGATGCCCGGGACAAGCCCGGGCACGACGGACTAACTCATTGGCAGCGCGTAGGACGAACGAGCGACGGGCAATCCGCCGCGCCCGATGCGAACACTCAACGAATGCCGCGCCTTTGCGCAGATCGTTGATTACGGTATGCAGACGAGACCAACTCACGCATTTTGGT
The DNA here is from genome assembly GCF_032487575.1 of Bradyrhizobium sp. SZCCHNRI1009. NCBI lineage: Bacteria > Pseudomonadati > Pseudomonadota > Alphaproteobacteria > Hyphomicrobiales > Nitrobacteraceae > Bradyrhizobium > Bradyrhizobium sp. SZCCHNRI1009. The sequence continues at coordinate 9,381 of NZ_JAUEUL010000046.1, read as the reverse complement.
GCGCAACATCAAATGTGACATGATGGCGGACTACGCTGCGCGATCCGCCCTATGCGCTCGGGAGGTTGCCAAGGTGTCGAGTGACATTCAGGTTGGGGACCGTGTAAGACTGCGTGGCCTACCTGATTGGCTGCTGCATGACCTGCCCGCGAGCGAGCAGGCGGAAATGCGCGCCTTTATTGGCCAGTCATGTGTGGTGAGTGAAATCGACGCTTTTGGCTACTATTGGCTTGGATTCGGTAGGACTATCGTCGACTCGGATGGAACTCGCTGCAGTGGCCATTCATTCTGTGTTCCACGAGAGTTCATTGAACGAGCCCCCATGGACAAGCCTATTCCGCAAGAGTCGCACCTCGACTAATTTCGCGAGCCGCTTCAAGCGCATCCCTCTAACCAGTCCGTTTCTGGAAAATATTCCTCTTTCTTTTTCTCCGAAAACATGATTGTATGTCGCCGTCCCGTCTCGATCAGAGGGGCGCTTCGCGGTCGTCACGGACGTTGAGGCGGGATGCGGTGGGCGTGTCGATGTTGCAGCGTGGTTCGCCACGCCGACGAACAACGTCGATGCGCACGGTCAAGTCGCGTGGTCCTGGCATCCCGACGCTGATGCCCCGCGTAATGCGCGAAAGCGCATTGCGCGCACGGTGGCCAAAAAGCCCGGAGCACCGGGGAGAACGCGAAGCAGCCGTCAAAACCATCGCGCGGGGAATGCCGGGATGTCTCGGCTGAACCTGTGGTACCTGCCGCCTGCATTTTTTTCCGCAGGCGGGCCATGGGTGCGGCCAGCGCCCGGCATTCCCCGTGCCCTCTTTTAAGGAGAGGGCATGACGAACAGCAAAGCTCGGACGCGATCAGCGCCGCGAGATGGCGAACTCATGTCTCACCACCGTCATTGCGAGGAGCGAAGCGACGAAGCAATCCAGGGCCGCACGCGCAGCCCTGGATTGCTTCGCTTCGCTCGCAATGACAGTGAGCATGCCGGTCGCACGTCGGCACTTGCGACGCTGGCGGGCAGGCGCACCACGCACTCCGCTGTCGTCCCGGACAAGCCTGCCGACGCGAAGCGGCGGCGGGCGCCGATCCGGGATCCATACGCCGTGCAGCCGATGGGGCGCGCGGAACGGGCCGCCTGCCCCTTCCAGACATCACGCGGTATGGGTCCCGGCGTTCGCCGGGACGACAGTGTTTGTTGGAGCTGCCGGTGGGACAGATCATTCATACACGCTGCGGCCGGTCGGGCCGCCAGCGGAGATGCGCGACGATGCGTAAGACCTCAGGCCAGTGCGCCGCGCACGACGTCGATGACGCGCCCTTGCGTCGCCTCGTCCAGATAGGCGTGCATCGGCAGGCTGATGACGTCAGCCGAGAGCTGCTCGCTGACCGGGAGGCCGCCATCGGCGCTCGGGAAGATGCGGTAGGCGGTCTGCTGGTGCATCGACTTCGGATAATAGATCGCGGTCGGGATGCCCTGCGCCTTCAGCGCGGCGGCGAAGGTGTCGCGGTCGACGCCCTTGGGCAGGCGGATGGTGTATTGCGCCCAGACCGAGGTGCAGCCGTCGACGAGGCGCGGCACCTTCACGACGTCGGCCAGCGCCGCCGTGTAGCGTTCAGCTACGACATTGCGCGCGGCGATCTCGTCCTCGAAGATCTTGAGCTTCTCGAGCAACACCGCGGCCTGGATCGTGTCGAGCCGCGCGGTGAGGCCGAGGCGGACGTTGTCGTATTTGTCGCTGCCGCCGCCATGGGCGCGCACGCTGCGCAGCCGCTCCAAGAGGCCGGCATCGTCGGTGAGGATGGCGCCGCCGTCGCCGAAGCAGCCGAGCGGCTTGGCCGGATAGAAGCTGGTCGCCGTCGCGAGCCCGAAGGTGCCGATGCGGCGGCCCTTGTAGCTGGCGCCAAAGCCCTGCGCGGCGTCGTCGAGCACGAACAGGCCCTCGTCCCCGGCGATCGCGGCAACGGCGTCGTGATCGGCGCTCTGGCCGAACAGATCGACCGGGATCACGGCCTTCGGCTTGAGGCCGAGCCGCTTGGCGGTGGCGATGCCGCGCCGGAGCGAGGCCGGATCGATGTTGAAGGTGTCCTCCAGCACGTCGACGAACACCGGCGTGGCGCCGGTCAGCGCCACCGCTTCGCCGGTCGCGCAGAACGTGAAGGACGGGCACAGCACCGCGTCGCCAGGGCCGATGCCTTGGGCCATCAGCACCATCAGCAGCGCGTCGGTGCCGCTGGAGCAGCTCACCGCGTATTTGGCGCCACAATACGCCGCCAGCTCGGCCTCGAGCTGAATGATTTCGGGGCCGCCGAGGAACTGGCAATGCGCGAGCACGCGGGCGACGGCGTCGTCGAGCGACTTGCCGAGCCGCTGGCGCTGCGCGGCGGTGTCGATGAACGGAATGGGCTGATGACGCAGGTGCTGGTTCATGAGCTCTGACAAAGGTTCGGAAACGGAAATGAGGGTGAAGCGGAGGCCTGGGCGGCTAGCCGGCCACGGCGCGCCGCTTGGTGGCAGCCGCCTCGGCCGGACGATGGCTCGAGGTCTCCAGGCACTGCGTGGCGATCGCCAGGCTCGCAACGCCCTCGTCGCCGGTGACGGCGGGCGCCGTGCCCGAGCGCACCGCATGGAGGAATGCGATCAGCTCGGCGCGCAGCGGCTCGTCATGGCCGACGGGCAGATGGCGCATCGAGTAGCTGCCGTCCGGCTTGAAGCCGAAGCACTCGGTGACCTGGCGGGTGAGCAGATCGCCCATGATGTACTTGCCGCGCGTCGCCACCGTGACGTTGCGCGCCTTGAACGGCGTCAGCCAGTTGGTGTTGATGTGGGCGAGCACGCCGGAGGCGGTGCGGAACTGCAGGAGCGCGATGTCCTCGCGCTCGGCCACCGCGCTCGACAGTTGCGGCTGCACCTCGATGATGTCGGATTCGGTGAACCACCGGATGAGATCGATGTCGTGCACGGCGAGATCGATGACGACGCCGACATTGGACATGCGCGGCGGGAACGGGCCGACGCGGGTGATCGCGATCGACAGGATGTCCTCGCCGGCGATCGCCTTCTTGATCGCGGCCACCGCCGGATTGAAGCGCTCGACATGGCCGATCATCAGGGTGACGCCGGCGCGATGCGCGGCCGAGACGATCTCCCTGCCCTCGTCCACCGTCGAGGCGATCGGCTTCTCGACCATCAGGTGAACCTTGCGCGCGATGCAGGCCAGCGCAAGCTCATGATGCAGATGCGTCGGCGCCGCAATGGTCACGGCGTCGACGCCCTCCGCGACGAGCTGGTCGAGGCTCTCGAAGGTCGGGCAGTTCGCAAGCTCGGTGACGCGGCTGCGATGCGCGGGCAGCGGATCGACCACGCCGACCAGATGCACGTCGGGCAGTCCGGCGAGCACGCGGGCATGATTGCTGCCCATCACGCCGGCTCCGATCACGCCGACGCGCAGCGCCTGCCTCAGCTCGGCCTTGTGGCCCGCCCCCTTGGAACTCATGTCATCGACCCCATCAATGCCCCCGGCTTGCGACGTCACGGATTGGCCGCAACGGTTAACGAACTGCAAATCACCGGTCGAAGCTCTCCTAGCATGCCGCTCGAAGCGAGGCGAATGCGGAAAGCCTTTTCAGGACACGATTTGATTCAGAAAGTTACATCCGGCACGGACGAAAAACGCTGTCTTTTGAATGGCGTGCGCGATGCGCTTCAGGTGTGGCGGGCGCCCTGCTCACGCGTCACGACAGGTCGCGAAAGTAACGGTGGATGCGTCTTCACGCCTGCGTGTTGGCCGCGGCAGGAGGTAACGCGATGGCTCCCGCCAGCGAAGGAGATCACGTCACAACGCGGGAGAACACCCATGCCCCTCAGCCTCGCCTCGTTCCGCCACGCCTCCGCCTTCGCCGTGCTGCTCGCATCGCTTGCCCCGTGGTCGCCATCGGCCGCCGCAACGGATCGGCCCGTCGTCATCGAGCTGTTCACCTCGCAGGGCTGCTCCTCCTGCCCGCCTGCAAATGCCTATCTGAACGAAATGGTGCGGCAGCGCCGCGACGTGCTGCCGCTCGCCTTTCACGTCACCTATTGGGACCGGCTGGGCTGGAAGGACCCGTTCTCGCTGCCGGCCGCCACCGATCGCCAGGCCCGCTACGGCAGCCGTTTCGGCGACGGCTCCTACACGCCGGAGATCGTCGTCGACGGCACGACGAGCCATGTCGGCTCCAACCGGGCGGAGGTCGGACCTGCGATCGATCGCGCCAGAGGCGCGAGCGCGACGGCGGCGCGCCTCAAGCTCGCACGCAATGGCGACAAGCTCACGGTCGAGGTCGGCGGCGGTGAAGGACGCGGACGCCTGCTCCTGGTCGGCTTCGATCATCGGCATGAAACGTCGATCCGCCGCGGCGAGAATGGCGGCCGCACGCTGGAGGAGCTGAACGTGGTGCGCTCGGTGCGCCCGCTGGCAGATTGGAGCGGCAGCGCGCTGCGCCTGACCGAACCGATGCCCGAGGGCGAGGATGCCGCGGTGATTCTCGAAGCGGCGGACGGGCGCATCGTCGGTGCAGCGCGGCTGTAGCCGCCACGATCAGGAGGAGGCACAATAACGGCGCCAGAACAGACGATAGCCCTCCTCCACCTTGCGCGTGTAGGTCTCGACATTGCCGGCGGCGGAGTTCGCGACCATCGCCGGCAGTTGCGCCCGCAGCTTCGCCAGCTCCGCGGGCTGCGCCGCATGCTTCAGGGCGATGGCGATGTACCCGTCATCGTCCTCCGCCACGAACTCTGCGAGCCCGACCGCCGTGTTGATGGCGGCCGCGGCCCGCGCCGCGGCGCCGTGGCCGAGCCTGGCGATGACGGGCACGCCGGCCTGCAGCGACTCCCAGGTGCTGACGCCGCCATTCTGCGGGAATGGATCGAGCGACATGTCGATCGCGGCGAACTGCGCGATGTGCTGATCGCGCGTCGACAGGCCGAGGCAGGTGATGCGCCCCTCGGCGATGCCATGCGCCACGAACCGAGCCACGAGGCCATCGCGCAGCAGGGGCTCGTCGAGCGCGCCGTTCTTGATGATGATCCGCGAGTCCGGCAGCGCGCCCATCAACCGCGACCACAGCGCGAGCGCGGGCTCGGAGATCTTGTCGATGCGGTTGAAGACGCCGAACGTAACGTAGCCGTTGCGCAGCATCGGCAGCGGCGTCGGCTGCCATCCCGGCAAGGGATCGGTGGTGATGACGGCCGGCAGGTCGTAGACCTGCTCGGCAAACAGAGGACGCGCGGCCTCGGGCACGGTCACCGGATCGGCGAAGAAGTAGTCGATGGTCGGAAGCCCCGTTCCGGTGCCGCTGCCCCACGCGGTGACCTGCACCGGCGCCGGCTTGCGCGCGAACACCGGCAGCCGGTTGCCGGCCGAATGGCCGGAGAGGTCGACGAGGATATCGACCTGATCAGCCTCGATGCGATCGCTCAGTTCCTCATCGGACATCTGCGAGGCGTCGACCCAGAGGTCGGCGGCGGAACGGCAGCGCTCGGTCATGCCATCCTGCAGCGGCGAGCAGGAGTAGCAGACGACCTTGAACGCCTGATGGTCGTGGTGGCGCAGGACGGGCAGGAACACCAGCGCAGCCGAGTGATTCCTGAAATCGGAGGAGACGTAGCCGATGGTCAGCCGCCGCTCCGGATCGCGGTCGCGGACCGGCGGCGGCCGGCGCACGATCTTGCTGCCGATCCTGGTCCACCATTCCCGGCGCGCCGCCTGGTGCTGAGCGAAGTCGGTGTCCGGCATGAAGTCGAGCAGGAAGATCTTGGCAGTGATCGCATCACCGAAATCCGGCTTGATCTCGAGCGCACGCTCGAAGTGCTGCAAGGCCGTTGCGAGATCGCCCTGCTTGCAGAAGCATTCGCCGAGCCAGGTCCAGGCGACCTCGGAGGCCGGATTGAGCTCCAGCACCTTGCGGCACGCGTCCATCGCCGGCGCGATATTGTCCTTGATGGCGCTGAGCTGCGCGAAGCCCAGCAACGCCACGTCCTGCCATGGATCGAGCGCCAGGGCGGCCTTGAAGTCGGCCATGGCCCGCTCGAACCGTCCGGCCTGCTGGTGCAGGCGGCCGCGCTGTGCCAGCACCTGCGCGGCATTGGACTTGATTGCAAGCGCGGCGTCGAACGCCGCGAGCGCCTCGTCGGAATGGCGCAGATTGATGCTGGCGAGGCCCTTGCCGAACATCGCCTCCATGTGGCGCGGGTTGAGCGACAATGCGCGATCGAAGCTCGCATTGGCCTCCGCATTGCGGGCGAGCGGAAGCAGCGCCATGCCGCGATTGCAATAGGCGTCGGCATAGTCCGGCTTGAGCGCGATCGCCCGGTCATGCGCGGCGATCGCCTCCTCCGGCCGCCCCAGCCGCATCAGCGTGTTGCCGAGGCCGGTGATCGCCACGAGCAGATTCGGCTTCAGCGCGATTGCCCGCTCCTGGCATTTGCGCGCCTCCTCGAAGCGCTTGCGGTTGAACAGCGCCAGACCGAGATTGGAGAGCGCCTCGGCATTCCGCGGCTCGATCTCGACGGCCTTGATGAGCGCCTGCTCGGCCATCTCCATTTGTCCGCCGTCGAGCGCCGTCACGCCGAGCAGATGCAACGCATCGAAATGATCGGGCAGCAGCGCCAGGATCTGGCCGCAGACCGCCTGCGCCTCGGCGCGACGGCCGCCGCGATAAGCGGCGACGGCCTGTTGCATCAGCGCATCGGCCTGCTTGCGATGCTTCTTCTGCAGCCTCGCATTCTGAAACGCGCGGGAACCGACGTCGCTTGCCAAAAGACGGCCTCCGGAGTGACGCGTAGATCGACAGAACAGGCGTACTGCGGACGGCGCTCAGCCGCCGGCGGCACAATAGCGGCGCCAGAACTGGCGATAGCCTTCCTCGACCTTGCGCGTGTAGGTCTCGACATTGCCGGCAGCGGAGTTGGCCACCCGCGCCGGCAGCTCGGCGCGGAGCCGAGCCAGCTCGGCCGGCTGGGCCGCGTGTCGCACGGCGATCGCGATGTAGCCCTCGTCGTCCTCGGCCACCCAGTCGTCGAGCCCGACCGCCTTGACGATCGCGCCGCCGGCCCGCGACGCCGCGCTGCTGCCGAGCTTGGCAACCACGGGCACGCCGGCCTGCAGCGATTCCCAGGTGCTGACGCCGCCATTCTGCGGGAACGGATCGAGCGAGATGTCGATGTTGGCGAACGCTGCGATGTGCTCATGGCGCATCGACGCGCCCAGACACGTAAGGCGGCTCTCGCCGACGCCGTGCGCGGCGAAGCGGGCGATCAGCGTGTCGCGCAGGAATGCATCCTCAAGCGCGCCGTTCTTGATCACGACGCGGGCGTCCGGCAGCGCCCGGAGCAGCGCCGACCACACCGTCAGCACCTCGTCGGAGATCTTGTCGACGCGGTTGAAGACACCGAAGGTGACGTAGCCGTTGCGCAACATCGGCAGCGGTGTCGGCTGCGCGTCCGGCAGAGGATCCGTGGTGATCAGTGCCGGCAGATCGTAGACCTGCTCGGCGAACAGCGGCCGTACTGCCGCCGGCACCGTCACCGGATCGGCGAAGAAGTAGTCCATGGTGGGCAGGCCGGTGCCGGTCGCATTGCCCCACGCGGTGACCTGGATCGGCGCGGGCTTGCGGGCGAACACGGTGAGCCGGTTGCCGGCCGAATGACCGGAGAGGTCGACGAGAATGTCGACCTGATCGGCCTGGATGCGATCGGCGAGTTCATCGTCGGACAACTGAGAGGCCTCGATCCAGCCATCGGCTGCAGCCTTGCACTGCTCGGTGACGGAATCGACCAGCGGCGAGCACGAGTAGCAGATGACCTTGAACGCCGCGTGGTCGTGATGGCGCAGCACCGGAAGGAAGGTCAGCGCGGCCGAATGGCTGCGGAAGTCGGACGACACATAGCCGACCGTGATGCGGCGATCCGGATCGCGGTCGATGGCGGCAAGCTGGCGCTGCGGGATATGCGCACCGATCCGCTCCCACCATTCGCGGCGGACGGCCTGATGCAGGGCGACGTCGGCGCCGGGATAGAAATCGAGCGCGAAGATCTTCTTCATGATCGCATCCTCGAAATCCGGCTTGATCTCGAGGGCGCGATCGAAGTGCTGGATGGCGCCGGCCGTGTCGCCCTGCTTCGCGAGGCACGTGCCGAGCCAGATCAGCGCGACTTCCGACGCCGGATTCTGCTCCAGCACCCGCTTGCAGGCCAGCATCGCTGGCGCGATCCGCTCGGTGAGCACGCAGACATGCGCCTTGCCGAGCAGCGCCGCTTCGAGCCCGGGGTCGATCGCCAGCGCGGCATCGAAATCGGCCTCGGCCTCGGCGAACCGTCCCATCTGCACATAGAGCCGGCCACGCTGCGCGATGACGGCCGCCGTCCCCGGCTTCATGGCAAGCGCGGCGTTGAAGGCGGCCAGCGCCTGCTCGAGGTGCCGCAGGTTGACGCTGACCAGTCCCTTGCCGAACGTCGCCTGCATGTGCCGCGGCGCCAGCGCCAGGGCGCGGTCGAAACTCTGTCTGGCCTCCTCGTTGCGCAGCAGGAGCAGTTGCGCCATGCCGCGATTGCAGTAGGCGTCGGCGAAGTCGGGCTTCAGCGCGATGGCGCGGTCGTGCACCTCGATCGCCTGCGCGAACAGCTGCATGTTCATCAGGGTGTTGCCGAGGCTGGTCAGCGCCGTGGCGAAATTGGGCTTGAGCGCAACGGCGCGCTCCTGCACCGCGCGCGCCTCCTCGTAGCGCTTCACGCTGAACAGCGCGAGGCCGAGATTGGCAAGGGCTTCGGCATTGCGCGGCTCCACCGCGACGGCGCGGGTCAGGGCCTGCTCGGCGAGGTCGAGCCGGCCACTGTCGAGCGCCGAGGCGCCGAGAAGGTGAAGCGCGTCGAAATGGTCGGGCACGAGGGCCAGCGCCTGACCGCAGATGGCCTGGGCATCGGCATGCCGGCCCGCCCGGTAGGCCTCGACGGCCTTCGGCAGCAGGCCGTCGGCCTGCTTGCGGCTCTTCTTCTGCAAGCGCGCGTTCTGGAACGCACGCGATCCGATCGTGCTTTGCAAGGAAGCTCTCCGGCGGACGACGTCCGGGGCTGTCTAGCACGGCTCGCGTGATTCGCGGCGAGACCCCGCCCTACTCGCGGCGGTAATCGTCCTCGATACGGATGATATCGTCCTCGCCGAGGTAGGACCCGGTCTGGACCTCGATCAGCTCCAAGAGGATCTTGCCCGGGTTCTCCAGCCGGTGCACCGCGCCCATCGGAATGTAGATCGATTCGTTCTCATGCACGGTCTGAACGGTCTCGTTCACCGTGACCCGCGCCGCGCCGCGCACCACGATCCAGTGCTCGGACCGGTGATAGTGCTTCTGCAGCGA
>NZ_JAUEUL010000045.1:0-12836 GCF_032487575.1 Bradyrhizobium sp. SZCCHNRI1009 | reverse complement strand
GTGGTACCTGCCGCCTGCATTTTTTTCGCAGGCGGGCCATGGGTGAGGCCTTCACCCGGCATTCCCTGCGCCCTCCGACCTGTTGAGGGCGACGACGACCGGCAGAGCTCGGGCGAGATACGCCGCGGGAATGCAGGCGTGCGCCAAAATGTAACTGTCGTCCCGGGCAAGCCACGACGACGCGAAGCGACGGCGTGGTGCCGACCCGGGACCCATAGCCACAGGACGATGTCATTGCACACGATGGGGGACCAGCGTCGTGCTTCAACAGCCGCCGGTGGTTATGGGGCCCTGCGTTCGCAGGGACGGCAGCGGAGAATGCAGGAATACCGCGGATCGCAGCTAAGGGGCAGATCCCAATGCGCGAGCCATCCGGCGTCTGGCAGGCGACGCTTCGCGCAGGCGCCTACGCCTTCGCCGCCTTCGACGCCAGCGCATCGGCCACCGCGGTGCGGATGTCGGCGACCGAGAACGGCTTGGTGATGACGTCGTGTGCGATTGCGCTGAGATTCGACGCCCGCTCGCGCTGATGGGCAAAGCCGGTCATCAGCAGGATGGTGAGGTCGGGAAAATCGCGTGCTGCCGACAGTGCCAGCGCGATGCCGTCCATGATGGGCATCTGGATGTCGGTCAGCAACAGGTCGAAGGCGCCGGCCTCGCGCGTCAGGATGTCGAGCGCCTCGGCACCGTCCTGCGCCGTCACGATCTCATGTCCATCCATGGCAATGGCGCGCGCGACCAAGGTCCGCATCGAATCTTCGTCGTCGGCGATCAGCACGCGCGACATGTCGTTTCGTCTCCGTGTCGTGGGCCCCGCGGGCGACCCACGAGACCGGAACCATCATGCACTGCCGGCGGCGAGATCGCGCCGGTTGAAGAACCGTATATCGATATTGCGGCCTTCGGGAGGGGGCGAGGCGAGCCGCGACTTGAACGTCGTGCGCTCACCGGGCTTGAGCGCGGTCTGCTCGAGCAGGGTGTTCCAGGCGTAGATCTCGGTGCCCTGCGCGTCACGGACGCTGAAGCGCAGCCGCGGCAGGTCGACCGGTTTCTTCGTCAGGCTGACGATCGTCCCCTCGATCACCAGCACCGGCTTGCCGTCGACGGTTTCGGTCGCGACCTTCACGTCCTTGAAGCTCAGGCCGCGCAGGTTCACCTCGAGCCCGACCAGCTTGTAGAACGACGCCGTCTGCGGCAGCAGCCTGACGACGTCGGCGCGCCACACCACCAGCGCAATCGTGAGCGCCGCCATGGCGGCCGTCAGCACCGGCAGGTTCAACAGCCTATTGCCTGGGACATCCGGCAATTTCGGGCGCCTGATGAGCGTGCGGAGACCGGCGAGGCGCGAAGCCCCGCTCTGCACCGGCTGCTCGGCCTCTTCGGTGTCGTCCTCGGGCTCGGCGAGCGCGTCCTCGGGCCAGCCGGCGGCCAGCGGCGGACTTTCCACCTCGGGCTGGCGTCCGTCGTCGTCGTCTTCCTGGCGGGCGAGGGCTTCCCACTCGTCGGCGGCGTCACGCGGCGCGGCGGCCGCGCCGGCCTCCGCCATGGCAGGCATGGGGGCGGGCGCCTCGACCGCATCCTCCGGTCGCGCCAGCCAGACCTCCTTGCAACGGGAACAGCGTACGCTGCGGCCGGCCATACCCAGGGTTGCCAAGTCGATGGCATAAGATGTCGTACAATGAGGGCAAACGATGAACATCGCGCCGGTTCTCCAACGGCCATTGCCGCTTTGTTTCCGACAGTTCGTGCTACAAGGACCGCCATGTCGACGAACTTCGGAACTCAATCGCGCCAATGGTACACGGCGACCGTTAACGAACCGGAAACCATAACGGGCGCTCAATCGGGCCATCGTACCGCTGAGCTTGGAGCGTGCGGGTCTGCCGCGCACGCGGTCGAACGGAGCTGACGCTTTGGTTCGGTTCGAAAATGTTGGGCTGCGCTATGGACTGGGGCCGGAGATCCTCCGCGACCTCAGTTTCCAGGTTCCGGCCCATTCCTTCCAGTTTCTCACCGGCCCGTCGGGCGCCGGCAAGACCTCGCTGCTGAAGCTGCTGTTCCTGTCGCTGCGGCCGACCCGCGGCCTGGTCAATCTGTTCGGCTACGACATCTCGCTGCTCAGCAAGGAGGAGATCGCCGATCTGCGCAAGCGCATCGGCATCGTGCTGCAGGATTTCCGGCTGCTCGACCACATGACGACCTACGAGAACGTGGCGCTGCCGTTTCGGGTCATGGGCCGCGACGAGTCGAGCTACCGCAAGGAGGTCATCGACCTCCTGAAATGGGTCGGTCTCGGCGAGCGCATGGATGCGCTGCCGCCGATCCTGTCGGGCGGTGAGAAGCAGCGCGCGGCGATCGCGCGCGCCGTGATCTCGCGGCCGCAGCTGCTGCTCGCGGACGAGCCGACCGGCAACGTCGATCCGACACTGGGTCGCCGCCTTCTGCGGCTATTCATCGAGCTGAACCGCTCGGGCACGGCGGTGATCATCGCAACCCATGACATCACGCTGATGGACCAATACGAGGCCCGCCGGCTGGTGCTGCATCAGGGACGATTGCACATCTATGAGTAGCGTAGACGATCGCGGCCTTCTGGTCGATCTCGGCGACGACCGCCCGCAACTGCCGGCGCAGGCCCGCATCGTGTCGCCGATCGTGCCGCGCGCCTCGATCGCGGGCCGCGCGCTGGTCGCCGTGGTCGCGATCATGACCTTCCTGGCCTCGATCACGACCGGCGGCGTGCTGCTGGTCAGCGAGTCCGCGGCCGAGTGGCAGTCGGAGGTCGCGAGCGAGATCACGGTCCAGGTCCGTCCCAAGACCGGCCGCGACATCGAGCGTGACATTGCCCTGGTGACGGACGCGATGCGGGGGCAGTCGGGCATCGTCGAGGTCCGGCCCTTCACCAAGGAGGAATCCAGCAAGCTGCTGGAGCCGTGGCTCGGCAGCGGCCTGTCGTTCGACGAGCTTCCGGTGCCGCGCGTGATCATTGCGCGCGTCCAGCCCGGCACCAGCTTCGATCTCAACGCCCTGCGCACCCGCGTAACCCAGGTTGCGCCGACCGCCAGCGTGGACGACCACCGCGCCTGGATCGAGCGGATGCGCTCGATGACCGGCGCGACCCTGTTTGCAGGCTTCGGCATTCTCGTGCTGGTGATCGCGGCCACCATCATCTCGGTGTCGTTCGCGACCCGCGGCGCGATGGCCGCGAACCGGCCGATCGTCGAGGTGCTGCACTTCGTCGGCGCCGGTGACCGCTACATCGCCAATCACTTCCTGCGGCACTTCCTGCAGCTCGGACTGGAGGGGGGCGTGATCGGCGGCGGCCTTGCGATGCTCGGATTCGGATTCTCGGAGTCGATCGCCAACTGGTTCTCCGGCACCCCCGTCGGCGATCAGTTCGCGGCGTTGCTGGGGACGTTCTCGCTGCGCCCGCTCGGCTATGTCGCGATCGCGCTGCAGGCCGTGGTGATCGCCGCGGTGACCGGCTGGGCCGCACGCCGGACCCTGTTCACGACGCTGGCGAGCATCGACTGATGGCGGCTTCTATCCCCAGCCGTCTCGTTGCGGATTTCACTTGGCCCGAAAACCGCCTAAAATCGTCTGCGCCGGGATGAGGCAGGACGGGGTGAGCTGGGTCACGAACACGGCGGAGGTCGCGCGCCAGGATCGGCGGCGAGCGAACGTGATCGGGAGGCCGGCGAAACCTGCCTGCGTTCCCGGACTTGAACGACGGGATCGCGCGACGGCATGGCGCCGCGCGCAGGCAGGCAAGGACAAGCCAGGCGTTGCATGGAGCCGGAGACCGACCATAGCAGGCGAAAGCTGCCGCTCACCGTGGCGGTGTGGCGGACGGTCGCGGGCGCCGTGGCGACGCTCGGGGTCGGCTTCTTCGTCGCGGCGGTCGGTTTCGTCGGCTTCCTCTCGCAATTGCGGGGCGCCGAGATCCAGCCCGAGCGCAAGGCGGACGGAATCGTGGTCCTGACCGGCGGCTCGTCACGCGTATCGGACGCGGTGGAACTCCTGGCGGGAGGCTATGGCCGGCGGCTGCTGATCTCCGGCGTGCACCCGACAAACGAGGCCAGCGACATCACCCGGTCGCTGCCCGAGGCGCGATCGTTCATCAACTGCTGCGTCGATCTGGATTATTCGGCGATCAACACCCGCAGCAACGCCGCGCAGACGCGGCGATGGGCCAGCGAGCGCGGCTTCAAGTCGCTGATCGTGGTGACGTCGAACTATCACATGCCGCGGGCCATCGTCGAACTCTCGCATGCGATGCCAAGCATGGATCTCATTCCCTATGCCGTTGTCGGCGAGAAATGGCGCGACGAGCCGTGGTGGACCAGCGCGCCGACGGTGCGACTTCTGCTGTCCGAATACGCCAAATATGTCGCCGCCGAGATGCGGCTGCGGCTGGCCGATCTCGGCCTCGATCTCGTGCCCGAGGTCGATCCGCCAACCGGCTCGGTGTCGCGCCGACCGACGACGGCGCAAGCCAATTGAACTGGGTTTCTGATGGTCTCGATCTTCCTGCGTTCGCTGCTGTTCAACATCCTGTTCTACCCGAACTTCGTGCTCTGGGCGCTGATCGCGTTGCCGACCCTGGCCATGCCCCGCAAGGCACTGCTGCGCGTCGCCAACTGGTGGGCGCAGAGCAACATCTTGTTGATGCGCGTCGTCTGCAACATCCGCGTCGAATATCGCGGCGTCGAGAAGATCCCGAAGGGGCCGCTGATCGTCGCCGCCAAGCATCAGTCGATGTGGGAGACGATCTCGCTGCTGCATTTCTTCGATGCGCCGTTCTTCGTTCTCAAGCGCGAGCTGCTGCGGATTCCCTTGTTCGGACAGTATCTCGTCAAGGCGGACATGATCGCGATCGACCGCAGCTCCGGCGCCCGCGCGTTGAAGCAGGTGATGCGGCGGGCGGCGGAGGAGGTGAAGCACGGCCGTCAGTTTGTGATCTTCCCGGAAGGCACCCGGCGTCCGGCGGGCGCACCGCCGGACTACAAGGGCGGGGTTGGCCTGATCTACACGGATTGCGGCGTACCCTGCCTGCCGGTGGCCCTGAATTCGGGGCTGTTTTGGCCACGCCGCACATTTCTGCGCTATCCGGGCACGCTCGTCGTGGAGTTTCTCGATCCGCTGCCGCCTGGCCTGCCGCGCGATGAGTTCATGGCGCGGATTCAGAGCGTGATCGAAGAGGCGACCGGCCGGCTCGTTGCCGCGGGGCAGGCGGAACAGGCGCGGTTGTTTGGCCGGGTGCCGGCACCGGTGAAGGCCTGAGGGCTATGTCTTGCCTGGCGCAGGATGCAGCGAGTGGCCGTCATCGTGCAGCATCGTCGCCAGCCGATGCAACTGCGTGTCGCGAAAGCCCTGCGCCTCGATCGCCTTCACGGTCGAGATCACGTAGTCGCGATTGGCGCCGGACTGGCCGTGACCCTGGCGCACATGGCGCAACTGCTCCTGCGGCGACAGCCGGCCTGCATATTGCACATGGCCGCGATCGACCACGTAGACCAATGCGCTCACCCGCTCGCGCGCTTCGTTTTCAAGCCAAACCGAGCGCGTCACTTCGCGATAGACCGAGGTCACCTGCTCACGCGCCCGCAAGTAGGCGATGGTCTCGTCGCGCTTGTCTGCTGCGACCCGAAACGCAATGCCGCGACACGCGCCGCCGCGATCGAGACCGAGGACGAGGCCCGGCTTCTCCGGCGTTCCGCGGTGGACGAACGAATACACACAGAGCGCGCGATGCTCGCCGATCAGCCGCGCCGGCACCTGCTCGAGAAAGGCGAATCCGGGCCGCCACATCAGCGAGCCATAGCCGAACACCCAGAGGTCGCCATCGGGAAGGTCGGGTTCGGAGAGGGTCATTGCGGACATCAATGCGGAAGCCTAAGTACGGTGCTCGCGAATTGTTAATTTAGATACACAATCCGTGATCGCCGAATTGCCAAAATTGCTGCCCAAAGGGTGTCCTGCATGTCTCGTTCGCCGCAACCGCCGCGCAGGCGCTCTCGCTGGGGGCTTTTCATCGCTCCCGTCCTGCTCCTGATCGCCGCTGTTGCGTGGAGCGCATTCTGGTTCTTCGCCGCTTCGCAAGTGGATGTCCAGGCCGACGCCTGGCGTGCGCGCGAAGCAAAATCGGGACGCGTCTATGACTGCGCGAAGCGCTCGGTCGCGGGCTTCCCGTTCCGGCTCGAGGTCCGCTGCACGGATCCAAGCGTGGCGCTGTTTTCGCAGGCGGCCGGTACGCCCTTGATGAATGCGAAGCTCGACGAGATCCTCGTCGTCGCCCAGGTTTGGGACCCGAAGCGGATCATCGCGGAGTTCAAGGGACCCGCGACGATTGCCGATGGTCGTGGACCGGCGTCGTTCTCCGTGAACTGGCGCGTCGGCGAGGCCAGCGTCCGCGGCCTCCCGGGGCCGCCGCAGCGCGCCGACCTCGTGTTCGAACAACCGACCATCGACCGCATCGAGGGCAACACCGCCGTGCCCGCAGCGCGCGCCGATCATGCCGAATTGCACGGCCGTCTCGCCGAGGGCACGCCGTCGGATCATCCGGTGCTGGAGACTGCGCTGCAGATCGAAAACGGCAGCATCCAGGGCGGTCATCCGCTGCTGGCCGAACCGTTCAATGCCGACATCCAGGCCCGCGTCACCGGTCTGAAGGACTTCCGGCCCAAACCCTGGCCGGAGCGGTTTCGCGAGATCCAGGCCGCCGGCGGTCATGTCGAGATCGTCCAATCGCGCATCCAGCAGGGCGAGTTGCTCGCCGTTGCCTCGGGCACGCTCAGCCTGACCGCCAACGGCAACATCGATGGCGAGGTGCAGATGACGGTCGCCGGGATCGAAAAGGTCATCCCGGCGCTCGGCCTCGACAAGATGCTCGAGAACGGCGTGCCGCAGGGAACGCTCGACCGCGTGGCGCCCGGTGTGAAGTCGCAGGACGTCAACAACCTGCTCGGTGCGCTCGACCGCGCCATTCCCGGCCTCGGCAAGGTCGTCAAGCAGAACGCCAATGTCGGCGTCGCACTTGGCATCAATGCGCTCGGCAAGGAGGCCACCCTCGAAGGCCGCAAGGCGCGGACCTTCCCGCTGCGGTTCTCCGACGGCGTCGTCGTGCTCGGTCCGTTCAAGGTCGCCCGTGTCCCGCCGCTGTTCTGACCTCAGCTCTTCTTCAACTGCGGCAGCGGCCGGCCGAAATCCGGCGCCGCCGAATCCTGGCCGATATCGACGATGCCGCGGCGGATCGCGCGCGTGCGGGTGAAGTGATCGAACAGCGCCTCGCCGTCGCCGCGCCGGATCGCCCGCGTCAGCTTCGACAGGTCCTCGGTGAAGGTGCCGAGCATGTCGAGCACGGCATCCTTGTTGCTCAGGAAGATGTCGCGCCACATCGTCGGATCGGAGGCGGCGATGCGGGTGAAGTCGCGGAAGCCGCCGGCGGAGAATTTGATCACCTCGGACTCGGTCACCTGCGCCAGCTCGTCGGCGGTGCCGACGATGGTGTAGGCGATCAGATGCGGTAGGTGGCTGGTGATCGCGAGCACGCGGTCGTGATGGTCCGGCGTCATGATCTCGACCTTGGCGCCGAGCGCCGTCCAGAATGCACGCAGACGATCGATCGCGCCGGCATCGACGCCGTCGGGCGGCGTCAGGATGCACCAGCGGTTGATGAACAGCTCGGCGAAGCCGGAATCGGGCCCGGAATTCTCGGTGCCGGCCACGGGATGGGCCGGCACGAAGTGGACGTTCGCCGGAAGATGCGGCGCCATGTCGCGCACGATCGCGCCTTTCACCGAGCCAACGTCGGAGACGACGGCGCCCGGCTTCAGATGCGGCGCGATCTCGGCCGCAACCGGACCGCAGGCGCCGACGGGAATGCAGAGGATGACGAGATCGGCGTCCTTGACCGCCTCTTCATTGCTCGCGACGACGCGGTCGACGACGCCGAGCTCGGCGACACGCGCGCGCGTCTTCTCCGAGCGCGCCGTGGTGACGATCTCGCCGGCCACGCCCTGCAGCCGCGCCGCGCGCGCGATCGAGCCGCCGATCAGGCCGAAGCCGATCAGCGCGACGCGTTCGAATCGCCCCGCGACGCTCATGTCGCCCTCATGAATTCGCTGAGAGCCTCCACGACCAGACGATTGGCCTCCTCGGTGCCGATCGTCATGCGCAACGCGTTCGGCAGCTTGTAGTTGGCGAGCGCGCGCAGCACGAGGCCGCGCCGGGTCAGGAATTCGTCGGCCTCGACCGCGGTCTTGCCCTTGTCGGTCGGGAAGTGGATCAGGATGAAATTGGTGACACTCGGCGTCACCTTCAGCCCAAGCTTGCCGATCTCCTCGGTCAGCCAGTTGCGCCACGTTTCCGTGTGCGTCTTCGACATCTGCTGATGCGCGGTGTCCTCGATCGCGGCGACCGCCGCGAGCATCGCCGGTGAGGAAACGTTGAACGGCCCGCGGATGCGGTTGATCGCATCGACGATATGCGCCGGGCCGAACATCCAGCCAACGCGGAGCGCCGCGAGCCCGTGGATCTTGGAAAAGGTGTGGGTGACGACGGTGTTCTCGGTCGTGGCGACCAGCTCGAGCCCGAACTCGTAGTCGTTGCGCGAAACGTAATCGGCATAGGCGGCGTCGAGCACCAGCACGACCTGCGACGGCAGGCCGGCGCGCAGCCGCTTGACCTCGTCGAACGGGATGTAGGTGCCGGTCGGGTTGTTCGGGTTGGCGAGCCAGACCAGCTTGGTGCGCGGCGTCACCGCGGCAAGGATGGCGTCGACGTCGGTGCGATATTCCGTCTCCGCGGCAACCACGTTCCTGGCGCCGCAGGCCATGGTCGCGATCGGATAGACCAGGAAGCCGTGGGCGGTGGAGATCGCCTCGTCGCCTTGGCCGAGAAAGGTGTGTGCCAGCAGATTGAGGATCTCGTCGGAGCCGGCGCCGCAGACGATGCGGTCGGGATCGAGGCCGTAGGCGCGGCCGATCGCCTGGCGCAGCACCCGTGAAGTCCCTTCCGGATAATCTTCCAGGTGAGTGGCCGCACTCTTGAATGCCTCGATCGCCCTCGGCGAGGGGCCGAACGGGGTCTCATTGGCCGACAGTTTGAAAACCTTGCGGCCCGGCTCCGGCTGGGGACTCTTGCCCGGTGTATAGGGCGCGATATCGAGGATGCCGGGGTTCGGCACGGGGCGGTTCATCGTCAACTCCGGAAAATCATCACTGGCGCGAGGCGTCTCAGCTCGGAACCGTATAGCGTTTCGCATGGCCGCCGACGAGGGCGGCGGAGCGTACCGAGGCGCCCGCCGCGATCAGGGCAGCCCTGATCTTGTCGAGGTTCGACGGCGACTCGATCGATACCAGCAGTGCGGCGCCGTCGAAGGCGGTATCGGGCACCGCGATGACGTCGGCGAGCGGCGACAGCGCCCGCGACACCTGCGCATTCCAGCCGGAGACGCGGATGCTCCAGGTCTCGACCTCGAGCACCAGCGCATCGTCGGCGACGCGCGACACCGCGAACACCGGCAGCGCGGCGGGATGGTCGGCGCGCTCGATGAACGGCATCCGCGCGATGATCTTTGGCGCGCCCACGGGCTCGAGCGTGATCCACCACGGCGTATGGCCGGAGGTCGTCGACACCAGCGCGAGATCGCCCTTCGAGCGCGCCACAGCCTCGACCGCGGCTTGCGCGCTGAAATGCGGCACGTAGGGCACCACGAATCCGAAATGGAACCTGGCGGAATCGCGCATCGCGGATTCGCCGACCGACACGTCGGCATGAACCGAGAACGGCGCCTGCACATAGGTGAAGGTCGAGACGATCACGCGCCAGATCCCCTCGACGGTGTCGAGCGGCAGGATGCCGCGATGGCGCTGCACCAGGCGGCGCATCATGTCGGCCTCGCGCGCGGGCCTGAACGCCGAGCCAACCTCCTGGGTCTTCTTGACCTTGATCAGCCGGTCGATGATGTCGGCCCTGTTCATCAGCAACTGATGGACCTGCTCATCGATGGCATCGATCTCCTTGCGCAGATCGGCGAGCGAGGGCGGGGCGGGCGGCGGGTTCGACATGGTCCGTGTCACTCTTCGCGAGGCCACGGGAAAACCTGCGGCCAAAGGAACGGATGCCGTTCTCTCCGATGCCGCGGACCTGCGCAACAGCAAGTTTACCTTGCGCCATCCAGGCTTGGCTGACCTGCGGCAGAGCGCCCGACCAACGGTCAACCCCAGCTTGCCTTGACGAATAGCGCCCGCGGGACTAGTTTCTGCCCGTTCCGTGGTCATTTGAGCCGGCCGGCTTGCAGCCACGTTAAAAAACTCGCTAAACAGGCCGGGGACGTTATCGATCCCGGCCGAACCCCAGTTCAGGCCGGGTTTTTCATGGCCTGATGTGTCACGTGGTTCGGGAGCCCTGGCCGGATGGCTGGGGTGAGAGACATGACAGGTCTGACGCCGAAGTCCAAATCTGCGACGTCCAAATCTGCGACGCCTACATCCGCGTTGCGCACGGTCGCGCCCGACGAGCGCTCGCACGAGGTCGATCATCCGAGCTCGCCGGTGGCGCAGTTCGGCGCCGACAAGCCGCTCAGGCTCGATTGCGGCGTCGACCTGTCGCCGTTCCAGATCGCCTACCAGACCTACGGCGAGCTCAATGCCGACCGGTCGAACGCGGTGCTGGTCTGCCACGCGCTGACCGGCGACCAGCACGTCGCCAACCGCCATCCCGTCACCGGCAAGCCCGGCTGGTGGGAGACGCTGGTCGGCCCCGGCCGCCCGCTCGATCCCGGCCGCTATTTCATCATCTGCTCCAACGTGATCGGCGGCTGCATGGGCTCGACCGGGCCGGCCTCGCTGAACCCCGCCACCGGCAAGGTGTGGGGGCTCGATTTCCCGATCATCACCATCCCCGACATGGTGCGGGCGCAGGCGATGCTGATCGACCATCTCGGCATCGACACGCTGTTCGCCGTGGTGGGCGGCTCGATGGGCGGCATGCAGGCGCTGCAATGGACGGTGGCCTATCCGCAGCGCGTGTTCGCCAATCTCGCGATCGCCTGCGCGACGCGCCACTCGGCGCAGAACATCGCCTTCCACGAGCTTGGCCGCCAGGCCGTGATGGCCGATCCCGACTGGGATCACGGCCGTTACGCCGACAAGGGCACGCATCCGCATCGCGGCCTGGCTGTGGCGCGCATGGCTGCGCACATCACCTACCTCTCCGACGCCGCCTTGCATCGCAAGTTCGGCCGCCGCATGCAGGACCGCGAGCTGCCGACGTTCTCCTTCGACGCCGATTTCCAGGTCGAGAGCTACCTGCGCTACCAGGGATCGTCCTTCGTCGAGCGCTTCGACGCCAACTCCTATCTCTATCTGACGCGGGCGATGGATTATTTCGACATCGCCGGCGACCATGACGGCGTGCTGGCGGCGGCGTTTCGCGGCATCAAGACCCGTTTTTGCGTGGTGTCGTTCACCAGCGACTGGCTGTTTCCGACTGCGGAGTCGCGCGCGCTGGTGCATGCGCTCAACGCCTCCAGCGCGCGGGTGTCGTTCGCCGAGATCGAGACCGACCGGGGCCACGACGCGTTCCTGCTCGATGTCCCCGAGTTCTTCGAGATCGCCAGCGCGTTTCTCGATTCCGCCGGCAAGGCGCGCGGGCTTGCCCATGCGAAGGGAGACTGAGCTATGAGCATGCAGGGTGTGCTGCCGCTGAACGGCTTCACTGGCGGCGAGGTGCTGGCCTATCGGCCTGATCATCTGCTGGTCGCCGGCATGGTCGAGCGCGGCTCCAAGGTGCTCGACATCGGCTGCGGCGATGGCGATCTGCTGCAACTGCTGGAAAGCCGCGGCATCGACGGCCGCGGCATCGAGCTGTCCCGCGAGGGCGTCAACCATTGCGTCGCCAAGGGGCTCGCGGTGGTGCAGGGCGACGCCGATACGGATCTCGTCGATTATCCGGACGACGCGTTCGACTACGTGATTCTGTCGCAGACCCTGCAGGCGACGCGGCAGCCCAAGGTCGTGCTGGAGAACCTGCTGCGCATCGGCCGCCGCGCCATCGTCACCTTTCCGAATTTCGGCTTCTGGCGGCTGCGGCTGCAGTTGCTGGTCGGTGGCCACATGCCGCGCACCGACAATCTGCCCTTCACCTGGTACGACACGCCGAACATTCATTTCTGCACCATCAAGGACTTCGTGCAGCTCTGCGACGAGATCGGCGTCAAGATGGAGCGCGCCGTCGCCCTCGATAGTTACGGCCGTCCCCTGCGCGTCGCCATGCCCTGGTGGTTCTGGAACATGTTCGGCGAGCAGGGGGTGTTTCTGCTGAGCAGGGGTGAGCGGCGGTAGGGAACCGAGCGCAGCCCCGGGGAGCTGCCGAAGTTTGGTCCTCGCTCTCTCCCCACGTCATGGCCGGGCTTGTCCCGGCCATCCACGTCTTGCAGTATGACGACATGGCGAGCGGCTACGTGTATTTCATGACCAATCGTCCGAATGGCACGCTGTACGTCGGTGTGACCAGTGATCTCGTGCGCCGGGTGTATCAGCACCGATCTGGCCTCGTCGACGGCTTCACTAAGCGATATGGTTTGAAGCGGCTCGTTTACTTCGAAGTCTTCGACGACACATTCAGAGCGCGATCCAGCGCGAGCACAACATCAAGCATTGGTCACGTGCCTGGAAGGTCGGGCTGATCATTGCAACTAATCCAGATTGGGACGATCTCTTCGATACGATCACAATGTAAATCGTATTTGCGGAGCGACGTGGATGGCCGGGACAAGCCCACGGCTGTCCGGTTCAGACAGACTGGACATGGTGCATGGCGTGGATTCTTCT
>NZ_JAUEUL010000044.1:0-15045 GCF_032487575.1 Bradyrhizobium sp. SZCCHNRI1009 | reverse complement strand
ATCGCGGTAGGTGTTGTCGATGATGATGATCTCGCGGCCACCGATGTCGCGGCGGATGCGGCGCAGCAGCCGGCCGTCCGGCGCGGTGATCGTGACGATCTGGCTACCGTCGGGACGGATCACCACCGTGCGCGTCTCTCCCCGCTCCTGCTGGACGCGGATGTCCCGCGCGCCGTAGCGGAAGCGCTCAAGCTCGTCATGACGCACGAACTCCTGACCGCTCGGATCGCGCACGATGACGCGGCCCGGCTCGTAGATCAGCGTGCGACCGCCCTCCTGGACCTCGCGGCGCTGGCCGCGGAAATCGTCCAGCCGCTGCGGCCCCGCCAACGGCGCGCCGGGCGCGATCGGCGTGAGCTGCTGTGCCGTCGGCGGCGGCGGCGCCGGGATGGGCGCAGTGACCTGCGGCGGCGGCCGATTGGACATGGCCGGGGGGCCGGCGGGCGGCACAGCGCCAGGACCGGCCTGCGGCGCGCCGGCGGGTCCCGGACCGGGTCCGGCAGCACCAGGACCTGCCGCCGGAGGCGGACCACCCGGGGCTCCTGGGGGCGTCCCCGGACGTCCGCCGGGCGGGCTCCCGGCTGCGGGCGGCGTGCCTTGCTGCGACGGCGTCTGGGTGGCCGGAGGCGCGGGTGGCGCCGGCGGAGTTCCCGGAGCAGGCGCGACGGTTCCGGCCGGCGGCGTCGGCGCGCCGCGTGGCGGGGGTGCTCCCTGGGGAGCACCAGGCGGCGGGGCGCCGGCACCTGGCTGTGTCGGCGGCCGCTGCCCGGGGCCAACCGGAGGAGTCGGAGCCGGCGTCGGCTGCGGAGACGGCGCCGCGGACGGAGCCGGCGAGTGCGCAGGCGGCGACGCGTTCCCGGCCGCTGGCGACGAAGGCGGGGGTGTCACGGCTGACGGCGGCGTTCCCGGCCGCAGGTTCGGTGCCGGACTCGGCGGAGGTGGCGGGGCGGGCGTGGCCACGGGCGGCGTGGGCGGCGTTGGACGCGCGGGAGCAGCCGTCGGCGGGGGCGCAGGCGGAGTCGCAGGACGTGCCGGCTCACGCGGCGGCCCCGGCGGAGGCGCTGGAGGCGGCGGCGTATGCACCGGCGGAGCCGCAACAGGTGGCGCAGGACGCGCCGGCGGAGGTGCAGGCGGCTCAGCCCGTGGAGGCGGCGGTGCCGAATGTGGCGGCTCAGCCCGCGGCGGCGGAGCAGCCGGACGTGGTGGCTCGGCCCGTGGCGGAGGGGGCGGTGGGGGCGCGGGGCGCGGTGGCTCCGCACGGGGTGGCGGCGGGGGAGGCGGCGGCGCGGGACGCGGTGCCGCAGCCGGGGGAGGCGGTGGGGGAGCAGGACGCGGCGGAGCCGCCGCGGGCGGCGGCGCAGGCGGTGCCTGATGGGGCGGTGCAGCGGCCGGCGGCGGGCCAGCCGGCCGCTGAGGCGGGCCTGGCGGTTGACCATGCGGCGGCTGCTTGGGCCGACCGTCCGGGCCGACCTCGCCGCCGGGGCCGCCTGGACCTTGCGCCATGATCATCGGCGCGCTCTGCGCGTGGGAGCCGGAGCTCATCAGTTGCATCGCCGACAGCGCAGTCGTCGCCAGCAGCAGGACGCGAAGTTTGCTCATGTGTCTTGTTTTCCCGGAACGATCTTTTTCAAGCACGGAGAGATCAACGAGTATGGGTTAGGCCGGATTGTGGCGCAGTTCAAATCCGCAGGCGGATTTATTTCGACGCGAAGCCACCACCGCAGGGCCGCCATTCAGGTTTCATTCAGCCTTGATTTTCAAGGGCTTGGCGTAACCGCAGAGATGCGGACCGGCTCGCGGCCAAACCCTCGGCAGGCGATCATCATGACCGTCCAATCGCGGTCAATCCGTGGCCGGATTCGGTGTGGTGGGACCGAGCGGCCCTCGGCCGGGGATTTCGTCCGGCGTCGGCCCTGGCAGCTCGCGCGGCGGCGCCGGCGCATCAGGCTCGTACACCGGCGGCGGAATGTCGGGCTGCGGATTGCCGACCGGGTCTTCCTGCGGTGGTTCGACCGGATGGCCCGGCGTCGCCGGCGGAATCTCTGGCGGTTCGATCGGCATCACATCGCGACCTTGCGGTTGTCGCCGAGGTCGGGACGCGTGCCGGTCACCGCGGCCGCCGCCATCTTGACGTAGCTCACGACCGTGCCGGGCGAATCCCAGAACTCGGCGTCATCAGGCGTGATCTTCAACAGGCGGATGTTCGGATCCTCGGCGCTGTCCCACCAGGCCTTAGCCGGCGTCGAGAAGAGCTCCCGGATCTTGCCGCGATCGTTGGAGACGGCTGCCGTGCCCGTCAGCGAGACGTATTTCTGGGCTCCGGCGTCCGCAAACGACAGATTGATCTGCGGCGACCGCGCGATCTCCTCGTCCTTGTGACGCCGCGCGTCGGTGAGGAAATAGATCATGTTCTCGTCGCGCGCGAGATAGGCGCTCATCGGCCGTGCTCGCAGCCTGTCACCGTCGCGGGTGACCAGCATCGCAAATCCGATCTTCTTCATCAGGTCCCAAACGCGATCCTGATCGCGCGCGTCGTCATTGCTCATGGCCGGCTCCCTTGATGTCAGGGCCGACAACGCAGCGTGGGGCGCCGCGTTCCGGACGTAGCAGGGAAAGCGGACGGATGCGCGGTTCAGCCGCGCAGCAGCAGCGTGTTGCTGCGGGTGCGGCCGCTCTCGCGGTAACCGCGGCCGAGCATGTCGGCGAGGCAGTCGTTCTGCCATTCGTCGCGCGACAGATGTTCGATGACCACCGCCCGCGGCCACAAGGCGGCAGGCGCGTCACGGAAGAAGCAGGTCAGCACGCGGTCCTCGAAACCTTCCACGTCGATCTTCAGCGCGTCGACCTTGGTCGCTCCGGCCTGTTCGAGGATGGTCTGCAGCCGCAACGATGGGACCTTGAATGCGTCCGCTCCGGTCTCGCCGATCACGATATGGCTGGCGCCGAGATTGTCACCGTCCGTCTCGATCATCACCTCGCCGTCGCTGTCGCCTGCGGCCGCTGCCACCAGCCTGACCTGGGACAGCGCGGACGCAGCACGGTTGAAGCTCAGCCGCGCATGCGTGACCGGATGCGGCTCCACCGCGATCACGAGGCCGTCGGGCCCGACGTGACGGGCCAGCGGCAAGGCAAACGTTCCGACATTGGCGCCGATATCCACCACCACGCCGCCCTGCGGAACGTGGCTGCGCAGGAAATCCAGCTCCTCGCGATTGTAGTCGGGATTGAACAGCGCGCCGCGCTCGGTCGCACTGAGCTGATGGTAGAAGCGGAAACAGGCGCCCTGATAGCCGACGTCAACGGGGCCCGCCCCGAGCACATTGACGACGCGCGTCAACATCGGCCGGAACGCGCCGCGCTTGAGCCCGGAGCCGTGCGCCAGCCGGATCACCAGCGCCTGGGCGGCGTTGGGAGCGAAGGCACCAAAGGGAGGCGGAGAAGGATCGTTGTCGGGCGTCAAGGTCGCGTCCTGGGCTGAAGGCGACGTGTGATAGCCGGTTTCGCTGCGATCTCCAATGCAGGCGGCGTGTCCGCATTGTGTCGTCAGCGGGACAGCGCTGCGGCAGGGGCGCGAGGCGCTCAGGCTGCCTTGCGCTGGCGCAGGAAACGTCCGATGAGGCGACGCTTCCCCTTGCGCGGAATGAGATCGATGTCGCTGACGAGCTTGGCGCCGCCCTTGCGCCGCTCGAGCACGATCTTGCGGCTGTGGAAGGCCTCAAGCTCCACCCGGTGCGCCACGCTCACGATGGTCGCCTTCGGCAGCTCGCTCGTCACCATCTCCATCATCTTGTCCTGGCTCTTCTCGTCGAGCGCGGACGTCGCCTCATCGAGCACGACGATGTCGGGACTGTGCAGCAGCAGGCGCGCGAAGGCGAGGCGCTGCTTCTCGCCGCCCGAGAGCGTCTGGTCCCACGGCGCCTCCTCCTCGATCTTGTCCTTGAGATGATCGAGCCCGACCTTGTGCAGGGCTTCGCCGACCTGCGCCACGCTCCAGTCCTCGGCGGCGCCGGGATAGGCGACGGCCCGGCGCAGGCTGCCCGAGGGCACGTAGGGGCGCTGCGGCAGCATGAACAGCCGCCGGTCGGGATGGAAGTCGATGCTGCCGCCGCCCCACGGCCACAGGCCGGCAATGGCGCGCACCAGCGTGCTCTTGCCGGTGCCGGATTCGCCGGCGACCAGGAGTCGCTCGCCGGGATCGACGACGACCTCGGTTTCGCCGACCACGGCGGTGCCGTCGTCGAGCGTCACCTGCAGATCATTCAGACTGAGCATCGCTTCGCCGGCGGTCTCGCCGCGCTTGATGCGGCCAATGCCGTCGCCCCGCTCTGCACGCTCCAGCGCGTCGAGCGACATCATCAGCGAGGCGATGCGGCGGGCACAGGCGTTCCAATCAGCGAGACGCGGATAATTGTCGACCAGCCAGCCGAACGCAGTCTGAACGATCGTGAACGCGCTCGCGGCCTGCATCACCTGCCCGAGCGTCATGCTGCCGTCGAGAAATTTCGGCGCGCACAACAGCAGCGGCACGACCGGAGCGATGAGGCTCGAGCCCTGCGACACCAGCGTGGTGCGCATGTGCTGGCCGGCGAGCCGCGCCCATTGCTGCAGCACGTTGCCGAACGTCCGATCGATGCCGGCGCGCTCTTCGGTCTCGCCGCCGAGCAGGGCGATGCTCTCGCCGTTTTCGCGGACGCGGGTCAGAGTATAGCGGAAATCGGCCTCGGCCTGGTTCTTGTCCTCGGACACCTGCACGAAGCGGCGGCCGATCGTCATGATCGAGCCCGAGGCGATGGCGGCGTACACGATCGCGGCAATGACCAGAAAGCCGGGAATAGTGATCTCGGTCGCGCCGAGATGCAACGTCAGCGCGCCGCCGATGGTCCAGAGCACGACGATGAACGTCGCGGCCGACAGCAGCGCCGAGGTCACGCCGGCGATGAAGTCGACCGGCGAATCGGTTGCGACGCGCAGGTCCTCGGCGATCCGGTATTCCGGATTCTTGTGGTCGCCGCTGACGAGATTGAGCTGATAGTAGCGCCCGCTGGTCAGCCAGCGGGTGATGACGCTGTTGGTCAGCCACGCGCGCCAACGCCGCTGGATCGCCATCCGCGCATAGACCTGGGCGACGCCGAGGATGACGCTGCCGATCGCGAGCGGAAAGAAGATCGCGGTGAGATGAAAGACGGTCGCGGAATCGCGTTTCTCGATCGCGTCGAAGATCGACCGATTCCAGACGTTGATGCCATACTGGAATGCGACGGTCGCGACAATCAGGACCAGCAGGCCGACCGTAAACGCCCACGCCAGACGGTCGCCGCTCCGGCCCCAGTAACCGCGGGCGCTGATCCAGAACCGGGTCAGCAGATAGCGCTTGCGCAGTTGCTCGCCCTCTTCGGGCGACAGCTCCGGATCAGGCTCCACCAATTCGGGCGGCGGCGGCTCGACCTCAGCGCCATTCTCGGCCGCGATCTCGATGATCGGCGCCTTCTCGGGCGCCTGTGCCCCCGGCCGCGCGATGTCCTGAACCTGTCCCATGGCGCGATAACAGCAACGCAACCAGAAGGTTCCCGTCCGGGTTCCCGCGCAATGCGTGCCGGTCTCACGGCACCTGCGTGTTCGGCGCCATGGGTGGGGCGCGATACAGCGGCACCGGAACGACCTTGTGCAGCACGCGCGACAATTCCTCGATCGAATAGGGCTTGCGCAACAGCTCGAAGCCATGCGTGCCCTGCTGCACCAGCACATGGCTGTAACCGCTCGCGAGCACGACCGGCACGTTGAGCTCGAGCCGCCTGATTTCCTCGGCAAGTTCCAGCCCGGTCATGCCGGGCATCACGACGTCGGTGAAGACGACGTCGAACCGGCTGGTGCCGCCGATCAGCTCCTCCAGCGCGTCCCGGGCGTTGTCGACCAGCGTGGTCCGATAGCCGAGCTCGGCCAGCGCTTCGGTCGCCGACCTGCCGACGTCGATGTTGTCCTCGACCACCAGCACCGACATGCCTTGACCGCCGATCGGCTCGGCATGGCTG
Organism: Bradyrhizobium sp. SZCCHNRI1009; assembly: GCF_032487575.1. NCBI lineage: Bacteria > Pseudomonadati > Pseudomonadota > Alphaproteobacteria > Hyphomicrobiales > Nitrobacteraceae > Bradyrhizobium > Bradyrhizobium sp. SZCCHNRI1009. The sequence continues at coordinate 9,016 of NZ_JAUEUL010000044.1, read as the reverse complement.
CCGTCCTCGCCGCGCTGCACCTGGGCTGGAGCGACGCGCGGCAGATAGAGCGTGAACGTGGCGCCGCGGCCCTTCTCGCTCGTGACCCCGATTTCGCCGCCGGACTGCTTGGCGAAGCCGAACACCTGCGAGAGGCCGAGGCCGGTGCCCTGGCCGATGGTCTTGGTCGTGAAGAACGGCTCGAAGATGCGTCCGAAATGCTCCGACGGGATGCCGACGCCGGTGTCCTGGACGTTGATGGCGACATAGCCCAGCGGCGGACGGTCGTGCGGCGCCGCCGGAGTCGGCAGCGCCGCTGCGGGGGCGACGGTGATGCTGAGACGTCCCTGGCCGGCCATTGCGTCGCGGGCATTGACGGCCAGGTTGATCAGCGCCGTCTCGAACTGGCCAGCGTCGGAATTGACGTAGCACGGCTCGTCGGGAACGGAGATCACGACCTCGACGCGTGACCCGACCAGGGTCTTGGTCATGTCGCGCAGGGCGACGACGCTGCGGCCGATGTCGAAGACCTCGGGCTTCAGCGTCTGGCGCCGGGCGAACGCGAGGAGCTGCGACGTGAGCTTCGATGCGCGCGCCACCGTATCCGAGATCGCGTCGATATAGCGCTGCCGCCGTTCGTCAGCCAGATCCGGCCGGCGCAACAGGTCGGCCGAGGCCCGGATCACGGTCAGCAGATTGTTGAAGTCGTGCGCGACGCCGCCGGTCAGTTGTCCCAGCGCCTCCATGCGCTGGCCGTGCTTGAGCGCATCCTCGGCCTCGAGGCGGCGGGCGGCCTCGACATGCAGGCGCTCGGTCCGCCGCTGGGCAAGGGTCAGGAAGACGACGAGCAGCGCGGTGGCCGGGATGCCGAAGATGAGGTGCCGGCCGATCGTGCCGAGCCAGCGGTTGCGGATGGTCGACGTCGCCAGCCCCGCCGAGACGTAGACCGGATAGCCGCCGAGCCGCTGATACCCGACGAGACGCTCGACGCCATCGACCGGCGAGATCTCGGTGACGAGCTGCTCCGCATCTGCGGCCCCGGCGGGAATGTCGCTGGGCCCTGCAGCCGCGCCTCTCCCGCCGCCCGGGAAGCGCGCCAGGATGAGACCATCGAAGCGGCGCAGCGCGAAGTAGCTGCCGGGCGCCCGGCCGATCCGGGCGTAGAAGTGCTCGAAATAATCCGGCAGCACCGAGGCCTGGATGATACCGGTGAAGCTGCCGTCGTCGCTCTGGCGGCGGCGGCTGATGCTGAAGAACGGCGCGCCCTGATAGGGCGGCCGCGGCGTCAACCGCGCGCCGATGAAGGTGCCGATGCTGTCCTTGACGTGGGCGCTGAAGTAGTCGCGGTCGAGGAACGTCATGTCCGGCGCCGGATAGATCATGCTGTTGACCAGCGGCCGGCCGTTGGCGTCGAACACCCAGGCGGACTTCATCTGCGGCAGCGCGTCCGACAATTGTCGCAACCGGGCGTGCAGCGCCTGCTCGCGCGCCTTGATGTCGGCATCCGACAGGTCGCGGACGACCTCGTCGATCTCCGAGAGGCTGCGCTCGATGGTCTCGAACACCTTCAGCGCGTGCTCGTGGACGATTTCGAGCGAGCGGCTGATCTCGCGATCGGCCTCCTCATATGTCGTGCCGTGGGAGACGTAGGCCGCGATCACGAACAGAGCGACAGGAAGCGCAAGTGACGCGACCATCATCCAGCGCAGCATCGTCAGCGATTTGCGTTGTGCGGTCTGCACGGTCGCTCCGGCCTCAAAGGGCCACAAGCTTAACGCAATCGACGGCGGCTACAAACTCGCTGCGCCCGGAACTTGTGCCGGTTCCGGGCGCATGATCGGTAAAGCTGTCCGCCCGGCTAGATCTGCCGCTCGACCAGCTTGAACTTGAGTTCCGCGATCGCCTCGGCGGGGTTCAGCCCCTTCGGGCAGGCCTTGGCGCAGTTCATGATGGTGTGGCAGCGGTACAGCCGGAACGGGTCCTCGAGATTGTCGAGCCGCTCGCCGGTGGCTTCGTCGCGGCTGTCCTTGACCCAGCGCGTCGCCTGCAGCAGCGCGGCGGGTCCGAGATAACGCTCGCTGTTCCACCAGTAGCTCGGGCACGAGGTCGAGCAGCAGGCGCACAGGATGCACTCGTAAAGGCCGTCGAGCTTCTCGCGATCCTCGTGGCTCTGCCGCCATTCCTTCTGCGGCGTCGGCGAGGTCGTCTTCAGCCAGGGCTCGATCGAGGCGTATTGCGCGTAGAAATTGGTGAGGTCGGGCACCAGGTCCTTCACGACGGGCTGATGCGGCAGCGGATTGATCTTGACCGCGCCGTCCTTCACGTCGTGCATCGAGCGGGTGCAGGCCAGGGTGTTCTGGCCGTCGATGTTCATCGCGCAGGAGCCGCACACGCCCTCGCGGCAGGAGCGGCGGAAGGTCAGCGACGGATCGATGTGGTTCTTGATCCATATGAGGCCGTCGAGCACCATCGGGCCGCAATCGTTGACGTCGACGTAGTAGGTGTCGACGCTCGGATTCTTGCCGTCGTCCGGATTCCAGCGATAGACCTTGAACTCGCGAACCTCGGTGGCACCGGCCGGCTTGGGCCAGGTCTTGCCACCGGTGATCTGAGAATTCTTTGGAAGTGCGAACTCAGCCATTTCGGAAGGCCTTCTTGGGTTTGACGGTCGGGCTCAGGTCACACGCGATCAGTACACGCGCGCCTTCGGCGGAATGTACTGCACGTCGTTGGTCATGGTGTAGTTGTGCACCGGGCGGTAATCGATCGTCGTCTTGCCGTCCTTGCTGTCGATCCACGCCAGCGTGTGCTTCATCCAGTTCGTGTCGTCGCGATCCGGAAAATCCTCGCGCGCATGGGCGCCGCGGCTCTCGGTGCGATTGACGGCCGAGTCCATCGTCACGACCGCCTGCGCGATCAGATTGTCGAACTCGAGCGTCTCGATCAGGTCGGAATTCCACACCAGCGAGCGGTCGGACACCGCGATGTCACCGATGCCGCCATACACCTTGTGGATCAGGTTATGGCCTTCCTGCAGCACCTCGCCGGTGCGGAACACGGCGCAGTTGGTCTGCATCACGTTCTGCATGCTCTCGCGCAGCTTCGCGGTCGGCGTGCCGCCGGAGGCATGGCGATAATGGTCGAGCCGGCCGAGCGCCTTGTCGGCGGAGTCCTTCGGCAGGTCCGGCTGCTTGCCGTTCGGCGTCAGCTTCTCCGCCAGTCGCAGCGCCGCCGCGCGGCCGAACACCACGAGGTCGATCAGAGAGTTCGAGCCGAGCCGGTTGGCGCCGTGCACGGAGACGCAGGCGGCCTCGCCCACCGCCATCAGGCCGGGGACGATCGCGTTGTCGTCGCCGTCCTTCTTGGTCAGCACCTCGGCGTGATAGTTGGTCGGGATGCCGCCCATGTTGTAGTGCACCGTCGGCACGATCGGGATCGGCTCGCGGGTGACGTCGACATTGGCGAAGATCTTGGCCGATTCGGAGATGCCGGGCAGACGCTCGGCCAGCACCTTCGGATCGAGATGGTCGAGATGCAGGAAGATGTGGTCCTTCTTCCGGCCGACGCCGCGACCTTCGCGGATCTCGATGGTCATCGCGCGGGAGACGACGTCGCGCGAGGCGAGGTCCTTGGCGGATGGCGCGTAGCGCTCCATGAAGCGTTCGCCCTCGGCGTTGACGAGATAGCCGCCTTCGCCGCGCGCGCCTTCGGTGACCAGACAGCCGGAGCCGTAGATGCCGGTCGGGTGGAACTGCACGAACTCCATGTCCTGCAGCGGCAGGCCGGCGCGCAGCGCCATGCCGCCACCGTCACCGGTGCAGGTGTGCGCCGAGGTGCAGGAGGCAAAGGCGCGTCCATAGCCGCCCGTCGCCAGGATCGTGGTCTGTGCGCGGAAGCGGTGCAGCGTGCCGTCGTCGAGCTTCAGCGCGATGACGCCACGGCAGACGCCCTGGTCGTCCATGATCAGGTCGATGGCGAAGAACTCGATGAAGAACTCCGCGGCGTGCCGCAGCGACTGGCCGTACATCGTGTGGAGCATCGCGTGGCCGGTGCGGTCGGCGGCGGCGCAGGTGCGCTGCGCCTGGCCCTTGCCGTAGTCCAGGGTCATGCCGCCGAACGGCCGCTGGTAGATCTTGCCGTCCTCGGTGCGCGAGAACGGCACGCCCCAATGCTCGAGCTCATAGACGGCCTCGGGCGCGTTGCGCACCATGTATTCGATCGCGTCCTGGTCGCCGAGCCAATCCGACCCCTTGACGGTGTCGTACATGTGCCAGCGCCAGTCGTCCTGGTGCATGTTGCCGAGCGAGGCCGAGATGCCGCCCTGCGCCGCCACGGTGTGCGAGCGGGTCGGAAACACCTTGGTGATGCAGGCGGTGCGCAGGCCCGCCTCGCTGCAGCCGACGACGGCGCGCAGGCCCGCGCCACCGGCACCGACCACGACGACGTCGTAGGTGTGGTCCTCGATCGGATAGGCTTTTCCGTTCGTCGCGGGCGCGCCGTTCGCGCTGCCATTTGCTCCGCCGGCCATGGGCTAGACTCCAGTGGACAGTTTGATGAGGGCGTAGATCGAGGCGAGCGCCACGGTCACCGCGAAGAAGTTGTTGGCCATGATCGCAACGAGCTTGAGCGGCTCGCTGTGGACGTAGTCCTCGATCACGACCTGCATGCCGATCTTCATGTGCCAGCAGCTCGCGATCACGAACAGCAGCATGATCACGGCGATCGGAATCGAGCCCAGGATCTGGACCGCGCCGGCCTGGTTGCGGCCGAGCAGCATGATCACGACCACGACGACCGGCACGATCAGCAGGGTCATGGCGACGGCAGTGATGCGCTGGCGCCAGAAGTCGCCGGTGCCGGAATGCGCTGCGCCGAGGTTGCGGACGCGGCCGAGCGGGGTCCGCATCGATTTCGCGCGTGCGTTGCTCATCGGCCGCCTCCCACCGCGTAAGCCACGATCCACACCAGGACGGTCAAGGTGATGCCGCCGATCAGGGCACCCCAGGTCAGCGCCTCGCGCTCATTGGGCTTGAAGCCGTAGCCGAGGTCCCAGACGAAGTGGCGGATGCCGGACAGCAGGTGGTGCAGCAGCGCCCAGGTGTAGCCGAACACGATCAGGCGGCCGAGGAAGCTGCCCATGAAGCCCTGGACGTAGGAGTAGGCGCTGGGACCAGACGCGGCGGCGATCAACCACCAGGCCAGCAGCAGCGTCCCGAAATATAGTGCAACCCCGGTGGCGCGATGGACGATCGAGAGGATCATCGTCAGCGTCCAGCGGTAGGTTTGCAGATGCGGCGAAAGCGGTCGTTCGATCCTGGCTGTCATTGGTTGCTTTGATGATTTCTTGTGGGCCGTGAACGCGGGGGGCTTGCGGCCGTGTGGATCGGCAAGGCGGCCTTTATTTACGGAGAAGGAACAGGCGTTGCAACGAACAAATCGCTCAAAATAGAACGCGGATTCAGTACTAGGCGGCCCGAAGGAAAAGGATCAATCGCCGCCGTGGTATACCAGAACCCAATCGCGACTGGATGTAGCGAACCATTATTCATTGCTACCTCCTCTCCCCGGCCGTTGCCAACGTGGCGGAACAGCTGAATAGCGCCTATCGCCGAGCACTGATTCACCGCTTAACGATGGTCCTGAGCGAGCGGTTTCGCGACAACAGCCAGCGCCATCTGATGATTCTGCAAACCTGCCCGGAGCGATACGCGGAGCAACAACCTGTCTCGGCGCCGGCCCGCGCGGCAGCAAAAGCGCCTCGATCTCCCGCGTTCCTCGCCGCGCACATGGCCCTCCGCCGGTCGATTTTGCCGCATGTCGCCACCCGGCGAAGCAGCCTAGTCTCGACGAGGTGCAACAGACGCGGTGCAGGGAGCCTCGATGCCGCTGCCGACGGTGCGACCGACAGCCACTGAACGCCCGGCGGAACTGCCGGCGCGCAAGGTGTCGTCGCACGAGCCCGTCGAGGAGCCCCTGACCTGCGTGCTCGGCTTCGCCGCCGCCGGCCTGTTCGCCGCCTGTCTCGCGCTGGCCATCCAGCATGAGATTGCCTCGCTCGCCGTGCTCGAATTCGTGCTGATCTGCGCCGCGCCGCCGCTGGCCGCGCTCGCCGGCCTCGCGATCGGACGACGGCGCTAGGCCGCCGTCACTTCGTATAGATGTCCTTGTACTGATCACGCAGCACGTTCTTCTGCACCTTGCTCATCGCGTTGCGCGGCAGCTCGTCGACCACGAATACGCGCTTGGGCATCTTGAATTTCGCCAGTCGGCCGTCGAGACCCTCGAGCACCCCCGCCTCGGTGACGTCGGCGCCGGGATGGCGGACCACGACGGCAGTGACACCTTCGCCGAAATCAGGATGCGGCACGCCGATGACGGCGGACTCGACCACGCCGGGCATGGCGTCGATCTCGCTCTCGATCTCCTTCGGATAGACGTTGAAGCCGCCGGAGATCACGAGATCCTTGCCGCGCCCGACGATATGGACGTAGCCCTGTTTGTCGATCTTGCCGAGATCACCGGTGATGAAGAAGCCGTCGTCGCGGAATTCCGACTTGGTCTTCTCCGGCATCCGCCAATAGCCCTTGAACACGTTCGGGCCCTTCACCTCGATCATGCCGATGTCGTCGCGCGCGAGCTCCTTGCCCGTCTCGGGATCGGTGACGCGCACCGAGACTCCGGGCAGCGGGAAGCCGACCGCGCCGGGCACGCGCTCGCCCTCGTAAGGATTCGACGTGTTCATGTTGGTCTCGGTCATGCCGTAGCGCTCGAGCACGGCATGGCCGGTGCGCGCGAACCACTCGCGATGCGTATCGGCGAGCAGCGGCGCCGAGCCCGAGATGAAGAGCCGCATGTGGCTGGTCGTCTCCTTCGACAGCCGCGGGTTCTGCAACAGCCGCGTGTAGAAGGTCGGAACGCCCATCAGCACGGTGGCGCGCGCCATCAGATTGATGATCAGGTCGGGATCGAGCTTGGGCAGGAAGATCATCGAGGCCCGCGCGAACAGCGTCACGTTGCTGGCCACGAACAGGCCGTGGGTGTGATAGATCGGCAGCGCGTGGATCAGCACGTCGTCCTTGGTGAAGCGCCAGTAGTCGATCAGGGTCAGCGAGTTCGAGGCGAGATTGTCGTGAGACAGCATCGCGCCCTTCGAGCGGCCGGTCGTGCCCGACGTATAGAGGATCGCCGCCAGATCATCGGCACCGCGCGGCACGGTGGTGAACGCGGTCTCCGCCTTGTCGGCGGCCTCGGTCAGCGAGCCCCTGCCGGAGGCATCCAGTGTCTCCACCTTGGCGCCGACCTTGGCCGCGAGCGCACCGATGCCCTCGGCCTTGGCAGGATCGCAGACCACCACGGTCGGCTCGGCATCGCCGATGAAATAGTCGAGCTCGTTGAGCGTGTAGGCGGTGTTGAGCGGCAGATAGACGCCGCCGGCGCGGATCGTGGCGAGATAGAGCACCAGGCCGGACACCGACTTCTCGGTCTGCGCCGCCACGCGATCTCCGGGCTTGACGCCACGGGCCACCAGCACGTTCGCCATCTGGCCCGCACGCGCGATCAGATCGCCGTAGGTGATGCGCTGGCCGTCATGGGTCTCGATCGCGAGACGGCTGGGATCGTCGAGACCGTCGAACAGGCGGGAGAACAGGTTGGCGTTGGCGGCTTGGTTCATGCGACATTCCCCTGGAGCGGTGGCCCGCCGGCAGTGCCAGCCTGCGGAACATGATGCTCTACGAAGACGAAAAGGGCTGGGACGGCGGATGGCACCGGCGATGTCGCCAGGGTTGCCGTCTCTGATCGAGGCTGCCTTAGCAAAAACGCCCTTTCAAAGGCAACGGGAGACGCCAAGATATGACCAAAGGGAAACGGATCGCGTGGATCACGGGCGGCGGCACCGGAATCGGCGAGGCCGGCGCGCTGGCGCTGGCGTCCGATGGCTGGACGGTCGTGGTGTCGGGCCGTCGCAAGGCGGCGCTCGACTCCGTGGTGGCGCGAGTCGCGGCGAGCGGCGGCACAGCCGAGGCTGTCGTGCTCGACGTCGCCAAGGCGGCGGACGTGCAGGCCGCCGCCGATGCCATCCTGATGCGGCACGGCCGCATCGATCTCCTCGTGAACTCCGCCGGCGTCAACGTGCCGAGGCGGCGCTGGGACGACATGACGCTCGACGGCTGGAACCAGCTGGTCGAGATCAATCTCAACGGCGTGCTGTATTGCATGAAGGCGGTGCTGCCGGCGATGCGCGCGCAAGCGGACGGCACCATCATCAACGTCTCGTCCTGGGCCGGGCGCCACGTCTCGAAGATGCCGGGGCCGGCCTACACCTCGACCAAGCACGCGGTGCTGGCGCTGACGCACTCCTTCAACATGGAAGAATGTGTGAATGGCTTGCGCGCGTGCTGCCTGATGCCGGGCGAAGTCGCGACGCCGATCCTGGAGCAGCGCCCTGTGGTGCCGAGCGCGGAGGAGCAGGCGCGGATGCTGCAGCCGGAGGATCTCGGCCGCACCATTGCTTTCGTCGCGAACATGCCGCCGCGCGTGTGCATCAACGAGATCCTCATCAGCCCGACTTGGAATCGTGGGTTCATCCAGACGCCGGGCAACAGGGATTGAGGGGGCTTGCATATCAAACATGCCGAACGCTCCCTACAACGACAGAGGACCTCGGGCCTAGTCTCACGGGATAACCACTGTCGGGCGGGCCTATCACGCGCGACCCCACCGGTGTCGTCCCCGCGAACGCGGGGACCCATACCGCGTGATGTCTGAAACAGGCAGGCGGCCAGTATCGAGCACGACAATTTAGCCCTGTGGTTATGGGTCCCGGATCTGCGCGCTTCGCGCTTGTCCGGGACGACAGTGGAGGTTGGCGCATCGAGCGCCGCCTCCGAAAAGCAGATTGAAATCGTGCGGTCTCATCCTCGCGACACGGTGCGCCCGAGCTGTGCTGAAACTCATCGCCCTCAAACAAACAGAGGGCGCAGGGAAGGCCGGGCGCTGGCCGCGCCCGTGGCCCGCCTGCGAAAGAAAATGCAGGCGG
>NZ_JAUEUL010000043.1:0-19187 GCF_032487575.1 Bradyrhizobium sp. SZCCHNRI1009 | reverse complement strand
AAACCCACAACAGTTGAGCCTCGCAATATGCGGAAGCTGAACCGGACAGCCGTGGGACAAGCCCGGGCATGACGGAGCAACAAATGAGCAGGCGTTCCTGCGGCTATGGCTCGGTGTCTTCAGATGCAATGAGCATGCACCTGTGCCCGACAGGGCGGTCAGCTCGTCGCCGCATCCGCCGGCGGCCGCTGCCGCAGCAGCGCGGCGCAGGCGAAGCCGAGCGCGACCATCAGGACAGCGGCGGCGAGCAGCGTCGGCTGCTTGCCGCCACGGACCACGCCAAAACCGTAGGCGATGGGGCCGACGGTCTGGCCGAGGAAGAAGAAGAACGAGTGCAGCGACATCGCGGTGGCGCGGGCGCCGATCGACAGCTCGCTGGCAAACACCTGCAGGCAGCCGTGGATCATGTAGAAGCCCCAGCCCATCATCAGCATGCAGGCGAACTGCAGCTTCCAGCCGGGGCCGAAGGCGAGCGCAGCGAGTTGCAGGCCGACCAGTCCCGCGCCCACGATCATCATGCCCTTGACGCCGAGCCGCGGCAGGAAGCTCGACACCGTGAAGGTGTAGAACAGGCCGCCGACCGCAAAACCCGCGATGACGATGCCGGCGATCGACAGCGAGGTTTCGCCGAGGTCGAACAGGAACGAGGCGATGAACGGAAACAGCCCGAATACGCAGCAGCCTTCGACGAACACCGCCGGAAAGCAGAAGCGCGCATTGGGGTTGGTGAAGATGGTGCGGTAGCCCTTCCTCAGCGCGGCGAGATCCGTGGTCGGCACGTGGGTGACCTTGGCGCCGCGGAAACCGGCCGCCACCGCGAGCGAGGCGATCAGTCCGAGCGCGCCGAGGATCGCGAGCACGCCGCGCCAGCCGATGAAGTCGCCGATGATGCCGGAGGCCGTGGCGCCGAGCAGGTTGCCGGCCATCGATCCCGCCAGCGTGCGGCCGATCGCAACCTGGCGCTTGTCGGGCGCGACGAGATCGCTGGTCAATCCGAGCGCGACCGGGAACACGCCGCCCGAGGCAACGCCAGCGAGAATGCGCGAGGCGAACAGCAGCGGAAACGAGGTCGCGAGCGCGCCAAGGATGCTGGCGACGCCGAGCAGCGCGAGGCACAGCGTCATCAGGCGCGCCTTGCCGAACAGATCGGCGGCGGCGCCGATCGCCGGCTGGATCAGCGCGTAGATCAGCGCATAGCCTGCGGCGATGCCGGCCGCGGTGGTGATGCTGATCGCGAAATCTTCGGCGACATGCGGCAGCACCGGATCGAGCGCGCGCGTCGACAGCGCCGCCGAGAAGCCCGCCAGGGCGATGATGTTCACCGCCGGTGGAAACTTCTGCTTCGCGGGCTTGGCAGCGGTCTGGTGCATCAGCGCGCGGCGCCCGAGGCCTGCCCCTTGGCGAGCCCATCGAACGCCATCAGCGTCCGCAGCAGCCCTTCGAATTGCGCGAGCGGCACCATGTTCGGCCCATCGGAGGGCGCATGATCCGGATCGGGATGGGTCTCGATGAACACGCCGGCGACGCCGACCGCGACCGCGGCGCGCGCCAGCACCGGCACGAATTCGCGCTGGCCGCCCGACGAGGTGCCCTGCCCGCCCGGCTGCTGCACCGAGTGCGTGGCATCGAAGATGACCGGCGCGCCGGTGGTCTTCGCCATGATCGGGAGCGCGCGCATGTCCGAGACCAGCGTGTTGTAGCCGAACGAGACGCCGCGCTCGGTAGCGAGCACATTGGGATTACCAGCACCAGTGATCTTGGCGACGACGTTGGCCATGTCCCACGGCGCGAGGAATTGGCCTTTCTTGACGTTGATCACCTTGCCGGTCGCGGCCGCCGCGAGCAGCAGGTCGGTCTGGCGGCACAGGAAGGCGGGGATCTGCAGGATGTCGACGGCCTGCGCCACCTCGGCGCACTGGCTCGCGTCATGGACATCGGTCAGCACGGGAAGGCCGAGCGAGGCGCGGATCTCCGCGAAGATCGGCAGCGACTGCTGGAGGCCAAGCCCGCGCGCGGCGGAGCCAGAGGTGCGGTTGGCCTTGTCGAACGAGGTCTTGTAGACGAGGCCGATGTTCAGGCGCGTCGCGATCTCCTTCAGCGCCGAGGCGACCTCGAGCGCGTGGGCGCGGCTCTCGAGCTGGCACGGCCCGGCGATGACCGCGAGCGGCAGATGATTGCCAAACTTGACGGAGCCGAGGCTGACGACCGGCGCGGCGGAGATCGGAGCGTTCACAACTTCATCCTCTTCGTGCGCGCGACCATGACCCGGCGCAGGCCGCCGGATCAACCCGGTGCGGCCCCGCGAATAGCAGGGTTGCGGGGATCGGTCATCCCCGCCCCTCCCCGGCCTCTACTTCAGCGCCGAGAACGCGGTCGGCACCAGGAACTGGCTGGTGATGTTGGCGACGATCTGGCCGTCCTCCTCGCTCTTGGCGCGCGCCGCGATCCAGTCCGGATTGGTCATGAACGCGGTCCATTTGGTCTCGCGCTCGGCGAGCGACTCCCAGGCGAGGAAATAGGTCAGGTCCTGGTTGGACTCGCCGATCAGGGTGGTGAAGAAGCCGACCGGGCGGATGCCGTGCTTTTCCCACAGCTTCAGCGTCGTGTTTTCGAAACGCTTGAGCAGCGCCGGCAGGCGGCCGGGAATGCAGCGATAGATGCGGCTCTCATAGATCATGTGATCCTCCCTGATCTGTTCTTGCTTCGCGTGAACAGGGAGCGTTGTCGCAACAATCACTGCTGCCGTCAAAGGCGGAGTGACCGCTGTGGCCGCAGGGTTGGAGATGGCTCAACGCGTCTCCTGCCGCTGCGCTTTGGCGACGGGCCGTTTGCTCGTGGAGAGAGATTTGCGCCACTTGGAACGTTGTTCGACCCTCACCCTGAGGAGACCGCCGCAGGCGGTCGTCTCGAAGGGCGAGGCCCGGACCTTGGCCTCATGGTTCGAGACGCGTCGCAAAGGCGACGTTCCTCACCATGAGGGTCCGGCTCCGAAATCGGCGCTGCACATTGGCCATGAGCAGCGTGCTCATGGAGAGGCGTGATCGCTCGCCCCTCGCGTCTGGCTCAGACCAGCCGGCTTTGCACCACCGCCGCCTGGATGAAGGACGCGAACAGCGGATGCGGCTCGAACGGGCGCGATTTCAGCTCGGGGTGGAACTGGACGCCGATGAACCACGGATGGTCCTCGTACTCCACGATCTCCGGCAGCACGCCGTCCGGCGACAGGCCGGAGAACTTCAGGCCATGCTGCTCGAGCCGGTCCTTGTAGGCGGTGTTGACCTCGTAGCGGTGGCGATGGCGCTCGGAGATCTCGGTCGCGCCGCCATAGACCTCGGAGACGCGGCTGCCGCGCTTGAGCGCCGCGGGATAGGCGCCGAGCCGCATCGTGCCGCCGAGATCGCCGCTCTTGGAGCGCTTCTCCAGCTCGTTGCCGCGCAGCCACTCGGTCATCAGACCGACCAGCGGCTCCTTCGTCGGACCGAACTCGGTCGAGTTGGCCTCGGCGATCCCGACGAGATTGCGCGCGGCCTCGATCACCGCCATCTGCATGCCGAAGCAGATGCCGAAATACGGCACGTCGCGCTCCCGCGCGAACTGCGCCGCCCGGATCTTGCCCTCGGCGCCGCGCTGGCCGAAGCCGCCGGGCACCAGGATGCCGTTGACGTGCTCGAGGAACGGCGCGGGGTCCTCGTTCTCGAACACCTCGCTCTCGATCCAGTCGAGCTTGACGCGGACCTTGTTGGCGATGCCGCCATGCGACAGCGCCTCGATCAGCGACTTGTAGGCATCCTTCATGCCCGTGTACTTGCCGACGATCGCGATCGTCACGTCGCCTTCCGGGTTGCGGACGCGCTCGTTGATCGTGTGCCAGCTCGACAGCGCCGGCGGCACCCGCGGCTCGATGCCGAACGCGGCCAGCACCTCGTCGTCGAGACCCGCGGCGTGATACGCCTCGGGCACGGCATAGATGTTGTCGACGTCGCGCGCCTCGATGACGGCGCTTTCGCGCACGTTGCAGAACAGGCCGAGCTTGCGCCGTTCCTCCTTCGGGATCGGGCGGTCGGTGCGGCACAGCAGGATGTCCGGCTGGATGCCGATCGAGCGCAGCTCCTTGACCGAATGCTGCGTCGGCTTGGTCTTCAACTCGCCGGCGCTCGGGATGTACGGGAGCAGCGTGAGATGGATGTAGATCGCGTGATGGCGCGGCAGCTCATTGCCGAGCTGGCGGATCGCTTCGAAGAACGGCAGACCCTCGATGTCGCCGACGGTGCCGCCGATCTCGACCAGCACGAAATCGTACTCGTCATTCCCGGACAGGACGAAATCCTTGATCGCATTCGTCACGTGCGGAACGACCTGGATGGTCGCGCCGAGATAGTCGCCGCGGCGCTCCTTGGTCAGGATGTCCTGATAGATCCGCCCGGTGGTGATGTTGTCGGCCTTGGTCGCGGGCCGCCCGGTGAAGCGTTCGTAATGGCCGAGATCGAGATCGGTCTCGGCGCCGTCGTCGGTCACGAACACTTCGCCGTGCTGATACGGCGACATCGTGCCTGGATCGAGGTTGAGATAGGGGTCGAGCTTGCGAAGCCGGACCTTGTAGCCGCGGGCCTGCAGCAGCGCGCCTAACGCGGCTGAAGCCAGACCCTTTCCGAGCGAGGAAACCACGCCGCCGGTGATGAAGATGTACCGCGCCATGGGACCCTACCTTTAATGCCGCTGATGCGATTCGCCAAAACGAATCGTGGTCGGCCCGCAACGTCGTCGCGGGCCTGTGGGTGACGTCAAAATATGAATGGCCTCAGGGACTTGAGACCGCTTTATGATGCAGGACGCCAACTGCGTTCCTGCATGGCTTGCCCGCTTTATTGCGACTGCGGGGCCTGCGGCGCGCTCGGTGCCGCGGGGGCCTGCTGCTCGTCGGCCTTCTTGAGCTGGTCGAGCACGCCGCCGCTGGTCGGCGCCACCGGGGTCGCCCCGCCCGATTGGGTCTGCCCAGGCACGGTGCCGAGGATCGAGGCCGGCTTGCGATCGTATCCTGCCAGCCAGGTCAGGGCCAGGCTGGTGAGGAAGAAGCCGACCGCCAGGATCGCCGTGGTGCGCGTCAGCAGGTTCGCCGTGCCGCGGCTCGACATGAAGCCGGCGCCGCCGCCCATGCCGAGGCCGCCGCCTTCGGACTTCTGCAACAGCACCGCGCCGATCAGGACGGCGACGATCATGAGGTGAATGACGATCAAGACAGTCTGCATGGTGACCTTCCGTCACAAGCCCTCGCAGGCCCCGGCCGGAGGCCGGGATCGCGAGAGCTTCGCGGGCTATTCGGAAATTTGCGCGGTGTTACACGATCGTGTCGAGCAACGCCACCCCGCAGATAATCGCAAGCACGCTTCACACAAGCGCCGATGTAGCCCTCGGGGTCGCCCCTTGCCGTCCGCCTCGATATCCATTATCAGAGACGAATGGATCAAATAGTGGACGATTTCAGCCAGCGGCTCGCGCGCCGCCTGCTGCTGGAACGCGACGCCCGCGGGTGGTCGCTGGCCGACCTCGCCGAACGCTCCGGCGTGTCGAAGGCAACCATCAGCAAGATCGAGCGTGCCGAGGTCAGCCCGACCGCGGTCATCCTGGTGAAGCTCGCAAGCGCGTTCGACCTCACGCTGGCCGGCCTGATGCTCCGCGCCGAAGCCCAGTCGGAGCGCCTGTCCAAGGCGGCCGAGCAGCCGGTCTGGCGCGATCCGGAGACGGGCTATGTCAGGCGCCAGGTCTTTCTCAGGCCGGATCATCCGATCGAGTTGGTAACGGTCGAGATGCCGGCGCACCGCAGCGTGACCTTGCCGGCCTCTTCATACATCCACATCCGCCAGCTTCTCTGGGTGCAAAGCGGACAATTGACCATCACGGAAGGCGCGGACCGCCACGTCCTCGGCCCCGGCGACTGCCTCGGCTTCGGCCCACCGATCGACACCACCTTTGCCAACGAATCGGACGCACCCTGCGTCTACGTCGTGGCGCTTGCCCGGAGTTGAGCATGTTACCGCGAATCGCAGCCTTGTCCGACACGCCGGCCATTCGCGCGGCGCTGAGCGCGATGCTGATCGAAACAGTGGCCCATGGCGGGTCCGTCAGCTTCATGCACCCGCTCAGCTCCGGCGATGCCGATGCTTTCTGGCAGGACTCGCTCGCGGCCGCGGAGCGCGGCGAACGAATCGTGCTGGGGGCCTTTGACGGGCAGGACCTGATCGGGACGGTGACGCTGCAGCTGAAGCTGCCGCCGAACCAGCCACATCGCGCCGAGATCGCCAAGATGATGACCCGCGTGAGCCATCGTAAGCGCGGCGTCGCACGTGCTCTGCTGGATGCGGCAGAAACCCTCGCGCGCGGGCACGGCCGCACGATGCTCGTGCTCGACACCGCCGAAGATGGCGGCGCCTCATCACTCTATGAAGGCGTCGGCTTCCAGCTGAGCGGCATCATTCCAGACTATGCCGTGAAGCCGCATGGCGGCCTCACCGGCACGATGATCTATTGGAAGCGGATTGGAGAAGCGGCATGAGGCGCAGGGTATCAGAGCGCCCGGCTCACCTCGGCTCTCAACAGCCCTTCGCAATTGCGAGAAAATCAGCCGCTTTCAGGCTAGCGCCGCCGACAAGCGCCCCGTTGACGTTGGCGACCGCCATCAGCTCGGCGGCATTGGAGGGCTTGACCGAGCCACCATAGAGGATACGCATGCGCGCCCCCTGCTCCTTGAAGCGGTCGATCAGCAATTGCCGAATAAAGGCATGAATCTGCTCGACATCCTTGGCGGTCGGCGTGAGGCCGGTGCCGATCGCCCAAACCGGCTCATAGGCCACGACCAGGTTGTCGGCCCGTGAGTCCTGCGGCAGGCTGAGGTTGAGCTGGCCGCGCAGGATGTCGAGCGTCTGTCCGGCATCGCGCTGCTGCTGGGTTTCGCCCACGCAAACGATCGCGACCAGCCCGGCGCGCCACACCGCCTCGGTCTTCTGGTGCACCACAACATCGCTTTCGCCATGATCGGCACGGCGCTCGGAATGGCCGACGATGATGGCGCTGGCGCCAGCATCGGCCAGCATCTCCGCCGAAATGTCCCCGGTATGGGCTCCTGAGGCCTTAGGGTGGCAGTCCTGCGCGCCGATCGCGATCGCGTGGGTGCCGCGCGCCCGCTCGGCGAAGCCTGCCACCAGGGTGGCGGGAGGACAGACCAGCAGGTCGGCCTTGCCGGTGACCTCGGCGGCTCCGGCCAGCATGGCGTCGAACTCGGCGGTCGAGGTCTTCAGGCCGTTCATTTTCCAGTTGCCGGCGATCAGCGGCCGGATGCGGTCGGTCATGGCGGGATTCCAGCAAATGTTGTGACGGACATCGGCTAGCAGAGCCCTTCGAGGAGCACCAGAGCGGGAGCCGTCTTCTCACCGCTTCAATCGGCCTCAGGGCCGAGGTTGCGACCGGGCGGCTGCCTCTTTATAAGCCGTTTCAACTCGGCGACGGCCTTTCGCGGAATCTGCTTTAAGGCGCGGCCTCTTCATCCTTTTTCCTGCAGACAGACTGGACCCATGCTTCGAGGATTACGCAAGGCCTCATCAAACTGGCTCGGCAAGACCATCATGGCGGTGGTCATGGGCGTTTTGATCGTCAGTTTCGGCATCTGGGGCATCGCCGACATCTTCCGCGGCTTCGGGCAGTCGACGGCTGCAACCGTGGGACGCACGGAGATCTCGATCAACGAGTTCCGGCAGATCTATACCGACCGGCTGCAGCAGATCGGCCGCCAGCTCGGCCGTCCGCTGACCACCGAGCAGGCCCACATGTTCGGGCTCGACCGCTCCGTGCTGCAGCAGACGATTGCGGAAGCCGCCCTCGACGAGCAGGCTCGCCGTCTCGGTCTCGCCCAGTCCGATGCGGAGACCATGCGGGTGATCCTCAGCGATCCCAACTTCAAGGGCCCGAACGGGGCATTCGACCCGCAGCGTTTCCAGGCCATCATCCGCAATTTCGGCTTCACCGAGCAGCGCTATCTGGCTGACCAGCGACGACAGTCGCTGCGGCGGCAGATCACCGGCACGATCGCGGCCGGGCTGGAGCCGTCCAACACGATGCTCGAGGCGCTGAGCCGCTTCCAGAACGAGCAGCGCTCGATCGATTACATCAAGCTCGACGCGGCGCAGGCCGGCACCATCGATGCGCCCTCGCCCGAGGTTCTCGCGTCCTATTTCGATGAGCACAAAGCCCAGTTCAAGGCGCCGGAATATCGCAAGATCTCGTTCGTCGTGGTGACACCCGAAGAGATCGGCAAGTCGACCGACGTTTCTGACGAGGACGCCAGGAAGCTGTTCGACCAGCGCAAGGCGCTGATGGGCACGCCGGAGAAGCGCCAGGTCCAGCAGATGACCTTCCCCACCATGGAGGAGGCACAGGCGGCGCGCGCCCGGATCGCCGCGGGTGAAGTCACGTTCGACGAGCTCGCCAAGGAGCGCAACCTCAACCCGGCCGATCTCGATCTCGGTCTGGTGACGAAATCGGCGATTCTCGACCCTGTCGTTGCCGATACCGCCTTCTCGCTGCCGACCGGCGAGGTCAGCCAGCCGGTCAAGGGCGCGTTCAACGTGGCGCTGGTCAAGGTCAGCGCGATTCAGCCGGGCCAGCAGCCCGAATATGAGAGCGTCGCTGCCGAGATCAAGAAAGAGATCGCAGCCGACCGCGCCAAGTCGCAAGTCGCCAATCTTCGCGACAAGATGGAAGATGAGCGCGGCGGCGGCGCCAGCGTGGCCGAGGCCGCCAAGAAGCTCGGTCTCAATGCCGTTACGCTCGAAGCGGTCGACAGGTCCGGCAAGCAACCCAACGGCCAGCCCGTTTCGAACATCCCGCTTGGCCTTGATGTCGTTGCGCAGGCCTTCACCAGCGACGTCGGTGTCGACAACGAGCCGATCTCGTTCCGCGGCGGCTATGTCTGGTTCGAGGTTCTCGGCATCACCCCGCCGCGCGATCGCGCCCTCGACGAGGTCAAGGATCAGGTCGCCGCGCGCTGGCGCGACGACGAGGTCGCAGCGAAGCTGCGCGCCAAAGCCACCGAGCTGGTCAAGAAGCTCAACGAGGGGGGCAAGCTCGCCGATGAGGCGACATCGCTGGGCGTGAAGGTCGAGACGGCCAGCGCGTTCAAGCGCGACGCCTCGGTGCCCGGCGTCCCCACCGGAGCGATCACCGCCGCGTTCCGCACCGCCAAGGACGGCGTCGGCCAGACCGAGGCTGATGGCGGCCGGCAGTGGATCGTGTTCCGAGTCACCGACATCATCGATCCGAAGGTCGACCTTGCGTCCGAGGACACCAAGAAGCTGAAGGACCAGTTGCAGCGCGCGCTCGCCGACGAGCAAGGCACGGCCTATGTCGTGAAGCTCGAGAAGGACATCGGGACGACGATCAACGAGGCCGCCGTGGCCCAGGTGGTCGGCGGCAACAATCAGTGACGGTTTGCTAGGGGCACGCGTGATGGACGATCTCAAGTCGATCATTGGCAAGGTCGCGACCGGCGCGCCGCTGTCCCGCGAGGAGGCGGCGTCCGCCTTCGACAGCATGATGTCGGGCGAGGCGACGCCGTCGCAGATGGGCGCGCTGCTGATGGCGCTGCGCGTGCGCGGCGAGACGGTCGAGGAGATCACCGGCGCCGTCAGCGTGATGCGGGCGAAGATGCTGCGCGTCGATGCGCCGGCGAGCGCGGTCGACATCGTCGGCACTGGCGGTGACGGCTCCGGCTCGGTCAACGTCTCGACCTGCGCCTCCTTCATCGTGGCCGGCGCCGGCGTGCCGGTCGCCAAGCACGGCAACCGCGCACTGTCGTCGCGGTCCGGCGCCGCCGACGTGCTCGCCGCGCTCGGCGTCAAGATCGACCTGAAGCCGGACCAGGTCGGACGATGCGTGCACGAGGCCGGCATCGGCTTCATGTTCGCGCCCGCGCATCATCCGGCGATGAAGAACGTCGGACCGACCCGGGTCGAGCTCGCCACCCGCACGATCTTCAATCTGCTCGGTCCCCTGTCCAATCCGGCCGGCGTCAGGCGCCAGATGGTCGGCGTGTTCTCGCGGCAATGGGTCGAGCCATTGGCCCACGTGTTGAAGAATCTCGGCTCGGAGGCCGCCTGGGTCGTGCACGGCTCCGACGGGCTCGACGAGATCACCTTGACTGGCCCGACCTTCGTCGCCGCGCTGGAGAACGGCCATATCCGCACCTTCGAGGTCTCGCCCGAGGAGGCCGGGCTTGGCCTGTGCGGCAGCGACGGTCTGAAGGGCGGCGACGCTGCGGCCAATGCGGTGGCGCTGCAGAGCGTGCTGGACGGCCTGCCGAGCCCCTATCGCGACGTCGCTCTGCTGAACGCTGCGGCGGCGCTGGTCGTCTCCGGCCGTGCCAAGACGCTGAAGGACGGGGTCGCAATCGGCCGCGATTCGCTCGACAGCGGCGCCGCGGCGGCGCGGCTGAAGCAGCTGATCGAGGTCTCCAACAGCTGATCCACCGGAGCGTGCCATGTCGGACATCCTGACCAAGATCGAAGCGTATAAGCGCGAGGAGATCGCGGCAGCCAAGCGGGTATGCGCGCTGCCCGAACTCGAGGCCCGCGCGCGCGTCGCTTCGCCGCCGCGTGGCTTCGTGGCGGCGATCCGAGCCAAGCACGTAAACGGCGACTACGCGCTGATCGCCGAGGTGAAGAAGGCCTCGCCGTCCAAGGGACTGATCCGCGCCGATTTCGATCCGCCGGTGCTCGCAAAGGCCTACGAGGCCGGCGGCGCGGCCTGCCTGTCGGTGCTGACCGACACGCCATCGTTCCAGGGCCATCTCGACTTCATGGTCGCCGCGCGGGCCGCGACCGCCCTGCCCGTGCTGCGCAAGGACTTCATGTTCGACACCTACCAGGTGATCGAAGCGCGTGCTCACGGCGCCGACTGCATCCTCATCATCATGGCCGCGCTGGACGATGCCGCCGCTGCGGACATCGAGGCTGCCGCGCTCGCCCACGGCATGGATGTGCTGATCGAAATCCATGATCGCGCCGAGCTCGATCGCGCGCTGAAGCTGCGCTCGCCGATGATCGGCATCAACAACCGCAACCTGCGCACCTTCGAGACCACGCTGGCGACCTCCGAGGCGCTGGCGCCGCTGGTGCCGAAGGAGCGCCTGCTGGTCGGCGAGAGCGGCATCTTCACGCCCGCAGACCTCGCGCGCCTGGCGCGCGTCGGCATCCAGACCTTCCTGGTCGGCGAGAGCCTGATGCGGCAGGCGGACGTCACGGCGGCGACGCGCGCGCTGCTCGCGCGCAATGCCGCCTCCGCCAGCGCGGCTGAGTGACCATGTCCGACAAGTCGCCCGACGCTCCCGCCCTCACCCACATCGACGCCCGCGGCGAAGCCCGCATGGTCGACGTGTCGGACAAGGCCGCGACCGAGCGAACCGCGACCGCCGAGGGCCGCGTCGTCATGAGCCCGGCGACGCTCGAGCTCATTTTGTCCGGCAACGCCAAGAAGGGCGACGTGCTCGGCACTGCCCGCATCGCGGGCATCATGGCCGCCAAGCGGACCTCCGAGCTGATTCCCCTGTGCCACCCGCTGACGCTGTCCAAGGTCACCGTCGACATCACGCCCGATGCCGCGCTACCCGGCTGCGTCGTCAGCGCCACCGTCAAGGTGACCGGGCCGACCGGCGTGGAAATGGAAGCCCTGACGGCCGTGTCCGTCGCCTGCCTGACCATTTACGACATGATCAAGGCGGCCGAGCGCGGCGTACGCATCGAAGGTATCCACTTGACCGAGAAGATCGGCGGCAAGTCCGGGCACTATCGCGCCTGAAGAGATTACCAAGTCAAATACAACTTCGAATTAATTGTTCGCTAACTCAACTTCCTAACCTCACTTCCATAGCGGGCCTATAGCAATGGTTGTGGGAGGGACGTCGTAGCGGTCCATCCCGAAGCGCCTATCGCAAGCGTATTCAGGGGCCGATGACGACCAACGCCAGTCCACGGAATGCCCTCAGAGCTTCGACCGACCGCGGTGGACCGATCCGCTGGCTGGTCGGCGGAGGCCTCGTGCTGATTGCAGCCATCGCGATCGGCACGACCATCATGGCCGACAGTTTCCGGGAACGCGCGCTGAACAGCGCGACGCGCGAGCTGGAGAACACCGTCCTTCTGCTGGCGCGTCATTTCGATCAGCAGATGGAGGATCTCGGCGCGATCCAGCGCGATCTCGCCAACTACGTCCGACAGAACCACATCGACACCGGCGCCCGCTTCAAGGAGCAGATGGGAAGTGCCGCCGTCAATGCCATGCTGAAGGACAAGCTGAGCGCGGTGACCTATGTCGGCGGTTTGAACATCTTCGACTCCGAGGGCAACCTGATCAACTCCGGAGCGGCTTGGCCGGTACCGCCCGTCAACATTGCCGATCGCACATTTTTCAAGCGGCTGAAATCCGATCAGACTGCGCCGCAACTGCTGATCGAACCGGTCGTGGGCCGGATCACCGGCACCTATGTCGCGGTCATCGCCCTGAAACTGACCAGTCCCAGCGGCGAGTTCCTGGGCATCATCAGCCGCAGTCTCGAACCCATCAATGTCGAGCGGTTCTTCGCCTCCGTCGCGCTCGGGCCCGACGCGGCGATCTCGATGATGCATCGCGACGGAACCCTTCTGGCCCGCCATCCACGCCATGAGGGCATGCAGAACCAGAACTACAAGAACGCGCCGATCTTCCGCCAGATCCTGGCCGGCGATGGCAACACCACGGGCATTTTCAGCAGCCCCGTCGACGGCGAGCACCGCATCGGCGCATCGCACCGGCTGACGAGCTATCCCTTGATCGTGACCGCGACGACAACGGTCTCGGCGGCGCTCGCCGACTGGCGCGAGCAGATGCGCTTCCTGATCGCCGTCGGCGTGACATCGGTGCTGCTGATCGCCGGCATGCTCTACGTCGTGGTGCGCCGGCTGATCAGCGACCACGACGTTTCGAGCCGCCGCTTGACGCTGGAGAAGGAACGGCTCGACAAGGCCGTCAACAACATGACCCAGGGCCTCCTGTTGTTCGACGCATCGGAGCGCCTGGTCATCAGCAACCAGCGCTACGTCGACATGTACGGCCTGTCGGCCGACGTCGTGAAACCAGGCTGCACGTTCCGCGAGCTGATCGCGCACCGCAAGGCGACCGGCTCGCTCGCGGGCGACGACGGCGAATATGCCGATGCGGTGCTGCGCGACATCGGCCGCAAGACCTCGCAGATCATCGAGACCACGGACGGTCGCTGGATCCAGATCGTCAACGAGCCGATCGCGGGCGGCGGCTGGCTCGCCACCCACGAGGACATTACCGAGCGCAAACGGTCCGAGGAGCAGATCACGCATCTGGCGCACTACGACGCCCTGACGGATCTGCCGAACCGCACCCTGTTCCACGAGCGCCTCAAGGAGGAGCTGACCGGCGTCCCCCAAGGCCGGCGCCTCGCGCTGCATTACATCGACATCGACGAGTTCAAGGGCGTCAACGATTCGCTCGGCCATCTCGTCGGCGACGAGCTGTTGAAGTCCGTCGCGGCGAGCCTGAGCGCCTGTGTCGGCACCACCGGATTCGTCGCCCGCCTCGGCGGCGACGAGTTCGCCGTGGTTCAGACGGCGATCCGCAACCGCGAGGACGTCGAGCAGCTGATCGAGGACATTCTCGGCGCGATCCGCGCGCCGCGCGACTGCCTCGGCCATCAGCTCACCGCCGACGCCTCGATCGGCGTGGCGCTGATCCCAGAGCACGGCACCGATCTCGACCAGATCATGAAGAACGCCGATCTGGCAATGTACGCCGCCAAGGGCGCGGGACGGCGCACCTGGCGCTTCTTCGAGCCCGAGATGGACGCCCAGGTCAAGGCGCGCCACCAGCTCGAGGTCGACCTGCGCCAGGCCATCGCCGACGATCGGCTCGAGGTCTACTACCAGCCTTGCCTGAGCCTGCAGGACGACCGCATCGTCGGCTGCGAGGCACTGGTGCGCTGGAAGCATCCGGTGCGCGGCAGCGTCTCGCCGGCCGAGTTCATTCCGATCGCCGAGGACACCGGCCTCATCAACCTGCTCGGCGAACGCGTCCTCCAGGTCGCCTGCACCGAGGCGGTGAGCTGGCCGGACGACATCCGGCTCGCCGTCAACGTCTCGCCGGTGCAGTTCAAGAGCGGTACCCTGGCGCTCAAGGTCGCCAATGCCCTTGCGACCTCCGGCCTGCCGCCGCATCGGCTGGAGCTCGAGATCACCGAAGCAGTGCTGATCCGCGACGACGACGCGCTCGACACCCTGCACCAGCTGCGCGCGCTCGGCGTCCGCATCGCGCTCGACGATTTCGGCACCGGCTATTCGAGCCTCAGCTATCTGCAGCGCATTCCGTTCGACAAGATCAAAATCGACCGCTGCTTCGTCCAGGACATCACCGAGAGCGAGGGCTCCGCGGCGATCGTGCAGGCCGTGGTCAACATTGCCGCCATCCGCAAGATGTCGACGACCGCCGAGGGCGTCGAGACCGAGGCGCAGCGCCAGGTGCTGAAACGGCTCGGCTGCTCGGAGATGCAGGGCTATCTCTTCAGCCCTCCGAAGCCGGCGGCCGACGTGCGGCAATTGTTCGCCGCGCAGCGCACCAATCGCTCATCCGGCCGCCGTTCGCGCTCGGACGCCGCCTGAGCCGGTTCCGAACCGATAAATACCGTTGCAATTTGAGGCGTTTCCGCAAGCCAGATTCAAACCCTGCCGACCGGTCGTCCCGTTCGCTGCTTGAAGTCCACAGCTCCGCCATGATCTATCGGACACAGACGGACATACTCCGTGTCCGCCAGTACACGCTGGTCGAAAACCACGGCGGGACGGCCTCAGGGCCGCCCCGTCGGGTGTGAGCATCGAGCGTCGCAAGCCGCGCACCCGCCCACTTCGCAGATCAGTTCGGCACCGCCGCCTTGGCGCGGACATCGGCGTTCACCGTGACGCCCCGCAGCACGTTGAATGCGGCGTGCAGCGCCTTGTCGTCCTTCTCGTCCGGCGGAACGTAGGACTGCGAGCCGGTCTGCTCGGTGCCGTCGACAGCGGAGAGATGGCCGCGCATGCCGGCCTCGCCCTTGAGATCGCCGCGATCCTTGAATTCGTCCGGCACGTCCTGCTTGACCTCGATGTCCGGTGCGATGCCCTGCGCCTGGATCGAGCGGCCCGACGGCGTGTAGTAGCGCGCCGTGGTCAGCGCCAGCGCGCCATTGCCGGCGCCGAGCGGAATGATGGTCTGCACCGAGCCCTTGCCGAACGAGCGCGTGCCGACCAGCGTCGCACGCTTGTGATCGTGCAGCGCGCCGGCCACGATCTCCGAGGCCGAGGCCGAGCCGCCATTGATCAACACCACGAGCGGCTTGCCCTTGGTGAGATCGCCGCCGCGGGCGGTGAAGCGCTGCGTCTCTTCCGGATTGCGGCCACGGGTGGAGACCACCTCGCCCCGCGGCAGGAACGTGCTGGAGACCGACACCGCCTGGTCGAGCAGGCCGCCCGGATTGTTGCGCAGGTCGACCACGTAGCCGGCGAGCTTCTCCTGCGGGATCTCCTTGGAGATGGTGGCGACGGCCTTGCGCAGGCTCTCGGTGGTCTGCTCGTTGAACGATGTGATGCGGATATAGCCGATGTCGCCGCCTTCGGTGTGATAGCGGACCGGGCGCACCTTGATGATCTCGCGCGTCAGCGTGACATCGAGCGGCGAGTCCTTGCCCTTGCGCATGATGGTGAGCTTGGTCTTGGTGTTGACGCCGCCCTTCATCTTGGCGACGGCCTGCTCGAGCGTCAGTCCCTGCACGGCTTCGCCGTCGATCTTGGCGATCAGATCGCCGGAGAGAATGCCGGCCTTGGACGCGGGCGTGTCATCGATCGGCGCGACGACCTTGACCAGGCCCTCTTCCATGGTGACCTCGAGACCGAGTCCGCCGAACTCGCCGGACGTCGTCTCCTGCATGTCGCGCCAGGATTTGTCGTTCATGTAGCGCGAATGCGGATCGAGCGACGACACCATGCCGTTGATGGCGCCTTCAATCAGCGCGGAATCGCTAGGCTTCTCGACATAGTCGGCGCGGACACGCTCGAACACCGCACCGAACAAATTGAGCTGCGAATAGGTGTCGGCCATGCCGGCCGCAGCCTTGGCCTTCGCCACGAGTTGCGCGCCGTCGGGACCCGTCACCATCAGGGTCAGACCGACGCCGGTCATCGTGCCCGCCAAGAACAGCCAGTTTTTCCGCATTGTTTGCTTCCCGAGCGTTTGTTGATGGCCGGCCGATCCAAAGGGTCCGCACGCATCGCCGGCGCGATTGTGTTGCGAACTCACACCACATTTCCGGTTTCTTCAAGGCCGATATTGCGCCGCCGTACCGGAGCCCGGCCGCCGGCGCCCGTATCCGAAATGGACGTTCGGAGGCCGAAATCAAGATCAGGGTTGCGCCTGCCCTCCTGGGCCGGACTGCACATATCCGGTCTTTCACGGGCACCCCTCATCACATTTCGACGAGCCGTGGGCGACCACGCGATTTGACCGCCGGCGGCTGCGGCGACCGTCTTTGCGCGCCCGGCGGACCCCAGTTCGGAATGGCTTGCACCCGGGCCGCTCGATGGGCAATGCTCCGCGGCAAAACCGGGAAACGTGACATTCGCTGGGAGGCAACCATGAACCAACAGACCCCGATCGAGGCCGGGTGGCGGAACGTCGAGCTCGGCTCGAGCGACGAGAAGTTCCAGAACCTGCACGAATTCATCCGCAAGGCGCGGGCCCAGCTCAACCAGAATGCCTGGGACTACATCATCGGCGGGGCCGAAACCGAGACCACGCTGCGCCGGAACCGGATGGCGCTCGACGAGATCGCGTTCCGTCCGCGCGTGTTGCGCGACGTCTCCAGGGTCGATGCCTCCGTCGAAACCTTGGGCCGCAGGCTGCGCCTGCCGGTGGTTCTGGCCCCGGTCGGCGCGCTCGAAATTTTCGATCCGGCAGGGGCCGCCAGCGTCGCCCGTGGTGCCGGACGATTCGGGGCCGCGCATATGCTGAGCTCGGTGTCCGAGCCCGGGCTGGAGAAGACCGCCGAGGCCGCTCCCGACGCG
Organism: Bradyrhizobium sp. SZCCHNRI1009; assembly: GCF_032487575.1. NCBI lineage: Bacteria > Pseudomonadati > Pseudomonadota > Alphaproteobacteria > Hyphomicrobiales > Nitrobacteraceae > Bradyrhizobium > Bradyrhizobium sp. SZCCHNRI1009. The sequence continues at coordinate 2,049 of NZ_JAUEUL010000043.1, read as the reverse complement.
CTGCGCATCTTCCAGCTCTATGTCCGCGGTGACGACGCCTTCGTCGAAGACTATGTGAGCCGCGCCGTCGCCAACACCTACACGGCATTCTGCCTCACCGTCGACACCGCCCATTACAGCCGGCGCGAGCGCGACATCGCCAAGCGCTACGTGCGCGAAAGCCGGCTGCGCGCGACCGGCGGCGATCATCAGAAGGCGCTGAGCTGGCACACCGTCAAGCTGATCAAGGACAAGTTCAAGCTGCCGCTGATCATCAAGGGCATCGCGACCGCCGAGGACGCGCAGATCGCGGTCGATCACGGCGTCGACTGGATCTACGTCTCCAACCATGGCGGCCGCCAGCTCGATCATGGCCGCGGCGCGATGCACGTGCTGCCGGAGATCGTCGCGGCGGTGAAGGGCCGGGCCAGGATCATGGTCGACGGCGGCTTCTGCCGCGGCACCGACATCGTCAAGGCGATCGCCTCCGGCGCCGATCTCGTCGGCATTGGCCGGCTGCAATGCTGGGCGCTGGCGGCCGCCGGCGAGGACGGCATCCTGCGCATGCTCGAGCTGCTGGAGGACGAGGTCATCCGCGCGCTCGGCCTGCTCGGCGTCACCTCGTTCGCGGAGCTGAACGCATCCTATCTGCATCCGGCGACCGCCACCAACCTGCCGAGCGTGGTCAGCGCGTTTCCGCTGGTCGACATCGAGCCCTATCGCTATTAAGGAGGCGCTCCGTCGCTTCCACACCAGGCACCGCCGCCGCTGTCCATGCCCTCCTCCGCTCTCCACCCCGGCGCGGCCGATGCGCTGCTGTTCGATCTCGGCCGCGTCGTCATCGACATCGATTTCGTCCAGGTGGTGTCGCGCTGGGCGGCGCATGCCGGCTGTCCGCCCGAGCAGATCGCGGCGCGCTTCGTGCGCGACGAGATCTATCACGGCCATGAGCGTGGCACCGTTTCCGACGCCGCGTTCTTCGCCAACCTGCGCCAGCAGCTCGGCATCGACATCACCGACGCGCAGTTTCTTGATGGCTGGAACGCGATCTTCGTCGGCGCGATGCCGGGCATCGCCGCGCTGCTCGCACGCGCGGCGGAAAAGCTGCCGCTCTACGCCTTCTCCAACACCAACCAGCCGCACATCGATCACTTCTCGCCTGTTTACGCCGATCTGCTCGGTCACTTTCGCGAGATATTCCTGTCGTCGTCGATCGGCCTGCGCAAGCCGGATGCCGAGGCGTATGATCACGTGGTGCGAGCGATCGGCGTGCCCGCCAAGCGGATCGTGTTCTTCGACGATCTCGCCGAAAACGTCGAGGGCGCGCAGGCCAGCGGGCTGAATGCGGTGCTGGTGCGCTCGACAGCCGATGTCGCCGCGGCGCTGGAGGCGCTGGGGATCTAGGCGTTTGTCGGAAGGACGCGTCATGGCCGGCGGCGGCGTATCAACGAGGCTCGGGCCCGCAACTCCGCCACAACCTCCGCTGTCGCCCCTGCGAACGCAGGGGCCCATAGCCACCGGCAGCCATGATCTGGCAAGACTCGTTCGATATCGTGCGCAAAACATCTCCCTGTGGCTATGGATCCCGGGTCGGCGCCCCGCCGCCGCTGGCGCGGCGTCGTGACTTGCCCGGGACGACAGCGGAGGGCGGCGCTGGATCGAAGCTCATACAGGCTTGAGGCGGTGAGAGAGGCACGAGGAATTCGCAAAGACGAAAACTCCGCTTCTCGATCACCGCGCAAAAACGGAGTCCCCCCGCGGAAAAATTCTGAGTTGCTGCGCTCGCAATCACGACGTCCATTCATGCGAAATTGTTCTCGCGGCACGGTGAGCCCGAGTGATGCTGCTGTCGTTCACCCTCGAAGTCGGAGGGCGCAGGGAATGCCGGGCTGCAGGCCGCAACCCATGGCCCGCCTGCAGAAAAAAAGCAGGCGGCAGTCACCACAGGTCCAGCCGACATCCGGCATTCCCTGCGCGATGGTCTTCACGCTTACTTCGCGCTCTTGTGTGTTCGAAACCTGCCAGAATGTGCGAACGGGCGGTTCTGACCAACCGCCCGTCGCTGGATCT
>NZ_JAUEUL010000042.1:0-23319 GCF_032487575.1 Bradyrhizobium sp. SZCCHNRI1009 | reverse complement strand
CGCAGAAGAATCCACGCCATGCACCATGTCCAGTCTGTCTGAACCGGACAGCCGTGGGCTTGTCCCGGGCATCCACGCCCGTCCACGCCGCAGTGCCAAAGACGTGGATGGCCGGGTCAAGCCCGGCCATGACGGTGAGTGTGGAGCGGGCTTCGTGCCCTACAGCTTGATCCCCAGCCGTGCCGCGGCCTGCGACACGTACTTCTGGGTCTGCTCGAACGCACCCTGCAGCGCTCGCGCCTTCGACATGTCGCTGATCTCTTGGAAATGCGCGGCGACCGCGTCCGGCGTCCACTCCTCCGGCGGCAAATTGATGCCCTCGCTCTCCAGGATCCTGATCACCGCGAACGAGCCCGCACCCGCCCCCATGATGGTGCGCGTGGGCGCGTCCTCGCTGAGCAGATACTCCACCGCAGGCGTGATCGATTCCGGCTTCATCAGCTCCAGCGCCTGCGGCGGCAGCAGCTCCTCGGTCATGCGCGTGGCCGCGGTCGGCGAGATGATGTTGACGCGGATGTTGGTCTTGCGGCCCTCTTCCGCCAGCACGTTCATCAGGCCGACCATGCCGGTCTTCGCCGCGCCGTAATTGGCCTGGCCGAAATTGCCGAACAGGCCGGAGGACGAGGTCGTCATGACGATGCGGCCGTAGTTGCGCTCGCGCATGCCGTTCCACACCGCCTTGCAGCAGTAGAAGGTGCCGACCAGATGCACGTCCAGCACCTTGGCGAAATCCGCCACCTCCATCTTGGCGAACGACTTGTCTCTGAGGATGCCGGCATTGGCGCACATGATGTCGACGCTGCCCCACTCCTCGGTGGCGCGCTCGACCATCGCCGTGACCTGCTCGAAATTCGAGACGTCGGCCCCGTCGGCCATCGCGGTGCCGCCGGCTCTGCGGATCTCCTCGACCACCGTCTCGGCAGCGGTCATCGAGCCGCCGGTGCCGTCGCGCGCGCCGCCGAAATCATTGACCACGACCTTGGCGCCGCGGCTCGCCAGTCCCAGCGCATGCGCGCGTCCGAGACCATTGCCTGCGCCGGTAACGATGGCGACGCGTCCGTCAAATCTGATTGCCATGATCTTTTCCTTCGGTGAGGTCGTCATGCCCGGGCCTGACCCGGGCATCCATCCACTTCGAAAGACTCTCAGTCTTGATGGATCGCCGGGTCAAGCCCGGCGATGACGATGGGTGGATTGTGACGAAGATTGTTAGCTCAGATAGATCAGCCCGATCCAGTCGGCGACCAGCGCGGGCTTGTCCTCGCCCTCGATCTCGACCGTGACATGGGTGCGCGACTGCAACTCCTTCGGCTTGCGCAGCGTGGCTTCCGCCAGCACGAAGCGGCCGCGCACGCGTTTTCCCGATTTCACCGGCGAGATGAAGCGCAGCTTGTCGAAGCCGTAGTTGACGCCCATCGCCGTGCCTTCGATCGCCGGCATGACCTCGTAGGACATCACCGACAGCAGCGACATGGTGAGGAAGCCGTGCGCGATGGTCGTGCCGAACGGCGTCGCCTTGGCCTTCTCCGGATCGACGTGGATGAACTGATGATCCTCGATCACGTCGGCATAGATATCGATGCGCTTCTGATCGAGCACGTGCCATGACGACACGCCGATCTCCTGGCCGACCATGGCCTGATAGGCTGCAAGCGAAATCGGCGGCTTCTTCCAGATCTGGTTCATGCGTTCCTACACCTCGTGCCCGGACGGCCTGGTCTTCAGCTCCGGGAAATCCTCTTCCTTGAACTCCGTGCCGCGCAGATGATCCGTGCGGTTGTCCTCGTGCTCCAGCCGGCGCAACTGCACGCGGCGGATTTTTCCGGAGATCGTTTTCGGCAGTTCGCTGACCAGCTCGAGCCGACGGATGCGCTTGAATGGTGCGAGCCGCGCCTGGAGATGCTCGAAGATCGACAGTGCCGTGGCGCGCGAGCGCTCCGCGCCCGCCGTCAGCAACACATAGGCTTTCGGTATAGCGAGACGGATGGGATCCGGAGATGGCACAACGGCGGCCTCGGCCACGGCCTCATGCTCCAGCAGCACGCTTTCCAGCTCGAACGGCGAGATGCGGTAGTCGGACGATTTGAACACGTCGTCGGAGCGGCCGACGAAGGTGAGGTAGCCCTCATCGTCCCGGAACACGACGTCGCCAGTGCGATAGCGCGTGCCGTCGGCGCCGGACAGCTTGCCGTCGTCGCCCTGATAGCCCTGCATCAGCCCGGCCGGGCGCTCGCCTGACAGCGCCAGCGTGATCTCGCCCTCGCTTGCCAGATTGCCGTCGATGTCGGCGACCTCGACGCGATAGCCCGGCAGCGGCCGGCCCATCGAGCCGATCTTCAATTTCTGGCCCGGCGAGTTGCCGACGATAGCGGCGGTCTCGGTCTGGCCATAGCCGTCGCGGATCGTCAGCCCCCAGGCGGCGCGCACCTGATCGATGACTTCCGGATTGAGCGGCTCGCCGGCGCCGCAGGCCTCGCGCAGGCTGACCTTGAAGTCGGCGAGATGCTCCTGGATGAACAGCCGCCACACCGTCGGCGGCGCGCACAGCGTCGTGACGCCGCACCGTTTGATGATCGCGAGCAGCCCCTTGGCGTCGAAGCGCGGCTGGTTGACGACGAACACTGTCGCGCCGGCATTCCACGGCGAGAAGAAGCAGCTCCAGGCATGCTTGGCCCAGCCCGGGGAGGAGATGTTGAGATGCACGTCGCCCGGCTGCAGGCCGAGCCAGTACATCGTGGAGAGATGGCCGACCGGGTAGCTGCGATGGCTGTGCCGCACCAGCTTCGGCTTGGCCGTGGTGCCCGAGGTGAAATAGAGCAGCATCGGATCATCCGACTGCGTCGGCCCATCCGGAGTGAACGCCTCGGCCGTATCAGCCGCCTGCTCGAACGGCAGCCAGCCGGCAGGTGCCGCCGGCGCGCCGACGACGATGCGGACGAGATCATCGGCGCCGAGTTCGGCGAACTTCGCCACCTGATCCTGCGCGGCGACGACGGCTTTCGCGCGGCCGCGCTCCAGGCGATCACGCAACTCGTCGGTGGTGAGCAGCGTGGTCGCGGGGATCACGACGACGCCGAGCTTCATCGCCGCCAGCATGGTCTCCCACAGCGGCACGACATTGCCGAGCAGCAGCAGCAGATGGTCGCCGCGTTTCAGCCCCTGCGCGCGCAGGAAATTCGCAACCTGGTTGGAGCGGCGCGACAGCGCGGCAAAGGACAGCTTGGTCTGGCGGTCCTGCGCGGCATCGAAGATCCACAACGCCGTGCGGTCGCGGCTCTCCGGATCGGATGCAAGCTCGGCATCGAACCAGTCGAGCGCCCAGTTGAAGGGCACCGGATCGGGCCAGCGAAAACCCTTCACCGCGGCATCGTAGTCGGTGCGATGCGCCAGCAGAAACGCGCGTGCGTCCTTGAATGTCGTCATCAGGTGGTCCCGGCGAGCTTGCGGACGTGCTGAATGATCCCGGAGAAATCGACGCCACCATGGCCGGCGGCCTCGAACGCCTTGTAGATCTCCTGCGCATGCTGCCCGAGCGGCGTCGCCGCGCCGGCGGCCTTGGCGGCGTCCTGCGACAGCGTGAGATCCTTCAGCATCAGCGCGGTCGCGAAGCCGGGCTTGTAGTCGTTGTTGGCGGGCGAGGCCGGCACCGGGCCCGGCACCGGGCAATAGGACGTCAGCGACCAGCACTGGCCCGACGAGGTCGAGGCGACGTCGAACAACGCCTGATGCGACAGGCCGAGCTTTTCGCCAAGCGCAAAAGCCTCGCTGACCGCGATCATCGAAATGCCCAGGATCATGTTGTTGCAGATCTTGGCCGCCTGACCGGCGCCGGCGCCGCCGCAATGGACGATCTTCTTGCCCATCTTCTCCAGGATCGGCTGGGCTGCGGCGAACGCGCCCTCCTCGCCGCCGCACATGAAGGTGAGCGTCGCGGCCTTGGCGCCGCCGGTACCGCCCGACACCGGTGCATCGACGGCGGCGATGCCGTGCTTGGCGGCCAGCGCATGCGCGGCGCGCGCGCTCTCGACGTCGATGGTCGAGGAGTCGATGATGACAGCGCCCTTGGACATCGCCGGCACGACCTCGTTCCAGACCGCCAGCACATGCTTGCCGGCCGGTAGCATGGTGACGACGGCGTCGGCGCCTTTGGCCGCCGCGACGGCGCTGTCGGCGATCTCGGCGCCATCGGCCTTGGCCTGCGCACGCGAGGCTTCGACCAGATCGAATGCCACCACCTTGTGGCCGGCCTTGACCAGGTTGGCGGCCATCGGGCCGCCCATGTTGCCGAGGCCAATGAATGCGATCGTTGCCATGGTTCGTTCTCTCCCCTCGACCTGATTGTTATCTCGTTTGCGGAAATGCCAGCTCGTCGGCGCCGATCTCAGCTAGATAGCGCGCCAGCATCTCCGGCGTCACCTGATCGACATCCGGCGGCGACCATTTGGGATTGCGGTCCTTGTCGATGATCGCGGCGCGGACGCCTTCGCGAAAGTCGTCGCTGCGGAACACTTCGAGTGCCGCACGATACTCGCGCACCAGGCATTCCTCCAGCGACGCCGCTCCGCGCGCCAGCCGCAGCAGCTTGAGCGTCACGACCATGCCGCGCGGCGACTTCTCCTTGAGCGTCTTCTGCGTCGCCAGCGCCAGCTCCGATCCATCCGCGTCCAGCGCCGCGAAGATGTCGTGCATGCTGTCCTGGGCAAACCAGGCGTCGATCTTCGCCTGCTGCGCAGCCACCGGCCCGGCCGTCTCGTCCGTTGCGAAGCCCGCGATCAGCCGATCGATCTCGATCGAGAGCGTGCCCGGCCGGACCTTGGTCAGAACCTCGCGCAGCGCCGGCCAGCTCGAAGTCGGCACGACGGCATCGGCAAAGCGCGCATGGATCGCATCGGGCCCGTTCATGGTCTGCCCGGTCAGGCCGAAATAGGCGCCGAGTTCGCCTGGCGCGCGCGATAACAGCCAGGTGCCGCCGACGTCGGGAAAGAAGCCGAGGCCGACCTCGGGCATCGCAAGCTTCGTTTTCTCGGTCACGATGCGGTGGCGGCCATGCGCCGACAGGCCGACGCCACCACCCATCACGAGCCCATCCATGTAGGCGACATAGGGTTTTGGGAACGCCGCGATGCGCGCGTTCATGATGTATTCCTGACGCCAGAACACCTTGCCAAGGTCGCCATTCACCTTCGAGCTTTCATAGAGCCCGCGAATGTCGCCGCCCGCGCAAAGTCCCCGCTCGCCCGCGCCTTCCAGCACGACAACCGCGACGGCCGGATCGACCTCGAACTGATCCAGCGCGGCGTCGATGCCCATCGACATCTCCAGCGTCATCGCATTGATCGCCTTCGGCCGGTTCAGCCGGATGATGCCGGCCGAGCCCTCGCGGCGGACGATCAGGTCGCCTTCGAGGACCTCGCTCATCGCGCGGCCTCGATCAGCTTGCGCGACACGATCAGCCGCATGATCTCATTGGTGCCTTCGAGGATCTGGTGTACGCGCAGGTCACGCACGATCTTCTCGATGCCGTATTCGCTCAAATAGCCGTAGCCGCCATGCAGCTGCAGCGCCTGGTTGGCGACCTCGAAGCCGACATCGGTACCGAAGCGCTTGGCCATTGCGCACAGCATGGTCGCGTCAGCATCCTTGCGGTCGAGCGCGGCCGCCGCACGCCAGACGAAGGTGCGCGCCGCCTCCAGCTCGATCGCCATGTCGGCGATGCGAAACTGCAGCGCCTGGAATTCGTCGAGCCGCTTGCCGAACGCCTTGCGCTCTTTCGTATAGGCCAACGTCTTGTCGAGCGCCGCCTGCGCACCACCGAGCGAGCACGCGGCAATGTTGAGGCGGCCGCCGTCGAGCCCGGCCATCGCGATCTTGAAGCCGATGCCCTCCTCGCCCAGCCGGTTGGCGACCGGCACGCGCGCATTCTCGAAGATCACGGCGCGGGTCGGCTGCGCATTCCAGCCCATCTTGCGTTCATTGGCGCCGAACGACACGCCGGGGGTATTGGCGTCGATCACCAGCGTCGAGATGCCGCCGGGACCGTCTGCTCCCGTGCGCACCATAGCGACCAGGATGTCGGTCGCGCCCGCGCCGGAGATGAACTGCTTCTGCCCGTTGAGCACATAGTCGTCGCCGTCGCGCACCGCGCGCGTGCGCAGCGCCGCCGCGTCGGAGCCTGCGCCCGGCTCGGTCAGGCAATAGCTCGCGATCAGGTCCATGGCGCAGAGCTTCGGCAGGTAAGCTTGGCGCTGCGCCTCGGTGCCGAAGGTGTCGATCATCCACGAGGCCATGTTGTGGATCGAGATGAAGGCCGAGACCGTGGGGCAGCCCGTCGCCAGCGCCTCGAAGATGAGCGCAGCGTCGAGCCGGCTCAGGCCGGAGCCGCCGACATCGTCGCGAATGTAGATGCCGCCCATGCCAAGGCTTGCGGCCTCGCGCATCACGTCCACCGGAAAATGCTTCTCCTCGTCCCAGCGCAGCGCATGCGGGGCGATCTTCTCCGCGGCGAAGGCGCGCGCCATGTCGCGCACCGCGATCTGATCCTCATTGAGAGCGAACTGCATTCGTTCTCCGCGTTTCCTTAGATTTGTTGTTTGGCTTTGGCGCTGCTCCGAACTCCGTCATTGCGAGCGTAGCGACTTGTCCGCCGAAGCCTCTGGGCGGAGGCGGAAGCAATCCAGGATCTTTCCGCGGGGGCAGTCTGGATTGCTTCGTCGCTTCGCTCCTCGCAATGACGACGGCGAGAGTCCATCAAGGACCCTCAACTCACTTCATCAGCGGGATCGAGAACTCCGCGCCTTCCTTGACGCCGGACGGCCAGCGCGAGGTCACCGTCTTGGTCTTGGTGTAGAAGCGGATCGAATCCGGGCCATGCTGGTTGAGATCGCCGAAGCCGGACTTCTTCCAGCCGCCGAAGGTGTAATAGGCGATCGGCACCGGGATCGGCACATTGATGCCGACCATGCCGACATTGACCTTGGCCGCGAAGTCGCGGGCCGCGTCGCCGTCCCGGGTGAAGATCGCAACGCCGTTGCCGTAATCATGCTCGGACGGCAGCGCCAGCGCCTCGGCATAGTCCTTGGCGCGCACGACCGACAGCACGGGTCCGAAGATCTCTTCCTTGTAGATCCGCATGTCCTTGGTGACGTTGTCGAACAGGCAGCCGCCCATGTAGAAGCCGTTCTCGTAGCCCTGCATCTTGAAGCCGCGACCGTCGACGGCGAGCGTCGCGCCCTCCTTGACGCCGATCTCGACATAGTTCTTGACGCGCTCGACCGCCTCGCGGGTCACCAGCGGGCCGAAATCGGCCGACGGATCGACGGATGTGCCGATCTTGAGGCTTTCGACGCGCGGGATCAGCTTATCCATCAGCCGGTCCGCCGTGGTCTTGCCGACGGGCACCGCGACCGACACCGCCATGCAGCGCTCGCCGGCCGAGCCGTAGCCGGCTCCGATCAGCGCGTCGACGGCCTGGTCGAGATCGGCGTCGGGCATGATGATGGCGTGATTCTTGGCGCCGCCGAAGCACTGGCAGCGCTTGCCGTGGGCGGCGGCGCGCTCATAGATGTACTGCGCGATCGGCGACGAGCCGACGAAGCCGATCGCCATGATGTCCGGATCCTCGAGGATGGCGTCGACCGCCTCCTTGTCGCCGTTGACGACGTTGAGGATGCCCGGCGGCAGACCGGCCTCAATCATCAGCTCGGCGAGCTTCATCGGCACGCCCGGATCGCGCTCCGAGGGCTTCAGGATGAAGGCATTGCCGCAGGCGATGGCAGGGGCGAACTTCCACATCGGAATCATCGCCGGGAAATTGAACGGCGTGATGCCGGCAACGACACCGAGCGGCTGGCGCATCGAATAGATGTCGATGCCGGGTCCGGCGCCTTCCGTGTACTCGCCCTTCATCAAATGCGGAATGCCGCAGGCGAACTCGACGACTTCGAGGCCGCGCTGGATATCGCCCTTGGCGTCCGGAACGGTCTTGCCGTGCTCACGCGCGAGCAACTCGGCGAGCTGGTCATAATCGCGCTGGGCGAGTTCCAGAAACTTCATCATCACGCGCGCGCGGCGCTGCGGATTGGTGGCGGCCCAGGCCGGCTGCGCAGCCTTGGCGTTCTCGACCGCGGCCCGGAGCTCGGCGCGCGAGGCCAGCGCGACCTTGGCCTGAACATCGCCGGTCATGGGCTCGAAGACATCGGCCGTCCGTCCGGACGTGCCCTTGACCTCTTTGCCGCCAATGAAATGACCGATCGAACGCATGGGGTATCCTCCGCAGGGGTAAGCAGTGCCGATTTGGCCGGCATCTTGCAGTCTTTGCGGCGTTTGGGAAGGGTCTAGGCGCTGATCGGCGCTGCGAAAATGCAGCCCCTTCGCTCGGTCGGCACGATCACGGCAGACCCCGCGACGTGCAGCGTGCCGCGTCCAGCATCCGACCCCACAAGAGGGATCAGCGCTTTGCGGCGGCCGTCTTCTTCGCAGGCCTGTTCGCGGGCGTTCGCGCGGGGGATTTCCCCGCCGGTCCGCCGCCACTGGCGACGGCCAGCGCCACCTCGCGCCCGGAGCTCAGAATATCGTCGGACAATTCGCCGCTGCCGGTCAGTCGCGCCATCACGAGCGTCCCCGTCAGCGTCGCAAGCATCGCCGAAGCGCGCTTTCGCGCCGTCCTGGCCGGAACGTCGACGATGTACTCGGCGAACAGGTCGATCAGCTCTTCCAGCTTCGCGGCAAAAGCCTTGCGGGTCTTGGCGCTCTCACGGGCGATTTCCGCCCCGAGCGCAGGAACCGCGCAGCCGTGACCGACATCGTCACGATGCCCCGCGGACAGATAGCCATCGACGATCGCCGCAAGCCGCTTCTGCGGCGGCAACTGGTCCAGCAGCTTGCGCCAATGCTCCATCGAACGGTCGATCGCATAACCGAACGCCTCCACCACCAGCGCCTCGCGCGAATCGAAATGCGCGTAGAAGCCGCCGTGAGTCAGTCCGGCCTCCTTCATCAGGTCGGCAACCCCGACGCCGTGAGCGCCGCGCTCGCGCAGCCGCACCGATGCCTTGCGCACGATCCGCGCGTGGGTTTCCGCCTTGTGTTCCGGAGAGTAGCGCATTGCCGTCCCATTGAATGTCTGCGGTCATACTATAACAGCTCTGCGTCCTGCTCGCTGCAGCTATTTGATGAATTCGAGTTGATCTAAATCAACTTCGCTGGCCTGATTTATTCCCGACACACCCCTGTTGCCCAGGAACCCGACGAGGACGACGATGGACATGCTCAATTCCCACTGCGGCGTGAGTCGTGACGGCCGCGGCGTGGTCCGGCTGACGATCTGCAATGCCGGCCCGCTCAACATTCTCGGTTCGGCGGCGATTCTCGACGTGGAAGCCGGCCTGCAATCACTCGCCTCCGATGCCGGCATTCGCGTTCTCGTTTTGGCCGGCGAAAGCGGGAAGAGCATGATCGGCGGCGCCGACATCAAGGAGATGGCGACGCTGGACCAGGCGTCGGCGGAAACGTTCATCTCGCGACTTGCCGGGCTCTGCGAAGCGGTGCGACATTTTCCTGTCCCCGTGATTGCGCGGATGCCGGGGTGGTGCCTGGGTGGCGGATTGGAGGTCGCAGCAGCCTGCGATATCCGCGTCGCGGGGCATGATGCCAAGTTCGGCATGCCCGAGGTGCGTGTCGGCATCCCGTCGGTCATTCATGCCGCGCTGTTGCCACGTCTCATCGGCTGGGGCCGCACGCGCTGGCTGCTGATGACCGCCGAGACGATCGACGCGCCGACCGCGCTCGCCTGGGGCCTCGTCGATGCCGTCGCCGCCGAGGGAGAACTCGACATCGCGGTCGAGAAGGCCGTGGCATCCCTGCTCGCCTGCGGCCCCGAAGCGCTGCGGACTCAGAAGGCCCTGCTGCGTCAATGGGAGGAGCTGCCGCTGAAGGAGTCGGTCGAGATATCGATCGGCGCCTTCGGACGATCGTTCCTGACCGATGAGCCAAAACGGCTGATGCAACATTTCATCGACCGCAAGCGATAGCAATTTCCTCCAAGTCTCGGCTCTCGGAGCCCGACAGTCTTGCGCCAGCTTCACGATGGTTCAGCAGGGATCGCCGGGGTTTCCTTTTGCGAGACGCTATTATATGATGGCCATCATCTTTTATCAGGGAGCCTGTCATGGCCTCATCCGATTCCGTCGTGATCCTGTCCGCCGCCCGCACTCCGTTGGGCCGTTTCATGGGCGAATTGTCACCGCTGAGTGCGAACAAGCTCGGCGCGCACGTGATCGGATCGGCGCTCGAACGCGCCACCGTCTCGCCCGATGCGGTCCAGGAGGTGTTCATGGGCAACGTGCTGTCGGCCGGCCAGGGCCAGGCTCCGGCACGGCAGGCCGCGCGCGGTTCCGGCCTGCCGGACGCCACGGGCGCCACCACGATCAACAAGGTCTGCGGCTCCGGCATGAAGGCGACGATGTTGGCGCACGACATCATTCGGGCGCGCTCCGCCGAGATCGTCGTATCAGGCGGCATGGAGAGCATGAGCAACGCGCCGTATCTGCTGACCAAGGCGCGCGGCGGCTATCGTGCCGGCCACGACCGGATCCTCGATCACATGATGCTGGATGGCCTGGAGGACGCCTATGAGACCGGACGCTCGATGGGCGATTTCGGCGAGGCCACGGCCGAGGCCTATCAGTTCACCCGCGCCGACCAGGATGCCTACGCCATCGAGACGCTGACGCGTGCGCGCAAGGCGGTCGAAGGCGGGGCATTCAAGGCCGAGATCGCCCCGATCACGATCGTCGAGAAATCCGGCCCCCGCCTGGTCGTCAATGACGAGCATCCGCTGAAGGTCGATCCGGCGAAGATCCCGGCACTGAAGCCGGCGTTCCGCAAGGATGGCACGATTACGCCCGCGGCGTCCTCCGCGAATGCGGATGGCGCTGCGGCACTCGTGCTCGCCACGCGATCGCGTGCCGACCGCGACGGGCTGCCTGTCCTCGCGGAGATCAAGGGCCACGCCACGCACAGCCAGGAGCCGCAATGGTTCACGACGGCGCCGATCCCGGCGATCCGGAAGCTGCTCGACAAGGTCGGCTGGCAGGTCGAGGATGTCGACCTGTTCGAGATCAACGAGGCGTTTGCGGTCGTCGCCATGGCCGCGCAGCGCGACCTCGGCATTGCGCGCGACCGGCTGAACGTCAACGGCGGCGCCTGCGCACTGGGCCATCCGATCGGCGCCACCGGCGCGCGGCTGATCGTGACGCTGGTGCATGCGATGCAGGCCCGTGGACTGAAGCGCGGTGTCGCCGCGCTATGCATCGGCGGCGGCGAGGCGACGGCGATCGCGCTCGAGCGGCCGTAATGTCCTGAATCGAGGGAACTTAGCCATTTATGTCGTCGACGCGTCCTGGCAAAATGGGCGCAATCCTCATCGGACTGAGAAGCACATGATCTCGAACCGGCTCGCGGCAGCACTCGCACGGCGCAACATCCACTATGGCTGGGTCATGGTGGCCGTAACATTCTTTACGGCCCTGGTGTCGGCCGGCACGGTGGGGGCGCCGGGCGTGTTCATCGTGCCCCTCCAGCAGGAGTTCGGCTGGAGCACCGCCGAGATCTCCTCGGCACTCTCCATCCGCTTCGTGCTGTTCGGGCTGATGGCCCCGTTCGCCGCCGCCTTGCTCAACCGCTATGGCCTGCGCAACATCACGTTGCTGGCCCAACTGATCGTGGTCACTGCGCTGCTTTCGTCGTTGGCGATGAGCCAGGTCTGGCACCTCGTGCTGCTGTGGGGCGTCGTGATCGGCATCGGCACTGGCATGACCGCCTTGGTGCTGGGCGCGACCATCGCCACGCGCTGGTTCGTCGCGCGTCGCGGCCTCGTGGTCGGGGTTCTCACCGCCAGCGTCGCCACCGGACAGCTGGTGTTCCTGCCGCTGCTCGCCAGCCTCACCGAGCGGCTCGGCTGGCGCGTCGCGCTTGCGCTCGTCTGCATCGCGCTCGGCGTGTCCGCGACCGCCGTGCTGCTCTTGATGCGCGACCGGCCGAGCGACCTTGGCCTGCGCCCGTACGGCGACAAGGGCACCGAGCCGATCGCAACGCCCGCGCCCGTCACGACGCCGATCCTGACGGCTGCGCTCGGCACCCTCCGCGACGCGGCGCGCGCGCCGGTGTTCTGGATGCTGTTTGCGACCTTCTTCATCTGCGGCGCCTCGACCAACGGCCTCGTCCAGGTGCATCTGATCCCGATGTGCCTCGACTTCGGCATCCCGCAGGTCCAGGCCGCCAGTCTGCTCGCCGCGATGGGCATGTTCGACTTCGTCGGCACGATCGTGTCGGGCTGGCTGTCGGACCGGTACGACAATCGCTGGCTGCTGTTCTGGTACTATGGCCTGCGCGGCCTCTCGCTGCTCTTCCTGCCGTTCACGGACTTTTCGTTCTATGGCCTGTCGCTGTTCGCGATGTTCTACGGCCTCGACTGGATCGCCACCGTGCCGCCGACGGTGCGGCTGACGGCGCAGCGGTTCGGGCCCGAGCGGGCCAACCTGGTGTTCGGCTGGGTGTTCGCCGGACATCAGCTCGGCGCCGGCACCGCCGCATTCGGCGCGGGCCTGTCGCGCACGCTGTTGCAGAGCTATCTTCCGGCATTCTTCACCGCCGGCGCGCTCTGCATCGTCGCAGCCCTGCTCGCGCTCGCGATCGCGCGGCAGGCCAAGCCTGCCGCGGCGTGAGCTCACGGCCGCGTCGTCATCGCCGTCGGCGGCCCCGGCGTGCGCAGCGGCTCGGCGAGACGCGCGAACTCGCACAGCAGCGCGCGCGTCTTGCGGGGATCGATGATCTCCTCGACCCAGAACTTCTCGGCGGAGCGGAACGGCGAGCGCAGCTTGGTCAGCCGCTCCTCGATCTCCTTCAGCTTCGCCTTCGGATCAGGCGCGGCATCGATCTCGGCGCGATAGGCCGCCTCGATGCCACCCTCGAGCGGCAGCGAGCCCCAATGGGCCGACGGCCAGGCATAGCGGATCGAGAAGCGATCGGCCGGCTGATGCACGACGCCGGCGACGCCGAAGTTGTTGCGCACGATCACCGTGCACCACGGCACCGTCGACTGGTTGACCGCGGCCATCGCGCGCACGCCGTGGCGGATGGTCGCCGCCTTCTCCGCCTCCAAACCGACCATGAAGCCCGGGCAGTCCATCAGGTAGACGATCGGCAGATGGAAGGTCTCGGCGAAGTCGACCCAGCGGATCACCTTCTGGCAGGCGTCAGCGGTCCATGAGCCGCCGTAGTGATAAGGATCGCTCGCCAGCACCATCACCGCACGGCCTTCGAGCCGGGCGAGGCCGACGATGAGCGGGCGGCCGTAATTCTGTGACACCTCGAAGAACGAGCCGTTGTCGACGACGGACTCGATGATCGGGCGCATCTTGTAGACGCGACGGCGATCCCGCGGCACGGCGCTGATCAACTGATCGTCCGTGCGCTGCGGATCGTCGGTGCAGGGCAAGGTCGGCGGCAGCTCATGGACCGACGACGGCAAATAGGACAGGAAGCGGCGCGCGCAGGCGAACGCTTCCGCCTCAGTGTCGACCGCGTGGTCGACGCCGCCCGCCTTGGTCTGGATGTCGGCGCCGCCGAGCTCCATCTTGCCAAGGTCCTGGCCCAGCCGCTTCACCACCGGCGGACCGGCGACGAACATCGCCGACTGCCTGGTCATGACGGAGTAGTGGCTCGCCGCGAGTCGCGCTGCGCCCAGGCCGGCAACCGAGCCGAGGCCGAGCGCGACCACCGGGACCAGCGACATGTTCTCGGTCGTGTAGCGGTACCAGCGATTGCCGCCGATGCCGCCAGGCAGGTTCGCCGCGCCCTTGGTCTCGATGGTCTTGACCGAGCCGCCGCCGCCGGAGCCTTCGATGATGCGGATGATCGGCAGACGGAAGTCGTGCGCCATCTCCTCCGCCATCAGCGGCTTGGCGGCGATCGACGCATCGGCCGAGCCGCCGCGCACGGTGAAATCGTCACCGACCACGACCACGGTGCGGCCGTCGACGCGCGCGCGCCCGAACACGCAATTCGCAGGCGTGACGTGCTTGAGCTCGCCCTGCTCGTCATACTCGCCGAGGCCGGCGACCGCGCCGATCTCGTGAAAGCTGCCGGGATCGACGACCCCGTCGATGCGCTCGCGAACGGTGAGGCGGCCCTGGTCGTGCTGACGCTTGACCTTGTCAGGCCCGCCCATCTCCCGCGCGAAGGCTTCGCGCCGGGCCAGTTCCTCGAGCTCCGGCTGCCAACTCATTCGTTCCCCCTGCCCCGGTGATGGTCTTGTTCTTATGGTTGGTCTTCGCGTTCACCTGGAGCGGTTTTCTGTCCATCCGGTTGTTGAAGACGTCGGCTTCGGCGCCCTGCAATAGCGCCGCGATGCTGCGGCCCAGCTCGCACATCGGCTGGGCGACCTCGTCGTGCAGCCGCTGCTCGTCGTACATCGCCGACAACAGCCCGATCGTGAGCACGACATAGGTCTGGTATTGCGGCGACCACAGCGGCAGCGCGACGCCGTTGATGTGAGCGCTCCACAGGCCGCAGGCCACGACGTAGCCGTGCTCCTTGAGAAACTGCCTGTTGTGCTCGAGGCGTGGCCGCAGCAGCTTGGCCGCGTCCGGCATCTCGCGCTCCATCTCGGCCAGCAGGGCGTCGCCGACCTCCGGCTCGAGCGCGGCGACATAGGCATGCCCGGCCGCGGTCGAGGCCATCGAGATGCGGCTGCCGGTGGTCTCATGCAGGCCGAGCGCGTTGGCGGCGCGGCCGAACTCGAGATAGACGAGGTGGAAGCGGTCGGGAATCACGAAGCCGACCGTGCCGGGCAACTGCTCGGCGACGTCCTGCAGCCGCTGCCGGATCAGATTGCGCAACTGCAAGCCGCGGGTCATCGACGTGCTCATCGCCACCGCGCTCGGGCCGATGCGGTATTTCTGATCGCGCGGCAGGTAAACCAGCTGGCCCATGCGGGTCAGCGTGTGCGTGAGCCGCGACACCGTCGACCGCGGCAGGCCGCAGCGGTTGGAGATTTCGAGATTGCCGAGCCGCGCCTCGTGCCCTTCGAAACAGCGAAGCACGTCGAACGCCCGCGACACCACCTGAATGACCTCGCCCTCGCCGGCGAGATCTCCGGGCAGCATGCTGCCCCTGCTCAATCGCTCAGACCGTCGTCCCATCCGTTTCCCACCAATTCCGTCATGCGGAATGATATTCCGCTTATCGAACAAGCTAGCCCAGCCATTTTGCCGTCACAACAGTAGACCGTCTCTAAAAGCCACCGTTCTTCAGCGTGTTGGCACAAGACTCGACGCCCTCGCACAATCGGCAGCGGGATGCGGGAGTAACGATCATCGCCGGTTCCAAATGGCGGTACCGGAGCGCTGGCCTTCGATCGGCATCCCCTCCTGCGCATGGCAACACCGGGCGGTCATCACGCCCGCGAGCCCGCTCAAACGGTGGGCAGCGGCAACATTTGACCAGCCTTGCGACAAGTGTGGGCTGGCTGCGCCCGCGCGGCTGCGACATAACCGGCGCGAGACCTTGTTCCCGCCGAGCTTCCGATGACCACCCACCCGACGCCGATCAGAAATCCTCAGCATTGGGCGACGGCCGCCATGCCGCCGCTGCAGCGCTTCCTGTCCGCATGCCATGCCGACTTCTGGCCCGATCATGACGGCGCCGTCGCGAACTACATCCCCGAGCTCGGCAAGGCCGACCCGTCGCATTTCGGCATCAGCCTCGCCACGCTCGACGGCCACATCTACGAGGTCGGCGACAGCCGTGTGCCGTTCACGATCCAGTCGATGTCGAAGCCGTTCGTGTTTGCGCTCGCGCTCGATACGCTCGGCTCCGACGAGGTCGAGCGCGTGATCGGGGTCGAACCGTCGGGCGATCCCTTCAATTCGATCCGGCTCAATGCGCAGAACCATCCGTTCAATCCGATGGTCAATGCCGGCGCGATCGCCTGCAGCGGCCTGATCCGCAAGGCACGGCACGACGACGCCTTCGAGACCATCCGCGACGCGCTCGGCCGCTTCGCCGGCCGCGAGCTCGATGTCGACGACGCGGTGTTCGCATCGGAAGCCGTCACCGGCGATCGCAACCGCGCGATCGCCTATCTGCTGCGGACCTCGGACGTCATCAGGGAGCCAGTCGACGAGGTGCTCGCGGTCTACTTCCGGCAATGCGCCGTGCTCGTCACCGCGCGCGACTGCGCGATCATGGCGGCGACGCTCGCCAATCGCGGCGTCAATCCGGTCACCGGCGAGCAGGTGGTGACGCCCTATGCGGTGTCGCGCACGCTGTCGGTAATGACCTCCTCGGGCATGTATGACTTCGCCGGCGAGTGGATCTACCGCGTCGGCATTCCCGCCAAGAGCGGCGTCGGCGGCGGCATCCTGGCAAGCCTGCCGGCGCGGCTCGGCCTCGGCAGCTATTCGCCGCGGCTTGACGGCCACGGCAACAGCGTGCGCGGCATCAAGGTCTGCGAGGCGCTGTCGGCGCATTACGGCCTGCACATGCTCAACCGCTCCGACGATGCGCGCACCACGATCATCGCCGACTACGACATCGGCGCCAGCCCGTCGCGGCGCAGCCGCCGCGCCCAGGAGCGCACCATCCTCGCCGCACATCCCGACGCGGTGCGCGTGCTTGAGCTGGTCGGCACGCTGTCCCTCTCCAACGTCGACTACGTCTCGCGCCAGCTTGCGGCGGGCACGCGGCCGCAATTCGTCATCGTCGACCTCCATCGCGTCACCGCGATGACGCAAGCCGGCCTGCGCCTGCTCTCCGAGCTGTTTCACGAGCTGGCCGACTTTCACGTCACCGTCGTGCTGTCGGGCATCCGCCGCAGCTCGCCGGAATGGCAGGAGATCGCGGCCCGCACCGGCGACATCAAGAACGTGCGCGACTTCTACCTGCTCGACACCGCGATTGAATGGGCCGAGGACCAGATCGTCTATCGCTATGGCGGGGCGATCGACTTCCTCGAAACCACCGAGCTCGCCGAGCAGCCGCTGCTTGCGGGGATCACCGAAGACGAGCGCCACGAGCTCGCGGCGCTGGCAACCATCCGGCACTATCAGCAGGGCGAACGCATCCTGGCGGCCGGCGATGTGGCGGCCTCGCTGTTCTTCCTGCGCTCCGGCGTCGTCCACGTCACCCTGCCCGACGGCATCCGGTTGGCGACGCTGACGGCAGGGCAATGCTTCGGCGAGATGGCGTTGCTTGAGCCCGTGCGCTCCGCCGACGTCGTCGCTGATTTCTCCGCCACCGCCTTCGAGATCTCGCTGGTGGATTTCGAACGTTTCCGCGTGCGACATCCGAAAGCCGGCGAGCGCATCATGCGCAATCTCGCGCAACTGCTGGCCGAGCGTCTGACAATCGCCAATGCGCGGCTCAACCTGCTCGCGGCAGACTGATTTCGCTGCATCGGCCTTCGTCATCGACGTGTCGCACGCGCCGAAGCAGACAAATACTCAAGGTTGCATTTCACAGTAGTTAGTAGTTCCGGTCGATATCTTTCATCACTCGTATTTGTACGGGCTCGCCCAAACGTTACCGGGACTCGGTCGCAGGACAACCATAAGCGAGCCCAATTCGCGCCGCATTACCCGACGATGTTCTGAACCGTCGATGAACGCCGAGTGGGGACTCGCAAAGCGGACATCGAAGTGGGGTGTTCCGAGTAAAATTCCAGCCGACGTAGCGTGTGTAATTGCGCCACGGAGAGTCGTGTCCAGTGTCCAGGGAGGAAACGGCATGAAGGAAGCCACTAAGAGGGCAACGTCGGAGGCACTCGCGCATATGCTGGCGGTGACGTCCATGATCGTCATCGCCAGCGTCCTGTTCTACGGGCGATGAAGGGCTGTCTGGAGGTTCTGCGTCGCAGTTTCTTCATCGCCCGTAGGTAGGGTTGTGAGCTTGATTGCTCACGCGAACGACCGAGTTGAGTTGCGTTTGAGTTAGTGAGCGTAGCGTAACAGTATTGCGTCAATCGCGCGGCGATCCGGGTCGGGACGAATTTGTGATGCGTATCGTCCCGCCTCGGCCGCCCGCGGTCGACCTCTCCCGACGTCGCCCTGTTTTCCATCATCATTTGGCTTTCCCGAAGTAAGGCACGATGCCGCCCGCGAAGGTGACGAAGCGGGCCGTGACGGGATCGCCGATCGCAAGTTCGTGGTCGCCATGGGCCATGATGCGAAAGCCCTCGCGCATATCCACCAGCACGATGTTGTAGGGCACGTGCGCGCGCGTCTCCGGCGTCGCCGCGCGGCACACGAGTGATGCCGCATAGATTGTGCCTTCGCCTGTCGCCGCGTGATCGGTGAGCGCAAGCGAGCCGCAGGCCGCGCAGAAGTCGCGGCGGAAATACTGCAGGTGGGCGCAGCACGCGCAGCGCTGAAAGCGAATCGCTGCAACACCCCTGGTCCAGTCCGCCGATTCGCTCATCGCACACGCTCCCAGAACATGCTGACATGCGACGACAGCACGCCGCCATCGCCGTGCAGCAGCGCCAGCTCTGCTTCGCGTACCTGGCGAGGTCCGGCGCGCCCCGTCATCTGCAGATGCGCTTCGCTCAGATGCGCCATGGCGCCGCCGACGCCGCAATGGCCGTAGCTCAAGAGGCCGCCATGGGTGTTGAGCGGCACGGCGCCGTCGCGGCCGAAATGACCGGCCCTGACCCGCGCCGCCGCCTCGCCGCGGCCGGCCAGGCCAAGATCCTCGAGCAGCATGCAGAGCGTGATGGTGAAGCTGTCATAGACGGCGGCGTAGTCGACGTCCTGGATGTCCACACCCGCTGCTGCCTTCGCCTTCGCGATCGCAATCTCGGCGCCGAGCGCGCTCAGGGCCGGCGCCGCCGTGACGTGCTGATGCGTGTGCGCCTGGGCGCAGCCGCGCACGCGCACCGCCGTCGCTCCGGTCGGCTCGCGGCTGATGATGATGGCGGCACCGCCGTCGGAGACCGGACAACAGTCGAGCAGCTTCAGCGGCCGCGCGACCGGCTTCGATGCCATGACGTCGGCCACCGTGATGGACTCGTGAAATTGCGCACCGGGATGATCCAGCGCGTGCGTCCGCATCAGGACGGCGAACTCCGCGAGATCCTGTTCGGTGACGCCGTATTCGTGCATGTAGCGCGAGGCGACGAGGCCGTAATAGGCAGGGATCGTCGGCCCGAGCGGCAACTCATAGTCGGGATGGCCGACTTGCGCCAGCGCCTGGATCGAGGCGTCGCGGCTCTGCCCGGTCAGGCGGTTCTCGCCGGCGACGACGAGCATGTGTCTGACGACGCCGGCTTCGACCAGATGATGCGCCAGCATCACCATCGCGAGGCCGGTGGCGCCGCCGACCTGCACGGCGTGGGCATAGGAGGGCGTGATGCCGAAATGCTCGGCGAACACGGTGGCAAGCATGATGTGCGGCGACACCGTGGAATAGCCGCACAGGATGCCGTCGATGTCACGCCGTGTCAGCCCGGCATCGTCGAGCGCAAGCTGCGCGGCCAGGCTCATCAGGTCGAGCGAGGAGCGGCCGTCGTGACGGCCGAACGAGGTGAGGCCGGTGCCGGTGATGTAGGTCATCGTGCCACTCGCTCCCCCGTCATTCCGGGGCATCGCGCAGCGATGAACCCGGAATCTCGAAATGAGAGACGATCGTGCACGACAAGCTCGAGATTCCGGGTTCGCGACTTCGTCGCGCCCCGGAATGACGAGGTCTGACGTACAGAGTCTATTTTTGATCGAGGACGATGCTCCGAGGACAACTGCGCTCCCCTCCCCCTTGCGGGGAGGGGTTGGGGGTGGGGGTAGCCACACAACGAGTCTTTGTGGGGTACCCCCCTCCCTGTCCCTCCCCCACAAGGGGGGAGGGAATGCTGGCATTGTGCGTCCATCACGTCTGCGTTCGCCATCTCAGTGCAATTCATCCTCAATACGATTTCGGCAGGCCGAGGACCTTTTCGGCGATGAAGCTCAGGATCAGTTGCGGGCTGATTGGGGCAATGCGGGGGATCAGGGATTCGCGCAGGTAACGTTCGACGTGGTACTCGCGCGCGTAGCCGAAGCCGCCGTGAGTCATCACCGCCTGCTCGCAGGCGTGGAAGCCGGCCTCTGCAGCGAGATATTTGGCGGCGTTCGCCGCTGGCCCGCACGCCATGCCCTGGTCATATTGCCAGCCGGCCTGCAGCACCATCAGCCAGGCCGCCTCCAGCTCCATCCAGTTCTTGGCCAGGGGATGCTGGATGCCCTGGTTCTGGCCGATCGGGCGGTTGAACACGTTGCGCGTCCGCGCATAGGCTGACGCGCGCGACAGCGCGAGCTGGCCGAGGCCGACGGCTTCGGCCGCGATCAGGATTCGCTCCGGGTTCATGCCGTGCAGGATGTAGTCGAAGCCCCGGCCCTCCTCGCCCAGCCTATCCTCGACTGGAATTTCAAAATCCTCGAAGAACAGCTCGTTGGAGTCGACCGGCTTGCGGCCCATCTTCTCGATCTCGTGCACCTTGATGCGGCCGCGATCGAAATCGGTGTAGAACAGGCTGAGCCCATGGGTCGGGCGCTGCACCTCCTCGAGCGGCGTGGTCCGCGCCAGCAGCAGGATCTTCTCGGCGACCTGCGCGGTCGAGATCCACACCTTCTGGCCGTTGACGATGTAGCGGTCGCCCTTGCGCACGGCGCGCGTCTTGAGCTGTGTGGTGTTGAGGCCGGTGTTCGGCTCGGTCACGGCGAAGCACGCCTTCTCGCTGCCATCGACGATGCGCGGCAGCATCCGCGCGCACTGCTCTTTGGTCCCGAACACGACGACCGGATTGAGCCCGAACACATTCATGTGGATCGCCGAGGCACCGGACATGCCGGCGCCCGATTCCGCGATGGTCCGCATCATGATCGCGGCATCGAGGATGCCGAGACCGGAGCCCCCATACTCCTCGGGAATGCAGATGCCGAGCCAGCCGGCGTCCGCCAAGGCCTTGTGGAAGTCGGCGGGAAAGCCGCCCTCCTTGTCCTTCTTCAGCCAGTAGGCGTCGTCGAAGCGCGCGCAGATTTTGGCCACCGCATCACGGATCGATTCCTGGTTGGCGGAGAGCGCGAAATCCATCGTCTCACTCCCTGGCAGGCGCCGGCGTGGTCACGCCGTCGCGGATCATCGCGGCGATCTCCTCGTCCGAGAAACCAAGCTCGTGCAGGATCTGCGCGCCATGCTCGTTCGGCCGCGCCGCCAGACGCTGCGGCTCGGCCTTGGTCTCGGACCAGGTCGCGGAAACGCGAGTGCTGCGGATCGGGCCTTCGGTCGGATGTTCGACCACGGGAAAGAAATCGGTCGCCACGAGGTGCGGATCGTTCAGCAGGCTTTCGAGATCGTGCATCGGCATCACCGGAATGTCCGCCTTGTCCAGCAGCGCGGTCCATTCCGCCGTGGTGCGCGTCTCGAAGATGCGCGCGAGCTCGGCATAGACGATGTCGATGTTGGCGGCGCGACGGGCGAAGCTGTCGAAGCGGTCATCAGCCCGCAGGTCGGTGCGGCCGGATGCCGCGAAGAATGCGTCCCATTGCTTGTCGTTGTAGACGATGACGCAGATATGGCCGTCGGCGGTCTTGTAGGGTCGGCGGTCCTGCGACAGATGCCGGGCGTAGCCGCCGCGGTCCAGCGGCGGCTCATAGGTGAGACCGCCCATGTGATCGCCCATGATGAAGGCCGACATGGTCTCGAACATCGGCACGTCCAGGCGCTGGCCGCGGCCGGTGCGGTCGCGATGCACAAGGCTGGCGCAGATTGCGCCGACCGCCGTCAGGCCGACGATGCGGTCGACCAGGGCATTCGGCACATAGCGCGGCGTGCCGTCGCCGGCGACGGCCATCAGGTGAGACAGCGCCGCCCCGCCCTGGATCAGGTCGTCATAGGCCGGCTTGGCCGCATAAGGTCCGTTCTGGCCGAAGCCGAACACGCCGGCATAGACCAGCCGTGGATTCAGCGCGGCGACCACCTCGTAGCCGAGGTTCAGCCGTGCCATCGCCTGCGGACGGATGTTGTAGAGCAGGACGTCGGCATCCTTGACCATGCGCAGCACGGCTTCCCGTCCCGCCGGCTTCTTGAGGTCGAGGCAGATCACGCGCTTGCCGCGGTTGGTGTTGAGGGTCACCGGCCCCATGCCGGGATGACGCCAGGGGCCGATCTTGCGGGTGACGTCGCCGTCGGGTGATTCCACCTTGATCACGTCGGCGCCGTAATCGCCGAGCGTCTGGGCGGCATACGGCCCCATCAGCACGGTGGTCATGTCGATGACCTTGATGCCGGCAAGCGGTCCCATCGCGGCGTCAGCTCCCTCGTTCGTCGTTATGGACAGAGCTAACGGCACACCCGGTTCCGGGGCAAGCGGGCGCGCGCGTATGGGGCCATGCGTGGGATTGCGCCGTCGCAACATTCCGCCGCGCGGATCACTGCCGGACGCCCGCCGTTGCATCGCACCAGATGTTCCGTGCCAACACCTGCATTCTGCGATTCCCTTTCGCCGGGCAGCTGTGTCAGCATGGCAGTCCAACATCCAAAAAGACGATTGAGGGAGAACGCTGTCATGACGCTGTATCAGGGCAAATGCTTCTGCGGCACGGTCGAGCTCGAGGCCGATGGCGAGCCGGAGGCGATGGGTTATTGCCACTGCTCGTCCTGCCGCTCCTGGTCGGCCGGCCCCGTCAACGCCTTCACCCTGTGGAAGCCTTCGAACGTGCGGGTCACCAAGGGCGCGGAGGCGATCGGCACCTATCACAAGACCGACATGAGCCACCGCAAGTACTGCACCAAGTGCGGCGGTCATCTGATGACCGACCATCCGCCGCTCGGCATGATCGACGTCTATGCCGCGACCATTCCGACCTTGAAGTTCACGCCCGGCGTCCACGTGAATTACGCGGAGAGCGTGCTGCCCATCAAGGACGGCCTGCCGAAGCTGAAGGATTTTCCGGCCGAGTTCGGCGGCTCCGGCGAGATGATGCCGGAGTGAGCCAAGGTTCGCTTTCAACAGGCGGGCAAGCATCACCGGCCTCGCGACAGGATCTGTCCGAGCTCTGCTGATCGATGTGGCCCTCTCTTGAAAAAGAGGGCGCAGGGAAGGCCGGGTGCCGACTGGCACCCGTGGCCCCCGTGCGAAAGAAAGCACGGGGAGAGAACCACAGGTTCAGCCGGATCAACCCGGCCCTCCCTGCGCGATGGTCTTCACGCTTATTTCGCGCTCTTGTGTGTTCGAAACCTGCCAGAATGTGCGAACGGGCGGTTCTGACCAACCGCCCGTCGCTGGATCTG
>NZ_JAUEUL010000041.1:0-27737 GCF_032487575.1 Bradyrhizobium sp. SZCCHNRI1009 | reverse complement strand
CAACTTGCCAAAAACCCACAACAGTTGAGCCTCGCAATATGCGGAAGCTGAACCGGACAGCCGTGGGACAAGCCCGGCCATGACGGAGTCAATAATTGAGCGGGTCGCTGGTCGCGACAGCCCCATATCCTCATATGGAATGGACCTGCCCCTCATGCGAACAGCCCGTGCATGTACCAGGCGGGCTGCATCGGCAAACCGTTCTCCGGCTGCTTGAGCTCGCGGTCATACAGACCGTCGCGGTAGAGCCAGAAGCGCAGGCCGTGCTCGTCCTCGACGCGGAAATAGTCACGCGTGAGGCCCTGCCCGTCCGGCCGCCACCATTCCATCGCGATGCGCTCCGGGCCTTCGGCGCGCACCACCGCATGCGCGGCACGACGCCAGACGAAGCGCGCGGGCGGGCCATCGGGGACACCGGCGATCACCTGAATGGCCTCGGGGCGCGCGAACAGCCGCAGAGGCCGCAACGGCGGCTCGCCTTCGGTACGGTCAGGCCAGTCGGCCGCACTCGAAGCTGGGAGATTTTGCTGCGCCGGCAACGGCAGCGCCGCGCGTTCCGGAATATGCGTGTCCATCGGCAGATGCACCACCACGCGCTTGCCGCCGATGCGCGCGGCGATGCGGTCGATCAAGGCCGACAGTTCGTCATTGTCATGGACATGGGCATCGAGATCGCGCTGCTGCTGCACCACGATCTCGCTGCGGCTGGCCGACAGCCGCATCATGTCGAAGCCGAAGCCGGGATCGAGCGGATCATTCAGCGCCTCGAGCCGTTCGCGAAACAGCCGGTCGATGACGACGGCCTCGGTGACCGGCTGGCCGGTGTCGACCGCGATGACGCGCACCAGCCCATCGGTGCGGAAGAAGCAGGCCTCCAGCCGCCGCGCGCCCTTGCCCTGCTGCGCCATCGCCGCCACCAGCATCGCGGCCAGACTGGAGAGGCTCGCCGCGATCACGGTGTCGGTCGCGACCGGCTCGGCGAAGCGCTTGTCGACGATGTAGTCCGGAGGGACCTTTCGCGGGCTGATCGGCGCATCGGCCTCGCCCAGCGCCTGCGCCAGCACACGGGTGAAAGCGGCGCCGAACCGCGCGGTGATCTCGTTGCGGCCGCGCGACGCGACGTCGCCGATCGTCTTCAAGCCGGCGCGGCGCAGGCCGAGCGTGATCGCCTCGCTGCCGCCCAGCGCGGCCACCGGCAGCGGCGCCACCGCAGTCGCCTCCTCGCCATCAGGCACGATGCGGCCGTGCACCTGCCGGTTCAGCGTCCGCGCGCAGACGGCGTTGGAGGCGATCGCCGCCGACACAATGAGGCCGTGCGCGGTCAGCGCGTCGCAGACCGACCGCATCAGTCTGGCTTCGCCGCCGAACAGATGCACGCAGCCGGTGATGTCGAGCAAAAGCCCATGCGGGGGATCGAGCGCCACCAGCGGCGTGAAGCGGTCGCACCAGTCGGCGATGCCCTCCAGCATCTTTGCATCAGCCGCCAAATCCGCCTCGTGCACGACGAGATCGGGACAGACCGCGCGGGCATTCGCCAAGGGCTGGCCGAGGCTGACGCCGTGACGCGCCGCCGCCTCGTCCAACGAATGGATCAGCAGCATATTGGCATCCTTGAGGACGACGGCCTGCGGAAGGCCATCATGCGGATCGGCGGCGCGGCTGCGCTTGATGCGATCGATGGGCAGGCGCGGCAGCCACAGGCTGAGGATCCGCCGCCGGTTCGTTGAAACGGCATGCATCGGGGGTCCACTCCATGATCCATCGTCCGGTCTGGCCGTGACGGTTGCGAATGAGCTCGGCATCGAGGCGCGGTGCGCCCCACGCCATCCACGGCGCCACGGCAGGCGATGGCGCGGTGCGCACCACCCAGCGCGTCTCCGCGGTCGACGGCTCGGGCGCAGCCGCGATGCGCAACATGAGCGCTGTCACGCCGGACTCCTGCGCCGCCAGGGTCAGCTTGCGGCTGGCGACGAGATCGAGCTTTTGCGTCTCGCCCCACACCTCCAGCATCACACCGCCCAGCGCATCGCAGGCGAGCGCGTCGGCGGCGGTGCGCAGGGCGTGATCGAGATCGGGCGCGCGCACGATCACGAGTCGGCACGGATCGAGGCCGAGCTCGGCAAGCCCGCTCATCGACAGCGCGCCCATCTCACGCTCGGCGAAATCCTGCCGGATCCAGATCAGCGGCCGGCGCGCGGCGACACGCGCGGCAAGCCCGCACAGAAAACCGGTCGCGGCCGCCGCCTGGCGGCCGGTCTCGGCGAACACCTCATGCAGCGCGCCGGTGGCGAGCCCACCCTGCAGCACCGCATCGGCCGCGTCATGGCCGAGCGCGACCCGGCGCAAATCATGTGCGCCATCTCCCGCCTCGAGACGGGCAATGCGGCCGCGCAGACGCGCGAGCGTATCCATGCGTGCGCCGGTCATCCGTCGCCGCTCCTCTTCAATCCATCGTGCGGGCGCTGCCGTTCTCAAGTGAAGCAGGCAGTTGAACCCGCGACGACCCTCTTTGTTCATGATACGTTCTAATATAAAGCTAACGCCTTCGAGAGAGTCAATCGGGATTGCCCCGGATACGATTCAACGAATGGAATCAAAGGGATTCAAAGGTATGGAGCTGCTCCGCAAGCTGGAGATCCTGGCCGATGCCGCCAAGTACGACGCGTCCTGCGCCTCCAGCGGTACTGAGATGCGGGATTCCCGCGACGGCAAGGGTCTCGGCTCGACCGCGCCCGGCATGGGCATCTGCCATTCCTATGCGCCGGACGGACGCTGCATCTCGCTGCTCAAGGTTCTGCTGACCAATGCCTGCAACTACGACTGCCTGTATTGCGTCAACCGCGCCTCCTCCAACGTGCCGCGCGCCCGCTTCACGGTCGACGAGGTGGTGAAGCTCACCATCGACTTCTATCGCCGCAACTACATCGAGGGGCTGTTCCTGTCGTCGGGCATCATCCGCAGCCCGGACTACACGATGGAGCAGGTCGTGAGCGTCGCGCGCAAGCTGCGCGAGGAGCATCGCTTCCGCGGCTACATCCATCTGAAGACGATTCCCGAAGCCGACGAGGCGCTGATCGCGGAAGCCGGCCGCTACGCCGACCGGCTCAGCATCAACATCGAGACGCCGCTGGAAGAGAGCCTGACGCAGCTCGCGCCGGAGAAGGACCAGCGCGCGATCCGCCGCACCATGGGCCGTCTCAGGCTGAAGCTCGACGAGACGGCGGAAGCCAAGAAGACGGTGCGCCGGGCGAAGCCGCCGCGCTTTGCGCCGGCCGGCCAGAGCACGCAGATGATCGTCGGCGCCGACGCGGCCAACGACCGCGTCATCCTGTCGACCTCGGCCAATCTCTACGGCGCCTACAAGCTCAAGCGCGTGTATTACTCCGCCTTCAGCCCGATCCCCGATGCCAGCCGCGCGCTGCCGCTACAGGCCCCGCCTCTGGTGCGCGAGCACCGGCTGTACCAGGCCGACTGGCTGATGCGGTTCTACGGCTTCGACGCCGACGAGATCGTCGAGGAGAACGAGGGCATGCTGCCGCTCGACATCGACCCCAAGCTTGCCTGGGCGCTGCGCCACCGCGACCGCTTCCCGCTCGACATCAACACCGCAAGCCGCGAGGAGCTGCTGCGCGTACCCGGCTTCGGCACCCGCACCGTGCAGCGCATCCTCGCGACCCGGCGCACCACCACGATCCGCCTTGCGGATCTCGCCCGGCTCAACGTCGTCCGGAACAAGGCGCTGCCGTTCATCGTTCTCTCCGACCACCGGCCGTCTCCGTCTTTGCTCGACGGTGCCAGCCTCAGAGCCCGGCTGCGGCCGAAACCGCAGCAGCTCGGATTTGGATTCTAATTGAACCGGTCATGGCCGGGCTTGTCCCGGCCATCCACGTCTTTGTTTCAGGCACGACGTGGATGCCCGGCACGGGGGCCGGGCATGACGACGCGGAGAGTGTGTGCCAGATGCACGTCGTAACCCTCGACAGCGACACCGATTTCGACGGCTGGCGCCGGGCGGCGCGGGCGCTGGCGATGAACGACGTCAGGCCGGCGGATGTCACATGGCGCGTCAAGGGCGCGGCGCCCGATCTGTTCGACGACCATGCTGACACCCAGCTGCCCGAGGTGCCCAAGGGCGCGTTTTCGGTGCCGGCGAGCTTCATGGAGCTTGCTGAAAGCGCGATCCTGCACAGCGACCCCAGCCGCTTCACCCTGCTCTACCGGCTGCTGTGGCGTCTGCGGACCAACCACGATCTCATGGACATCGCGACCGATCCCGACGTCGCGCAGGCCAATGCGCTGGCGCGCGCGGTGCGCCGCGACGTCCACAAGATGCACGCCTTCGTCCGTTTCCGCGAGGTCGGCCGCGAGCGCGAGTCACGCTACGTCGCCTGGTTCGAGCCGGAGCATCACATCGTCGAGCGCGCCGCGCCGTTCTTCGCCCGGCGCTTCGCCGACATGCCCTGGTCGATCCTCACCCCGGAAATCTGCGCGCATTGGGACGGCAGCCACGTCTCGTTCACGCCGGGTGTGAGCAAGGCCGAAGCGCCGTCGGAAGACCGCCTCGAAGAGGTGTGGCTGCGCTATTATGCCAGCATTTTCAATCCGGCACGGCTCAAAGTGAAGGCAATGGAAAAGGAGATGCCGAAGAAATATTGGCAGAACCTGCCCGAGGCCAAGCTGATCCAGCCGCTGATCGCGGCTGCCGCCCGGCGCACCACCGAGATGATCGCCGAACCTGGCACCGAACCGCACAAGCCACAGAAGCGCGTCGAGGAGACCGCGATGACCCGCAAGCCGAAAGCCCACGCGCATGCTGCTGCTGAGACCTCACGTGATGTTGTCGCCGCCGACCTTGAGACCTTGCGTGAAGAAGCCGCGTCCTGCCGCGCCTGCCCGCTGTGGAAGGATGCGACCCAGACCGTGTTCGGGGAAGGTCCTGAGCATGCGCCGCTGATGCTGGTCGGCGAGCAGCCGGGCGACAAGGAGGATCTGGCCGGCCATCCGTTCGTCGGCCCGGCGGGACAGATGCTCGACCGTGCGCTCGCAGAGGCCGGCATCGACCGGTCCAAGGTCTACGTCACCAATGCGGTGAAGCATTTCAAGTTCGTGCCGCGCGGCAAGATCCGGCTGCACCAGAAGCCGGCCACGCCGGAGATCAAGGCCTGCCGGCAATGGTACGAGCGCGAGCTCGCCGCCGTCCGGCCCGCTCTGGTCGTGGCGCTGGGTGCCACCGCGGCGCAGTCGGTGTTCGGCAAGATCACCCAGGTCACCAAGAATCGCGGCCATGTGGTCGACCTGCCCGATGGTGTCAGGGCGATGATCACGGTGCACCCGTCCTATCTCTTGCGCCTGCCCGACGCCGACGCCAAGGCGCGTGAATACGAACTCTTCGTGCAAGACCTGAAGATCGCCGCCGCCGCGCTCAAGCGCGCCCACGCGGCATGACCGCCTCCCCGCCATCGGGCGTAAAGCACGACGCGGCAACCGTCGGTCAGGATTTGCGCGAAGTGTAAACGTGCTCGCGCAGCAGGGCCTGGATCAGCGCGGCGCGATCCGGAAACCCGAGCGATCCCGCCAACTCCGCCTCGTCCTGGGCTTGGTCATCGGCCACTGCCGGCAGATATCTCGTCATCAGCTCGTCCTCGCTGATCCCGAAATCGGCCGGACAGCCGCCGCCATCGATCTCCGCCTGCTTCAGCACCTCGCATTTGTCGCGTGCGCGCGCCAGCAGATCCTCGAAATGGCCGTCGATCCGGGCCCAGTCGGCCAGCGCATTCAGGGCCGAGCCGTTGAGCCCCTTCCTGAACGAGCGTATGCGCGCCTCGTCCAGCATCAGCTCCAGAAACTCCGAGCGGGTCAGGCCGTTGCGCGCGATCCACGTCTCGAGCTCGGCCGGGTCCATCAGATCCCTGCTCTGGCGAAACCGGATGATCTCCGCGCTCAGCGCCTGGGCGTCGACCCTGACGCCGCGGCGCTTGGCCTCCGATGCGGCGAGAAATCGCGCGATCGCCTTGTCGGACAGGTCGCCGCCGCGCGCCGCCAGCAGCCGCAGCTCGTCCATCAGTTGCGGCGTCCCGTCCGGGATGCCGGACTCGCGTTCTGCGGCCGCCGAGCGCCGCGCGTCCTGGATCAGCCCGTCCCACAACTGCGTGTGTTCGAAGGCGTACTCGACCGCCTTGGGCACCACGTCTCCGGCGAACCGGCGCCGCATCGTCCGCAGCATCTCCAGCGCGTCCTCGCGCTTCTGGTCGATGCGGTGATCCGGCAGCCAGGCCTCGAGCGCGGCGATCTCCTGCGACGTCAGGCGGCCATCGGACCGCGCGCCCTGCAGCAGCGCCGGGTAGCTGCGCTCGGGATAGAAGCTTGCCTTGCCGAGCGCCTCCAGGATCTGACGGGACGCCTCCGAGATCACGCCAGCGGCGACCGCCTTCTGCAGGGTGAAGCGGATGTTGACCAGCGGCTCGGACAGCGCGGGAAAGCCGAGCTCCGCCGGCCCGTGAATCAGGGCGACCTCGTCGTCGGCCTCGAACACGCCGTCGCGATACGCCGCGAATACCTTGCCGACGCCCTCCATGCCGAACGCGTGCAGCTCGGCCGCGCGCAGCGCGCCCATGCTGGCGCTGCCGAACACGTGGATGCCGTTGGCCATCGCCCACAGGATCTCCTTGTGCCACACCGACGGCACCTGCTCGAAATAGCCGTCGATGATCCCGATCGCCGCAGGCTTCGCCAGCGCGGCGCGATAGACGTCGCCCTGCTGCACCGGCGGGAGATACTCCGCCTCCAATTCGAGCGCGGCGTCGCGCGGATGCAGCGTCGGCCCGGTGAACACGATGCATGTCATAGCGGATGCCCCGATGGCTGGCGCCGCGAGAGCTGATCATCGGCGAAGGCCCGCGCCCTCCGCCCCGGGCTGTAGTCCGGATTCTTGTCGAAGGTCTCGAGCCCTGGAATGACGACCCTCGCCACGGGGATCTCGAACCTGCTCTTGGTGAGATCGACTGCGATCACCTGCCGGACACCGGCGGACTGCAGCCGTTCGAGAACCACGGCGAGATCGTCGTTGAACGTCTCCGACGCCAGCGACGGCGTTTCGCGCAGGCTTCGTTTCGGCGGGCTGGTTCGCAGCAACGCCCGCTGCTCGCCGAGAAACTGCGCGGCCAGCGCCGTCTCGTCATATTCCTCGCGAAACACGTCGTCGCGCGCCCCCGCGATCAGCGTCAGCCGGCTCTGCGCCGCTTCCGTCAGCGCGCGCAGGAAGGCGATCTCCGGCGACAGATGCGCGCCCATGCCCAACGCAGCATAGAGATCCCGCCCCAGCTCCTCGTCACGATCGAAGATCAGGCACTGGCAGGCGGCGAGCCCGACATCGGAGCTGATGTCCCACGCCACCACCTCGAGGCCCGCACGCTCGCACATCTCTAGCAGCCGCCTGTTGCCTTCGTCCTGAACCGTGTCGAGCGCGATGCGCCGGCCCTGCTGCTCGTCCGGACTGCGCAGGTGCCAGAGCGTGGTCGCATCGCGCTCCACGACCTCGCAGATGCCGTGCAGCAGCGCCTCGATCAGGTGGTTGCCGGACGCCAAGCCGTTCGACGACGAGATGAAGCTGCCGGCCGGCATTTCGGGGCGCGATGTCGAGAGGTTCACCATCTCGAACGGCACCCAGACATCGGCATCCGCAATCAGATCGCGGCCTTCGATCCACAGCATCTGCAGATCCGGATGGAAGCGCCCGCCGGCGATCAGCGGCAGGTCGGCGACGTCGACCACGTCATGGTCGCGGATCAGCTCGGCATAGGTCGCAAGCTTCAACGGCAGCGTGATCGTCTCGGCGTGAAACAGCTCGATCGATTCCATCAGGCCCGACGCCTTCGCGGCGTCCAGGGTCAACCCCTTGCCCTGCGACACCGAGACCGAGCGCGAGTTCGGCCGGCAGACCATGGTGACGGGAATGCCGACCCGGTCGAGGCCGGTGACGTCGGCCACCCGCGTGATCCCCATCTCGGCGAGGTAAGGACGCACCCGCTCCACCGTCTGCGACGGCGGCACCGACCGCTGCGTTCCCGATCGAAAGCTCTTCTGGACCGGATGCGCGGCCAGACGATCCCGATGCAGTGCCGTTCCACTCCCCATCCGCAGCCTCCGCACTCAACCGTCACCGACGTCGTCGTCGCATCAGCCTGCATGGCGGACATCGGCGAAAGCGCCGACGACGACGTTCTGCATCTCCTCGATGGTCTTCTGCACATCGGCGTCGACCACCGACGTGAACCCCGCGATGCTGTCGAGCAGCGGCTGCTTGCAGAAGCCGCGCAGGCAGAGCTGGATGCGCTTGATTGCGACGCCCTGCTCGAACGCGCCGGACTGCATCGCCCGGCTCCAGAAATGCAGCAGGCCGTACCAGACGAAACAGGCCTGCAGGAACGACGGAAACGGCAGCCGGCTGCCGCTCCAGGGCGAGGTGATGCGCGGCAGCGACCCCTTCGCCGTCGAATCGAGAAACCAGGGCTGTTCCTGCTCCTGCATGTAGAGCAGCGCGTGGATGCCCTCATGGACCAGCGCATCGGCGACGTGGGATTCGTCGATCTCGGGAAGGTGCGGATTGGCGAGGAAGGTTCGGCCGATGTAATAGCCGTTCGATCCCGACGAGAAGCTGGCCGGGCTCTCCGGATCCTTCTGCAGGATGAGGGCGATGTTGAAGCGGGCGACGAAGCGGGGAAGCCCCGCCTCGGTCCGTTCGAGCGCCGCCCGCGACCGGCGCAGCAGATCGTGCAGCCGGTCGATTTCGCTGTCCGAGAACGGCGGGCGCGGCGGCGGGACCGGCCGGTCCTGGCCGGACAGGTCCACCCTGAGCGCATGCGGGCTGCCGTAATCGGTCACCGGCATGCCCTCGACCTGGGGCCAGATGCAGGCGCCGTCACGCAGATAGCCGCGGTCGCCGAGCGCGGTCCACACGTCCCGGTCGGCGGCGACGTCGAGCTCCTGGCGCAACGCCTCGGCCACGAACGCATCGCGCAG
Source organism: Bradyrhizobium sp. SZCCHNRI1009 (assembly GCF_032487575.1). Classification (NCBI taxonomy): domain Bacteria; kingdom Pseudomonadati; phylum Pseudomonadota; class Alphaproteobacteria; order Hyphomicrobiales; family Nitrobacteraceae; genus Bradyrhizobium; species Bradyrhizobium sp. SZCCHNRI1009. Next base: position 18,719 of record NZ_JAUEUL010000041.1, on the reverse strand, counting down.
AAATCGTCCCTTGTCCTCGGCGTGCCGGCCCGGCGCCGACAACAGACGGAACGAGGTCTCGGGAGCATCGAGAACCCGCATGAAGCCATCGTCCGCGACGCGATCCATCATGCTGCGCAGCTCGTCCCCGCCCGCGGGATCGTCGCGGCAGATCTCGCCCACGGCCTCGCCCAGCTTCTGCGCGAGCCGATCGCCATAGCTGGCAAGCACGCCGTCGCACACCGCGTCGTAATCGTCCCAGCGCAGAATATCGGGCATCCGGGTGATCGTCATCGTGCGCACTCCTTCCGCTTCCGCATTCCACTCTCCACCGTGCCGCCCGACCGCAGGCCCCGGCGCGATCGCTCATGAGACGGCGATCGAGGTCCCGCCTCAGCCGATGGCCGGCAACTCCTGCTGCAGCCCCACCGCCCGCTGCAGCGCCATGTCGATGAAATGGGCCCGGCGGAGCTTCGTTTCTTCCACCGACGTCCCCAGCCGTTCACGGACATGATCGAACAGTTTCAGGAGATCGGCGCACCACACCGTCGGATTGTTGAAGCCGGTCTGCGACGCATAGCGATGCGGAAGATAGCCGCCGGCACAGGTGTCGCGCTCGCGGCAGGCGCGGCAGCCGTCGGGCAGCGGCAGGCCCTCGAACACCGCCGCGCGGTGAAACGCGCCAGCGTGCTGGACGTCCATGAAGTCGGAGGTCCGCACATTCAGGCCGGTGCGCGCGGCACCGTCGTAGCAGACCCGCAGCACATCCAGCCCTTCGATCTCGCCATCGGTGTTGACGAACAGGAAGGTCAGCGGCTGGTTGCCGAGCATGTCGATGCGGCTCTCCCCGCCCTGAACCAGCCAGGCGATATTCCAGAAAATCTTGATCCGGAGATCCAGCGTGCCGTCCCGCCACCAATCCTCGAAGATCGGGATCAGGAAATCGGCACAGGGCGTCGGCCCATAGCGGTCGCGAACCGCCGCGATGGTGTCATGGGTGAAATCCGGCAGCAGATAGTCGATGGAGGCCGGGCCCAGGCTCGTCAGATGGCGATGCACCGCGGCGCCGCTGGCCCCGAGCTGGATCACCGACAGGAAGCGCAGCGGAATCCCGGCGCGGCGCAGCACCGAAAGGCCCTGTTCGACGTCGTGATAGGAGCCCCGCCCGGCATGATCGACGCGCAGGGAATCATGCACGTCCGGCGTTCCGTCGATGCTGATCCCGAGATCGATGTCGAACCTCTTGATGATCTCGGCCCAGCCATCGTCGAGCAGCGTGCCGTTGGTCTGCATGCAGAGCTGCACCCGCGCGACGCCCGCCAGCCCGTCCTTGATCTTCTGGCACCAGGAGCTGAACCGCTCATGCTTAACCAGGCACGGCTCGCCGCCATGAAAGGTGATCGTCAAATAGGTCTGGCCTGTTGCCAGGCAATGGCGGCGGATGCGGTCGATCGCGATCTCGACGACCTCATCGTCCATGATCGCGGGGCGCTCTTTCCAGGTGCTGTCGCCCTTGTTGTAGACGTAGCAATAGGAGCAGTTCAGATTGCAACGCGACGCGACCTTGAACACGAAGTGAAGATGCGGACCGTCCTTCATTGGTAGGCTATCTCGGCGGTGCGATCGACGAAGATGCGGCCATCCTCGGTCAGGAACTGTCGGGCATCACCCAATACGACCTGCGCCTCCTTGAGCTTGGTCAGCATGTTGGCAAGCTCGGCATCATACTCGGCCGATCCGCCAAACCCCTGCTTCTCGGCCTCGCGATAGAAGGCACAGATGTAGGCGATGGCGTGAAACGCCAGCAGGATCCCGCGCAGGGGCCGCGGCTCCGGTCGCAGCGGCGATGCGTAGCGGCCCTGGTGCTGCGGATCCACCAGGGGTCCAGAGGCCTCCGCCATGAACAGATGCAGATGCGCGGATTCGTGGACGATGGCCTCCATCACCTGCATCAGGCCGCCGAACAGGTCGGCATAGACCATGCCGGGCACGTCGGCCTGCGATCCGCTGCGGAAATAGGATCGCTCGCTGCTGCGCAAGGGGATCAGGACCCGCGTCACGTCGGACACCCAATTCACGCATTCGGGAAACTTCTTCGCGGCGGTCACGAGGATCTCGAGAGAGTTCGTCACCTCGCGCGTCATCTGGGCCTGCTCGTCGGCCGAGAGATCGGTGTGCTCAGCCCAGGTATCGGGGATCGGAAATCCCAGCGAGTGGCACCCCACATCGACGGATATGTCGTAGGGCCACTCCTTCATCGGAAGCAGTCCGGCCAGCTCGTTCAGGTCATACGTGCCGGCCTCGATCCGATAGCCTCCGACCGGCGACCATAAGGTCAGCGGCTCCGGCGCCGTCAGCGACGTGGAGGCAGTCGGCGCATTGGCAGCCGTCCAGATCGCGACCTGCAGATCGCGCTGCGGGCTTTTGTCGTGTCCCTCATAGGTGATGGAGTTCATGCAGGGATGGCGAAGCCAATCCGCTTCATGCGCATTGGCTTCGATGAGCGATGCCTTGAGCGGCTCGCCATCCAGGCCGAGGCGCTCCTCGGGCTGCCATCTCAGGATCTTGTCGTTGAATTTCTCATGCCAGGCAGATTTCGACGGTCGCCAGGTCCACGCGTCAGTCATGATCGAGCATGCCTCCGGAAATACGCCAACGAAGCCAGCCGCGAGCTTTCCCGCCGTGAGGCAGGACCGCAACCGATGCCGGTATCAAGAGCAGCTATCAGGAAAGCTCATGCGCACGACGGCGACCGAGTCCCGTCATACGCAATGGCGAGGTGGCGGGCGGGCCAAGACCGGTCACATCGGCAAGATCCGACACGGCAGGCCCGCTTCGCTTGGGTCTAAGCCGAACAATCGATCCGATCACCTGGTCGATTTCGTCGACGCGGCCGGCGCCTGGGACACGTTGAACTGCCCCTTGAGGTCCTTCACAGCCCGCACCTGCGTGAGGCGCTCAGCAAGAGCCCCCAGGACCGCAGGATCGTTGGCGATTTCGCGTTCCATCTCGTCCGGACGCTCCATCGCCGCGAGGCGGCTGAAGACGATGCCGCGCGAAAACGGGTTGGTCTTGCTGAAGATCGCTCCGCGCGAGAATGGAACGCCTTCCGCCATGATGTCGATCTTCAGAGAGGCACGTGCAATCTCTGAATCTACTACGGATTTCAACGCAAGATCGACCTTCTTGCGCATTTCCGCCGGATCGCGATCAGCCATTCCTAAAACTCCCAGTCGGTTGAGAACCGCCATTCATTCAGAAAGGAAATAGCAACGTCCCGGTACAAGTCCTGTGACCTCGCGCCCTGAACTCACAGATCCTGGAACATTCGTCTTGGAACACAGACAGATCTTGCAACGATGTAGCTGTGCTAACCACTTCGCTCAGGCCGTCCACACTCGGCCAGTCGCCGAAGTCGGAAAAAACTAACATGAAGCTATTTGAGGCACAATAGAGTAGTCGGGTCGATACACCTGCTGATTGCTTACATGGAGGACATGCTGCGATCGCCTCATATGCCTGCAACGGCTGCGCATGACGCGTGCCTTGCGCCTGCAAACATTATCGCAAGGCATATCGTCGCACCTCGCTCCACCGCAGCGCACGCGCAGCCATCTCGCGAAGGTCATGAACCCCAACGTGCATAGGGCAAGCAAAAGGCCCGCGCTCACCGCGCGGGCCCGTCACATTCCCATGCGCGATGACGAGCCTCACGCCGCCAGCGTGTTCTCCACCACCTTGATGAAGAACGACGTTCCGTAGACGATCGCCTCGTCGTTGAAATTGTAGGCGGGGTGATGCAGGCCGGCGCTGTCGCCATTGCCGACGAAGATGAAGGCGCCGGGACGGGCCTCGAGCATGTAGGCGAAATCCTCGCCGCCCATCATCGGCGGCATCTCGTGGACGTTGGCGTCGCCGGCGACCTCCTTGGCAGCGCGGATCGCGATCTCGGTCTGCTCGGCGTGATTGATCACCACGGGATAGCCGCGCGCATAGTTCAGGTCGATCCTGGCGCCGGTCATCTGAGCGACGCCGGTCACGACTTCGCGCACCCGCTTCTCCATCAGCTCACGCACCTTCGGCGTCAGCGTCCGCACGGTGCCGCGCAGCACCGCGCTCTGCGGAATCACGTTGCGGGCATTGCCGGCGTGGAACTCGCAGATCGACAGCACCGCGGCCTCCAGCGGATCGACGCTGCGCGACACGATCTGCTGCAGCGCGGTGACGAGCTGGGCGCCGACCAGGAGCGAGTCGATGCAATTGTGCGGCTTGGCGGCATGACCGCCATGCCCCTCGATGGTGATGTCGATCGCGTCGGTCGACGCCATCAGCGCCCCCTGGCGGATGGCGAAGGCGCCGACCGGCAGGCCGGGCCCGTTGTGCATGCCGTAGACTTGGTCGATCTTGAAACGGTCGATCAGGCCGTCCTTGATCATCGCGTCCGCACCACCGCCGCCCTCCTCGGCCGGCTGGAAGATCACCGCCACCTCGCCGGCGAAGTTGCGGGTCTCCGCCAGATAGCGCGCGGCGCCGAGCAGCATCGCCGTATGGCCGTCATGGCCGCAGGCATGCATCATGCCCGGGGTCTTCGAGGCATAGGGCAGTCCGGTCGCCTCCACGATCGGCAGCGCGTCCATGTCGGCGCGCAGTCCGAGCACCTTCACCTCGCCATGGCCGGGCTTGCGGCCCTTGATGACCCCGACCACGCCGGTTTGGCCGAGGCCGGTCACGACCTCGTCACAGCCGAACTCGCGCAGCCGATCCGCGACGAAGGCCGCCGTCCGATGCACGTCGTAGAGCAGCTCCGGATGCGAATGGATATCCCGCCTCCAGGCCTGGATATCGGGCTGCAGATCGGCGACGCGGTTGACGATGGGCATGGGGAATCTCGTAACTCCGGTGGGACTTTGCGCCTGTTTAGCATGCAAAAGTCGCACCGCCCAAGATAAGGGCTGCGCCCGTCTCATGGCTCGGTCAACCAGCCATGAACGTGGCGCTTGTCCGGGCTGGTCCGGGCTGACTAAAAGCTCGCAACGATGGGAAGGGAATGCCGATGCCGAGACAGCTCGAGGGGGATTACGACTATATCGTGGTGGGCGCCGGCACCGCCGGCTGCATCCTCGCCAACCGGCTGTCGGCCGATCCCAAGGCCCGCGTCCTGATTCTCGAGGCAGGCGGCAACGACAACTGGATCTGGTTCCATATTCCGGTCGGCTACCTCTTCGCGATCGGCAATCCGCGCTCCGACTGGATGTTTCGCACCGAGGCCGAGCCGGGCCTCAATGGCCGCTCGCTGGCCTACCCCCGCGGCAAGGTGATCGGCGGCTGCTCGGCGATCAACGCCATGATCTCGATGCGCGGCCAGGCCGCCGACTACGACCATTGGCGCCAGCTCGGCCTCGCCGGCTGGAGCTATGCCGACGTGCTGCCGGTATTCAGGAGGCTGGAGGATCATTTTCTCGGCGAAAGCGAACACCATGGCGTCGGCGGCGGCTGGCGGATCGAGGCGCCCCGGCTGTCCTGGGCGGTGCTCGACGCGGTCGGCGACGCCGCCGAGCAGATGGGCCTGCGCCGCATCCCCGACTTCAACACCGGCGACAATGAGGGCATCAGCTATTTCCACGTCAACCAGAAGCGCGGCCGGCGCTGGTCCTCCGCGCGGGGCTTCCTCAAGCCGGCGCTGAGCCGGCCGAACCTGCGGCTGGAAACGCAGGTGATGGTGGATCGCCTGATCATCGAGAACGGCCGCGCCGCCGGCGTGCGCTTCCGGCAGAACGGCGAGACCATCGAGGCCCGCACCAGGGGCGAGGTCATCCTCAGCGCCGGCTCGATCGGCTCGGTGCAGGTGCTGCAGCGTTCGGGCATCGGCCCGGCCGAGTGGCTCGGCGCGCTCGGCATCGACCTCGTCCTCGACAGACCGGGCGTGGGACGCAACCTGCAGGACCATCTGCAGCAGCGCGCGATCTACAAGGTCACGGGCGTGAAGACGCTGAACGAGACCTACTACTCGCTGGTCCGCCGCGGCCTGATGGGTCTCGACTACGCGTTCCGGCGCCGCGGGCCGCTGACCATGGCGCCGTCGCAGCTCGGCATCTTCACGCGCTCGGATGCGACGCGCGACCGCGCCAACATCCAATTCCACGTGCAGCCGCTGTCGCTCGACAAGTTCGGCGATCCCCTGCATCGCTTTCCCGCGATCACGGTCAGCGCCTGCAATTTGCGTCCGACCTCGCGCGGCAGCGTCCGCATCCGCTCCGCAGCAATCGATGAAGCGCCATCGATCGCGCCGAACTATCTGGCGACCGAGGACGACCGCCAGGTCGCGGCCGACGCCATCCGCGTCACCCGCCGGCTGATGAAACAGAATGCGCTCGCCGCCTACAGGCCGGAAGAATATCTGCCCGGCCCATCGGTCGGCGATGACGACGCGGCGCTCGCCAAGGCCGCCGGCGACATCGGCACCACCATCTTCCACCCCGTAGGCACGGCGAAGATGGGCTCCCCCGATGATCCGATGGCCGTGGTCGACGAGCGGCTGTGCTTCCGCGGCATCGACCGCCTGCGCATCGCCGACGCCTCGATCATGCCGACCATCACGTCGGGCAACACCAACACGCCGACCGCGATGATCGCGGAGAAGGCGGCGATGATGATCCTGGAGGATGGGCGGTGAAGCGCGCGCATGCGATCCCGCTCGTTTTGCGCCGAACTCGCGCGCGCAATTCTCACCATCGGCATCGATGGCGTTGACACAGGGCGCTGTACGATACAGCGCCCTCTCCCCTTGTGAGAGAAGGCATCTTCGGCCTATCCACGCGCGCGGTTGGGTGAGGGTATATCTCGGCGAGCGACGCTCGTTGAGGCATACCCCTCACCCAACCGAGCTTGCTGCACTGTCCTACATGCCCTCTCCCACAAGGGGCCCACAAGAGGAGAGGGCGCATTCACCCGCACCGCGCCTCGTCTTATTGACGCCAAGTGTCACCGTAACGAGTTCGACGGCAGCCACCGCCGCGCGCAACGGATCAGACGATCCGCGCCACCAACGGGATTCGGCGCAACAGCACAGTCGCCAGCCAGCTCACCGACAGCGTGCCCGCCAGCACGATCGCGAACTTCACTCCCGCCGGCCACGCCGGGTCGTAGACCAGATATTGCAGCCACAGCAGCGGCAGGAAGTGCAGCAGATAGATGCCGTAGGCCGACGGCTGCAGGCGATCCATCAGCGCCAGCGGCGCCTTCGCCCAGCGCAGGAAGAAGGTCGGCACGCCGAACGCCATCGCAGCACAGAAGCTTGCCACGGCGCTGCCATAGGCCGCACGCCACCATAGCGGCGGCGAGTCGAAGTCGGCGATCCAGTTGTGATGGGCGTAGGCCAGCAACAGGATCGCGCCATAGCAGCCATAGGAAAGACCGAACCAGATCCACCAGCGCCGCACCAGCGCGCCGTCGGCCGCGAACGGGCCCGCTCGCAGCCCGGCGGCACCGATCGCGACGCCGCCGACGAAGAAGGCCGGATAGAGCAGCACCCGGCTCGCCTGCAGCGGCAGCGGAAAATGTCCGGGCATGAACCAGAAACCGTCACCGAAGCCGAGATGCGGCGGCAGATAGGCCAGGTTGGCGATCACGAGGAAGATCAGGAAGCCAGTGAGCGGATAGTGCAGCAACGCCCCGGCCCAGCGCCCGACTGCGCCGATCGCCTGCGGCGCCAGGACGCAGACGAGCGCAGCCAGTATATCAAACCCCAGCAGCACGCCGAGAAACCAGGCCGAGCCGGACGGCCACGGCCCTTCGCTGATCATGCGCCACCACACCGCGGCGAACTGATCCTCGGCCACGTAGTATCGGTAATAGGCGATCGGCATGATCACGAGGATCGACACGATGTAGGGCACGCCGAGCCGCAGCGCGCGGCGCCCGACATAGTCCGACGCGCCCCGGCCCGCCAGGCTTGCCGGCACGAACAGGCCGGAGATGAAGAACATGCACGACATGAAGTAGCTGTCGTTGAACAGCGCGACGAGGTCGAAGCCGAGCCAGTGCATGCGGTCGCCGCCCTGGCCGAAATGAGTGTAGTTGATGGCGGAGTGATAGAGCACGACCGAGAGCGTGATGAACGTCCTGGCGCGATCGAGCGGCACGATCCGATCGGCAGACAGCTCGGTTCGTTGCAGGTTGGGGATCACGCGCTCATGCATCGACGTCGCATCCAGTCCATCAGCCGCCCTTCGGCGGCGCACGCCGCTTGTATATTTCGCGCGGCCCTGCGCCGACATCCTGCGCGAGCAGGTGAGCCGCCGGCCATGGCCGGCATGATCACGAACACGTCATCGCGTTTCGATCGCGAGAAGCCGGGAATAAAACCGGGCCGCCATCGCTCTTCTCACCCGCAAGCCCGATGACGGGCAACGGGAGATGACGATGAGCCTTGGTGATCACGACGAGAACGGCGTCAGCCGTCGCAAGGTGCTGGAGTGCATGACGTGGGCAGGCACCGGCGTGCTCTGGACGCTATCGGGCGGCGTGCCGCGTTCGCTCGGCCTGGTCGACGCCGCGCGGGCGGCCGAGCAGCCCGCCTCCGGCCTGACCTTCCTGCAGATCAGCGACAGCCATGTCGGCTTCGACAAGCCGGCCAATCCCAACGCGCTCGGCACGCTCGAGGAGGCCGTCAACCGCATCAAGGCGATGCCGGTGAAGCCGTCCTTCATGATCCACACCGGCGACATCTCGCATCTGTCGAAGGCGGCCGAGTTCGACGACGCCGATCGCATCATCTCGCAGACGCGGCTCGACGTGCACTACGTGCCCGGCGAGCACGACTTCCTCGACGAGGACGTCAAGCTCTACAAGGAGCGCTACGGCAAGGGCACGCGCGGCTCCGGCTGGTATTCGTTCGACGCCAATGGCGTACACTTCATCGGGCTGGTCAACGTGGTCGATCTCAAGGCCGGCGGGCTCGGCAATCTCGGCGCCGAGCAGCTCGCCTGGCTGGAGCAGGATCTCAAGGGCCGCTCCAAATCGACCCCGGTCGTCGTGTTCGCGCACATCCCGTTGTGGACCGTATATCCGGAATGGGGCTGGGGCACCGAGGATGGCGGCCGCGCGCTGGACAGCCTGAAGGGGTTCGGCTCGGTGACGGTGCTGAACGGCCATATTCATCAGGTGATGCAGAAGGTCGAGGGTAACGTCACCTTCCACACCGCGCGCTCGACCGCCTTTCCGCAGCCGGCGCCGGGCACGGCGCCCTCGCCCGGCCCGATGAAGGTCGAGGACGCCAGGCTGCGCAGCCTGCTCGGCATCGCCAGCATCGACTTCAAGGTCGGGTCCGAGCGGCTCGCCATCATCGACACGCCGCTGGCCGGCTGAGGACGGAAACGCAATGAGCCAGTCTGTTGTTCGCGGCGCCTGCCTCGCCGCCGCGCTGCTTCTCGGCGCCACGCCGCTGCGCGCCGAGACCATCAAGGTCACCATCGACAACTTCACCTTCACCCCGGCCGCGGTGACGGTGAAGGTCGGCGACACCGTGACCTGGACCAACCACGACGACATCCCGCACACGGTGGTGTCGGCCGGGAAATACCGGTCGAAAACGCTCGATACCGACGACAGCTTCTCCTTCACCTTCGCAGCCGCCGGCGACTACAAATATTTCTGTTCGCTGCATCCGCACATGACGGGGCTGGTCAAGGTTGAGTAGCATCGCGAACCAGGGCATGAGCATCGTCGCATGGACCGGTCGGCGGCGTAGCGCCGGCCGCGCCGTGCGACCGCGAACCGGGCCGGAGACCACGCCGGTGACGACAGCCAGTGACGATCCCGAGAGGGCGCGACGCTTCCGCGAGGCGGCACTGCCGCATCTCGACGATGTCTACACGCTGGCGCGCTATCTGCTGCGCAACGCCGCCGACGCGGAGGACGCGGTGCAGGAATGCTACCTGCGCGCTCTGAAGCATTTCGACACCTACCGTGGTCCGGCGATGAAGCCGTGGCTGTTTGCGATCCTGCGCAATGTCTGCCACGCCGAATTCGCGCGCCGCGCCGGTGCGCCGGTCAAGGCGCTCGACGATGCGCCCGAAGCGGCCGAGCAGCCGCCGCTGTGGCAGGAGAGCACCGAGACGCCGGAAGGCGCCGTGCTGCGCGAGCGCGATGCCTCGGCGATCCGGCGAATGATCGACACGCTGGCCGAGCCGTTCCGCGAGACGTTCGTGCTGCGCGAGGTCAACAATCTGTCCTATCGCGAGATCGCGGAGGCCGCCGACGTGCCGGTCGGCACCGTGATGTCGCGTCTCGCCCGCGCCCGCGCGATGCTGCGCGCCGCCTGGCTCGCGCAGGAGGAGCTCTAGCCATGACCTGCGATGAAGCCGAGATCCTGATCCACGCGCTGGCCGATAGCGAGCTCGACGCCGGCCACGCTCTCGAGGTCGAAGCCCATGTCGCGACCTGCCCGCGCTGCGCTGCGGAGCTTGCTACCATCAGGGAGATGAAGCAGATGCTCGCCGGCGCCGACCTCGGCTACAAGGCGCCCGCCGCCTTGCGCCAGCGCATCGAAGCCGCCCTGCCGCCGGTCGAGGCGGCCGTCGTTACTCCGTTTGCCGTCCGGCCGAGCCGCCGCTCGCTGCTGAAGGGCTTTGCGATGGGCTCGGCCGTGTCGGCGCTGGCCGCCACCGGTCTCGTCGCCATCGTGCTGCGCAATGACGACCAGCAGCGGATCGAGGCCGAGATCGTCTCGGCGCATCTGCGCTCGCTGCAGGCCGGCCACCTGACCGACGTGATCTCGACCGACCAGCACACCGTCAAGCCCTGGTTCAACGGCAGGCTCGACGTGGCGCCGCCGGTGATCGACCTCACCGCTGAGGGATTCACCCTGATCGGCGGGCGGCTCGATTATGTCGATGCCCGCCCGATCGGCGCGGTGGTCTATCGCCGCCGCCAGCACGTCATCAATCTGTTCGTGGCGCAGACCTCGTCCACCGAGCGCCGCGCCGCACGGATGGACACGATCCAGGGCTTCAATATCAGGAGTTGGCGCGACCGCGGCCTCAGCTATTGGGCGATCAGCGATATCGGCGGCGACGAGCTCGAGGAGTTCGGCGAGCGGTTCGAGCGGAAGATGGGTGGGAGCAGCTGAGTCGCTCTCGCGCGCTCCGTCATTGCGGGCGAAGCGACGCAATCCCGAGGCGCGAAGGAAGGCTGGATTGCTTCGCTCGCCATGACAAGCCCTTCGTAGGGCGGGCAAAGCGTAGCGTGCCCCACCAAAGGTCCTGCGAGGATCGAGATGGTGGGCACGGCGCGTCGCGCCTTTGCCCACCCTACATGTTCGTCAGCTCACGCCGATTTGCGGATGGCGTTGTCGACCAGGGTCTTGCCGAGCGACCAGATCGCGCCGGGGACCTTGTGGCTCTGCGCGATGACGTCGTCGAAGGCGCGCTCGATCCAGGCGCAGTCCTCCTCGGTGATGGTCAGCGGCGGCAGCAGCTTGATCGTGTGCAGGCCGTGACCGGCGACCTGGGTCAGGATCTTGTGATCCTTGAACAGCGGCACCGTGATGAGCTGGCAGAACAGGCCCTTGTTGGCGCTCTCCAGCATGGTCCACGACGCCTTGAGGCGCAGCGATTTCGGCGGACCGAACTCGACGCCGATCATCAGCCCCTTGCCGCGGACTTCCTTGAGCAGCTCGTAGCCCGGCACCATCCGGGTCAGCGCCAGCCGCAGCTCGGCGCCGCGCTTGGCGGCTGCCTCGACCAGCTTCTCGGCCTTCATCACCTCGAGCGTGGCAATGCCGGCGGCCATCGCGAGGTCGTTCTTGGCGAAGGTCGAGCCGTGCACCACGGCGCGATCCATGCGGTTGAATATCTTGTCGAAGATCTGCTTGCGCGTCAGCAGCGCGCCGACCGGGACATGGCCGCCGGACAGCGCTTTCGACAGCAGCACCATGTCGGGCTCGACATTCCAATGTTCCACCGCGAGGAACCGGCCGGTGCGTCCCATGCCGGTCTGGATCTCGTCGGCGATGAAGATGGTGCCGTATTTCTTGCAGAGCGCAGCGGCACCCGGCAGGAACTCGTCGGAGGGCATGTTGACGCCCTTGCCCTGGATCGGCTCGACGATGAACGCTGCGATCTCGCGCGACGACAGCGCCTGCTCGAGCGCGGCAAGATCGTTGAAGGGGATTGCCGTGCAGCCCGGCAGCAGCGGCTCGAAGCCGTTGCGGAAGTTCGAATCATCGGTCAGCGACAGCGCGCCATAGGTGAGACCGTGATAGGAGTGCCCGCAATAGACGATGCCGGGCCGGCCGGTCGCGCCACGCGCGAATTTGATCGCGGCTTCCACGGTCTCGGCGCCGGAATTGGCGAAGAACACCTTGTCCAGATACGGGACATATTCCAGCAGCCGCTCGGCAAGAACGCCCGCCAAGGTCGAGACGTCGAGCTGAACGAGATTCGGCAGGTCGGTGTCGAGGACGCTTTTCAGCGCGGCGCGCAGTGTCGGATGATTGCGGCCGATTGCAAAGACGCCAAAACCGCTGAGCAGGTCAAGATAACGGGCCCCATCACGATCGTAGAGATATTGCCCTTGTCCCTTCTGGAACCCAACATCATATCCAATCGTTTTGAGAACGCGGACAAGCTGCTCGTTCAGATGCCGAGAGTGCATCGTGCTGCGCTGCGCTTGGCGCTCCACAAACATCTCGGAAACGTCTAGATTGGGTTTTAGCATCGGCTACATACTTCGGTTGATGGACGTGACGTCAACTGAAAACGCGCAATGCGGCGTTTTGCCCTCATTCGCACCATCAAAGCAAGCACGGGTTTCTGCCAATGTTGCATCGCCTTAGATATCTCATGTCGACGACACTAGCATACTCCGCAGTCGTGTTCGCAGCAGGAATTTCTTCCGCGCTCGCGGCCGACCCCACCGGCGACTGGCGGGTTGCCGACGGCGTCGCGAACATCCGAGTCGCACAATGTAATGGCAGCATGTGGGGCGTCGTGGCCTGGGAGAAGACCCCGGGCGGACGCGACAGCAACAACCCCGATCCGGCCCGCCAGAGCCGCCCGACGCTCGGCATGCCGATCCTGATCGACATGAAGAAGAAGCCCGGCGCAGACGCGTGGGAAGGCCAAGTCTACAACGCCAAGGATGGGCAGCTCTACAGCTCCACCATCACGCCGGTCGACCCCGATCACCTGGAGATCAAGGGCTGCGTGCTCGGCTTCCTGTGCGGCGGCGAGACCTGGACGCGGGTTGCTCCGCCGATTCCGTCGAGCCCTGTGAACAGCATGGCCAAAGGTACACAGAAACCAATCGCGCCGGCCCCTGCTCCGGCGGCCAAGACGACCACCGGCGTCGGCAGTGGCGCAACCGCATCGGCCAAGCCGGGACACAAGCCCGCGGACCAGGTCGGCGATATCTGCCTGCTGCCCGAGATCGCGCGCCCCCGCTAACTAACGGGCGTCCGTCACGCGAACAAAAAAAGCGGCCGAGAGATCGGCCGCTTTTTCTATTCCGTGATCACGAGCCCTCTTGCTCCTTGATCTCGCGAGGCTTGCCCATCAGCGCCGGCTGGAACAGCAGCACGGCGGCGAGCGTGGTGACCAGCGACAGCGCCAGCAGCTTGCCCATGCTGGACGTGCCGGGATGGCTCGACAGCCACAGGCTGCCGAATGCGGTCGCCGTCGTCAGTGCGCTGAAGAAGATCGCCCGGGTCAGGCTGGTCTGGAGCAAATTTGTGCGGCCGCCGCGCCACGCCACCACGTAGTAGATCTTGAACGCGACGCCAATGCCTAGCAGGAGCGGCAGGGCGACGATGTTGGCGAAGTTCAGCGGCAGCTTGATCAGCACGCAGATCTCAAGCGTCACGGCGCCCGCAACCAGCAGCGGCACGATCGTCATGAGCACGTCGCTGAAGCGCTTCAAGGTCACCCACAGCAGGAGGCTGATCACGACCAGCGAGTAGATGCCGGCGTGGATGAATGCCTTCACGATCGTGTCACCGGACTTCAGGATCGAGACCGGACCGCCGATCGCGTTGGGCTCGGCCGTCAGGACGGCGTTGGCGAATCGCCTGAGATTGTCGTTGTCGTTCGGATCGCCCTTGGGCTGCGCCTCGACCCGAATCAGTCCGTCCTTGCTCTTCCACTGCGACACCAGTTCCGGCGGAAGGTTCGCGAGGCTGACCGGCTGCGCCTGGAGAGTGGCGCTGAGCTGCGTCAGCGTGATCTTCCACGGCTCGACGAACACCGCCTGTGCCTTGTTGCGAACCGTTTCGCTGGCGCCCGCGAGCCTGGCAAGCGCGTCGGCGAGCCGCCGCGACGCGACCGCGCCCGGCCCGTTGCTCTCGCCCGCGGTGCGCCGGAGATTGTCGACGGTCGAGTTCAGGGCGTCGACATTCTCCTTGTCGCTCGGCGCCGCATCGACCTGATCGGGGTTGAGTGCAGGCCCCAGCACCTTCGCGCCCTGCGCGATCAGCTTCAATTTGGCCGGCTGGTCCTCGGGGACGAAGCTGTCGAGCGACATCACGCGCGCCACCTCGGGCAACTTCGCCAGCTTGGCCTCGATCGCCTTGGCCTCGGTCTCGGAGCGCGTCAGCACGTCGATCGCATTGGCGCCCGTGTTCGGATCCTTTCGCAGGTCGAGATAGGTCGCGATCGACTCGGCGCGCGGATTGCGCAGGTTCATCGGGTTGAAGTCGAACTTCATGTAGTAGAGCAGCGGCAGGCCGGCGACGACCAGGCCGAGCGTGCCGACGATGATCGGCACGCGGTGCTTCTCGAGGAAATGATCGACCGGCGCCAGGAAGGCGTAGCCGACCGGCTCCTTCTCGCCGGGCGGATTGAGGATCCTCAGCAATGCCGGCAGCACCGTGATCGACGACAGGAACGCGATGATCATGCCGGCGCCGGCGATGGCGCCGAGCTCGGAGATGCCCTTGTAGTCGGTTGGCAGGAAGCACAGGAAACCGGCAGCCGTCGCCATCGCCGCGAGCGACAGCGGCACCGCGGAGCGGCGCGCGGCTTCCGCCAGCGCTTCCGGAAGATTGTCGTTCTTGAACCGCTCGGAGCGATAGCGCACGCTGAACTGGATGCCGAAATCGACGCCGAGGCCGATGAACAGCACGGCGAACGCGACCGACAGCAGATTGAGCGAGCCGACCATCATCAGGCCGACGGCCGTGGTGAGCGCGAGGCCGATGAACAGGTTGATGAACACGGCCGAGATGATCTTGGCCGAATGCAGCGCCAGCCACAGGATGATCAGCACGACGACCACGGTGCCGATGCCGTTGACGACGGCGCCTTCCTGCACGGTGGCGTATTCCTCGTTGGCGATCGGCACCGGCCCGGTCAGCCGCACGCGGGCGTGAAAGCGGTGCGGGAAATCGAGCTCGGCCGCCGCCTGACGGATCGCATCCGTCGCCGCCTTGCCGGGCTCCAGGGCCTGGTAGTCGAGGATCGGCTTGAACTGGATGAAGGCGCGCTTGTCGCTGTCTTCGAGCGGCTTGTCGGAGATCAGCTGGCGCCAGGAGAAGGTCGCATCGCCCTTGTCGAGCACGGTCTCGACCGTCTGGGAGATGTAGTCGAACGGCCGCGCGGCATTATCGAGCTTGACCTGGCCGCGCTTGACGCCGGCAAGGCCGGTCTCCAGCGCACCGGTCAGGCCGCGGATCGAGGGGTCCCCGGCCATGATCTCGACCAGCGGCGCCGCCGCCGTGAACTGGTCCGTGAGCTGCTTGACCTCCTCGGTCGGCAGGAACAGCAGGCCGTTCCTGGCGAAGAACTCGCCGCCGCCGAGCAGCTCGACCGATGAGAAGTTCGCGGTGTCGCCCTTGAGCTTCTTGGCAAGCGCATCAGCCGCCACGCCGGTCAGCTCTGGTGTCGCCGCCTCGACCACGCCCAGGATCATGCGATCGCGATCGAACGCCTGCTCATATTGCTGGTCGCGCTTGCGCCAGTCGAGATCAGGCGAAATCAGCTTGTTGATGTCGGTATTGATCGAGAAATGACGCGCCGTATAGAAGCCCGCGCCGACGGAGAGCAGCAGGGCCGCAATCAATGTCGGCCAGGCAAACCGGGTGCAGGCCTTGACGATCGAGACGACAAACGTGGTCAGCACTTCGTGACTTTCTAATGTTTAGAGAGCTGGGCGGAAACGTCCGCTTCATGGCGGAGTTCCCCGATCAGGGCGAGCCCCGGACGCACACATCCTGAGCGCGCCCCGACCCGGCCTGGCCCAACCTTGAAGACGAGGATGGTCCCTCGACGGCGGATCAAGTTGAACGATGCACGGAACCGTCGGGCCGGCTGATATAGCGGCTGTTCTCGGCGGTAAAGTGACGAACGAGTGAGAGCATAACCAACTCAATTGATTGATCTAATTTATAATTACTAAATTACCTGCAACCTCTCGGGGGCTGCGTGCGACGCATCACATGCGAGCGACTTGCAGACCGGCTTTTCTCTTCGCTCGATTTTTGACACAAAGCCCTGCGTTTCCATCCGTGTGGCGGGCCATTGGGGGCACTCGCTGGTGCGATTATTGCAACCCTGTCGCACGCACGGAGGTGCCGGGTCGAAAGTGAGGCAACGTGGCTGGACGTCCCATGCAGGTGTATCTCGCGCAGCCGCGCGGTTTTTGTGCTGGAGTCGTGCGTGCGATCGAGATCGTGGAGCGCGCGCTGGAGAAGTATGGCCCGCCGGTCTACGTGCGTCATGAGATCGTCCACAACAAGCACGTGGTCGAGAGCCTGAAGGCCAAGGGCGCCATCTTCGTCGAGGACCTCTCCGAGGTGCCGCCGCGCGCCGTCACCGTGTTCAGCGCCCACGGCGTCGCCCGGACGGTGGAGGAGGAAGCGGCCGCCCGCGGGCTGCCGGTGCTCAATGCCACCTGCCCGCTGGTGACGAAGGTTCACAACCAGGGCAAGCGCTACATGTCCAAGGGACGTACCCTGGTACTGATCGGTCATGCCGGCCATCCGGAGGTGGAGGGAACCATGGGCCAGGTTCCCGGCCCGGTCTACCTCGTGCAGAACGTGGCCGATGTGGCCGCCCTGCCTCTGCCGCTCGACACCCCCTTGGCCTATATTACCCAGACCACGCTCAGCGTGGACGACACCCGGGACATCATTTTAGCCCTTCAAGCCCGCTTTACAGACCTTCAAGGTCCCGATATCCGGGATATCTGCTATGCGACACAGAACCGCCAATCTGCGGTAAGGGACTTAAGCAAGCTGGTGGACGTCATCCTGGTGGTGGGCGCCGCCAACAGCTCCAACTCGAACAGACTGCGCGAGATCGGCACCGAGGCCGGGGTCGCAAGCTATCTGATCGCTGATGGCAGCGAGCTTGATCCGGTTTGGCTGAAGGGGGCCAAGGCCGTCGGCATCACTGCCGGCGCCTCGGCTCCCGAAGTGCTTGTCGACGACGTCATCGAAGCCCTTCGGCGCATCGGACCGGTCGAGGTCGCGGTGGTCCCGGGGCGGGAAGAAAACATCGAATTCCGCCTGCCGGCCGAGCTGGTCGCGGGCTGATCGGTCCTCGTTTGGTCCAGAAAGAAGAGACGTAATGGCAATCCCCTTCCATAAGGAACTGCGTATCGGGGCCTATCTGATGAAGCAGAAGCTTCTCGGCCGGAAACGCTATCCGCTCGTGCTGATGCTGGAGCCGCTGTTCCGCTGCAACCTGGCATGCGCCGGCTGTGGCAAGATCGACTATCCCGACGCGATCCTCAACCGCCGCATGAGCGCGCAGGAGTGCTGGGATGCGGCCGATGAGTGCGGCGCACCGATGGTCGCGATCCCCGGCGGCGAGCCGCTGATCCACAAGGAGATCGGCGAGATCGTGCGCGGCCTGGTCGCCCGCAAGAAGTTCGTCTCGCTCTGCACCAACGCGCTGCTCCTGGAGAAGAAGCTCGACCTGTTCGAGCCGTCGCCCTATTTGTTCTTCTCGGTGCATCTCGACGGCCTGCGCGAGCATCACGACAAGGCGGTGTCGCAGAAGGGCGTGTTCGACCGCGCCGTCTCCGCGATCAAGGCCGCCAAGGAGCGCGGCTTCACCGTCAACGTCAACGCCACGGTGTTCGACGGCCACCCGGCCGAGGAGATCGCCAAGTTCCTGGACTTCACGACCGAACTCGGCGTCGGCGTCACCATGTCGCCCGGCTATGCCTATGAGCGCGCGCCGGACCAGGAGCACTTCCTCAACCGCACCAAGACCAAGCAGCTGTTCCGCGACGTCTTCAAGCTCGGCAAGGGCAAGAAGTGGAATTTCATGCATTCCGGCCTGTTCCTCGACTTCCTCGCCGGAAACCAGGAGTTCGAGTGCACCCCCTGGGGCATGCCTGCGCGCAACATCTTCGGCTGGCAGAAGCCCTGCTATCTGCTCGGCGAAGGCTACACCAAGACCTTCAAGGAGCTGATGGAGACCACCGACTGGGATTCCTACGGCACCGGCAAGTACGAGAAGTGCGCCGACTGCATGGCGCATTGCGGCTATGAGGCGACCGCCGCCAATGCGGCGCTGACCAACCCGATCAAGGCGATGTTCGTGTCGCTGCGCGGCATCAAGACCGAAGGCCCGATGGCGCCGGAGATCGACCTCTCCAAGCAGCGCCCGGCGCAATACGTGTTCTCGTCGGAGGTGCAGAAGCGCCTCTCCGAGATCCGCAAGGACGAGGCCGTCGAAGCCCAGCAGAAGGCCTCGACCGCGGCCTGAGGCCGCTGAGATCAGTCCACAACGAAACGG
>NZ_JAUEUL010000040.1:0-37751 GCF_032487575.1 Bradyrhizobium sp. SZCCHNRI1009 | reverse complement strand
ATCCGCGTCGGCGGCGCGACCGAGGTCGAGGTGAAGGAGCGCAAGGATCGCGTGGATGACGCGATGCATGCGACCCGTGCGGCTGTCGAGGAAGGCATCCTGCCGGGCGGCGGCATTGCGCTGTTGCGCGCCAGGCAGTCCCTGAGCCGGGTGTTCAGGAGCAAGAGCGAGCCGGACAGCATTTCCGACCTCGCGATGTCTGACACGCACGATCTGGGGCGCTTGCTTCGTAAGCAGTCCTTGTTGAACAACAGGCTCTTGAACGAGATCTTCGCATCCATCGAGAAGCTGCTGAATTCCGACAGTCCGTTCGTCTATCCGGATTTCTTCTTTCAGCGTGTCCATCGTTTGCAGCTTCCCGATTCGCTCGAAGCCGAATTGATCGACTATCTGACAGAAATGATTCTCAACCTCAGAGAAAGGCGCGAATCCGCTCGCCGTCATTCACGGACGCGGGGAGCGGGCTGGCAATCTGCTCGGCAAAATCCGGATATCATGCATGGCTTTGGTATCGTCATGAAGGCGTTGGAAGCACCGGCGCGCCAGATTGCGGCAAATGCCGGAGCCGACGGCTCCGTCATCGTCGGCAGATTGTTGGAGCGGGATCAATATGCTTACGGCTATGACGCACAGTCCGACGACTACGGGAACATGATCAGCAAGGGAATCATCGATCCGACCAAGGTCGTGCGGACCGCCCTGCAGAACGCTGCCTCCGTTGCGGGCCTGCTGATTACGACCGAGGCGATGGTCGCCGAACTCCCCAGAGAGCAGGCGGCGGCTCCGGCCACGCCGTCCGGCGGCAGGATGAGCGGAATGGATTTCTGAGGCTCGCCCGAAACTCAGTTCGTTCGCGGCGACGTCACGAAGAACTGACGCCGCTCACGCAAGATCGCGATCCCAGGGCGGCTCCGGCGCGAAGGCCGCCGCGAGGTGGTCGATGAAGGCGCGCACCT
Source organism: Bradyrhizobium sp. SZCCHNRI1009 (assembly GCF_032487575.1). NCBI lineage: Bacteria > Pseudomonadati > Pseudomonadota > Alphaproteobacteria > Hyphomicrobiales > Nitrobacteraceae > Bradyrhizobium > Bradyrhizobium sp. SZCCHNRI1009. Next base: position 36,795 of record NZ_JAUEUL010000040.1, on the reverse strand, counting down.
TGGCCGAGGGCGTGCGATCCGGCAGGTAGACGGCATGCACCGCCAGCAGGTCCGATGGCGGCACCTCGAGCGTCAGCGGCACCAGCCGTCCCGCGCGGATCTCGTCGCCGACGATGAAGGTCGGCTGGTAGATCACGCCTTGCCCGGCGAGCGCTGCCGCGAGCAGCGCATCGCCATTGTTGGCGCGCAGATTGCCGCTCACGGTGACATCGACCGCGGCCTTGCCGCCCATGCGCCAGCGCGACGGGCCGGCCGCCGCCAGCGTGTAGCCGAGGCAGTTGTGGCCGGCGAGATCGGCCGTGGTGCGCGGCGTCCCATGCGCGGCGAGATAGGACGGCGCGGCGCAGACCATCATCCGGCATGGCGCCAGCCGCCGCGCCACCAGGCTAGAATCCTTGAGGGTGCCGATGCGGATCGCGAGATCCCAGCCTTCCTCGATCAGGTCGACCAGCCGGTCATTGAGCCCAAGCTCGACGCTGACTCCGGGATAGAGCGCGGCGAAGCCGGCGAGCAGCGGCGCGATCTGGCGCGTGCCGAAGGCGAGCGGGACGTTGAGTCGCAACAGCCCGCGCGGCTCGACGCGGTCGGCCGCGATCGCGCTCTCGGCCGCCTCGAAGTCGCCGAGCACGCGCTCGGCGAGGTCGAGATAGCGGCGTCCGGCCTCGGTGATGGTCAGCCGGCGCGTGGTGCGGTGAAACAGCTTGGTGCCGAGCCGCGTCTCCAGCGCGGCAAGGTGCTTTGTCACCATGGTCGGCGACATGCCGAGCAGGCGGGCCGCGCCCGACAGGCTTCCGGAGCCGGCCACCTTCGAGAGCACCTCCAGTCCGGTCAGCCGGTCCAACACTGGATCATCTCACTCTTATGGTGTGAACTGAATTTCCATTGTATCAGATTATCGTCTTTCGGGAAATGATCCATATGCTGGGGGTCCCCACCGGAGGTTCCGATGATCGATTCCCGTACCGCGCCCTATGCCGCGCTTCTGCTCCGCCTCACCCTTGGCGGGTTGTTTCTGGCCCATGCCAGCCTCAAGCTGCTCGTGTTCACGCCGGCCGGCACCGCCAAGTTCTTCGGCAGTATCGGCCTGCCGCCCGAGCTGGCCTATCTGGTGATCACCGCCGAGATCCTGGCCGGCATCGCGCTGATCCTCGGCATCTACACCCGCTGGGTGGCGCTCGCCGCCGTGCCGATCCTGCTCGGCGCCATCTTCACCGTGCATGGCTCCGCCGGGTTCTTCTTCAACAATCCGAAGGGCGGCTGGGAGTATCCGGCGTTCTGGGCGGTGACCCTGGTGATCCAGGCCCTGCTCGGCGACGGCGCCTACGCGCTGGGCGGCCTGCGCAGCAGCCTTGCCGGCGGTCAGTTGCGCAGCGCGCATTGACGTTGGATTCGGCGACTGTCGCCACACCTTCGCTGTCATCCCCGCGAACGCGGGGATCCATAACCACAGGCGGAACTGGTGTGGGAACGACGGTCGATACTCAGCCTGCCTCGAGTGTCGATCACGCGGTATGGGTCCCTGCCTTGGCAGGGACGACAGCTGTGGTTTTGGCGCGCTATCTTGACGACGTGATCTTGACGACGTGTCAGCAGTCCGAGGAGAGATGACATGACCCTTCCCAGCATCTTCCTGTCGCACGGCTCGCCGATGCTGCCGCTCACGGATTCGGCGGCGCGTGACTTCCTCGTCAGCCTCGGCGGCCGCCTGCCGCGGCCGAAGGCGATTTTGGTGATCTCGGCGCATTGGGAGACCGACATCCCCGCCGTCAATGCGGTCGCCACCAACGAGACGATCTACGATTTCTACGGCTTTCCCCGTGAGCTCTATCAGTTGCGCTATCCCGCGCCGGGAGCGGCCGATCTCGCGCAGGCCGTCGCGGCGCGGTTGCAGGCGGCCGGGCTGCCGGTCGGCATCGACCGCGAGCGCGGGCTCGATCACGGCGCCTGGGTGCCGCTGCTCCTGATGTACCCGCAGGCCGACATTCCGGTGCTGCAGCTCTCGATCCAGACCGAGCGCGGGCCGGCACATCATCTCGCACTCGGCCGCGCGCTGGCGCCACTGCGCGACGAGGGCGTGCTGATCATCGGCAGCGGCAGCTTCACCCATAATCTCGGCGAATTCCGCAAGCGCCGGCTCGATATCGACGACCCGGCGCCGTCCTGGGTGGTCGACTTCGCCGACTGGGTGCACAAGGCCGCGATCGAAGGCCGCGTCGACGACATCGTCGACTACCGCCGTCTCGCCCCGCATGCGCGCGACAATCATCCGACCGACGAGCACTTCCTGCCGCTGTTCGCTGCACTCGGCGCCGCGGGAGAGGGCGCCCGCGTCGAACGGCTGCACAACAGCGCCAATTACGGCGTGCTGCGCATGGACGTGTATGCGTTCCATGGCGCCGACGAGGCCAAGGCCGCGGCGTAGAACGCAACTTATTAGTTCGCCGTCGCCCCACGACGTCATTCCGGGGCAAGGCCGCAGGCCTTGAACCCGGAATCTCGACATTGGCTTGCATCCGTCTTTCAACAATCTCGAGATTCCGGGTTCGATCGTCCAGACGCAGACGCGTTTGGACGATCGCCCCGGAATGACGACGGAACGCTGTTTGCCCGTCGGGTTACTTTGTCGCAGATGATTTCGCTTGCGTCGTCGGGCAAATCACCGCGATCTTTCCGCGCATCCCGCCTCATCATGGAGGGGCGTTGCGCGCGATCGTCACGACACGCGAGGCGGGGAGCGGTGGCCGCGAGAGCTCGCAGCATGTCCTTGGCAGCATGTCCTGGATGTGCGGACGAACGACGTTCTTGCGGACGTGAAGTTGCAGGGTTCTGATACCTCGACGCTGGTATCACCGCGCAACGCGTGAAAGGCGTTGTCGCGCATGGCGGCCAACAAGCCGAGCGCCAGGAAGCCTGCATATAAGCGTGAAGACCATCGCGCAGGGAGGGCCGGGCGATCTCGGCTGAACCTGTGGTACCTGCCGCCTGCATTTTTTTGAGCAGGCGGGCCACGGGCGCGGCCGGCGCCCGGCCTTCCCTGCGCCCTCCTGTTCGAGGAGGGTGAGTGAGCAAGCAAAGCTCGGGCGCAGATCGCGCTGCGGGGACGTGCAGCCATGATCCGGCGAAGCTCGCCACATACGCGGTGTCGTCCCGGCCTTGAGCCGGGACCCATAACCACCGGCGGGAATGAGACGCGCAACTGTCAGCCCTGTCCCTCGTGAGATCGCGCGGTATGGGTCCCGGCGCCGCGTGCGCAATTGCGCACTAGGCCGGGACGACAGCGGGGGGCAGAGGAACAGTGCACCGCACACATGACCTCGCAGGTAGCTGACACCGCCGTCGCCCGCGCAGAAAATCCTTGACCCATTCGCACGCAAATGGCGAAGGATGCACCAGGGAGTGAAACAACAACAATGCGCCTGCCGTTCTATTATGGCTGGGTCATCGTCGCCGTGACCTTCGTCACGATGGCCGTCGGGGTCAATGCGCGCACCGCGTTCTCGCTGTTCTATCCGCCTGTTCTCGCCGAATTCGGCTGGGACCGGGGTGTCACCGCCGGCGCGTTCTCGTTCGGCTTCGTCGCCTCCGGAATCGTCAGTCCACTGATCGGACGGCTGATGGACCGCACCGGCCCGCGCGCGGTGATGGAACTCGGCGTCGCGCTGATGGCCGGCGGACTGTTGCTGGCGCCGCTGACCTCGCAGCCCTGGCATCTCTACATCACCATTGGCGTGATGGTCGGCGCCGGCAGCGTCTGCCTCGGCTATTCCGGCCAGTCCTTGTTCCTGCCGAACTGGTTCATCCGCCGGCGCGGGCTGGCGATCGGCATCGCCTTCGCGGGCGTCGGCATCGGCTCGATGACGCTGCTCCCGTGGGTGCAGCACATGATCGCGCAGACCAACTGGCGCACGGCGTGCACAGCGATGGGGATCGTGGTGCTGGTCGTGCTGGCGCCGATCAATCTGTTGCTGCGCAAGAGGCCGGAGGAGATCGGCCTGCGTCCCGACGGCGACGCCGCGCCGCTCGCCAATGCGGCCAAGCCGGTCTCCAACGTCGTCGACGCCGCCTGGGCCGGCACCGACTGGACGCTCTCGCGCGCGCTGCGCACGGGCCGGTTCTGGTGGCTCGCGCTCGGCTATTTCTTCGGCCTCTACGTCTGGTACGCGGTGCAGGTGCACCAGACGAAATACCTGCTCGAGATCGGTTTCAGCTCGAGCGTCGCGGTGTGGGCGCTCGGCGCGGTCAGCCTGCTCGGGATCCCGGGCCAGATCGCGCTCGGCCATCTGTCGGACCGCCTGGGGCGCGAGGCGGTGTGGGGATTGGGCTGTCTCGGCTTCGCGATCTGCTTCGCCGCGCTGATCGCGCTCAAGGCCGCGCCGTCGCTCATGCTGATCTACATCATGGTGGCGACGCAGGGCGCGCTCGGCTACGGCCTGACCTCGGTGATGGGCGCGGTCGCGCTGGAGATATTCCAGGGCGCGCATTTCGGCAGCATCTTCGGAACGCTGATGCTGATCGGGCTATGCGGCGGCGCAGCAGGGCCGTGGGTGACCGGCGTGCTGTATGACTACACCCTGAGTTATACGCCGGGCTTCGTGATCGCCTTCCTCGGCGCCTTCGTCTCGGCGGCGGCGATCTGGATCGCGGCCCCGCGCCGGGTCCGCCTCGTTGCCGGCCAGTTGCACAGGTTAAAGACGGCGGGGGCTGCGGCATGATGTGTGAACTAGCCGGTTGCCATCGCGGCGCGGGCGTGAGCTAATCGGCCAATCCAGGGAGAGGGACCCCATGAACGAGCATGTTCAGGCCGCCAAGGCCGCGCCGCTGTTCAATCCGCTGTCGCCGGAGTTCATCCGCGATCCCTATCCCTTCTATGCGCAGCTGCGCGACAACGACCCGATGCATGTGACGCCGTTCGGGGCGTTCCTCGCCAGCCGGCATGCGGAATCGAGCCTGGTGCTGCGCGACAAGCGCTTCGGCAAGGACTTCGTCGCGCGTTCGATCCGGCGCTACGGCCCTGACATCATGAACGAGCCGATCTTCCGCAGCATGAGCCATTGGATGCTGCAGCAGGATCCGCCGGATCACACGCGCTTGCGCGGCCTCGTGGTGAAGGCATTCACGGCCCGCCGCGTCGAGGACATGCGGCCACGGATCCAGGCGATCGTCGATTCGACGCTCGACGAGATCATCCCGCGCGGCCGGATGGACCTGATCGAGGACTTCGCGTTCAAGCTGCCGGTCACCGTGATCTGCGACATGCTCGGAATTCCCGAGGAGCACCGCGAAGCGTTCTACAAGAGCTCGCGCGAGGGCGGCCGGCTGCTCGAGCCGGTGCCGCTGTCGAAGGCCGAGATCGCCGAGGGCAATGCCGGCAACGCGGTATCGAAGGCGTATTTCCAGCACCTGTTCGAGCTGCGCCGGAAACATCCCGGCGACGACCTGACGACGCAGCTGCTGCAGGCCGAGGAGGACGGCGCCAAGCTCAGCAATGAGGAGCTCACCGCCAACATCATCCTGCTGTTCGGCGCCGGGCACGAGACCACGGTCAACCTGATCGGCAACGGCCTGCTGGCGCTGCACCGCAATCCGGACCAGCTGGCGCTGTTGAAGGCGCGGCCGGAGCTGATCACCAACGCGATCGAGGAGTTCCTGCGCTACGATTCCTCGGTGCAGCTCACCGGACGGGTGGCGCTCGAGGACATCGAGGATCTCGGCGGCCGCCGGATCCCCGCGGGCGAGAGCGTGCTGTGCCTGCTGGGCTCCGCCAACCGCGATCCTGCGGTCTATCCGGATCATCCGGAGCAGCTCGACATCACCAGGGCCAACGTGAAGCCGCTGTCGTTCGGTGGTGGCATCCACCATTGCCTGGGGGCGCAGCTCGCCCGCATCGAGGCCGAGATCGCGATCGGAACCCTGCTGCGCCGGCTGCCGGAGTTGAAGCTGGACGATCCCGACAACCCGGAATGGCGGCCGACCTTCGTGCTGCGCGGCCTGAAGCGGCTGCCGGCGCACTGGTAACCATCTTCGTTAACGGAATTGTGCAACGCCCCCGGAAATACCGACAGCGCTGTGACTTCGCCATACTTAATCCTATATGATGCAGCGCTCCGGTATCGATGCCAGTGGGCCGCGGCCGTATTGGCTTTAAGGTTGGGACGCCGGAGCGTTGTCCTTTGAGGGAGACCCCGTGCAGACGACCCTGCTCGGCTTGGCGATTGCCTTCATCCTTGCGCTCCTTGCTGCGCTGATCGGCCCGTACTTCGTCGACTGGAACCAGTTCCGGCCGCAGTTCGAGGCCGAGGCGGGCAAGATCATTGGCGTGCCCGTGCGGGTCGCCGGTGCGCTGGACGCACGGCTGTTGCCGACGCCGACCTTGCGGCTGCGCCAGGTCACCTTCGGCGGCGCCAACGATCTCGGCAAGCTGCGCGCCGACAAGCTCGACGTCGAGCTCAGCCTCGGCGATCTGATGCGCGGCGAGTGGCGGGCGAACGAGCTCACCATCGGCGGCATGGCGGCCGATCTCGGGCTGGATGCCAAGGGCCAGGTCGACCTGCCGGCCGCGTCGGGCCGGTTCAATCTGGCGGCGCTCGCGATCGACCGGCTCAACCTCACCGGCCGAGTCGCCCTGCACGACGCCGCCAGCCGCTCGACGCTGGAGCTGACAGACATCGTCTTCTCCGGCGACGTGCGTTCGCTGGCCGGCTCGCTGCGCGGCGACGGCGCGGTGTCGATCCGCGGCGGCCGCTACCCCTTCCGGGTGTCGTCGAGCCAGGACAAGGACTCCAACGGCCTGCGCGTCCACCTCAACATCGACCCGGGCGAGCGTCCCGTGATGGCCGACATCGAAGGCCTCATCAGCTTTCCCAACCGCTCGCCGAAGTTCGAGGGCGCGCTGACGCTGTCGTCGCCCCCGAAGGAGCAGGGCGCCGACAACGACAAGCCCGCCCAGTCTGCGAAGGAGCCATCGGCGAAGCAGGCCCAACAAGCCAAGGCCCGTCCGCTGAGCCAGGCTGGCGCGACGCCTTGGCGCATCGCCACCAAGGTCGTCGGCGACCAGGCGTCGGCCAAGCTCGACCAGATCGAGGTCAGCTTTGGCCAGGAGGATCGCTCGCTGAAATTCGCGGGCAGCGGCGACATCCGTTTCGGCGCCGCCCCCGTGCTGAAAGCCTCACTGTCCGCACGCCAGCTCGATGCCGACAAGCTCCTGGCCGGCGAGGACGACATCAAGGACCGGCGGGCGATCGCGCCCGCGCTGGTGCTGCCGGCGCTGCGCAACTGGATCGCACAACTGCCGACCTTGCCGATGCCGGCCAACGTGCAGTTCGCGACCGAGCAGATCATGCTCTCCGGCCGTCCGGTACAGAACTTCACCGCCGACCTGCACAACGAACCTTCGGCATGGAGTCTCGAGAAGGTCGACCTGCGCGCGCCCGGCTCGACGCGGCTGACGTTCCGGACCATCGGCATCTCGACCTCGGTGACATCGGGCTTCACCGGCGCGCTCGATCTCGAATCGTCGGAGCCCGACACGCTGGTGGCCTGGCTGCAGGGCCGCAGCGACGGCAGCTATCGCACCCAGCGCCCGCTGCGGCTGCGCGGCGACCTCAACGTGGCGCCGGAGCGGGTCGCGATCGACAGCCTCAAGGCCGATATCGACGGCGGCTCCGTCGACGGACGCGTCGCTCTCGTCAACCGGCCAGCGGGGCCGGGCTCGCGTTTCGAGGCGGTGCTGAAGGGCGATCGGCTCGATCTCGACGCCGCGATGGCCGTGACCCGCTCGCTGGTCGGCGTCACCGGCGAGTGGCCGGCGGAGGCCAGCGTGGCGCTCGACGTCGCCCGCGCCAAGCTCAGCGGCCAGGAGCTGCGTCCGCTCACCGCGCGCTTTTCCTATGATCCCAAGACCATCGCCATCGACCAGATCAAGTTCGGCCAGAGCAGCGGCGTGACGAGCGAGGGCTCCGGCCGGTTCGATCGCGCCGATGCAACCGGGCGGCTGGTGGTGACCTCGATGGCCGGCTCGCTCAAGGAGGTCACGGCACTGCTGCAGCCGCTCGCGCCGCAGATCGCCGCCCGCTTCGATGCGCTCGGCACGCCTGCCGGCGCCGCCCGGCTGAAGCTCACGCTCGATCTCGCCAAGGATCCGGCCAATGCCGATCGCAGCCAGGCCAAGGCGGTGCTTGATCTCGACGCGCCGCAACTCAAGGGCTCGGCGACGCTGACGGCCAAACCCTCGGCCGCGGCGCTGCGCAGCTTCGAGGTCGATGCGATCGATCGAACGGAGCTTGGAATCGAGAGCCGGGTGTCGTCGGAGCAGGGCAGCGCCGTGCTGGCGCTGCTCGGGCTCGATCGCGTGGCGGCGGCGGGCACAGGTCCGGCCCAGTTCGATGCCAGCGTGACCGGCGGCTGGCGGGCGCCGCTGCGGGTGAATGCCAAGCTCTCCGGCGCCGGTCTCGATGGCGATGCGCAAGGCACTGTCGATCCCTGGGGCGACACCGCAAAGGCCAACGTCAATCTGCGCCTGCGCAGCGCCAACCTGTCGCCCTTGTTTGGATTGAAGCCGCAGGATCCGGGCGCGCAGAACGTCCGCCTGTTCAGCCGTCTCGGTCTTTCCAACAATCGCCTGACGCTCGACGACATCGACAGCACGGTGGGTGGATCGCGGCTGCGCGGCCGGCTCGCGCTGGTTCTCGACGACGACAAGCAGATCGAGGGCGAGCTCGGGCTGGATGCGCTCGACGTGCCGCAAGTGGTCTCGGTGCTGATCGGAGCGGCCGGGCGTGAGCCCGCCGAGCCTCTCGGCGCAGGTCTCTTGAAGGGGTGGCGCGGGCGTGTCTCGTTCCAGGCCCTCAGCGGCGCCATTCTGAATGGCATTGATCTGCATCCGCTGGGCGGCGCCATCAAGAGCGACGGCCAGTCGCTGACCATCGAGAACCTCAAGGGCAAGCTCGGCGGCGGCGACGTCACCGCGACCGTCGATGCGCGCTCCAACGCGAATGGTCTCGTCCTGAACGGCCGCGTCGAGCTCGCCGGCATCGACGGCAACGCGCTGCGCTATCACAGCCTGAAGATGCCGGCCGGCAAGGTCTCGGCCCAGATGACGCTCGCCGCCGAAGGACGCAGCGTGCAGGCACTGGTCAATGCGCTCTCGGGCAATGGCACGGTGACGCTCGACAATGCGGCGCTCCCCAATCTCGACCCGCGGGCGTTCGATGCGGCGTTGCGCGCGGCCGACGCCGGCCAGGTGAGCGACGACGGCAAGTTGCGGCAGGTGATCGAGCCGGTGCTGACGTCGGGGACGTTGCCGGTCGCGTCTGCTCAGATCCCCTTCATCATCCGCGACGGCCGGCTGCGGGTCGGCGCCACCACGCTCGACGCGCAAGGCGCCCGCGTCATCGTGTCCGGCGGCTTCGACATTCCGGCGGACAATGCCGACATTCGCGCCAGCCTGAGCGCCAATACGGTCGGCAATGCCAACAGCCGTCCGGAGATCCAGTTGTTCGTGGTCGGGACGTCCGAGGCGCTGACGCGCGCGGTCGACGTCACCTCGCTGTCGTCGTGGCTGGCGGTGCGCGCGATCGATCGCGAAACGCGGCGTCTGGATGCGATCGCGCGCGGCGAGGTGCCGCCGGCCTATCCATCGTCGACGGCGTCGCTGCCCGGTGCACCCGAGGCTGGCCCGGCGGCACCGAGCGCGGCCGACGTGCCGCTGCCCGGTCGTGATCCACGGCGCGAGCCGCGCGCCAAGCTGGGTGGTCCGCGCGCCGTCGTGTCGCCGCTGACACCGCCGCTCTCCGCTCCCGCCCCTGCGCCTCAGCCGGCGGCACCGATGGCATCGAGCCAGCCGCAAGTCGCGCCCTTGCCGCCGCCGGTCGAGATCAAGCCCGCGCCGGGGGCGCTGCCGCCGCGCCCACGGCCGGTGCCGCGCCCGCCGGTCGTGCTGACGCCGCCGGGCAGTCCGTGATTCCGGCCGAAGGCGTGCGGGGACCGCGCCGATGATGACCTTGCGACAGGTCGAGGTCATTCGCGCGGTCATGGTGACGGGCACCATCAACGGCGCCGCGCGCCTGCTGAAGGTGTCGGCGCCGGGTGTCAGCCGTCTGGTGAAATACACCGAGCGCTCGCTCGGCATCCGCTTCTTCCAGCGCCAGAACGGCCGCTACTTTCCGACGCCCGAGGCGCAGAACATCTTCGAGCAGATCAACAGCGTCTACGAGAAGGTCGACGATCTCAGCTACATCATCTCCAACATCGGCCGCGGCGCGCTGTCGGAACTGCGCGTCGGCTCGGTGCCCAGCATCTCCCAGGTGATGGTGCCGCGCGCGATCGAGCGCGTCCGCCGCCGCTATCCTGATTTGGGCATCGACATCAACATCCTCAAGATCGAGGAGGCGATCGACTATCTGATGCTGGGCAAGGGCGAGTGCGTGGCGATGAGCTACCGGCTCGATCATTCCGGGCTCGAATTCCTTCCTCTCGCCTCAGGCGAATTGTTCTGCATCGTCCCGCCAGGCCACGAGCTCGCCGGCCGCAAGCAGGTCTCCGCCGCGGAGATGACTCGCTATCCGTTGATCGGCATCGATCCCAATGACCCTTACGGCCGGATCATGGCCGAGATCTTCGCGCGCAACAAACTCAGCTACAACATCTCGATCAAGGCGCGCTTCGGCACCACGGTCTGCGCGCTGGTGAAGGCGGGGCTCGGCATCGCGGTGATTGACCAGTTCACGGTCGCGCATGGCGGCTATCCCGGCATCGAGCTGCTGAAGATCGCCGAGCCGACGCGGTTCGACACCTACATCGCCGTCAAGCGCGGCACGCCGCTGTCGCTTTACGCGGAGCACTTCATCGACTGCCTGCGTGCCGAGATGCGCGCACTGGAGCCGGGCCGGCGGCAGGTTGCGAGGCCGGGGAAGGCGGCGCTCGTCAAAAAATAACATGATGTTAGGTTCAGCGGATATTTGGGTAATTGTGTTAGCTGGCGGACGCGCTATCGTCCGCGACGCCATTCATCGCTCGTGCGGCGATCGCGCGAGCGGCAGCAGAGACTGAAGCCAACGTGCCCGATCTTTCCGCGCTCAAAGCCCGCAAATTCCTGACCGGCCTGATCGGTGCGCCGATCGCGCATTCGGCCTCTCCTGCCATGCACGAACATGCCGCGGCGGCGCTCGGCGTGCGCTGCCACTACCAGCTCATCGAGGTGGCCGGCGCCGACCGGGCCGGTCTGTCCGCGCTGCTGGAAGGCGTGCGCCGGCTCGGCTTTGCCGGGGTCAACGTGACCTATCCTTACAAGGAAGCCGTGGTCGAGCTGCTCGACGAGCTCGCGCCGAGGGCGGCGGCGATGGGCGCGGTGAATACCGTCGTCGTTCGCGACGGCCGGCTGATCGGCCACAACACCGACACCACCGGGTTCGAGCGAGCCGTCGCGCCGCTCATCAGCCAGACCGATCGCGGCGTCGTCGCGTTGGTCGGGGCCGGCGGGGTTGGCAAGGCGATCGCCTTCGCACTTGCAAACCTCGGAGTCGCCGGCCTGCGCATCTACGACACTGAGCGCACGCGCGCCGAGAAGCTGGCGAGCCTGCTGCCGGTCGGCAACACGGTGACGGTCGCGGACAGCGTCGAAGCGGCACTGCACGGCGCAGTTGGCGTCGTCAACGGCACGCCGATCGGGATGTTGCCGAACCGCGGTACGCCGGTGCCTGATCATTTGTTGCGCGCCGACCTCTGGGTCGCCGACGCGGTCTATTCGCCGCTCTGGACGCCGCTGCTGAAAGCCGCCAAAGCCAGGGGAGCCCGGGTCCTGCTCGGCCGCGAGCTCGCGATCTACCAGGCCGCGGACGCGTTCGAATTGTTCACCGGCCTGGCGCCCTCGACCGAGGCGATGGGGGCTGCGTTCGACAACCACATGGCGGAGAGATATCCGGCGGTTGACGCCGCCTGAGCCGACGGCCAATACGCGCCGGAACAAGTCGTTCAAGCAAGAAACGCAAACAAGCGTTTAAGTCAGAGGAGGAAACAACGTGAGATCGATCATCCTGGCTGGCCTGTGCTCAGCCACGCTGCTGTCCGGTGCCGCCTACGCGCAATCCGGCGCCCCCATCAAGATCGCCGATGTCGCCGAGCTCTCCGGCGGCGGCGCGACCGTCGGCAACAACTGGAAGAACGGCATCGACCTCGCCGTCGAGGAAATCAACGCCAAGGGCGGCATCCTCGGTCGCAAGATCGAGGTGAGCCACGCCGACTCGCAGTCGAACCCCGGCGTTGCGCGTGCGCAGGTGCAGAAGGCGCTCGATGGCGAGCCCTACGTGCTGCTCGGGCCGGGCTATTCCGGCTCGGTGAAGGTGACGGCGCCGCTGGCGGCCGAGGCCGGCATCACCCAGATCATGGGCGGCGAAGCGGCCGAGCTCACGCAGGCCGGCAACAAGTTCCTCTTCCGCACGTCGTTCGGCCAGCAGTCCTCGATGCCGAAGGTCGCCAAGTACATCAACGACGAGCTGAAGGCGAAGTCGGTCGCGGTGGTCTGGGTCAACAATGATTTCGGCCGTGGCGGCCGCGACGTCATCACCAAGGAGTTCAACCGTCTCGGCATCAAGGTCGCGGCCGACCTGTCGACCGAAGCCGGCCAGGCGGACTTCGCTGCCGACGTCAGCAAGATCAAGGCGGCGGCGCCGGACGCCGTTTTCATCTACGTCAACGAGGAAGAGAGCGCGCGCATCCTGAAGGAGATCAAGCGCCAGGGTGTGACTGTGCCGCTGATCGGCGAGACCACGCTGGTCGGCCAGAAGGTGATCGAGCTCGCCGGTGATGCCGCCAACGGCGCTCGCGGCCACGTGGGTCTCACCACCGACGCACCGATCGAGGCCATCAAGGCGTTCCGCGACCGCTTCGTGAAGAAGTACAACTACGTGCCCGATCACAACGGCATCAAGGGCTATCTCGCGATCTACATGGTCAAGGCCACGACCGAGAAGATGGGCAAGGTCGACTCCAAGGCGTTCGCCGACACGCTGCACGGCCTGACCATCAAGACCTCGGCCGAACCGAACATCCTGATGGATGTGACCTTCGACCAGAACGGCGACATCGATCGCCAGGGCTTCCTGGTCGAGGTCGTGGAAGGCAAGCAGGTCGTGAAGCAGGTGTTGCCGAAGCTCAACTGAGGACAACGGTCGATCGGCGGCGCCGGTGTGGTGATGTCCGGCGCCGCCGTCGCCCAAGGGCTCACGGGGAAACCATGTCCAATCTGCTCGACCTGATCGTGGCGGGACTCGCCACCGGCGCCATCTACGCGCTGGTCGCCGTCGGCTTCACCTTGCTGTGGCAGACCTCGCAGACCATCAACTTCGCCCAGGGCGAGTTCGTGATGCTGCCCGCCTTCCTGATGCTCGCGGTCATGCATCTCGGCGCGCCGTTCTGGCTCGCGGTGCTCGCCGGCGTGCTGCTGTCGGCGCTGCTGCTCGGTCTCGCCTTCAAGATGCTGCTGGTCGATCCGATGCTGCGGCACGGCGTGCTGCCGCTGGCGATCGCCACCATGGCGCTGGCGATCGGGATCAAGGAGGCCGTGAAGCAGTTCTTCAGCGCCGAGGCCTCGCCGTTTCCGTCGATCGTTCCCGCGGGCGATATCAGCGTGCTTGGCCGTGTCATCTCGCTGCAGAGTCTCGGCGTGCTCGCCGTTGGAATCCTGGCCGTCGTCGGCCTGACCACGCTGCTCAATCGCACCTCGCTCGGCCACCAGATGCAGGCGGCGGCGCAGAATCCGACGGTGGCGCGCATCATCGGCGTTCCCGTCGAGCGCATGATCCTGCTGACCTTCCTGATCAATGCCGTGCTGGTCGCGCTGGCCTCGCTGCTGATCACGCCGATCTACCTTGCCAAATTCTCGAGCGGCGAAGTGCTCGGGCAGGCGGCGTTCATCGCCGCGATCGTCGGCGGCTTCAACCAGGTGCGCGGCGCGATCGCCGGCGGTCTCCTGATCGGTGTCGTCGACAACCTCGCCGCGGCCTACGTCTCCACCCAGTATCGCGCGGCTGTTCCGATGGTGCTGCTGATCCTTGTCATCCTGTTCCGGCCGCAGGGCCTGCTCGGACGAGCCGAGGAGCGCACGGTATGACCCGGAACGGCAGACTGCTCCTCGCCGCGCTGGCGATCGTCGTCATTGCTGGCCTGATCATCATCCCGATGAACTTCAACCGCTACGGCCTCTATATCCTCAGCCAATGGGCGGTGATGACCATCGCCGCGATGGGGCTCAATCTCACGCTCGGCTATGCCGGGCAGGTGTCGCTGGCGCAGGGCGCTTTCGTCGGCATCGGCGCCTACGGTGCCGCGATCCTCACCACCCATGGCTGGCCGCTGATATCGACGCTCGGGCTCGTCATCATCGTCTGCTTCATCGTCGGCTGGCTGTTGGGCTATCCGGCGCTGCGCGTGCAGCATCACTATCTCGCCTTCGTCACGCTCGCGTTTTCGACCCTGGCGTTCCTGGTGTTCCGCAACGAGAGTTGGCTCACCAACGGCATCTACGGCATCAGCAACATTCCGCGCCCCGAGATCTTCGGCTTCCCGACCCGCAAGCCGCTGCCGTTCTACTATCTCTGTCTTGGCTCCCTCGGCCTCGTGACGCTGGCGATGTGGTGGCTGATCCGCTCGCCCTGGGGCCGCGCCTTCATGGCGCTGCGCGAAAATCCGATCAGGGCGCAATCGCTCGGCATCGACACCAGACGCTACACGCTGATGGCGTTCGCGATCGGCTCGGTGCTCGGCGGCATCGCCGGAGTGCTCTATGCGCCGCTGACGCAATATGTCGATCCCGTGCCGTTCAACCTGCAGCTCTCGCTCGATCTCCTGATGATGGTGATCGTCGGCGGTGCCGGCTTCATGCTCGGGCCGTTCCTCGGCGCCATGATCGCGGTGCTGCTGCCGGAGTGGCTGCGCTTCGCCGAGGGCTATTATCTGATGCTCTACGCGGCCGCCGTGATCGTGCTGCTGATCTATTCGCCGAGCGGCATTCTCGGCATCCTCGACCGCTATCTCAGCTCACGGCGCACCCAGGCCGCATCCGCATTGCGGGCGGCGGCTCAATCCAAGCTGGAGGCCGCGCGATGACCGCAGTCCTCGACGTTCGCGACGTCAAGAAGAGTTTTGGCGGCATCACCGCCGTCAACGGCGTCAGCTTCGACGTGCAGGAGGGCGAGATCCTCGGCCTGATCGGCCCCAACGGCTGTGGCAAGTCGACGCTGTTCAACTGCATTCTCGGCCAGCTCGTGCCGAGCGGGGGCGAGGTGAGGGTGGACGGCAAGCTCGTCACCGGCCAGCGTCCGTCCGAACTGAACCGCCTCGGCGTCAGCCGCACGTTTCAGCTCTTGCAGGTCTTCCCGAAGCTGTCGGTGCGCGACAATCTGATCCTCGCCGGCCAGGAGCATCGCGGCAGCATGCTGTCGCGCCTGTTTGGTCCGTCGGATGCAGGGCTCACCGAGACCGCCGATCAGATGATCGGCTTCTTCAAGCTGGAGCATCTCGCCAACGAGCCGGCCGGCGGCCTGTCCTACGGGCAGCAGAAGCTGCTCGATGCCGCGATGGCGTTCATGGGCGGTCCACGGCTGGTGCTGCTCGACGAGCCCGCCGGCGGCGTCAATCCGACCATGCTCGGCGATCTCAAGGACCGGCTGATCGCGATCAACCGCGAGCGCCGCGCCACTTTCGTCGTGATCGAGCACAACATGGAGTTCGTGATGTCGCTGTGCTCGCGCGTGATCGTGATGGCGGAGGGCAAGGTGCTGGCGATCGGCAAGCCCGACGAGATCAGGGCCAATCCGGCCGTGATCGAAGCCTATCTCGGACACTGACGGAGCCGACGATGAGCGATCCCATTCTCGACGTCCAGAACCTCGTCGGCGGCTACGGCAAGATGACGATCCTCAACGGCACGACGTTCTCGGTGCCGGCGGGATCGATCACCACCGTGATCGGTCCGAACGGTGCCGGCAAGTCGACGGTGTTCAAGGCGATCTTCGGTCTGTTGAAGCTGCGCGAAGGCAAGGTCATCTTCAAGGGCCGCGACGTCACCGGCTTCAGCCAGCGCGCGCTGCTCGGCGCGGGCGTCTGCTACATCCCGCAGGGCCGCAACATCTTCGGCGAGCTGTCGGTGCGCCACAATATCGAGCTCGGCGGCGTTGCCGCGCCGCGTGAGATCGATCTTGCTGCGCGCGTCGAGGCGGCCCTCGACGTGTTTCCGGTGCTGCGCAAGAAGGCGGATCGGCAGGCCTCGACGCTGTCCGGCGGCGAGCAGAAGCAGCTCGAGATCGCGCGCGGGCTGCTGCTCGAGCCGCAGCTCGTGCTGATCGACGAGCCGTCGATCGGGCTGTCGCCGTTGATGGTGCAGCAGACCTTCGACATGCTGAAGCAATTGCGCGACCGCGGCGTCTCGGTGCTCCTGATCGAGCAGAATGCACGCTCGGCGCTGGAGATCTCGGACTACGGCATCGTGCTCGAGCTCGGTCGCACCCGCATCATCGACAAGGCCGATCGCGTGCTGGCCGATCCGCGCATCGGCCAGCTGTTCCTGGGCGGCGCGATGGAGGAGACGGCGGCATGAACCAGCGCTCGATCGCCACGGTCTCCATCTCTGGCGCGCTCGACGAGAAGCTCAAGGCGATCGCTGCCGCCGGCTTCGACACGGTCGAGATCTTCGAGAACGATCTGGTCGCGTTCGGGATGCGGCCGCGCGAGATCGGGCAGATGTGCCGCGACCTCGGCCTTTCGATCTGCGCCTATCAGCCGTTCCGCGATTTCGAGGGCATGCCGGAGCCGCAGCGCGCGCGCAACTTCGTCCGTGCCGAGCGCAAATTCGACCTGATGCAGGAGCTCGGCACCGACCTGCTGCTGATCTGCAGCAGCGTGTCGCCGGCCGCGCTCGGCGGCATCGACCGCGCCGCCGCGGATTTCCACGAGCTCGGCGAGCGCGTCGCGAGGCGCGGCTTGCGCGTCGGTTACGAGGCGCTGGCCTGGGGCCGCCATGTGCACGACTATCGCGATGCCTGGGAGATCGTGCGCCGCGCCGATCACAAGGCGATCGGCGTCATCCTCGACAGTTTTCATGCGCTGGCGCCGGCGCTGCCGACCAATGCGATCCGCGCCATCCCCGCCGACAAGATCTTCCTGGTCCAGTTGGCCGACGCACCCAAGCTCGAACTGGACGTGCTGTCCTGGAGCCGGCACTTCCGCAGCTTTCCCGGGCAGGGCGACCTCCCGGTCGGCGAGTTCATGGAGGCGGTCGCCGCGACCGGCTATTCCGGGCCGCTGTCGCTGGAGATCTTCAACGATCAGTTCCGTGCCGGCTCGGCGCCACGCACAGCGCTCGACGGCATGCGTTCGCTGCTGCTGTTGCAGGATGACCTCGCCGGAAAAATCCCCGCGGCGTCGGCAGAGCCCCGCTTCGCGCCTCGCGTGAAGAGCCACGGCATCGGCTTTGTGGAATTCGCGGTCAGCGAGGACAAGGCGGAGTCGCTCGCCGCATTGTTCGGGCAGCTCGGCTTCCGCAAAACCGGGCGGCATCGCAGCAAGGCGGTGCAGCGCTGGTCGCAGGGCGCGATCGAGCTGGTGATCAATTGCGAGCCGGCGAGCTTCGCGCATTCGCACTATATCACGCACGGTCCCGGCGTTTGCGCGTTGGCGTTGGATGTCGACAGTGCGGACCGTGCCATGGCGCGGGCGCAGTCCTTGAAGACGCGCACCTTCACCCAGCCGGTCGGGCCGGGCGAGCTGGAGATCCCGGCGATCCATGGTGTCGGCGGCAGCCTGCTGTATTTCCTCGATACCCACGGCCGTCACTGGGATGTCGACTTCGAACCGGTCGCCAGCGACAAGACGACTGATCGGCTCTTGGCCGTCGATCACATCGCACAGTCGATGCCGCATGAGGAGATGCTGTCCTGGCTGTTGTTCTATGCCGGGATCATCGACTTCTCGCGCCTGCCGCAGATGGAGATCGCCGATCCCAGAGGCCTCGTGCAGAGCCAGGCGATCGTCAACGGCGATCGCAGCCTGCGCTTCATCCTCAACGGCTCGACGGCGACGCGCACGCTGTCGTCGCGTTTCATCTCCGAGTTCTTCGGCTCAGGCGTCCAGCACATCGCCTTCGCCTGCGACGACATCTTTGCAGCCGTGGCCGAAATGCGCGCCCGCGGCGCCGGCTTCCTCGACATTCCCGACAACTACTACGACGATCTCGAAGCGAAATACGATCTAGCGCCCGAGACCATCGCGGCGCTCCGCGCCAACGAGATCCTGTACGACCGCGACGGCGACGCGGAGTTCTTCCAGGTCTACACCCACATTTTCGAGGAGCGCTTCTTCTTCGAGATCGTGCAGCGCCGCAACTACCAGGGCTTCGGCGCCGCCAACGCCGCGATCCGGCTGGCGGCGCAGGCGCGCGAGGTGCGGCCGGACACGATGCCGCGGCTGTAGCTCAGGGCTCCGGCCGGATCCCAGGCAGACTGACGATTGCCGCCGCCAGGTCTTCGATCACCAGCCGGACGCGCGCGATGCCGGCGCGCTCCGGGACGATCAGCATGCTGAGCGGAACCGACGGCAGCCTGTAGTCGGGCAGGAGCACCGTCAGCCTGCCCTCGGTGATGAGATCGTCGACCAGCCAGGCATGGGCTGCGGCGATGCCGCGCCCGGCCAGCACGGCTTCGCGCACCGCGAGGCCGTGATTGGTTCGGAAGCGGCCGCTGAAAGGCACCTCGTGGCGCTGGCCGTCGGCGGACACCAGCGCCAGCACGTCGCTGCCGGCGACATTGGGCATGCGGATGCCGTCATGGCCGAGCAGATCCTGCGGTACGCGCGGCGTGCCGCGTCCTGCCAGATAGCCCGGCGCCGCCACCAGCAGCCGGTGCGAATGGCCGAGTGCGCGCAGCTTCATCGAGCTGTCAGTGAGCGGCGCGAGACGGAGCGCGATGTCGACGCCCTCGCGCACCAGATCGATGCGCTCGTCGGTCAGATTGAGATCGATCGCGATGTCCGGATAGCGGTCCTGGAACGCGAACACCAGCCGGGTGATGTGCAGGATGCCGAACGCGGCCGTGCAGGAGATGCGGATCGTGCCGCTGGCGGCTCCACGCGTGCCGCGCGCCTCGTCGCCGGCCTGCTCGATCAGGCGCAGGATCTGGACGCAGTTGGCATAATAGAGGCTGCCCTCGGTGGTCAGGGTGACGCGCCGGGTGGTGCGGCTCAGCAGGGGAACGCCGATCGCGTCTTCAAGCTCCTGGAGATGACGCGAGATGGTGGACTGACCCAGCCCAAGCTCACGCGCGACGGCCGACAGGTTGCCCCGTTCGGCGACGCGAACGAAGCTGCGCATGTTGACGATGCTGACGTCCAACTTATCCATAATTCAGCATAATGTTATCGATAGCAGCCATATAGTGGATGAACGAGGCCGGGTCTATCTCCTGGATTGTTCCAGCCAAGGGATCAAGCCATGAATGTGCTGCTCGTCTTCGCCCACCCCGAACCCCGCTCGCTGAACGGCGCCCTGCGCGACGCCGCTGTCGCCGAGCTTCGGTCGCAAGGTCATCAGGTCAGGGTCTCGGATCTCTATGCGATGGGCTGGAAGGCGGCCGCCGACCGCGCCGACTTTCCGCAACTGCCGCCCGATGTGCGCCTCAACGTCGCCACGGCCTCCGGCGAGGCGTTCGAGACGCACTCGCTCACCGACGACGTCAGGGCGGAGCAGGAGAAGCTCCTATGGGCCGACGCGGTGATCCTGCAGTTTCCGCTGTGGTGGTTCACGATGCCGGCGATCCTCAAGGGCTGGGTCGACCGGGTCTATTCCTACGGCTTCACCTACGGCGTCGGCGAGCACAGCGACAAGCGCTGGGGCAACCGCTATGGCGAGGGCGTGTTCGCCGGCAAGCGCGCGATGCTCGTGGTGACCACCGGCGGCTGGCAGGAGCACTATTCGGAGCGCGGCATCAACGGGCCGATCGACGACCTCCTGTTTCCCATCAACCACGGCATCCTGTTCTATCCCGGCTTCGACGTACTGCCGGCCTTCGTGGCGCACCGGGTGAACCGGCTCGATGAGGCGGGCTTCGCGGACATCGCCGCGCGGCTCCGCGCGCGGATGCGGACGCTGTTCACGGATCAGCCGATCCCGTACCGGCGGCAGAACCACGGCGATTACCTGATCCCGTCGATGCAGCTGCGTCCCGAACTCGGGCATGCCGACGCGCGCGGCTTCGCGCTGCATGTCGACGCTGTGCGATGACGTTGCCGCGGCGCGGGCTCAGCCCGCGCCCATCGCGACCGCGATGTGGTAGGTCGCGAACGCCGCCGCATAGGCGAGCGCGAACATGTAGAAGAAGGTCACGGCCATCCAGCGCCAGCTGCCGGTTTCGCGGCGGATGACGGCGAGCGTCGAGGCGCATTGCGGGGCGAAGATGTACCAGGCGAGCAGCGCCAGCGCCGTGGCGAGGCTCCATTTGCTCGCCAGCACCTGGCCGATCTGCTCGGCCGCCTCCTTGCCGCCCTCGATCGCATAGACGGTGCCGAGCGCGGCGACCGCGACCTCGCGGGCGGCCATGCCGGGCACCAGCGCGACCGCGATCTGCCAGTTGAAGCCGACCGGCGTGAGCAGGGGAGCGATCGCCTGGCCGATCATCGCCGCGAGGCTGTAATTGATCGCAGGTTCGGTGGCGCCCTCCGGCGGCTGCGGGAACGAGGCCAGGAACCAGATCAGCACCATCATCGCGAAGATCGTGGTGCCGGCGCGCTGCAGGAACATCTTGGCGCGGGTGTAGACGCCGATCGCGATGCTGCGCAACCGCGGCATCTTGTAGTCCGGCAGCTCCAGCATGAACGGTGCCGGCTGGTAGTCGCGCATCAGGAAGAACTTCACCAGGAACGACACCAGCAGCGCGCTGATGATCCCGGCGGCGTAGAGCCCGAACATCACCAGTCCCTGCAGGTTGACCAGGCCCCAGACCTTGGTCGGCGGGATGAAGGCCGAGATGATCAGCGTATAGACCGGAATCCGCGCCGAGCAGGTCATCAGCGGCGCGATCAGGATGGTGGTGAGCCGATCGCGGCGGTTGTCGATCACGCGCGTTGCCATGATGCCGGGAATGGCGCAGGCAAAGCTCGAGAGCAGCGGGATGAATGCGCGGCCATGCAAGCCGGCGCCACCCATGATGCGGTCCATCAGGAACGCCGCGCGCGCCATGTAGCCGAAATCTTCCAAAAGCAGGATGAACAGGAAGATGATGATGATCTGCGGCAGGAAGACGATGACGCTGCCGACGCCGGAGATCACGCCGTTCTGCAGGAAGCTCTGCAGCAGGCCCTCGGGAAGCTCGTCGTGAACGAGCTGGCCGAGCGCATCGAAGGCCGCCGACAGCACCTGCATCAGCGGCTGCGCCCAGGCGAACACCGCCTGGAACATCACGAACAGGATCGCCAGCAGGATGAGCAGCCCGCCGACCGGATGCAGCGCGACCGAATCGATCCGGGCGGTCCAGGTGTCCGGCCGCTCGGGCAGGCTGACCGTCTCCGCGATGATACGGTCGGCCTCGCGCTGAGTGGCGCGCAGCTCCGGGACCGTGAGCGGACGCCAGGTGTTGGCGCGCTCTCCGGTGGCCTCGGCCGCCTGGGCCAGGAGCTCGTCGGTCAGCCGCAGCAGGTCGTCGGTGCCGCCCTTGCGCACGGCGATCGACGTCACCACCGGCACGCCCAGCGCCTGCGACAGTGCGGGAACGTCGACCGTCACGCCACGCCGCTTGGCGATGTCGAACATGTTGAGCACGAGCGCCAGCGGCCGGCCGGTGCTCTTGAGCTCGAGCAGCAGCCGGACCGTCAACCTGAGATTGGTCGAGTCGGCAACGCACAACACCAGGTCGGGCAGGACCTCGCCGGTGGCGCGTCCCAGCACGAAATCCCGGGTGATTTCCTCGTCGGGGCTGCGGCCGCGCAGCGAATAGGTGCCGGGCAGGTCGACCAGCGAGACCTGGCGGCCCTGCGGGGTGACGAAGCCGCCCTCTTTGCGCTCGACCGTGACGCCGGGATAATTCGCGACCTTCTGGCGGCTTCCCGTCAGCGCGTTGAACAGCGAGGTCTTGCCGCTGTTGGGCGTACCCACCAGGGCCAGATGCAGCAGAGGGCTTTCCATGACGACGCTTTCCGCGCGGCCTATGCCACGATGACGGCCATGGCCTCGCGCCGGCGGACCGCGACGGTGATGTTGTCGACACGGACGGCGATCGGGTCTCGCCCGACGATCCCCTCATGCAGGATTTCGACCCGGGCGCCCTCGACGAAGCCCAGTTCGATCAGCCGGCTCTCCAGCTCAACGTCCGGCAACGACGACGCCGCGCCGCCAGCGGCCAGATGCTGGATCGTTCCGGTATAGCCCCTTCGGGCCAGACCGAGCGGCTGAGGCGGCCGTGTATCGCAGATTTCGCTCATAGCCTGTATTTTCAATCGCGTGCCAAGAGGTCAAGCGCGGCATGTTAAATGCCGCGGCATCTTAGAGCGATTTTAAACAGACCGGGCGGGCCGCCGTCTGATCTGCCTCAAGGAGCGGCAGCGGCTGCCGTGTGCCGGGTGTCCACCGCCGCCTTCGGCTCGAGGCCTGAAGACGCTGCGGCGCGGCTCTTGAAGTGGTCGAGCACGAACAGCCGGATCGCCGACGACAGGTTGCCCTGCTGGCGATTGTTGTCGATCTCCCCGACCAGTTCGGACAGGGTCATGTTACGGAGACCCGAAATCTCCTTCATGCCGTTCCAGAAGGCCTCTTCGAGGCTGACGCTGGTCTTGTGACCTGCGACCACGATAGAACGTTTTACGACGGGCGACTTCATCACGCGTCCTCGCCATTGATACGATGTTGATCGAGTAATTCGTTCGCGCGCTTGTCGCGTTGGGCGTCAGTTGCGCGTTCGGACTTCGTCCTGCCGAAGCGAGCGCGGTTGCCTTCGGCGACCTTTGCTGCCTGATCGCGCTCCACGCGCTTTCTGAAACGCTTCAAGTTGATGATGTCACCCATGCTTGCTCCAATCATCTAAGGCATCGAACATCACGACGAGAGCATGCGCATTGCGCGGATGAGCTCAGGCGTTCTCCAGACAATCACGTCATCGCTCCCTGATAGTTCGATGGCCATTCGCGTCGTTGCGAGCTGGATTTGTTTACTCACCAAACGCAGCAGAACTTGTAGTCGAGAGTATCCTTTAGGGGTTAACAGCGAGAATTGCATCACCCCCCGTAGTACTACGGGACTACCGCTACGCTCGCCCCGGCCTCGTCATCCTCTCGGGTTGAACGAGGCGGTCGAATTCCTCTTCGGAGACGAGACCGAGCCGCAAAGCTTCCTGTTTCAGCGTTGTGCCGCGCTGATGCGCTGATTTCGCGACTTTGGCGGCGTTGTCGTAGCCGATCTTCGGTGCAAGCGCCGTCACCAGCATCAGCGAGCGCTCCATCAGCTCGCGAATGCGAGCAGTGTCGGCCTGGATTCCGGTCACGCAATGTTCGCTGAATGAACGTGCTGAATCACCTAGTAATTGTATGGACTGCATCATGCAATGTGAGAGCAATGGTTTGTAGACGTTCAGTTCGAAATGACCCTGGCTGCCGGCCATGGTGATCGCCGTGTGATTGCCGAACACCTGGCAGCACACCATCGTGAGCGCTTCGCATTGCGTCGGGTTCACCTTGCCCGGCATGATCGAGGAGCCCGGCTCGTTCTCCGGCAGGATCAGTTCTCCCAATCCGGAGCGGGGGCCTGATCCGAGGAAGCGGATGTCGTTGGCGATCTTGAACAGGCCGGTGGCCGCCGCATTGAGCGCGCCATGGGCGTAAACATAGGCGTCGTTGGACGCAAGCGCCTCGAATTTGTTGGCGGCACTGGTGAAGGGCAGGCCGGTGGCGTCGGCAACATGCTTGGCGAACAGCTTCGCGAACTTCGGATCCGCGTTCAGGCCAGTGCCCACGGCGGTGCCGCCCTGCGCCAGCGGCAGGAGATCCCGCGCCGCGATCTCGATTCGTGCGATCGCGTTCTCGACCTGCGTGGCGTAGCCGGAGAACTCCTGGCCGAGCGTGAGCGGCGTGGCGTCCTGGGTGTGGGTGCGGCCGATCTTGACGATGTCCGCGAACGCGTCCTGCTTGGCACGCAGCGCCGCCAGCAGCTCCGACAGCGCCGGCACCAGATGGCCCGCGATCGCGCGCGCCGCGGCGATGTGCATCGCGGTGGGGAACGAGTCGTTGGACGACTGGCTCATGTTGACGTGGTCGTTCGGATGAACGGGCTTCTTGGTGCCGCGCTCGCCGCCCAGCAGCTCGCTGGCGCGATTGGCGATCACCTCGTTGAGGTTCATGTTGCTCTGGGTGCCCGAGCCGGTCTGCCAAACGACCAGCGGGAAATGGTCGTCGAGCTTGCCGTCGATGACCTCCTGCGCCGCCTGGACGATGGCGTCCGCCATGCGTGGCTCGAGCAGGCCGAGCTCGCGGTTGGCCTGGGCCGCGGCCAACTTCACCAGCGCGAGCGCGCGCACGATGCCGATCGGCATGCGGTCGTGGCCGATGCGGAAATTCTGCCGGCTGCGCTCGGTCTGCGCGCCCCAATAGCGGTCGGCGGCGACCTCGATCGGGCCGAAGCTGTCGGTCTCCGTGCGCGTCGATCCGTGCGATGATGAATCAGCTGAATGTGCCATGAAGCATGCCCATGATTGATGGTGAACCGGCGTCGACCGGTTCAAGCATGCTTCAATCTAGTGGTCCAACCGCCGTTCCGCGCGCGGCGAATGGGCCTATTTCTTGCGGAAACGGTCCAGGCGCACGACCTCGGCGCCTTCCCCCGGCGAGGTCGGCGGGAGCGGCTTGTCGTCGCTGGTCTCGGCCGGCGTCGCAGGCAGCGGCCCGGCGATGGCCGATGGCGTCGGTGCGGCCGGCAGCTTCGGCGCGGCCGGCGTCTCGGCAATCGCCTCCGACGGCTCGAACTGCAGTCCGAATTGCACGGACGGATCGAAGAAGCTCTTGATCGCGTGGAACGGCACCACGAGGCGCTCAGGGATGCCGCCGAACGACAGGCCGACCTCGAACCGGTCCTCCGAGACCACCAGATCCCAGAACTGGTGTTGCAGGATGATCGTCATCTCCTCCGGATATTGCGCGAGCAGCCGCGGCGACAGCTTGACGCCCTCGGCCTTGGAGATGAACGTGATGAAGAAATGGTGCTCGCCCGGGAGCCCGTGGGCGGCAGCGTCGGTCAGCACCCGGCGCAGCACCCCGCGCAACGCGTCGCGCGCCAGCACATCGTATCGAATATGATCCGTCGCCATGATCGGTCCTGTGTCGTGAGGGCTGCGCCCGACGTGTCGAGCCGCCGCGCCCGGCAGGCAGCAGCATTCCCGACTCGCGTCAGTCACATCGTACCCGGCATCGGCGCCGAGGTCAGCAGCCATGCCGGTCGATCGCCAGATATGGGAACGGGTAGAAGCTGGCGGAAGTCCGGTCAACGGCGGAATGAACGGGTGCCGCGCCAAAAAACTGGGGACGGCACAGCCCCTGGAAGGAAACCGGTTAACGTGGAGGCAGGTGAAAGTGGAGGCTTCTGTTGCCAGGTGCCTCCGAACCCCGCCTAACGGAGCTTAACCCGTTAGGACTTTAAGGTGGTCTTTCAAACTGCGTTACGCAGCCTGAGCAACCGGAGCAAAGTTGTCGTTGGCAACTATTGCAGTAGCCCGATAACGGCGGAACAATACCGGGAAAAAGCTCGCCCTTTACGCCCTCGTCGATCCTATTTCGCCCCCGCCAAAACCCATCTGTCGGTGGGTTTTGGTGGAGGCGCCGGGTACCGCCCCCGGGTCCGAATGGTTTATTTCGACGGCGATTTATTTCCATAGCCGGCAGGCCGGCACCCCCTATATAGGCCGCCGGCCAGCGGATGCACAGGGCCGAAACGCCGCGGCGCGCGACAAAAATGTGGGCGGCTGCCGGGAACCTCTGGTTCGACCTTGGCAGCCTGGTTTTCGTCCTCCTACAGTGCGGCATGCCTCCCGAAGTTGCGCAGGTTGCCTCTCCCGCGGCCGACATCGCCAGACACCCGCCCAGCCTCCGCACGCTCTTCTTCGCATTCGCGAAAATGTCGCTGTCGGGCTTCGGCGGCGTGCTGGTGTTCGCGCGGCGTGCGATCGTCGACGAGCATCGCTGGATGACGGCGGAGGAGTTCAACGCGACCTTCGCGCTCTGTCATTTCCTGCCCGGACCGAACATCGTGAATTTCTCCGTGGTGTTCGGCGCGCGATTGCGCGGTGTCGCGGGCGGAATCGCTGCGTTTGCCGGCCTGCTCGGACCCCCGATGCTGCTGATCACCTCTCTCGGCGCCATCTACGGTCATTTTGGACAAGCCGACACGTGGCGACGGGCGCTTGCAGGCGTGTCCTGCGTGGCCGTTGGCCTGCTGGCGTCGGTGGTGTTTCGCATGATCTCGCCGCTCCTCAAGAAGAGCGACGTGGCGGGCGTTGTCGTCGTCGCTGGCGTGTTCGTGGCGATCGGGCTGGCGCGCCTGCCGCTTCAGGAGGTTCTGCTGGTGGCCGTGCCGCTCAGCCTTGCCGTCACCTATGCCAAGACGCGGTGGGCACGATGAGCGGGGACGACAATCCGTTGTTCCAGCTGTTCTGGACCTTTGCGTTGATCTCGCTGTTTGCGGTTGGCGGCGCCGTGGCGGCGATTCCCGAACTGCAACGTGTTGCAGTCGAGGCCCGGCACTGGATGACAGACAAACAGTTCGCCGACCTGTTCGCACTGTCGCAATTGTCGCCCGGGCCCAACGTTCTGATCGTCACCCTGATCGGCTATTCGGTCGCAGGCGTGGCAGGTGCGGCGGTCGCGACGATCGCGATGTGCGGTCCCACTGCCGTGCTCTCCTATTTCGTCAGCCGTTGGCTCTCGAATGCGCGGGATGCGCGCTGGCCCGCCATGCTGCAGGCGGCGCTGGTGCCGTTGTCGATCGGCTTGATGGCGGCGAGCGCATGGATTCTCGGTCAGGCTTCCGACCAGACGTGGCGGGCGTTCGCGCTGACGGTCCTTGCCGCACTCGTTGCATCTATGACGCGACTCAATCCGCTCTGGCTGCTCGCCGCAGGCGGCTGCCTTGGTTTCGCTGGCCTTCTCTAGGGAAAGCCGCTAGCAAAACAGAAGCGCGACCGGTTTGCTCCGGGCCGCCGAACGAAAACAGTGCCGGCCATCAAGGCCGATCGGGGAGGGCGAGGCATGGCCGAGACCACGGGCCAATTGTCGGGCGAAACGGCGGGCATGCCGGCCGCCCGCAGCGTGACCGCCGCATCGATCATTCTGGTCCTTGCCTTCGCGCCACAGATCATCGAGCTGCTGATTGCCTTGGCCGGTCTTGTCGGTCCACTATCCGGACGCGGTCCGCTACAGGTCATTGCGGCCCATGCGTCAGCCTTGTCGATGGCGATCCCGAGCCTGGCGCAGCAATATGCCGCAAGCGGCAAGACCTCGCTGTCTTCCGATGTTCTGCTGGCTCTCATCTACACCTATCCGCTGATCGCGGTCGCAGTGTTCACATTCATGGTCCGTCCGCGCGCGGCGCAGGACTATTTCGGCGGCGTCGTGCTGATGGCGATCGCGCTGTTCGCGTTGTGGGCCTCCAGCGATCTGCAGGGCATGCGCGGCTTCTCGTTCGGTGCCGGAACTGCGCCGCGGATGTTCGGTCTGCTGCTGCTAGGGCTCGGAGCCGCCGTGGCCGTGATCGGCGTCGTGAGTGAAGGCGCGCAGCTTGCGACCTATCACTGGCGCGGACCGCTGTTCGTCTCGCTCGCGATCCTGACCTTCGCCGTCTCCATTCGCCCGCTCGGACTCTTGATCACGGGGCTTGCAAGCTTCCTGATCGCGGCGATCGGCAGCCCGGAGACGCGCTGGCGCGAGGCCCTGATCGTCGGCATCTGCCTGACCGGCGGCTGCGCGCTGCTGTTCCCCTACGTGCTGGGGTTGCCGATGCCGCTGTTGCCGCGTTTCCTTTTGCAGTGAGGGCGTGATGGATCTGTTTGCAAATCTCGCCCACGGTTTCGTCGTCGCGTTGTCGCCAATCAATCTGCTGATGTGCCTGATCGGCGCGCTGGTCGGCACGCTGGTCGGGGTTCTCCCGGGCATCGGGACCATCGCCACGGTGGCGATGTTGCTGCCGATCACCTTCGGCCTGCCGCCGGTCGGCGCGCTGATCATGCTGGCCGGTATCTATTACGGCGCGCAGTATGGCGGCTCGACCACGTCGATCCTGGTCAACATTCCCGGCGAGGCGACGTCGGTGGTGACCGCGCTCGACGGCTTCCAGATGGCGAAGCAGGGCCGTGCCGGTCCGGCGCTGGCGATCGCCGCGATCGGCTCGTTCTTCGCCGGCTGCGTTGCCACCGTGCTGATTGCGATCCTCGGCGCGCCGTTGACCAAGCTCGCGCTGGCGTTCGGCCCGGCCGAGTATTTCTCGCTGATGGTGCTGGGCCTGATCTTCGCGGTCGTGCTGGCGAAGGGCTCGGTGCTGAAGGCGATCGCGATGATCGTGCTCGGCCTGCTGCTGTCGATGGTCGGCTCGGACATCGAGACCGGTGTGTCGCGCATGGCCTTCAACATTCCCGAGCTCGCCGACGGCCTCGGCTTCGCCACCGTTGCGATGGGCGTGTTCGGCTTCGCCGAGATCATCCGCAATCTCGATGCCGGCGCGGAGATGGACCGCGACCTCGTGCAGAAGAAGATCACCGGCCTGATGCCGACCAGGAAGGATCTGAAAGACTCCACGCCGGCGATCCTGCGCGGCACGCTGCTCGGTTCGATCCTCGGCATCTTGCCGGGCGGAGGTGCGGTGATCGCCTCGTTCGCGGCCTATACGCTGGAGAAGAAACTCGCGCGAGATCCGTCGCGGTTCGGTCGCGGTGCGATCGAGGGCGTCGCGGCGCCGGAGAGCGCCAACAACGCGGCGGCGCAGACCTCCTTCATTCCGCTGCTGACGCTCGGCATTCCGCCGAATGCGGTGATGGCGCTGATGGTCGGCGCGATGACCATCCACGGCATCGTGCCGGGCCCCCAGGTGATGCAGAAGCAGCCTGATCTGGTCTGGGGCATGATCGCCTCGATGTGGATCGGCAATCTCATGCTGATCATCATCAACCTGCCGCTGGTCGGCATCTGGGTGCGGCTCTTGCGCGTGCCATACCGGCTGATGTTCCCGTCAATCGTGATCTTCTGCGCGATCGGCATCTATTCGGTGAACAACGCGCCGGTCGACGTGGTCCTGGCGGGCGCGTTCGGCCTCGTCGGCTACTGGCTGATCAAGCATGATTTCGAGCCGGCGCCGCTGCTGCTCGGCATGGTGCTGGGCCCGCTGATGGAGGAGAACCTGCGCCGGGCGCTGCTGATCTCGCGCGGCGACTGGTCGGTGTTCCTAACGCGGCCGCTGTCGGCCGTGCTGCTCGCGATCGCGGCGGGGCTGCTCGTGCTGGCGGTGCTGCCGACGCTGCGCCGCAAGCGCGATGAGGTCTTCGTGGAAAGCGAAGGCTGACCAGCGTCGGCGGACCGGACGCCGGAGGCGCTCGGGACCCTGGTCAAGGGCGAGATCGTCAAATGGTCCGCGGTCCTCAAGCCGGCGAGCTGGTACGGAACGGCCATGGATCGGGAGGAGGGCGGAACGTGCGGTCCCGCCCTTGTCAATTGCGGCTGCGGCCGACATTTTTCGGGGTATAATTAGCGACCGGGCCGAGTCGAGGCTAGGGCCGGGCGATCCCTGCCGTTACATTCGCCGCCTTCCGCGAAAGGCCGCCAGCGCGCACCATGCACCAGTATCACGACCTGCTCGAACGCATCCTGTCCGACGGCGCCGAGAAGCACGACCGCACCGGCACCGGCACGCTGTCGGTGTTCGGCCACCAGATGCGCTTCAACCTTGCGGCCGGCTTTCCGCTGGTGACCACCAAGCGGCTGCCGCTGAAGGCGATCGTGCATGAGCTCTTGTGGTTCCTCAAGGGCGACACCAACATCAAATATCTGCACGATCACGGCGTGACGATCTGGGACGAGTGGGCCGATGGCAATGGCGATCTCGGCCCCGTCTACGGCTATCAGTGGCGCTCGTGGCCGACGCCGGACGGCGGCCATATCGACCAGATCGGAGGCGTGATCGACATGATCAGGCGCAATCCGGATTCGCGCCGGCTGATCGTGACGGCCTGGAACCCGGCCGACGTCGAAAAGATGGCGCTGCCGCCGTGCCACTGCCTGTTCCAGTTCTATGTCGTGAACGGCAAATTGTCGTGCCAGCTCTACCAGCGCTCGGCCGACGTCTTTCTCGGCGTGCCCTTCAACATCGCATCCTATGCGCTGCTGACGATGATGGTGGCGCAGGTGACGGATTTGAAGCCCGGTGAATTCGTGCACTCCTTCGGCGACGTGCATCTCTATTCCAATCACATCGAGCAGGCCCGCCTGCAGCTCACCCGTGCGCCCCGTCCGCTGCCGACCATGACGCTCAATCCGGACGTCAAGGACATCTTCGGCTTCCACTACGAGGACTTCGCGCTCGCCGGCTACGATCCGCATCCGCATATCAAGGCCGAGGTCGCGGTCTGACGCATGCCGGTTTCGATCCGTAGCGCCGGGCCTGACGACATCGGAAGCGTATTCGCGCTGATCCGGGAGCTCGCCGACTACGAGAAGCTCTCGCACGAGGTCGGCGCGAGCGAGGCCGACATCGCCGCCGCGCTGTTCTGCGAGCATCCGACGCTGTTCTGCGATCTCGCCGAATGGAACGGCGCGGTGGCGGGCTTCGCGGTCTGGTTCGTCAACTTCTCGACGTTTGCCGGCAAGCCAGGGATCTATCTCGAAGACCTGTTCGTGCGGCCGGCGTTTCGCCGCAACGGCATCGGCCAGGCCTTGCTCGGCCATCTCGCGCGCACCTGCATCGAAAAGGGCTGGGCGCGGCTGCAATGGTCGGTGCTCGACTGGAATGCTCCTTCCATCACTTTCTACAAATCGCTCGGCGCCGAGCTCATGGACGAGTGGACGCTGTGCAAGGTGACCGGCGAGGCTCTGGCTCAGCTGGCGGAGAGGGCGCCGTGATCGAGATCGTGCTGATCGTCGCAGTCGCCGACAACGGCATCATCGGCGCCGCCGGTGCGATCCCGTGGCGGCAGAAGAGCGACATGCAGCGCTTCAAGGCGATGACCATGGGGCGCCCGATCGTGATGGGCCGCAAGACCTTCATCTCGTTTCCGCGCCGGCCGCTGCCGGGCCGCACCAACATCGTCGTCACCCGCAATGCCGAGTTTCGCGCTGATGGCGCGATCGTGACCCATACCGTCGATGAAGCGCTCGTCATCGCGCGTGGTGATGCGCTGCGGCGTTCAGCCGCGGAGATCGCGGTCATCGGAGGCACCGAGCTCTTTGCTGCAACGATGCCGATCGCCGACCGGCTGGAGATCACCGAGGTGCATGCGAGCCCGCCTGGCGATACCGTGTTTCCGGCGATCGACCCGGCCCGATGGGAGGAGGTGGCGCGGCAGCGCCATGCCTCGGGGCCTGACGATCAGGCCGAATTCTCCTACGTCACCTATCGCCGGCGGCGGTGAGCGTTTCGCCGGCGGGATCTGTGCGACGGCCCGTCCAAGACCATCCGTTAATGATGAAGTCGCGCAGTTTGGCCGCGTGGCGGAGCTGAGGCCGCGGCAAACCGGCGCTTCCGGCCCTGTTTACATTGACAAAACCCGGTTCGGGCTTAGCTGGAGCGCTACGTTGTAAGGGGCGGGGCCGTCCCTTATAACCCGGCGACCGTCGGGGCCGGCGTTGGTGTACACTCAGCCTCTCGGAGGAGATCGATCGATGGCGTGGAAGAATCAGGGCGGAGGCCCGTGGGGTCAGGGTCCGAAGGGGCCCTGGGGCTCGGGACCGCAACCGGTCGGTCCAAGGCCGCCCGACCTGGAAGATCTTCTGCGGCGCGGCCAGGACCGGCTGCAGCAGTTCGTGCCGGGCGGCGGCTTCGGCACCGCGGGCGTGCTCCTGATCGTGCTCGGCGCCATCATCATCTGGCTCGCCTCCGGCATCTACCGCGTGCAGTCCGAGGAGCTCGGCGTCGTGCTGCGCTTCGGCAAATATGTCCGCGATGAGCAGCCGGGCCTGCGCTATCACCTGCCTTATCCGATCGAGACCGTGCTGCTGCCCAAGGCGCTGCGCGTCAACTCGATCTCGATCGGCATCACCGCCAACGATGATCCCGGCCGGCGCGGCCGCAGCGGTCGCGATGTCCCCGAGGAAAGCCTGATGCTGACCGGCGACGAGAACATCGTCGACGTCGACGTCACCGTGCTCTGGCGCATCAAGCCGAAGGGCGCGGCCGACTTCCTGTTCAACATCCAGAACCCCGAGGGCACCGTGAAGGCGGTGGCCGAGAGCGCGATGCGCGAGGTGATCGGCCGCTCCAACATCCAGCCGATCCTCACCGGCGCCCGCACCGTGATCGAGCAGAACGTGCAGGAGCTGATGCAGAAGACGCTCGACAATTACGGCTCCGGCATCCAGATCACCCAGGTGCAGATGCAGAAGGTCGATCCGCCGGCCCAGGTGATCGAGGCGTTCCGCGACGTCCAGGCGGCGCGTGCCGACCTCGAGCGTCTCCAGAACGAAGCCCAGACCTACGCCAACAAGGTGGTGCCGGATGCGCGCGGTCGTGCCGCGCAGATCCTGCAGGTCGCCGAAGGCTACAAGGAGCAGGCGATCGCCGAGGCCAAGGGCCAGAGCGCGCGCTTCCTCAAGGTCTATGACGAGTACAAGAAGGCGCCCGACGTGACCCGCGAACGGATCTATCTCGAGACCATGGAGCGCGTGCTCGGTGGCTCGGAGAAGCTCGTGCTCGACTCTGGCGCCACCGGCGGCCCTGTGCCGCTGCTGCCGCTCGGCGATCTCTTGCCGCGCCGTCCGGCGCCGGCCGCTCAGCAGGGAGGCGTCCGATGAGGTCCCCCGTTGCAGGCATCGTCGCGCTCGTCGCCGTGCTCGTGCTCGTCGTCATCGGCTACAGCTCGCTGTTCACCGTGAACCAGACCGAGCAGGCGCTGGTGGTGCGGTTCGGCAAGCCGGTCGACGTCGTCACCGAGCCCGGCCTGAACTTCAAGGCACCGTTCATCGACAACGTGATCTCGATCGACAAGCGCATCCTCGACCTCGAGAACCCCTCGCAGGAGGTGATCGCGTTCGACCAGAAGCGGCTCGTGGTCGACGCCTTCGCGCGCTACAAGATCAAGAACGCGCTGCAGTTCTACCAGAGCGTCGGCTCGATCCAGACCGCCAACGTCCAGCTCGGCACGCTGCTGAACGCCGCGCTGCGCCGCGTGCTCGGCGAGGTCACCTTCACGCAAGTCGTGCGCGACGAGCGCGAGGCGCTGATGCGCAAGATCCGCGATCAGCTCGACAAGGAGGCCGACGCCTATGGCATCCAGGTGGTGGACGTCCGCATCCGCCGCGCCGACCTGCCGGAGGCCAACAGCCAGGCGGTGTACAACCGGATGAAGACCGAGCGGCAGCGTGAGGCCGAGGAGTTCCGGGCGCTCGGCGGCCAGAAGGCCCAGGAGATCAGGTCCAAGGCCGATCGCGAGGCGACCGTGATCGTCGCCGAGGCCAACTCGCAGGCGGAGCAGACCCGCGGCGCCGGCGATGCCGAACGCAACCGGCTGTTCGCCGAGGCCTACAGCAAGGACCGCGACTTCTTCGCCTTCTACCGCTCGATGACGGCGTATGAGAACGGCCTCAAGTCCGGCGACACCCGCTTCCTGCTGCGGCCCGATTCGGAGTTCTTCCGCTACTTCGCGAACCCCTCGGGGAAGCCGGCGGGGGAGACGCCGTCCACCGCCAGTAGCTCGACCGCGGCGGCCGCGGTGCCGGCGCCCAAGCCCTGATGCATCGGCCCCGATGACCAGGGCGGTTGATCCGGGTGAATAAGAGTTGACATGGACGGGGCGAAGCCGTTGCTTCGCCCCGTTACATATCAAGAAGATCGAACGGGAGGTCCGGGTCCGATGAGGTCCATTGCGTTTTCCGATTTCCTCATCGGATTAGGTATCCTGTTCGTGCTCGAAGGCCTGTTGTTCGCGGCCAGTCCGGAGTGGATGCGGCGGGCCATGAAGACCGCCATGACCACGCCCGACAACGTGCTGCGCGCGGTCGGCATCGGCTCGGCGGTGGCCGGTCTGGTCCTGATCTGGGTGATCCGGCGGCCGATCTGAGGTGTGCATCGCCGTCTGCCTGCGCGCCGCCGCACAGGAACGAGGTCCGGCCGCGGCAATGACCGTCAACCGCCCGGCCAACGCCATTGTGAGGCGATGGCTGCGCCATTTTGCCGTATTAGGTCGCCCTCAATGATGAATCTGCGGTCCGATCCGGCGTGCTTGCGTCCTCCGCCGGTTCCGGCGCACTGTAACGGTTGAATTTGCCGACTTTTCTGGAGATCCGCCCGATGACCGCGACCCCTGCTTTCAGCCGTCGACTGCGCCCGATCCTGACCGCGGCGGTTCTTGCCGCGGGCTGGGCGCTCGCGCCGGTCCCGGCCTCGGCGCGGGGGCCGGAGGGGATCGCCGATGTCGCCGAAAAGGTGATCGACGCCGTCGTCAACATCTCGACCTCGCAGACCGTCGAGCCCAAGGGCGGCTCGTCCGAGAACCGCAACGCCAATCCGCAGGTGCCGCCGGGATCGCCGTTCGAGGAGTTCTTCGACGATTTCTTCAAGAACCGCCGCGGCGGTCCGGGCGGCCGGGGTGGGGCCGACAACTCGCCGCGCCGCACCAACTCGCTGGGCTCCGGCTTCATCGTCGACGAGTCCGGGGTCGTGGTCACCAACAATCACGTCATCGCCGATGCCGACGAGATCAACGTGATCATGAACGACGGCACCAAGATCAAGGCTGAGCTGGTCGGCGTCGACAAGAAGACCGACCTTGCGGTGCTCAAGTTCAAGCCGCCGCGGCCGCTGACGGTGGTCAAGTTCGGCGATTCCGACAAGCTGCGGCTGGGCGACTGGGTGGTCGCGATCGGCAACCCGTTCAGCCTCGGCGGCACCGTGACCGCCGGCATCGTCTCGGCCAAGAACCGCGACATCTCGTCGGGCCCCTATGACAGCTACATCCAGACCGACGCCGCCATCAACCGCGGCAATTCCGGCGGCCCGCTGTTCAACCTCGATGGCGAGGTCATCGGCGTCAACACGCTGATCATCTCGCCGTCGGGCGGCTCGATCGGCATCGGCTTCGCGGTGCCCTCGAAGACCGTGGCCGGCGTCGTCGACCAGTTGCGCCAGTTCGGTGAGCTGCGCCGCGGCTGGCTCGGCGTGCGTATCCAGGGCGTCACCGATGAGATCGCCGAGAGCCTCAACATCAAGCCGGCGCGCGGCGCGCTGGTCGCCGGCGTCGACGACAAGGGCCCGGCGAAGCCCGCCGGGATCGAGCCGGGCGACGTCGTCGTCAAGTTCGACGGCCACGACATCAAGGAGCCGAAGGACCTGTCGCGCATCGTCGCCGACACCGCCGTCGGCAAGGAGGTCGACGTCATCGTCATCCGCAAGGGCCAGGAGCAGACGCTCAAGGTCAAGCTCGGCCGGCTCGAGGACAACGAGAAGGTGCAGCAGGCGGCGATCAAGAAGGACGAGCCGGCCGAGAAGCCGGTGACCCAGAAGGCGCTCGGGCTCGATCTTGCCGCGCTGTCGAAGGACCTGCGTACCCGCTACAAGATCAAGGACAGCGTCAAGGGCGTCGTCGTCACCGGCGTCGACCAATCCTCCGACGCCGCCGAGAAGCGACTGTCGGCCGGCGACGTCATCGTCGAGGTCGCCCAGGAGGCGGTGACCTCGGGCGCCGACATCAAGAAGCGCGTCGACCAGCTCAAGAAGGACGGCAAGAAGTCGGTTCTGCTGCTGGTGTCGAACGCCGACGGCGAGCTGCGGTTCGTGGCGTTGAGCTTGCAGTAGGGGCTTCAGGCGGTCGTAACTATTAGCCTTCTGCGCGCTTTGAGATGCGAAGATGAGCGCAATGCAAGTGAATGCGCCCTCTCCCCTTGTGGGAGAGGGCATGTAGGAAAGAGCGGCAGGCTCGGTTGGGTGAGGGGTATCTCTCCAAGAGTTTCACTCGCGGAGAGATACCCCTCACCCAACCGCATGCTGTGATGGGCCGTACATGCCCTCTCCCACAAGGGGAGAGGGCGCTGTATCTGACGGCGCGCTGATGGTTGCTGAGTTGGTAGTTCGTAGGTAGTAGGTAGGGTGGGTCAAGGCGCGCCCCCGCTGCCCGCCTCATGCGCGGATCGATTTCGCGCCGTGCCCACCATGGCCGTCAGTATTCGTGGATGGCCGGTCGGCGCGCGACCGCCCTCGGGCGGCCGCTTTGCTTACCCTACGCAGCTCCACACTCCCTTGTCGTCCCGGCCTTGAGCAGGGACCCGCAACCCCAGGCAGCGGTTTGGGACAGGCTGGTCATTGGCATTTTGCCCATCACCTCTGCTGCGGCGTATCGATCCCGGATCGGTGCCGCGCTTTCGCGCGTCGCGGCCTGTCGGGCACGAGGGCGGCGGGTGGGGGCGGATTCACGGTTCAAACAGCTGAGTTGGGCACAGCGAGCATGTCCGAGGGACATGCCATCGCAATCTCGCGGCACATCATGCCCGAGGCCTGCGATCAGTTCGTCCCTCTCGAAATGCAGAGGGCGCAGGGAATGCCGGGTGAAGGCCTCACCCATGGCCCGCCTGCGAAAAAAATGCAGGCGGCAGGTA
>NZ_JAUEUL010000039.1:0-38537 GCF_032487575.1 Bradyrhizobium sp. SZCCHNRI1009 | reverse complement strand
AAACCCACAACAGTTGAGCCTCGCAATATGCGGAAGCTGAACCGGACAGCCGTGGGCTTGACCCGGCCATCCATCTCTCAGCAGGGCGGCTTTGCCGAGAGGATGGATGCCCGGGTCAAGCCCGGGCATGACGACCTGCTTTCGTGATGGCGATATGGCTTACTCCGCCGCCTCGCGATGCGCTCGCGCGAGTTGCAGCAACACATCATCCGGCAGGGTTTCGATCGGCGTGAAGTCGCGATGCGCGATGTACTCCGGGCGCGTCGGGGTGCGGATGTGGTTCGAGACGGCGTTCAGCGTGAGATACACGATCTTGCGCGGGTAGGGCGTGATGTTGCCGGCGGAGCCGTGCACAAGATTGCCGTGGAACATCAGCATGCCGCCGGGCTTTCCGGTTGGCGCGACGATGCCGCCTTCCGCGACCAGCCGCGTCACCGTGGCC
Organism: Bradyrhizobium sp. SZCCHNRI1009; assembly: GCF_032487575.1. Classification (NCBI taxonomy): domain Bacteria; kingdom Pseudomonadati; phylum Pseudomonadota; class Alphaproteobacteria; order Hyphomicrobiales; family Nitrobacteraceae; genus Bradyrhizobium; species Bradyrhizobium sp. SZCCHNRI1009. The sequence continues at coordinate 38,095 of NZ_JAUEUL010000039.1, read as the reverse complement.
TCGTCCAAGGTCCACAACGGATAGGACGTGGTCGCGAGATCATGCGAGGCCTCGAGATCGCCGGCATGCTGGCTGCGCGGCACCAGCATCAAGGGGCCGTTGATCGGCATCACCTCGTCGAGGAAGATCGCGATGTTCATCGCGCGCGGCTCCGGCATGCCGTCGTCGCGCTTCCAGGTGCCGTAGTCCTGGTGCCATTGCCAGACATCGCCGGTGAAGGCCGATTTGGCGTTGATCTTGAACTGATGCATGTAGAGTTTCTCGCCGAAGATCTGCTCGATCGGCTCGATCATGCGCGGATGCGCGGCCAGCACGCGGAAGGCGTCGTTGTAGAGGTGGGCGGCAAACGCCGTGCGCGGCGCGCCGCTCTTCTCGCGCCAGACCTCGGGCCTGTCGGCGGCATAGATCGCCTCCGCCTCGCGGGCGAGGAACGCGGTCTCCTCCGGGCTGAACAGCTCGGGCAGGAACAGCCAGCCCTCGCGATTGAAGAATGCAATCTGCTCCGGCGTCAGCTTCATGGCCTTCTCCCTCGCCTTGGTTTCCTCGGATGAGGCGCCCGCTCTTTGCGCCGGGCTGCCCCTGTGCCGTGCTCCCATCCTTTCGGCCTGCCGATGGGCATCACGGCGCTTCCGCTGTCGACATTGGCAGAATCCGGGTGGATCGCAACATTCTCCAAGCCTAATTTGACTGGCAGATGATACGGGGCAGAGCGGCGATGGAGCCCGTCATGTCAGAGCACAGCTTTGCGATTTTCGAAACCGCGATCGGCCCTTGCGCGATCGCATGGGGAGCGCGCGGCATCAATGCGGTGCAACTGCCGATGGGCGGCGTCGCGCAGATCCGCATCCGGATGCAGCAGCGTTACGACGGCATCGGCGAGGCCGAGCCGCCGCCGCATGTGCGGCGCACCATCACGCGGATCACGGCGATGCTTGCCGGAGAGCCGGATGATCTCAGCGATGTCGACCTCGATCTCGACGGCGTCAGCGCGTTCCAGCGCGGCGTCTACGAGATCGCGCGCCGGATCCCGCCGGGCCGGACCCTGACCTACGGCGATATCGCCAAGCAGCTCGGCGGAGTCGAGCTGTCACGCGAGGTCGGCCAGGCACTGGGGCGCAACCCGTGCCCGATCGTGGTGCCCTGCCATCGCGTGCTCGCGGCCGGCAACAAGCCCGGCGGCTTCTCCGCCAACGGCGGTGTGGAGACCAAGCTGAAGATGCTGGCGATCGAAGGCGCCGCCGTGAACTATACGCCGAGCCTGTTCGATTGATGCGAAAGCGCGCGGCGGACGCCAGGCTCGGGCGTCAGACCGCCTCGCAGGCGAAGGCACTGCCCTTGCGCCTGATGCGGCCGACCGAGGGCGACGGGAAATGCGCCGTGCAGCACAGCGTCGCGGTGTCGCAATAACGCTCCAGGAACGTTCGTCGCGTGACAGCCGCCTGTTTCGGGTCGACGTCGAACTTCGGTGACAGTTCGGGAAGCCCGAGCTGCAACGGCGTGTGGATCAGGTCGCCGGCGAACACCGCGTCGTCTCGGCCCTTGCCCACGGCGATTGCGACATGGCCGGGCGTATGCCCCGGCGTCGGCAGCAGGCGGATATGATCGCCGATCGAGAATTCGTCGCCGACGATGTCGGCGCGCTTGGCCTCGACCACCGGCAGCACGCTGTCGGCGAATGGAGGCACCTCGGCCTTGGCGTTCTGCGCCACCCAGTAGTCATATTCGCGCTGCGCGAAGACGTAGCGCGCATTCGGAAAGGTCGGCACCCAGCGGCCATTGTCGAGCCGCGTGTTCCAGCCGACATGATCGGTGTGCAGATGGGTGCACATCACGACGTCGATGTCGTCGACCGAGACGCCGGCGGCTGCGAGCGCCCGCATGTAGCTGTCGTCGCTCTTCATGTTCCAGACCGGCCGCGCGCGCGGCTTGTCGTTGCCGATGCAGCTGTCGATCAGGATGGTGTGATGAGGCGTCCTCACCACGTAGGACTGAAAGCACAGGATCAGCGTGTCCTGCGCATCGAGCGCGCCGGCCGCCTGCAGCGCGCTGCGCTCTGCCGCCAGCATCTCCGGCGTCAGCTCCGGAAACATCTCGCGCGCCGGCAGGAACGTGGTTTCCTGCTCGATGATGCGATGAATGGTCGTGTCTGCAACCGAGAATGTCAGCGTCACGGCAGCTCCTGTTCGGGGATCAAGCCGCCGGCGGCACCGAGATCTTCACCGATTCGCGTTCGAGCATCTTGTTATGGAACGCGTCGAGCGCCGGAAACGCCTTGCGCCAGCCGCAATCGGCGAAGCGGAAATCGGCATAGCCGAGCACGCAGACGAGGCCGATCGCGGCGACGTCGAACGGGCGCGTCATCAGGTCGCTCTGCGCATTGAAGCGCGCCATGCCCATCCAGGCTCTGTTCCAGTGGTCGTCGGACCAGGCCCGCCAGCGCAGACCCTCCGGGCGCACCAAGGCCTCGTAGCGGCACAGCAGCATGGAATCGAGCATGCCCTGCAGCATCGAATGCTCGCTCTTGACCTTCCAGCGCGACGGGCCGGAGGCGGGGATCAGCTTGTTGCCGCCGGCGAGCTCGTCGAGATATTCGACGATGACGTAGGAATCCAGGATGACGTCGCCATTGTCGAGGATCAGCACCGGCAGCTTCTTGAGCGGCGTGATCTTCGAATATTCCTCATTGGCCTGACCCGGCACCACGGCCGCAGGCACGAACTCGATTTGATCGATCAGTCCGAGCTCGATGGCGGCGATGCGCACCTTGCGGGCGAACGGCGAGGCGGGCGAAAAGGTGAGTTTCATCGGCGTCTTCCTGTTGGCTCGATGCGGATTGTTATCCGTCATTGCGAGGAGCGAAGCGACGAAGCAATCCAGAGCCGCGCGTGACGCCCTGGATTGCTTCGCTTCGCTCGCAATGACGGTGAGGTGACGTTACGCCTCGATGATCTCCTGGCGCTGCTCGCCGAGGCGCTCGATGCCGAGCGTGACGACGTCGCCGACGTTGAGGAAGGTCGGCGGCTTCATTCCCATGCCGACGCCGGGAGGCGTGCCGGTGGTGACGATGTCGCCGGGCAGCAGCGTCATGAACTGCGAGACGTAGGAGATGCACTTGGCCATCGAGAAGATCATCGTCGCGGTGGTGCCGGTCTGGCGGCGCTGGCCGTTGACGTCGAGCCACATCGACAGGTTCTGCACGTCCGGAATCTCGTCCTTGGTGACGAGCCACGGGCCGACCGGACCGAACGTGTCGTGCGACTTGCCCTTGGTCCACTGGCCCAGGCGCTCGATCTGGAAGTTGCGCTCGGAGACGTCGTTGCAGACGGTGTAGCCGGCGACGTGGTTGAGCGCCTCGGCCTCCGAGACGTATTTGGCGCGGGTGCCGATGATCGCGGCGATCTCGACCTCCCAGTCGAGCTTGGTGGAGCCGCGCGGCTTCTCGACCTGGTCATAGGGACCGCACAGCGCGGTGTTGGCCTTCAGGAAGAAGATCGGCTCGGCCGGGATCGGGTTGCCGGTCTCCTTGGCGTGGTCAGAGTAGTTGAGGCCGATCGCGACGAATTTCGAGATGCCGGTCACGGGGGCGCCGAGCCGCGGCTTGCCGGCGACGGCGGGCAGGGAGGCCGGATCGAGCGCGGCGAGCTTCTTCAGGGACTCCGGCGCATAGGCCGCACCGTCGAGGTCCTTCACATGCGCGGACAGGTCGCGCAGCTGGCCGGATGCATCGATCAGGCCCGGCTTTTCCGCGCCCTTCTCGCCGTAGCGAACAAGCTTCATTGGTTTCTCTCCCTCAATTCCTTGGTATTCCAGAGCCCTGTCATGGAGCATGGCGGGGCGAAATTCAACCTCGCGGGCTATGCGCTGCCGCGGCCCGGCACTGCCTGGAAGCGGAAGGTGGCGCCGTTGCGCCGGATATGGCCGGCATCGAAATGGCCGCCGATCACCAGCGCCTCAGTGTCGGCGAAGCGCGAGAACAGCGCCCGGCGCGTGGCGGCCGCCTGCGCCGGATCGGAATCGACCGTCGAACTCCAATCGAGATGCGCCATCTGGCAGGGATGGTGGGCGACGTCCCCGGTCAGCACGGCCTCCGCTCCCTCCGAGCGGATGTGCAGGCTGACATGACCCGGGCTGTGCCCCGGCGTCGGGATCAGCGTGATTTCGTCGGTGATCACATCCTCGCTTCCGACGAGCTCCGCGCGTCCGGCCGCGACGATCGGCTGGACGGAATCGGCGAAGGTCGCGGTCTCGTCGGCGGCCTCGCTGTGATCGCGCCAATGCTCATATTCCGCGCGGCCGAAGACATAGCGCGCATTGGGAAAGGTCGGCCCCCAGCGGCCGTCGACCAGCTTCGTATTCCAGCCGACGTGGTCGACGTGGAGATGCGTGCAGATCACCATGTCGATGCTCTCAGGCGGAAAGCCGGCCGCGCTTATCGTCTCGAGGAAGGGCATGGTCCGGTTGTTCCAGATTGGCACGCTGCGGCCCTGCTTGTCGTTGCCGAGCCCGGTGTCGACCACGATCCGCATCGTCGGTGTTTCCAGCACCAGGGTGTGGATCGACATCTTCAGCCGACCTTCATCGGTCGCAAAATCGGGCGTGAGCCAGGACAGCTCGCGGATCGTCTCGGGTGTTGCCTGCGGCAGGATGAAGCGGGTGCCGCCGACGGTCTCCAGCTCGACGAATTTGGTGATCCTGACCCGGCCGATCGTCCAAGACATGCGCGCTTCCTCGTCTTATTCTTGATGCCGGTAACGATGCCGCGCGGCTTGTTCCGGCGCAATGGATCAACTGCCCGGAACAGGCGTTGCTGCAGTCCGTCCATGAGGAGAACGCCATGCCAGAGCTGACGATATCGCCCGAGAAGGTTGCCTTCCTGATCGAAAAGGCGCGCGAGTTCGACGTCAAGGAGCAGGCGACCGATGAGGATTCCGGCTCGAATGCCGCCGATGACGACATGGTCGACGTGCTCCAGGACAGCGGCGATGATCCCGTGGTGCGCGAGATCACCGGCTTCATCAACGCGATGACCGAGGATGAGCAGACCGATCTCGTCGCCTTGATGCGGCTCGGTCGCGGCGACGGCGATATCGACGAGTGGGACGAGCTGCGCCGCGAGGCCGCCGGCCAGCGCGACCGCCACACCGCGCGCTATCTGCTGGGCGAGCCGATGCTCGGCGACCTGCTGGCCGAGGGCCTCGATGCGTTCGGCATCGACTGGACCGAAGGCCGCACCACGGCGGATTCGTCGAGCCCGAGCCAGCGCGACGAGGACGAGATCACGAAGCGGTAGGTCTTTGCAGATCAGGGCAGGCAACTACTACGCAATAGTGACCGCAGGCTTTCCAGCTAAGAGTCGAGCGCTCTCCGCGACGCCGGTGCGCTCCCTCTCCCCGTTCTTCACGGGGAGAAGGGTGGGGTGAGGGGCAGCCGCACGGGAGGTGTCAGAGGGCAACGCTCCGGGAGTGTTCGTGGTGAGGCCTGTACCCCCTCACCCGGATCGCATTCGGCGATGCGATCCGACCTCTCCCCGCACGCGGGGAGAGGCGCAGAGCGAGCAAGTCGCGAGAGACCTCTGCACTCCAACGTTTCCCGCAATACGCCGCTTACAGCGTGCCCGGGAACGCGCCGCCGTCGAGCAAAATGTTCTGGCCGGTGATGTAGCCGGCCTTGGCGGCGCACAGGAAGGCGCAGGCGAGGCCGAACTCTTCGGGATCGCCGAAGCGTCCGGCGGGATTGGTCTTGGCGCGGTCGGCCAGGATCTGCTCCGGCGTGACGCCGCGCTTTTCGGCTTCGCCCTTTGCCGTGGAGAGCAGGCGGTCGGTCTCGAACGGCCCCGGCAGCAGCGCATTGATGGTGACGTTGTTGATCACGGTCTTGCGCGACAGGCCGGCGACGAAGCCGGTGAGGCCGGCGCGGGCGCCATTGGAGAGGCCGAGAATGTCGATCGGCGCCTTCACCGCGGCCGAGGTGATGTTGACGATGCGGCCGAACTTGCGCGCCATCATGCCGTCGACGGTCGCCTTGATCAGCTCGATCGGCGTCAGCATGTTGGCATCGAGCGCCTTGATCCAGTCGTCGCGGGTCCAGTTGCGGAAATCGCCGGGCGGCGGGCCGCCGGCGTTGTTGATCAGGATGTCCGGGTCCGGGCAGGCCTTCAGCACCGCGGCGCGGCCCTCCGGCGTGGTGATGTCGCCCGCCACTTCCGTCACGGTGATGCCGGGATTGGCCGCGCGGATCTCGGCCGCGGTCTTGGCTAGCGTCTCGGCGCCGCGCGCCGTGATCGTGACATGCACGCCCTCATTGGCGAGCGCGATGGCGCAGGCGCGGCCCAAACCCTTGCTGGAGGCGCAGACGATGGCGCGGCGGCCCTTGATCCCGAGATCCACGATTGATCACTCCGATATGTCAGTGAGGCTGAAAGGAAGATGGGCGCATTCTAGCCAACGGCATTGCCGCTGATAAGAGCAGCCGGCCTGTGCCGAATTGCATGGCTCGCTATGACGGGAGAGACGCCGCCGGGTCGGTCAGATGCGCCGTTCCTGCTTCAGCCGGTCGATCAGGCTTGCGACCTCCGGAGGCAGCGAGCGGAAGCCCTTTGCGCCTGCGAGCGAGAGCAGCGGACGCAGGCGTGATCCGTCGAGGAAGCGTGGCTGGCGCTCGGGAGGAACGATCCTGTCGAACACCAGCACCAGCGTGGTCGCGACCATGCCGGTGCGGACCGCGCCCAGCAGCGCGCCGCCGAGCCGGTCGCCAAAGCCGGCCTCGGAACCGATCGCCTCGTCGAGCAGGATGCGACCGATCTTGCCCAGCGCCATGCCGATCACGACGAAGGCGGCGAAGAACTGCAGCCAGTTCTGGGCCAGCGGAGTGCCGTGCGCGTCTTGCAGCTGCGGGCTCATCGCCGCGACCGCCCCCATCGCCAGCGGCATCGCGAGCAGGTAGGCCAGAATCGTGATGGCGCTGCGCAACAGCCCGGTCGAGAAGCCGCTGTAGACGGCAACCATCAGTGCGGCACAAGCGGCGAGGTCGAAAGCGTTCATGGTTGCTCCGCCGCAGTTGTAGGCCGCGCCCGGTAAACGATTCCGGTTTGCGCTGCTTCAAATCGTCTGTATCAATGCGCCGCAACAAATGAGCAAATCGTGGGAGGAACCATGTCCGAGCTGTTCGACGTCAGCCGCGAGGTGATCCTGATCACCGGCGCGAGCCAGGGTCTCGGGCGGCAGTTCGCCCGGGTTCTATCGGCGCATGGCGCCGCCGTCGCGCTCGCGGCACGCCAGACCGGCAAGCTCAAGGCGCTGGAGGCGGAGATCAGGGCGAGGGGCGGTCGCGCTGCCGCCGTGGAGATGGACGTGACGAGCATGGCGTCGATCGCCAGGGGCATGGACGCCGCCGAGGCCGCGCTCGGGCCCGTCACGGTGCTGATCAACAATGCCGGCATCGCCGTGGAGAAGCTCGCGGTCGAGCAGAGCGAGGCGGATTGGGACGCCGTGATCGGCGCCAATCTCAAGGGCGCCTATTTCGCCGCAACCGAAGCGGCGCGGCGCATGGCCGCGCGCAAGGCCGGCGGCAACATCATCAACATCGCCTCGGTGCTCGGCTTCAGCGTCGTGAAGTTCATCTCGCCCTATGCGATCTCCAAGGCCGGCGTGGTACAGGCGACCAAGGCGCTCGCGCTGGAGCTCGCGGCGAGCGGCATCCGCGTCAACGCACTGGCGCCGGGCTACATCGACACCGACATCAATCACGAGGTCTGGGAGACGCCGGCGGGCGAGAAGCTGATCAAGCGCATCCCGCAGCGGCGCGTCGGCCATGAGAGCGACCTCGACGGCGCGATCCTGCTGCTGGTGTCCAACGCTTCGCGCTACATGACCGGCAGCGTGGTGACGGTGGACGGCGGCTTCCTGCTGACGTGAGGCCCGGCTGATCCGCAGGTTGATTTCCCACGATGGCGAGCGGTCTCAGCCCTTCAGCTCGTCCTTGATCATGTCGGCGGCCTTCTCGCCGATCATGATCGTCGGCGCATTGGTGTTGCCGCCGATCAGGGTCGGCATGATCGAGGCGTCGACCACGCGCAGGCCGGACGTTCCGCGCACCTTCAATTCGGGATCGACCACGGCGAGCGGATCGTCGACGCCCATCTTGCAGGTGCCGACGGGATGATAGACCGTATCGACGCGGGCGCGCAGGATGGCGCGGATGTCGTCGTCGGTCCTGACATCCGAGGTGAACAGGTCACGCGTGGCGAGGCTGCGCATGGCCGGCGTCTCCATCAGCCGCAGCGTCGTCTTGTAGCCGGCGACCATGGTCTCGACATCGTCGGCCTCGCCGAGGAAGTTCGGATCGATCAACGGCGGCGCCAGCGGATCGGCACTCTTCAGTCCCACCGTGCCGCGGCTCTTCGGCCGGAGCAGACAGAAGTGGCAGGAGAAGCCGTTGCCGTGGCGCTTGCGGCCGTGATCGTCGGTGACGGCCATGCCGAAATGCAGCTGGATGTCGGGCACGTCGAGATCAGGCCGCGTCTTCAGGAAGCCGCCGCATTCGGCGAAATTCGAGGTCAGGACGCCACGGCGCTCGCGGCGATATTGGCCGATGCCCGCCAGCAGCCGGCGCAGGCCTTTCGGCGACAGCGAGGAGAAGTTGGGGTTGTCGGAGGTGTAGGCGAAGATGAAATCCGGATGGTCCTGCAGGTTCTGTCCGACGCCGGGCAGATGATGGATGCTGGCGATGCCGAGCCGCGCCAGCGCGCTTGCATCTCCGACGCCGGAGAGCATCAGCAATTGCGGGGTCTGGAACGCGCCGGAGGCGAGGATCACTTCGCGGCGGCAACGGATCTGCTTGACCTCCTTGCCCTGGCGGTACTTGACGCCGACGGCGCGCTTGCCCTCGAACAGGATCATCGACGCATGCGCCGATGTCTCGACGCGCAGGTTGCTGCGGCTGCCGATGTGCGGCTGGATGTAGGCCCGTGCCGCGCTCCAGCGCTCGCCATTGGCTTGCGTGACTTGATAGAGGCCGAGCCCTTCCTGCGTCTCGGCATTGAAATCGTCGCGGACCGGAAACTGCGCTTCGCGCGCCGCCTGGAGAAAGATGTCGTGTACGGGATTGTCGGTGCGCAGCCGGTTGACCGGCAGCGGTCCCGATTGGCCGTGATACGCGCCGTTGAACTCGGCATTGTTCTCGGCGCGCTTGAAGTAGGGCAGCACGTCGTCATACGACCAGCCGGTATTGCCGAGGGAAGCCCAATGATCGTAGTCGGCGCGGTGGCCGCGGATGTAGACCATGGCGTTGATCGCGGAGGAGCCGCCGAGCCCGCGGCCGCGCGGCTGATAGCCGCTGCGCCCGTCCAGGCCCCTCTGCGGCACGGTGGTGAAGGACCAGTTGTTGACGGGCCCCGCGACCATCAGGAACAGCATGTAGGGCGTTGTCACGATCCAGTTGTCGTTGCGCCCCCCGGCGTCGAGCAGCGCGACGGATGTCGCCGGATCTTCCGACAGGCGGCCGGCAACCGTTGCGCCGCCGCTGCCGCCGCCCACGACGATGAAATCGACCTCGTCCGTCACGTGCTGTCTCTCCCTGATTTGCTTTTTTATTTGGTCGTCATTCCGGGGCGCCGCGCAGCGGCGAACCCGGAATCTCGAAGTTGACGTCTCATCATCTCCGGATTCCGGGTTCGCGCTGCGCGCGCCCCGGAATGACCGAACGGGTCAGCTCAGAAACCGCAGCAGCTTCTCGATGCGGGCGATGCTGGCCCCATAGGGCGGATAGAGATCCTTCATGCGGTTGAAGGGCGAGCGGTAGAACACCGGCTTCAGCTTGCTGAAGCTGTTGAAGCCCCATTCGCCGTGATAGTGGCCGATGCCGGAGGCGCCGACGCCGCCCATCGGCTGGTTCATCTGCGCAAAATGCAGAAGGCAGTCGTTGATGGTGACCCCGCCGGAGACGGTGCGCGCCAGCACCGCGTCGCGCGCCGCCGCGTCGCTGCCAAACCAGTACAGCGCAAGCGGCCGGTCGTGGGCATTGATGTGGCGGATGACGTCGTCGGATTGCCGATAAGGCATGATCGGCAGCAGCGGGCCGAAGATCTCCTCCTGCATGATCGCCATGTCCGCGCTCGCACCCGTCACGATCGTCGGCGGAAACTTCCGCAGTTTCTTCCAGGCCGGATCCTCCGGGCTGGTTGTGCTCAGCGTCCTGGCGCCGCGCGCGATCGCGTCGCGCAGCAATCCTTCCAGCCGGGCATAGTGCCGCTCGGAGATGATCGACGTGTAGTCGGCATTGGCCGGGTTGGTGCCGAACATCCGCAGCATGTGCCGGTGCAGCTTGCTCGCGAACGCGTCCGCGTGCTGCTCGGGCACGAACACGTAGTCCGGCGCGATGCAGGTCTGGCCGGCGTTGAGCAGCTTGGCATAGGCGATACGCTCGGCGGCCTCGTCGATGTTGGCGGAGACGTCGACGATGGTCGGTGACTTGCCGCCGAGTTCGAGCGTCACCGGGGTCAGGTTGCGCCCGGCGGCCTCGGCGACGATGCGGCCGACGCGGGTCGAGCCGGTGAAGACCAGATGATCGAACGGCAGCCCGGCAAAGGCCTCCGCGACGCCGTCCTCGATGCCGGTGACGGTGAGCTGGGCCGGATCGAAATTCGCCGCGATGAGCTCCTTGAGCAGCGCGGAGAAGTGCGGCGTCAGCTCGCTCGGCTTGATCATGACCCGGTTGCCGGCGGCGAGCGCGCCGATTGCCGGGGCCAGAGTCAGCTGCAGCGGGTAGTTCCAGGGCGCGATGATGCCGACCACGCCGAGCGGCTGCGGCATCAGGCGGTTGCGCGCCGGCCAGAACTGCAGCGCGGTGGCGATGCGTCGCGGCGCCATCCAGCGCGGCAGCGCCTTGAGCGTGTGCCTGATCTCAGCCTGCAGGAACAGCGTCTCGGCAATCGTCGTCTCGACCGCGCAGCGGTGGCCGAAATCGGCTGAGATCTCCTGCTCCAGGCGGGTCTCATTCTCCGACAGCATGGCCCGCAGCCGCTTCAGGCCGTCCAGCCGTGCTGCGAGGGCGGGCGGAGGCGCATTGCGTGAGGCTTCGACCTGCGTGTGGAACGCGTTGTCGAGCGCCGAGAGGGCGGGGCTCTTCAGGGACTGGTCCATGGACGTCTCCTCGCGTGTAGCGCGGCCGCGTGCAGGGCCGTCATTCTGGTTGGCCTAAAGCTGCCGCGTTGCGGAACCCTTGGCAAGCACGGCGTCGGCTCTACGCCACCTGGCGCGCGCGTGGAGCCATTCCATTTGGCGGGTGTGTGTCGTCGGTCCCTGCGGCCGCCCTTCGAGGAACTTTTTCCTTGTCCCCAGCCCGCGCCGTGCCCCTGGTCACCGCCGGCAAATAGGCCGCCACATAAGCGTCTGTCATATCGATGTAATTTCTGAAATGAGTCCCGCGACAAGCGGTGTCACAATCCGGCAAAAAAACTTCCCGAAAGCCCTTTCCAAACCGGCCTCGCATTGGTACATACCGCCCGCACCCGACGGCCGGCTAGGCCAACGGGCTCAAGCCTTCTCAGGAAGCCTTTGGGATGGATCGGCAGCGCCTCAGGTGTCTGCCAGGACCGCCCGGCACTTCCCTGAAGGTGACGCACAAGTTAACGCGGGGTGGAGCAGCCCGGTAGCTCGTCAGGCTCATAACCTGAAGGTCATAGGTTCAAATCCTATCCCCGCAACCATTGAGACCGACACTCCCGTAGCCGATGAGGCTGCGGGAGTTTTGGTTTGTGCCTCTGCATCCCTGTTTCATCCCCGTAAGCTGCTGTGCAGCTGAGGAGGACGGTGCCGCCTTCCTCGGGAAGCGTAGCGTCGGACGATCCGAGGATTATCAGGGGGACTGCGCTCCAGACGGGCCACTGGGAGTGGGCAGTCAATTTGCGAAGCTTGCGTTGAACTGAAAGCGTTGAGGGAACGGACGAAATCCACGGTCCGCTTGCCTGCGGCACAGCGTCATTGGCCAGCCGTGGGAGCAAGTTCGCACATTGCGCGAGCGTAGCCGCCCGTCACGATGTCAGACGCAGCAGGTTGCGCACGGCAGGGCGCCATTCGCCGGTCATGGTGTATTCGAGGCCGAGACGTGCGCCGCAGGTGATCGCCAGCATCGTCAGCGGTGCCGAGACCGCCAGCGTCGAGAAGGCCGAGAGGCCCTGTCCGATCGTGCAGCCCATCGACATGATGCCGCCGGTGCCCATCAGCAGTGCGCCGGTCATGTGACGCTTCAGCTCGCGCGCGTCGTCGCAGGCTTCCCAGCGGAAAACGCGCGAAAACATCGCCGCGACGAACGAGCCCAGGATCACGCCGGCGACCGAGCCGATCGCGAAGTCGGCGTGCGTGCCCGAAAGCGTGGCGATGTAGAGCACGGTGTTGCCGAGCGGGGCAACGAAGGTGAGGGATGCCACGCGCGCCGGATCGAAATCGTCATTGCCGAGCCAGCTGGTGGCGAACCAGCCGAACGCCACCGCGAAGCCCACGGCGAGGCCGGATAGCAGCAGGCGCGGCGATCTCACGAGGCGCCCGTCGGCCAGTGCCCAGGCCGCGAGCGCAACTGCTGCGACGGATACGGTCAGCGGCCGCGCATATGAACCGAGTGCGGACGACAGCAGCGCATCCATGCCCTGGGTCATGGTCTCGGGCAGGCGGATGGAGAGCGGCTCGATCAGCGAGATGCGCAGGAATCCCGTGAGCCCGCGCATCGCGGCTAGGGCCGACACGCCCAGCACCAGGAACACCACGATGGCGCGCAGGTCGCCGCCGCCGATCCGGACCAGCGTGCCGAAGCCGCAGGTGCCGACGAGGGCCATCCCGATTCCGAACAACAAGCCGCCGATGATGGCGCCGCCGAGCGGAATCGAGGATGTCAAATAGATCGAGCGCGACAGGTCGATCAGGCCGAAGCTGGCGAGCAACTGGGTTGCGACCAGCGCCACCGCGGCCGCGAGCGCGAACGATTTGAGCCGGCGGGTATCGGCGCCGAAGAACGCGTCCTCCAGCATCGCGAGCGTACAGAAGCGGCCGGCGCGGCCGGCGACGCCGAGGACGGCGCCCGCGAGCAGCCCACACATGAACGTCAGTGCTGACGGGCCGAGCATTCCTCTCCGACGTCCTCGTTGGTTTCCCGGTATTGTGCTCCAGGAACGGCGGGGACGCCAGACCTCTTGCGCCGCTACAGGGCGCGCCGATGCGAAGCCCGAGACCGCGAGGGCGAACCTGTCAGCGGCGGCGCTTGCGGACCGGCTCGCAATAGACGTCGTAGATCGCCGTCAGGATCTTGCGGACATCTTCGCTCGCAAGGCTGTAGTAGATCGTCTTGCCGTCGCGCCGCGTCGTGACCAGCCGGTCGAGCCTGAGACGGGCGAGCTGCTGCGAGACGGTCGACTGCCGCTCGCCTAGGAACTGCTCGAGCTCGGTGACGGATTTTTCGCCTTCGGCGAGGATACAGAGCAGCAAAAGCCGGGACTCGTGGGACAGCGCCTTCAGCATCTCGCTGGCTTCCCGCGCCTTCTCGATCATCTGCTCGAGCTCGGCAGAGGTTTCGATGTCCTTCAAGTTCGGCAGCGGCATGAATTCGGGATCCCTCGGTTGGCGTCAGGAGCGGGCCGGCGCCCCGCTTGTAGCATTCATTATACGACCCAGCATCCCAAGGAAAAACGCGTCGCCGGGATAGCCGCGGATGCGTCCGATCTCGCGGCCCTGATCGACCACCACGAAGGTCGGGGTGAACGCTCCCGGATCGATACCGGACAGGTCCGTCGGCAGCGGCTTGGCAAGGTCGACCCGTCGCAGCGGCAGCGCGCGCCCCTCGTCGGTCTTGTCGTAGATCGGACCGATTTCCGCGTTGAAGCGGGCGCACCAGCCGCAGCCCGGACGTTCGAACATCACGAGCTCGGAGGCGAAAGCCGGCGACGAGAGGCAAATGCCGGTCACCACCGCTCCTGCGAGCGTTGCGAATCCGCGCGATGCAGTTCTGCCGGTCATGCCGAGATCCTCTCTGGACTTGTCGGCCAATCTATCATTAAATTCGAATATGTACTAGTGCGCGATTTCCGAATCCTGCCCGGCAGGCCGGGCACGCAGCGCTGGCCGACCGGGAGGAAAGATGGATCTCGACGTCACGCTGGGCGCCGCGCTGGCCGCGGGTCTGTTGTCGTTTCTGTCACCGTGCATTCTGCCGCTGGTCCCGCCGTTCCTGTGCTACATGGCCGGCGTCTCGGCGGCCGACGCGATCGGCGAAACCAGCATGGCCCAGCGGCGGCGGACGGTGCTGACGGCGCTGTGCTTCGTCGGCGGTTTTTCGCTGGTGTTCGTCGGTCTCGGCGCCACCGCCTCGGTGTTCGGACGGTTCATCGCCGGCCATCTCAGCCAGCTCGGCATCCTCGCCGGCCTCGTCATCATCATGATGGGGCTGCACTTCCTCGGGGTGCTCCGGATTCCGCTGCTGTACCGGAGCGCGACGATCGACGTCGGACGCAAGCCGGCCGGCCTGCTCGGTGCGTTCGTGGTGGGACTGGCCTTCGCCTTCGGCTGGACGCCGTGCGCGGGGCCGGTCCTGGCCGCCGTGCTGATGATGGCCGGCGCGGAGGCGACGGTGGGGAAGGGCGCGCTGCTGCTCGCCGCCTACTCGGTCGGGACCGGCATCCCGTTCCTGATCGCCGCTGCCTTTACGGGGCAGTTCATGACCATGCTCAAGGGCATCAAGCCGCATCTCCCCCTGGTCGAGAAGACGATGGGCGGCTTTCTCGTCCTGACCGGCGCTGCCTTTCTCGCCGGCGTGATCCCACGGATGTCGGAATGGATCTTCGAGCGCTTTCCGTCGCTCGCCACCATCGGCTGATCAGCCGAAGCGGAAGTCCAATAGATTGACGAAGGACTGCAGTTCGATCTCATAGCGATGCACCAGGCCGGCGTCGCTCTCGCGCGCAGCGCGGCCGATCTCGTTGGCACTCGTCGTGGCGCCGTCGATCAGGCGGCGGAATTCGGCCTGGCTCGCCACGTCGGGCGTGGCGAGGCCGTTGCAGCGTTGCAGCCGGTCGCGCAGCGCTGTGCCGGCCTGGACGACCTCGCCAGGCTCGGCCTTGCCCGCTGCGAACCGCGCCGCGGCGTTGCGCAACGCGTCCATGACGGGTGACAGGTCGAACACGCAATCACTGAGCTCGACCACGCCGGCGTCCTGCCTCAGGGCGTGAAGCGACCGGCGCAACGCGGCAATGGCCGCCGCAGCGCGTGCCCCGTCACCTGCGGTCAGCGCTTCGTCCGCCTGCTTCAGGCGATCGTTGCCGGTGGCGATCAGCTCTGCAAAGGATCTGGCCGAATAGGGCGCATGGGAGCGCTCGGCGAGCCGGCTGAGCCTGCCCCAGGCGATCCGGGCGTCGTCGAGCTCGATCTGCGCCAGGCCCACATTGCCGGTGCGGCCATAGCTCGCGGCTGTGCGCAGGCTGGCCATCGCCGAGTGCATGAAGGCAGCAACATCCGCGTTCCCTTCGGCGTGCCCACGGACGCCATGCGTGAGGCATGACAGCACGAGCGACAGCATCATGACGCGGCGCAGCATCGAATGTCCTTTTCACATTCTATTATTCGAATATCATGTATCGAAATTCCGTGGACTTGGCAAAGTGGACTTGGTGCCAGTGACTTGGCAAAGCGCGCGAGCAGGCTGATGACGACGAACCGGACGATGACACGGCGCAATCTGGTTGCGCTGCTGCCTGCCGCGGCGGCGGTCGGCCTGGCCTCAGCGCCGGCGCAGGCCGACGCGGTGCTGGGCGACGACGGGCTCTATCACCAGTCCTGGTTTCTCAACAGCTTCCTGGACCTGCGCGAGGATCTCGAAAGCGCGGCATCGGAAGGCAAACGGCTTGCGATCATGTGGGAGCTGCGCGGCTGCCCGTATTGCCGCGAGACGCATCTGGTGAACTTTGCCGATCAAGAGATCGCGGACTACATCCGTGCCAATTTCGAAGTGCTGCAGCTCAACCTGCTCGGCGCGCGCAAGGTGATCGACTTCGACGGCAAGGAGCTCGCCGAGAAGGAGCTCGCCGAGCGCTACGCGATCCGCTTCACGCCGACGTTCCAGTTCTTTCCGCCATCGGCCGAGGGCGTCTCTACGAAGGAACCGCTCGCGCGCGAGGTGGCGCGCGCGCCGGGCTATCTCAAGCCGCCGCATTTCCTCGCAATGTTCCGCTTCGTGCGCGAGAGGGCCTATGAGCGCGGCACATTCCGCGACTATCTCGCTTCGACCAAGGGTTGAGTGCACTGCGGCATCGAAATACGCTTGACACCAATCACATTATCAAATCATAATTCTTGAATATGATGGATCGTAAGTCCGTCGTGTCATCGTAAGGCGAGGGGACGCCTCGTCGGTCAGGGTGGAAACATGCGCCGTTTGATTCCGGCCGCCTTGCTGTGCGTGTTGCTGTCGGCAACCGCGCGAGGTGACGAGCCGATCAGGCTCGATGTCGTCGACTACGCCATTCCGAAATCGCTGACGGGCGCGCCCGGCAATGCCGATGCCGGCAAGAAGGTGTTCTTGACGCGGACGCTGGGCAATTGCCTCGCCTGCCATCAGGTGTCGTCGCTGAAGTCGGAAGAGTTTCACGGCGAGTTCGGTCCGTCGCTCGACGGCGTCGCGACCCGCTACAACACGGCGCAACTGCGCCTGATCGTCGCCGATCCCAAGCGCATCTTCACCGACACGGTGATGCCCGCCTTCTACAAGAACGACGGACTCAATCGCGTCAGGCCTGAGTTCGTCGGCAAACCCGTCCTCACCGCCGCGCAGGTCGAGGACGTCGTCGCCTATCTCGAAACATTGAAATAACCGCCTCTGGAGGATGATGCATGGGCGCAATCAACAGACGACAGGCGTTCCTTCTCGGCGGCGGTTTCGTCGCTTTGACGGTGCTGCCGATGGCCGCCAACGCCGAGCCGAGCAACGACGCGGCCGAGATGATCAAGAAGTTCACCGGCGGCAAGGAAGCGGCCAAGGGCAAGATCACGCTCGATCTGCCTGAGATCGCCGAGAACGGCAACACCGTGCCGCTCGCGCTCTCGGTCGAAAGCCCGATGACCGCCGAGAACTACGTCAAGGAAGTGCTGTTCGTGGCCGACGGCAATCCGAACGGCGGCGTCGCCACGCTGATGTTCACGCCGATGTCCGGCAAGGCCGAGGCGTCGATCCGTATCCGTCTGGCGCAGACCCAGAACGTGATCGCGGTCGCGAAGATGAGTGACGGTTCGCTCTTCACAGAGCGCAAGACCGTCAAGGTCACCATCGGCGGCTGCGGCGGCTGAGACAGGGGAGAGACGAACATGGCAGACAAGCCGCGCATCAAGCTTCCGAAGGAAGCCAAGAAGGGCGAGATCATCCAGATCAAGACGCTGGTCTCGCATCTGATGGAATCGGGTCAGCGCAAGGATGCGCAGGGCAAGCCGATCCCACGCAAGATCATCAACAAGTTCACCTGCGAGTTCAACGGCAAGCTGGTGTTCTCCTGCGCGCTGGAGCCGGCGATCTCCGCCAACCCGTACATCCAGTTCGACGCAAGGATCGACGAGGAAGGCACGTTCAAGTTCGCATGGACGGATGACGATGGCTCCGTCGTGACGGCCGAAGAGAAGATCGCGTTGAAGGCCTGATCGACAGCGTGTGATCGCTAGGAGGAGTGACGGATGTCCATTCGCTACGGTTCTCTCGCCGTCCTGGCGTCGGCCGCGCTGGTCCTGTCGGCAGTCGCGACGTTCGGCCAGGAGGCCGAACGGAAGGGCATTCCGGCGCCTCCCGGCCACGTCTTCAAGACCATCATCTCGGGCTATCAGTTCCGCACCAAGGAAACGCGCGCGCTCCAGGATGACGATCTGGAGAATCCCGGCTTCCTCGCGGTGGAGCGGGCCGCCGACGTCTGGAAGACGGTCGACGGCGGCGAAGGCAAGTCGTGCATGAGCTGCCACGGCGAGGCGGAAAAGACCATGAAAGGCGTCGGCGCGGCCATGCCCAAATGGAGCGAGAAGCTCAACAAGCCGGTCAATCTCGAGCAGCAGATCAACATCTGCCGCGCCGAGCATATGAAGGCGCAGCCCTGGCCGTTCAAGTCCAAGGAGCTGACGGACATGACGACCTTCGTCCGCTATCAGTCGCGCGGCATGCCTGTGGCGGTGAAGACCGACGGCCCGATGTCGCCGTGGTTCGAGAAGGGCAAGGAGATCTACTACACGCGGGTCGGCCAGCTCGATCTCGCCTGCGCCTCCTGCCACGAGAAGAACAACGGCAAGTTCATGCGCGCCGATTTTCTGAGCCAAGGCCAGACCAACGGCTTTCCGACCTACCGGCTGCGCGATCAGCGCCTGGTCCCGCTGCACGAACGGTTCGAGGGCTGCATGTTCGACGTTCGTGGCGTGCCCTACAAGCCGCTGTCGGACGAGTTCCTCGCGCTCGAAATCTACGTCGCCTGGCGCGGCATCGGGCTTCCCGTCGAGACACCGTCGGTCCGCAACTAGCCGCGGCCACAAGGAAGACACATCATGATATCGCGTCGCGAATTCGTTCAGGTCGCATTGGCGGCGGCTGCCTTGACGGGTGGCTCCGGTCTTGCGGGTGCGACCCGCGCCTTTGCTCAGCAGAAGCTGACCGAGAAGGAACTGCTGGCGTTCGATCCGGTCGGCAACGTCACCTTGGTGCATGTCACCGACATCCACGGCCAATTGATGCCGCTGTATTTCCGCGAGCCGTCGACCAATCTCGGCGTCGGTGACGCCAAGGGCCAGCCGCCGCATGTCACCGGCAAGGATTTCCTCACCCGCTTCGGCATCGCGCCGGGCTCGTCGTCGGCCTATGCGCTGACCTCGGAGGATTTCGAGGCGCTCGCCAAGACGTACGGGCGGATCGGCGGGCTCGACCGCGCCGCCACCGTCATCAAGGCCATCCGCGCCGAGCGCGGCGACAAGGTCGTGCTGCTCGACGGCGGCGATACCTGGCAGGGATCCTGGACGTCGCTGAAGACCCGCGGCCAGGACATGATCGACTGCATGGCGCTGCTGAAGCCGGATGCGATGACCGGGCATTGGGAGTTCACCTACGGCACCGAGCGCGTCAAGCAGGCGGTCGATGGTTTGGGCTTCCCCTTCCTCGGCCTCAACATCCGCGACACCGAATGGAACGAGCCGGCGTTCGAAGCCTCGACGATGATCGAGCGCGGCGGCGTCAAGATCGCGGTGCTCGGCCAGGCCTTCCCGTACACGCCGGTCGCCAATCCCCGCTGGATGATTCCGAACTGGTCGTTCGGCGTGCGCGAGGAGGATGTTCAGACCCAGGTCGACAAGGCGCGCAAGGACGGCGCCGGCCTCGTGGTGCTGCTGTCACACAACGGCTTCGACGTCGACCGCAAGCTGGCCAGCCGCGTCAAGGGTCTCGACGTCATTCTCACGGGTCACACCCATGACGCATTGCCTGAAGCGGTCAAGGTCGGCAAGACGCTGCTGATCGCGTCGGGGTCGTCCGGCAAGTTCGTCTCGCGGCTCGATCTCGACGTCAAGGACGGCGAGGTGAAGGGCTATCGTTACAAGCTGATCCCGCTGTTCTCCGACGTGATCACGCCGGACCCGGCGATGGCGGCGAAGATCGCCGAGGTGCGCAAGCCGTTTGCCGCCGATCTTGCCCGCCCGCTGGGACGGACCGAGACGCTGCTGTATCGCCGCGGCAATTTCAACGGCACGTTCGACGACCTCATCTGCCAGGCGCTGCTGCAGGAACGCGATGCCGAGATCGCGCTGTCGCCGGGCTTCCGCTGGGGCACAAGCGTGATGCCGGGCCAGGACATCACCTTCGAGGACGTCACCAACGCCACCGCGATCACCTATCCCGCCGTCTATCGCATGGGCATGACCGGCACGCGGCTGAAGGAGATCATCGAGGACGTCGCCGACAACCTGTTCAACGTCGATCCCTACTACCAGCAGGGCGGCGACATGGTCCGCATCGGCGGCATGTCCTATGCCATCGACGTCAACAAGCCGCAGGGACAGCGCATCTCCGACATGCGCCTGATCAAGACCGGCGCCGCGATCGATCCGGCGCGCGAGTATCAGGTCGCGGGCTGGGCCAGCGTCAACGAAGGCACGCAGGGGCCGCCGATCTGGGAGGTCGTGTCGAGCTATCTGCAGCGCCAGAAAACCGTTCGTCTCGAGCCCAACCGGGCCGTCAAAGTCTCCGGAGTGTGACGACGATGTCCAAGGACAAATCACTTCCCTCAGCCCCACGCGCCTCGCGTCGTGGTTTCCTGACTGCGGCCGGTGGTCTCGCCGCCACCGCGCTGGCCTCGCAGGCGCGAGCCGGCGCCGGCAATCCCGCCAACCAGCCGCCGAACGTGCCGGAATGGACGCGCACCCTCGGCGAGGGCGTCGCCGTCCGGCCCTACGGCAAGCCGTCGAAGTTCGAGAAGGACGTCGTCCGCCGCGACGTCGAATGGCTGACGGCTTCGCGCGAATCCTCGGTCAGCTTCACGCCGCTGCACGAGCTGGAAGGCATCATCACGCCGAACGGACTGTGCTTCGAACGCCATCACGGCGGCGTGGCCGACGTGGATCCGGCCGATCACCGGCTGATGATCCACGGCCTGGTCGAGCGGCCGCTGCTGCTGTCGCTCGACGAGCTCAAGCGCTATCCGCGCGTCAACCGCATCCACTTCATGGAATGCGCTGCCAACTCCGGCATGGAGTGGCGCGGCGCCCAGCTCAATGGCTGCCAGTTCACGCATGGCATGATCCACTGCGTGCAATATACCGGCGTCTCGCTGCGCACCCTGCTCGAAGAGGCCGGCGTCAAGACCAACGGCAAATGGCTGCTGGTGGAGGGCGCCGACTCCGCGTCGATGGATCGCAGCCTGCCGATCGAGAAGGCGCTCGACGACTGCATCATCGCCTACAAGATGAACGGCGAGGCGCTGTATCCCGAGCAGGGCTATCCGATGCGCCTGGTCGTACCCGGATGGCAGGGCAATCTCTGGGTCAAATGGCTGCGCCGCATCAAGGTCGGCGACCAGCCCTGGCACACCCGCGAGGAGACCTCGAAGTACACGGATCTTTTGCCGAACGGCAAGGCGCGACGCTTCACCTGGGCGATGGATGCGAAGTCGGTGATCACGAGCCCGAGCCCGCAGGCGCCGATCAAGCATGGCAAGGGCTTTACGATCGTGTCGGGCCTGGCGTGGTCGGGCAACGGCAAGGTCAAGCGCGTCGACGTCTCGCTCGATGGCGGCCGCAACTGGTGGCCGGCGCGGATCGACGGCCCGGTGCTCGACAAGGCGCTGACGCGCTTCTACTACGAGTTCGACTGGAACGGCGGGCCGCTGCTCTTGCAGTCGCGGGTCCAGGACGAGACCGGCTACGTCCAGCCGTCCAAGGCCGAACTGCGCAAGGTGCGCGGCTACAATTCCATCTATCACAACAATGGCATCCAGACCTGGCACGTGCAGGCAAACGGTGAGGTCGAGAATGTCGAGGTCGCCTAAGCTCATCATTGCCGCCGCAGCGCTCGCAACCCTTGCGGGCTCGGTGGCATTCGCCGGCGGCCCGGGCGAGAAGACTGAGGCCAAGATTGATGTAAAGGCGCCGCAGCGCTTCAACATCGGCCGCGCGCCGAGCGCCGAGGAGATCCGCGGCTGGGACATCGATGTGCGTCCGGACGGACAGGGGCTGCCCGTCGGCAAGGGCACCGTCGCCCAGGGCGAGAAGCTGTTCATGGACAATTGCGCCAGTTGCCATGGCGAATTCGGCGAGGGCGCCGGCCGCTGGCCGGTGCTTGCCGGCGGCAAGGGATCGCTGACATCAGACAATCCGGTCAAGACGGTCGGCTCCTACTGGCCCTATGCCTCGACGCTGTTCGACTACGTCCGCCACGCGATGCCGTTCGGCAGCCCGCAGTCGCTGAAGGTCGACGAGTACTATGCGCTGGTCGCCTATGTGCTCTATCTGAACGACGTGATCACCGATCAGAACTTCGAGCTGAGCAACAGCAATCTCGCCACGATCAAGATGCCGAACGAGGGCGGGTTCATCATGGATGACCGGGCCACGAGCGAGAAGGCGTTCTGGCAGAAGGATCCCTGCATGAAGAACTGCATCGCGCCGGTCAAGATCACCGGACGCGCGACGGCGGTCGACGTCACGCCGGAAGAAAAGGACGGCAAGCCGCGAGGCGTCGAGTGAGGATTGCCGGATGCAGCCGCCGCGAGATGCTGTTGGCGGCCGCATCCGTCGCCCTGGCCGGAAGCGGGGTTGCATCCATCGCCGCTGCAGCCGAGCCACATAGGCTCGCGTTGCAGATCAGCGACGAGGATCCGGCCAAGATGCGCGCGGTGCTCGACGTCGCCGCGAATGTCTCCCGCCACTATTCGGGCGAGGGCGCGGAGGTCGAGATCGTGATCGTCGCGTTCAATGGCGGCCTCGACATGCTGCTGGCCGACCGCTCGCCGGTGAAGGAGCGGGTGCTCGGCTTCGCCAAGTCGATGCCCAATGTGAGCTTCATCGCCTGCGGCAATACCTTGGAGACGCTCGCGAGCAAGGAGGGACGGCGGCCGCCTCTGCTCGATGGTGTCACGGTCGTCAAGACCGGGGTCGCGACCCTGCTGGAGCTGTCCGAGAAGAACTGGACGATCGTGCGTCCCTGAGGAATTTGCGATGCGGTGGTGGCTCGCTCTTGTCGTCTCGTTCATTGCGTCGATCGCATTCGCGGCCGAGGAGCCGCGCGAACTCACGATCGGCGGGCGTACGGCGCTCGGCACGCTCCGACTGCCGGCGCAGTCTGGACCGGATGTGCCGCTGGTGCTGATGACGCACGGCACGCTCGCGCACAAGGACATGGAGACCATCCAGGGCCTGTCCAAGGCGTTGGCCGAGCGGGGCATCGCCTCGCTCGCGCACAATCTCGTGCTCGGTCTCGATCGCCGCACCGGCATGTACGATTGTGCCAAACCCCATGACTATGTGACGGACGATGCGGTCGTGGAGATCACCGCCTGGCTGAGCGAAGCGCGCAAGACGTCGTCGCACGTCTTCGTCCTCGGACATTCGCGCGGCGCCAATCAGGTCGCGCGCTATCTAGCCGCCAATCCCAAGGCCGCGGTCGACGGTGCGATCCTCCTGGCGCCGGCGACGGCGAGCATCGAGACCGGCTTGAGAGACGCCTATGCGGAGAGCTACGGCCAGCGATTGGCGCCGCTGCTCGACAAGGCCGAGGCTGCGATCGCCGCCGGGCGCGGCGGTGATTGGATGTCGGTGCCGGGCTTCATCTATTGCCGCGATGCCAAGGTGACGGCGCGCGCATTCGCAGCATTCTATCGCGCCGACCGGCGCCAGGATACGGCGGCGCTGATCGCCGATCTGAGCCTGCCGGTTCTGGTGCTTGCGGCAGCGCAAGACAAGACGGTGCCGGACGTGGCAGCGTCGTTCGCGCCGCTGGCCTCACGCGCCGGCAGCCGTGTCCGACTGGAGACGATTGACGACGCAGATCACTTCTTTCGCGATCTCGCCGCCGAGGATGCCGCTGATCGCATCGCAGGATTCATTGCAGCCGCGCGCTAGGAGCCACCATGGAACGTCGATCTTTGATGCAAGCTGGTCTTGCCAGCCTGTTTGGAATCTTCGGTGTCAGCAGCGCACGCGCGGCGACGGAATCTCCGCGCCAGCGCGTCGCCTATCATCTCGCCGATCAGGACCGCGCCCTGTTCGTTCTCGGCAACCTCCAGAACCACGTCGATGGCACCGGAGGACCTGGACGCGCAGACATTCGCCTGGTGATCCACGGTCCGGGCTTGCGGGCCTTTCATGCGATTTCGGCCGACCAGACCATCTCGGCTCTGGCCGAGCGCCTCATGAAGGCCGGCGTCGGCTTCGAGGCCTGTGCGAACACCATGAAGGCGCAGGGCGTGAAGCTCGACGATCTCTTGCCGGGCTTTGCGGTGGCGGAGAAGGGCGGCGTCGTGCGCCTCACCGAGCTGCAGCAGAGTGGATACGCCTACCTGCGCCCGTGACGGGCACATGCGTCCTTGCCGATGCCGCCCGGCAGGTTGAGCGGCCGGCCTGAACGACGGGAGCGCCTGTGCTCACCGCATTGATCGACCTTCTGGGTGAGGAGCTGGTGTCGCTGCTGTGCGGGCTCGCGGCCGGCGGCGCGTTCGGCTTCTTCGCCCAGCGCAGCCGCTTCTGCCTCCGGGCGGCCACGATCGAGTTCGCGCGCGGGCAGGGCGGTCCGCGGCTGGCGGTGTGGCTCCTCACCTTCGCCTCGGCGCTGCTGGGCACCCAGGCGCTGGTGGCAATGGGCCTGCTCGACGTCTCCGAAGCGCGCCAGCTGGCGCAGCAGGGCAGCATTTCCGGCGCGATGATCGGCGGCACGCTGTTCGGCTGCGGCATGATCCTGGCGAGAGGCTGTGCCAGCCGTCTGCTGGTGCTCTCGGCCAACGGCAATCTGCGGGCGCTGCTGTCCGGCCTCATCTTCGCGGTGACGGCGCAGTCCGCCTATCGCGGCCTGCTCGCGCCGGCACGCGAGTGGCTCACCAATCTTTGGCTCGTCGACGGCGGACCGTCGCGCGACATCATGAGCCTGTTCGGCGGCGGTACGCCCGAGAAGCTCGGCTTCGGCATGCTGTGGTTCCTGGCCGGGCTCGCCGCCGTGTCGAAGTTTCAGGTTGGCCCGAAGATCCTGCGCTCGGCGGTGGCCGCGGGCGCGGCGGTCGCCGGGGGCTGGCTCCTCACCTATCAGCTCGGCCAGGCCTCGTTCTCGCCGGTGCCGCTGAAGAGCCTGACATTCAGCGGTCCTTCGGCGGAGCTGCTGATGCAGGTGCTCGCCAGCCCGCAACTGAAGCCGGGCTTCGATCTCGGCATCATTCCGGGTGTGTTCATCGGCTCGTTCGTTGCGGCCGCGCTGGCGCGCGAACTCAATCTCGAAGGCTTCTCGGATGGGCGCGGCATGCGCCGTTACATGATCGGCGCCGTCCTGATGGGATTCGGCGCGATGCTGGCGGGCGGCTGCGCCGTTGGCGCCGGCGTGACCGGGGCATCGGTGTTCGCGCTCACAGCGTGGATCGTGCTCGGTGGCATGTGGTTGGGTGCGGCCGTCACCGATTTTGTCGTCGACCGCTGGCTGTTCGCCACCAAGCCGGCGCAGAGCCCGGTTCAGTCGCCCTCCGCCATGCCTTCTTGAGGCATCCTGCGGAAGCGAGCCTGCCTCTGCCGAGCGGCATTGCAAATGCAGCGTCAAAGAGCAGCATTCATGAATCTCCGGTCACAGGCTCGTCGATGCCTGGCGTGTCGGCGCACTTCCAGCCTCTGACGAAAAATGCTGTCTGATCAGATCGGATCGAACCTGAAGACACGCGTCTTTGCGTCGTCACGCCGGCGCGCAGATCGCGTAGTCCGCGGTTGGCTACAGGAGATGCGCGCCGAACACGGCATTCGGACCATCACGCCCGAACATCACGTTGGTAGATCCCATTCTGGAGATCCCGCATGTTAACCAATTTGCGAAGGTCGGGTGTTACCGTCGCGCGGGGGACGGCGCAATCATGCGGCGGACCGATACGAATCGCTGGGACGACGAAAGGCACGCGAGATGTCGCAACTCTCCATTCGAGCAAAGATGGCGGCCGTCATTGCGCTGCTGCTGGTGGCGATGTCCATCGTCGGATTGCTGGCCGTCCGCGGCATGCAGACAATCAATACGCATACCGAAATGATCGCCAAGAACTGGCTGCCAAGCGTGCGAGTGCTCGGCGAGTTGCGTTCGGCGATCAACCTCAATCGGGCGCAGCTCCGGGCCTACATGACGGCTGATACGACTGAGGAGAAGGACAATCTCGACCGCAACATGAAGGCAACGCTCGTCGTCATCGCGACGGCGCGCCGCTCCTATGAGGCGATGATCTCGTCGGCCGAGGAGCGCAGCCTGTTCGAGAGCTGGTCGCGGGGCTGGGAGCAATACGTCAAGGCTGCCGATGGTGTGCTCGAGGTGCTGCGCGCAGGGAACGGCAATACGACCAAGCAGGCGAGCGATCTGTTCAACAAGACGGTCCGGAGCGTCGCCAATCAGTCGGACGAGTTTCTTCGAAAGCTGATTGACCTCAACAATCGTGGCGCCGACGCCGAAACCAGGATCGCCGCGGATGGCTATGCGGAGGCGTTTGAATTGATGTCGACGGTCATCGTCCTTGCCGTTCTCGCCGGCATCGGCATCGGAAGCTGGTTCGTTCGCGACATTTCCCGGTGCATCGCTTCCATCATCAGGCCGATGCAGGCGCTTGGTGAGGGCAATCTGGCGATGGAGATCCCCTATCGCGGCCAGAAGACCGAAGTAGGCATGATGGCCGACGCCCTGGAGGTCTTCAAGACCGCCCTGATTGCGAAGAAGCAGGCCGACGACATCGCTTCGAAAGAGGCGGAGGTGAAACTGGAACGCAGCCGGCGGCTCGACGAGATCACCGGCCGCTTCGAGGCCGTGGTCGGCGAGATCGTCGACACCGTGTCCACGGCATCGAGTACTCTGGAGGGTCACGCCGGCGGGCTCAGCAACACGGCGAGCCGCGCCCAGAACCTGGCCACGTCCGTCACCGCGGCTTCCGAGGAAGCCTGCACCAATGTGCAGTCGGTGGCATCTGCGACCGAGGAGCTCTCCGCGTCCGTCAACGAGATCAGCAGGCAAGTCCAGGATTCGGCCCGGATGGCCAATGAGGCGGTGGCACAGGCCCGCAAGACCAATGAACAGGTCAGCGAGCTTTCGAAGTCCGCTGCCCGCATCGGCGACGTCGTCGAGCTGATCAATACGATTGCCGGACAGACCAATCTGCTCGCGCTGAATGCAACGATCGAGGCCGCACGCGCCGGCGAGGCCGGCCGCGGATTTGCGGTGGTCGCATCCGAGGTCAAGGCGCTGGCCGAGCAGACGGCGAAGGCCACGGGCGAGATCGGCCAGCAGATCTCCGGCATCCAGTCCGCCACCCAGCAATCGGTCGGTGCCATCCGCGACATCAGCATCACCATCGAGAAATTGCAGGAGATCTCGTCGACGATCGCATCGGCCGTGGAGCAGCAGGGCGCCGCGACGCAGGAGATCTCGCGCAACGTCCAGCACGCGGCGGCGGGAACGCAGCAGGTCTCGGCCAACGTTGCGGACGTGCAGCGCGGCGCCGTCGATACCGGAACCGCCGCGTCCCAGGTGCTGTCCGCTGCGAAATCGCTGGCCGACGACAGCGCCAGACTGAGCATGGAAGTGAAGAAGTTCATCGCCGGCGTGAGAGCCGCCTAGGAGCTCGCAGCGACCGAGCCGCAGAGATCCGATCTCGCCGCCATTCGCCGGCCCGCGTCGGGAGTGCTGGACAGGTGCGCAGGCCCGGCCACCTCTCGCCGGCCATCGCTTCTGCGTTGGCTTGCGAGCCCATTCTCGAGGACTTCTCCCTGCGGCCGCGGCGAGCCGCGCGACCGAGTCGCGTGGTGACGATGGGCTTGCGAGGCCCGCGCCGACATGAATAGAGCGCGTGGGGCCGCGGCGGATCAAGCTCCGCCGCGGCTTGCGCGGGGCTGCCGTTCCCGAAGTCGTCAGTGCCGCTGTTTCCTCACCGTCACGCTGCCGCAGAGCCCCGCCTCTTCACCTATCGGCATCGTCACCTATCGGCACCCGCTGAATTATAATTGCATAAATTCGAATATATGCATATAGTGGCGTACGTCGGTCGCGGCGCTGGGCCGCGTCAGCAGGAGGACCCGTCGTGGCAATGATGAACGACGTCATGGTCAAGGATCTGGGCACGTCCCGGGGGATCGACTGGTCGCCTTATCTGGTCGGCGCCGGCATCGGCATCCTCAGCTGGGTGGCCTTTGCCGGGTTCGGCGACCCGCTCGGCGTGACGACGGCGTTCTCGCGCATCGCGGCGCTGTTCGCCGCGCCGGTGATCGGATCCGACGCCGTCGCCGCCAACAGCTATTGGAAGTCGATGCCGCTGAAATGGGACTATGGCGTCTGGTTTCTGGTCGGCATTCCGCTCGGCGCATTCCTGTCGGCGGTCATCTCCGGCACGTGGCGCCTCGAGCTGGTGCCGGAGGTCTGGAGGGAGCGCTTTGGTCCGTCGGTGTTCAAGCGCTTCGTCGCTGCGTTTCTCGGCGGCATCGTCATCATGTATGGCGCGCGTCTGGCCGGCGGCTGCACCAGCGGACACGGCATTTCAGGCGGTCTGCAACTGGCGCTGTCGAGCTGGCTGTTCCTCGCCGTGATGTTCGCGACCGGCCTTTTCGTGTCGCGCCTCATGTTCCGCAAAGCGTAGGAGAAGGGCCATGACGTCGCTGATGAGCATCGCCGGCCCGCTGTTGATGGGCGCCGTGTTCGGCTATCTGTTACAGCAGGGCAAGGTCACGAGCTGCAACGTGATCGAGAATCAGTTCCGGCTGCGCGACTTCACCGTCTTGAAGGTGATGGGCACCGCGATCGTCGTCGGCGGCATCGGCGTGCTGCTGCTGGTCGACACCGGCAACACCAAATACTACGTCAAGGACGCCAACATGCTCGCGGTCGCGCTCGGCGCGGCGCTTTTCGGCATCGGCATGGTGGTCTACGGCTACTGCCCGGGCACCGCGCTCGGCGCCATCGCCAGCGGCAGCGTGCATGCCGCAGTCGGCGCTTTCGGCATGATCGTCGGCGCGATCCTCTACGCGCTGAGCTTCGACTGGGTGAAGGCCCACGTCCTGAATGTTTGGGCGCTCGGCAAGGTGCGGCTGCCCGACATCACCGGCGTGCCGGATGGCGTCTGGTTCGCCGCGCTCGCGATCGGCGCAGGTGCGTTCTTCTTCTGGGTCGAAGCGTCCGAGGCCAAGGCGAAGCGGACGCAGGGCTAGGCTGAGTCGCCCGAGTGCCCCTACGTCAAACAGTGAGAGGTTCCTCCCATGCTATCAGGACTGTTCAGCAGGTTGACGGGGTCGACCAGCGTGCCGGCGATCGAGCATGATGAGCTGGTGCGGGCGCATCAGCAGCGAAGCTGCGTCATCGTCGACGTGCGCGAGCCGCATGAGTTCAAGGGCGGCCACATCCCGGGCGCCGTCAATCACCCGCTGTCGCGTTTCGACCCGGGCAACCTCGTGCACGACAAGCCGGTGGTTCTGATCTGTCAGGCCGGCGGCCGCTCGGCCACCGCCCTGCGGCGGGCGCTGTCGGCCGGGCGGCAAGATATCCGCCACTATGCCGGCGGCATGAGCGGCTGGCGGGCGCGGGGCGGCCCTGTCGCGTAGGCTCGTACTGTCCCGACCAGCCCGACATTCAGCGATGTCATGGCCTGAGATCGAAGATATGCGAAGTTGAATGTCGGCATGGCTGCAATCAACGGGGATTGCGGCAGGTTAATAACAAGTCGGGGGACGGGAGTTTCGCTAGCAACGTCGCGCCGCCCCGTCGCGAGAGTTTGCTGTTAGTCCGCTACAATGGCTGACTCGTTCAGGAATAATTAGTTGCAGCGCTGCAATACTCGGACACCAGTCGACGTTCGAGGATCGCATGTTGAAGTTTGTTGGCTTGAGAACCCGGATCACCCTTTCTCTGGTGATCGGTGCGGCAGCGACGGCCCTCTTCGTGCTGCTGGTCGCCATGTGGATCATCGGCGGCATCATCGACCGCGCCAATGAGCGCGAACTCCACGCCCAATATGACGCCTTCAATTCGCGTCTGCAGCTGGAGTCGACCCGCGCGGAAGCGATGAGCGCGGTGGTCGCCAAGATCCCGGCGGTCCAGGACGCCATGGCGCAGAACGACCGCGACGCCTTGATGCGGCTGTTCGGTGCGGGCATGGCCAGCCTGAAGGCCGATTACGGTGTCGACCAGTTTCAGTTTCATACGCCGCCGGCGATGTCCTTCCTGCGGGTGCACCAGCCGGCCAAGTTCGGCGACGATCTGTCGGGATTCCGCAAGACGGTGGTGGCCGCCAACACCGACCGCAAGCCGATCGTCGGGCTGGAGGGCGGCGTTGCCGGCCTCGGCCTCCGCGGCGTCGTACCGATCGTTTCCGCCGGCAAACATCTGGGCTCGGTCGAGTTCGGCCTGACCTTTGGCCAAAACTTCTTCGACGAGTTCAAGCGCAGCCGCAGTGTCGACGTCGCGTTCCGCCTGGCTGGCGACACCGGCTTCAAGCTGTTCGCGACGACGATCGGGGAGACCTCCTTCTTCGCAAGCGGCGACTATCGGGAGGCGTCGGCCGGCGGCTTCCTGTCGCGCCAAGGACAGCTCAAAGGTGTTCCGGTCGTCGCGTTGCTGGGCCCGATCAAGGATTTCTCCGGCAAGCCGATCGGTGCCGTCGAGATCGTCATGGACAACAGCGAGTTCATCCAGGCTCGCAATCGCGCCGGGGCGTTGGCAATCGGGATGACGCTGGCCGGCCTCGTGCTGATCGCGCTCGCCGGGCTGTTGATCGCGCGCAGCATCTCCCGTCCGATCGTCCAGATGACGAGTGCGATGCGCGAGCTCGCCGACGGCAACCTGGACGTTCGCGTCCCGGCCGACTGGCGCAAGGACGAGGTCGGACAGATGGCACGCGCCGTTTCGATTTTCAGGGACAACGCCGTCCGGATGAGGGATCTGCAGGCGGAGCAGGAGAAGGCCCAGGCTCGTGCCGAGGAGGACCGGCGCCGCATGCTGATGGAGGTGGCCGATGGCTTCGAGGCCAGCGTCCGCGGCGTCGTCGACGCAGTGTCGGCTGCGGCCATCGAAATGGAGACGACCGCCCGTTCGATGTCGGTGACGATCGATCAGTCGAAACAGCAGGCCCTGACGGTATCGCAGGCGTGCGGCTCCGCATCGGACAATGTCAACACCGTTGCCTCGGCGGCCGAAGAGCTGTCATCCTCGATGAACGAGATCAGCAAGACGCTCGAGCGTGCGTCGTCCGTGGTTCGCAAGGCGGCGGACGAAGGGCAGCAATCCAACGACAAGGTGCAGCGGCTCAACCTCGCGGCCGGCAAGATCGGCGAGGTCGTCGCGCTCATCACCCAGATCGCCAGCCAGACCAATCTGCTGGCGCTGAATGCGACGATCGAGGCCGCGCGCGCCGGCGAGTCGGGCAGGGGATTCGCCGTCGTCGCCAGCGAGGTGAAGACGCTGGCGACCCAAACGGCCAAGGCAACGGAAGAGATCGGGGCTCAGATCGCCGCGGTTCAGGCCGAAACCGCCGCTGCCGTCCACAGCATCGGCATGATTTGCGCCACGATCCAGGAGGTCGATGAGATCTCGACCATCATCGCCTCATCGATCGCGCAGCAGGACGCGGCGACCCGCGAGATCGCCGGCAGTGTGAACGTCGTTGCCGGCAAGACCCAGGACGTCACGCGCAACATCGCGGGCGTCACGTCCGGCGTCGTGCAGACCGGCCATGCCGCCAACGAGGTGCTGTCGGCGGCCGGCGAACTCGCGCAGCAGTCGACCCGGCTGCGCAGCGAGGTCAACCAGTTCCTGGCCCATATCAGAGCGGCCTGACCGCTCGTTGGGCGGCTGACGTATCAAGGTTGCCGACACGCCGATCGCTCCGGCGTATCCGCCACGGGCGCGAGCCGGGGCGGGGCCTCCTGTCCCGTGGCTCACGCCTGCTTCGCGGCCGCCTTCTCGAGCCGCTTCGCCATCACGCGCCAATAGGTGCCCGGCATGAACCGCTGCAGGAGATCCATGAAGCGGGCATCGCTGCCGATCAGGATGCGGGGCTCATTGCGCTCGATGCCCTGGATGATCCGCAACGCGGCGTCGCGTGGGCTGGTCCTGGCGAGCCGCTCGAACCGCTCGATGGCCTGCACGCGGCGCGCATTGTCGGTCATGCCGTGGCCAGCGCGAGCATTGCGCGCAATCGCCGTGGCGATCCCGCCGGGATGCACGACCGACAGCCGCACCGGACTGCCGGCGGCTGTGAACTCGTGGCGCAGGCTCTCGGAAAATCCCCTTACCGCGAACTTTGCCGCGGCGTAGGCCGATTGGCCGGGCGGAGCGATGATGCCGAAGATCGAGGACAGGTTGACGACATGCGCTTCGCGCCGGCGCGAAAGATGCGGCAGGAACGCGCGCGTGCCGTGCACGACGCCCCAGAAATTGATGTTGAACAGCCAGTCCATCTCCGCCTGATCGATCTCGGCGAAGCTGCCGAACAGTGCCACGCCGGCATTGTTGACGACGATGTTGAGGCCGGGATGCGCGCGGGTCGCGTCCGCGGCGAACTGGGTGACTGCAGCCACGTCGCTGACGTCCAGCCGGTGCGTGGTCACCTTGCGGCCGCTTGCGGTGAGCTCGGCGGCGAGGCTTGCGAGGCCCGCCTCATCGCGATCGGCAAGTGCGAGATCGCAGCCGCGCGCCGCCAGCTCCTGCGCCAGCGCACGGCCAATACCGCTGGCTGCGCCTGTCACGGCGGCAGCTGCGCCTCGAATGATCGTCATTGTCGCTTCACTCCCCTGATGGACCGGTTCCACGTGCCTGGTTGAATTGCAGCTGGGTTTTCTGCCACTTTTTCTGATTGGAACCGAACCATCCGGCGGTTCAGCTTTTAACTCACATTACTTTACGAGCACACATTCGTGGAGGACCTGCATGGGACAGTCGCAACCTTTTCGCGCCACCGCACTGATCGTGGAAGACGACCTGGCGCAGCGCGAGATGATCACGCTGCTGCTCGAAGAGAGCGAGTACGACGTGATCGCGTGTGAGAGCGCGGAGGCCGCCGAACTCGTCCTGAACAAGCCGGGTCATCGCATCGTGCTGCTGATGACCGACGTCAATCTGGCGGGCCGCATGAACGGGGTCGAGCTTGCCCATGTCGCCAAGGCGCGTCACCCCCACATCAATGTGGTCGTCACGTCTGGCCGCCCGTTGTCGCAGCCGCTGCCGGGCGGCACGAAGTTCTGGAGCAAGCCGTGGGCGCCGCTGGACGTGCTGCGCGAGGCCGAGGTGACGCTCGAGCGCACGCCCGATATCGGATGAGGCAAGGTCTCGCGTCGCCAGCGTTGCTCAAAGGGTGATGCGTGGCAAACGCCGACCGGTGGAGACGTAGTAGAATCGGCTAGCGGTCGAGCCAACTGAGAGCCGGGTGGAAGCCGCGCTCCCACCCGGGAATTGCAACTACTTCTTCTTGGCAGCCTTCTTGGTCTTCTTCGCAGCTTTCTTGGTGGCCTTTGCGGCCTTCTTCGCCTTCTTCGCCATGGAATCCTCGTCAGGAGTTTGATGGATTGCAACGCGACTTCGAGGCTTCGCTGGCGCACGCCAGCCATGCATCAGCCTCGGGTGTCGATCCCAGCAGATTCGCGAAGCTCTGCCTCACGCCGTCACCAGCGCCGTTGCGCTTATCCACAGCTCGATGCATTGGCCGGCCAGTTGCGCCGCTGGCGCTCGGGTCGTGACAAGGTTAGCGGATCGTAAAAAGTGTTTTCATTGATTCAAAACCAAGGCGCAATCTTGGTTGGGCCCTTGAGGAACCGTTAACTGCGCCGCGCCCATGTTGCTGCGAACAACAGGGTAGCTCATGAGCGTGGCGTTATTGAACATCGAGGACAGGGCCTGCGGCGTCCTGCTGTCGGGATGCTGAACGTTCCGACGCTGTGGACCGCCTTCGTGGTCAATTTCCTCGCGTTGGGCCTGATCTGGGCCTACGTGATGCGCAGCTATCCCAATCTGGATTCGGCGCGGTACTGGACGGCATCTGCGTTCATGTGCGCGCCGGCGGCGGCATTCGCGCTGACGCGGTTCTATTTCGGCTCGTTCGTTCCGCTGCTGGCCGGCGGCTCGCTGATGACCTTCGCGATCTGCCTCGCCGCGATGGGCGTGGAGCGCTTCTACGGCTACAGGGCGTCGTGGCGGCTGAGCCTGACCGTCGTCGCCATGACCTGCGCGTCGATCGCGTTTTTCCAATACGTATACGACCACGGCCCGCTGAGGATCCTGTGCTACTCGATCGGGCAGGCGGTCCCCATGGCGATCATCGCGCGACTGGTGCTGGATGCGAGGCGCGGGCCCGTCAATCCGGGAGCGCGGCTGGCCGGCCTGCTGTCCGTTCTGATCATCGCGGTGTTTGCTGCGCGGTCGATCGGGGCGTTCATCGGCGCCGATTTCAATTTCAGCCACTCCACCAGCGGCCAGGCCGCCGCGGTGCTGCTGCTGATCTTCCTGTCGATGTCGCTCAATTTCGGCTTCCTGCTGATGGCGGTGGACCGGCTGCGCAACGAGGTCGCCGATCTCGCGCTGCTCGACGATCTCACCGGCGTCGCCAACCGCCGTCACCTGATGCAGCGCCTGAGCGAGGAGTGCGCGCGCGCCGAGCGCTCGCGACGGCCGTTCGCGCTGTTGGTGATCGACCTCGACGGCTTCAAGATCATCAACGACACCCATGGCCATGCCGCCGGCGATGCCTGCCTGCAGCACTTCACGCTGATGGCCCAGACCCGGCTGCGCCCCGGCGACATGCTGGCGCGCACCGGCGGCGACGAATTCTGCATCGTGCTGCCGGCGTCCTCGCTGCGCGAGGGCGCGATGATCGCGCGGCGCATCCTGCAGGTCTGCCGCGACGATGCGGAGGCCTGTGCCGGCGCCGAGGTGCCGATCGAGGTCTCGATCGGCGTCGCCGAATGGAGCGAGGATGTCGGCGCATTCCCCGACCGGCTGATGGCGCGGGCGGACCAGGCGCTGTATGTCGCCAAGAAGGACGGCAAGAACCGGTATGCCGTCGTCACTCCTGACCACGAGACACCGGCGCTCGCCCCGGACCAGATCGAGCCGCTGGTGGCAGCGCCGCGCCGCCAGGATGCCGCCGCCGGGTAGCCGGTGCTATCATTACCGGCCATGAGGCCGGTCCTGTTCTCCCTCCGCGCAGCGCTCGCGCTGCTTTTCAATCTTCTCCCTCCGCCGGCCTCGGCCGAGGACCTCGCCGCGCTGGCCCGATCATCCGGCACGCCGGAGATTCCGGGTTTGAAGATCGTCTGGCTGGCGCCGTGGGGCGATCCGCACCAGGCCCATCCCTGGACCAACATCATCGTCCACCAGACCGAAGGGCCGGCGGGGTCGGCGCGGGCGGGGGCGCTGGCGCAGGCCAAGAACCCGAAACGGCGCGGCGTCACCCTGTGGGTGGAAACCGACGGCACCGTGTACTGGGCGGTGCCGGAAACCCTGGTGACGCTGCATGGCGACGGCGCCAACCGCAACGACAACCGCTATGTCGACAACGCATCGACCTATCGCAAGGTCGTGCGCGACAATTCCATCGGCGTGGAGTTTGCCGGCAACTATCCCGACGTCACCACGCCTCCCACCGAGGCCCAGATCGCTGCGTGGCGCATCCTCTCGAAGCTGCTCCGGCTGCGCTACAACATCCCGCGGGAGCGGATCTATGCGCACAACTGGATCGACTACAAGGACGCCCGCTACTGCGAGGGCTGTGCGCTCGCCGGGCTCGCCCGCGCCGCGCCGGACTGACTGCACCAACAAAGAAGCCGGCGTCTCCGCCGGCTCCGATCGCATCCAAAAACCACCTTCAAGCAAGCCGCGCGTCTAGTGCGCGGCCTCCAGGGCCGCCGCCTCCTGCTTGGCGATGGCGCCCTTCACGGCGGACTGCACCTTCTCGAACGCGCGCACCTCGATCTGGCGGACGCGCTCGCGCGACACGCCGAACTCGGCGGCGAGGTCCTCGAGCGTCATCGGCTCGTCGGCCAGGCGCCGCGCCTCGAAGATGCGGCGCTCCCTGGCGTTGAGCACGCCGATCGCGCCGTTCAGCGCCTGCCGGCGGTGGTCATACTCCTCGTGCTCGGCCATGATGGCTTCCTGGTTGGGCGAGTTGTCGACCAGCCAGTCCTGCCATTCGCCCGCTTCGCCGTCGTCGCGGATCGGCGCGTTCAGCGAGGCGTCGCCGCCGAGGCGGCGGTTCATGTCGACCACGTCCTGATCGGTCACGCCGAGGCGCTTCGCGATCAGCTTGACCTGATCCGGGTGCAGATCGCCTTCATCCAGCGCGTTGATCCGGCTCTTGGCCTTGCGCAGGTTGAAGAAAAGCTTCTTCTGGTTCGCGGTCGTGCCCATCTTCACGAGCGACCACGATCTCAGGATGTACTCTTGTATCGACGCCTTGATCCACCACATGGCGTAGGTGGCGAGGCGGAAGCCCTTCTCGGGCTCGAACCTTTTCACCGCCTGCATCAGGCCGACATTGCCTTCCGAAACGACTTCGGATATCGGCAGGCCGTAGCCGCGATAGCCCATGGCGATCTTGGCCACGAGCCTGAGGTGGCTGGTCACGAGTTTATGCGCAGCGTCGCTGTCGTCATGCTCGCGCCAACGCTTGGCGAGCATGTACTCCTCCTGCGGTTCCAGCATCGGGAACTTGCGGATCTCGGCGAGGTAGCGTGAAAGTCCCGATTCTCCGTTGAGAACCGGCAGAGTAGCTGTACGGGCCATCGAGCGCCCTCCAGTTGGTTCAGGCCCCCGATAGCGGCGGGCCAGGCAAAGCGGTCGCTTGGTTAAAGCCGGCCGGTTTGCGACGTTCCATGCGTCGACCATTCGACGCAGGCGCAACATACACCATTTTCGCCCCCCGGTGGAAGGATTCCGGGGGTCACGACCCCGTGTGGCTCCATTAAGTTTTTGACATGCTTGCGTTTTTCTGAAGGTCCTGCGTCATAGCGCCGCTCGCAGGGCGCGCCCCAAAAGAGAAAGATCCTCCGGAAGCTCCGATTCCCAGCGCATTATTTCTCCCGTCCGCGGGTGCTCGATGACCAGCAGATAGGCGTGCAGCGCCTGCCGCCCGAGCGCCTCGAGCGCCTCCCGCGCCCCTGGCGCGAGCTGGTTCGCCTTGGTCTTGAAATGCGGGCCGTAGACCGAATCTCCCATCAGCGGGTGTCCGAGATGGGCCAGATGCACCCGGATCTGGTGGGTGCGCCCGGTCTCGAGATGGCAGGCGATCAGCGACGCCACCGGCTTGCCGTCGCGGCCGGTAAAGCTCTCCTGCACCTCGTAATGGGTGATGGCCTCGCGGCCTTTTGCGCGCACCGCCATCTTGTCGCGGGCATGCGGATGACGGTCGATGGCCGCGTTGATGGTGCCATGCGGCCGGTGCGGCACGCCCCAGGCAAAGGCGAGATAGCCGCGCTCCATCGCGCCGGTGCGGCCGTGATCGGCGAACTGCGCGCTCAGCGAGGCGTGCGCGTGGTCGTTCTTGGCGACCACCATCAGCCCGGTGGTGTCCTTGTCCAGCCGGTGCACGATGCCCGGCCGCCTGACCCCGCCGATCCCGGACAGACTGGCGCCGCAATGCGCGATCAGCGCGTTGACCAGCGTTCCCGTCTCGTGCCCGGCCGCGGGATGCACGACGAGGCCGGCCGGCTTGTCGATGACGACGATGTCGTCGTCCTCGTAGATGATTTTCAGCGGGATCGCCTCGGCCGCGGGCTCGGCCGCGACAGCCTCCGGAACGTCGATTGTGATCGTGTCGCCGGCTGTGACGTGATAAGCGGGGTCGCGCACCGCTTCCGCGCGGAGCGACACCTGTCCGGCCAGGATCAGCGCCTTCAGCCGCGACCGCGACAGCTCCGGCAGCCTGGCTGCCAGCACGCGATCGAGCCGCGGCGAGCCTTCGTCGCCGGCGACAATGACCGTCATCAGACCGTGGGATTGTGAAGTCGAGATGTCCATGAACTCTACCGTTGCGCCCGAGCCGTCCTCGCCCGAGCAGGCCCAGCTGATGGCGCGGCTGCGGCGCATGATGATGATCGCGGGCGTGACCACCTCGATCGCGATCGCCGTGCTTCTGGTCGCCATCGGCTACCGCCTTTTCCGCGGCGAGGGAAGCACGGCGTCAGGCCCGGACCTCACCGCCATGCTGCCCAAGGGCGCCCGCATCGTCGCCACCGGCACCGCCGGCGACCGCCTGGCCGTCACCCTGGATGTCGGCGGCACCACCGAAATCCGCACCTTCGACGCCAAGACCCTCAAACCCACCGGCCGCCTCCGCTTCGCGGTGGAGCCGTAAGGGCACGCGACGCAGACGCTCGCCGAGCAGGAGATGGAGCGCACCCGCAGCCTGCTGCAGAGCGGCTGGACC
>NZ_JAUEUL010000038.1:0-39519 GCF_032487575.1 Bradyrhizobium sp. SZCCHNRI1009 | reverse complement strand
AATCATGCAGAGGGCGCAGGGAATGCCGGGTGAAGGCCTCACCCATGGCCCGCCTGCGAAAAAAATGCAGGCGGCAGGTACCACAGGCAAAGCCGAACACTCCGGCATTCCCTGCGCGACGGTCTTCACGCTTATACGCAGTCTCCCTGGTGCGCCGGGCTTGTTGGCCACCATCACCACGCGGCACATCAGCGCCATCGCGGCTTGATACCAGCGTCGGGGTATCAGGACGCTGCGATTTCACGTCCGCAGCAAAGCCGTTCGTCGGCGTGCCCGAAGACACGCTGCGGCTTCACCGCGGCCATCGCATCCCCACCTCGCGTGTCGTGACGATCGCGCGCAACGCCCCTCCGCAGTGAGGCGGGATGCGGGGAGATAATCATGATTTCAGATAAAGCGCAAGAAGATTATTTTTTTCAGAAGCTCCTGCAACGCCTCCGCCGGCCGGCGACGACGTTCCGGGCAGGGTGGAGCGCGCGGCCGGAGCCTCACAGCGATCGCTGGTTGACCCGCGTCGACAGCGCCTCGGCATTCTCCTTGCGCTCGGAATAGCGGTCGACCAGATACTCAGCCCGGTCGCGCGTCAGCAGCGTGAACTTGACGAGCTCTTCCATCACGTCGACGACGCGATCGTAATAGGGCGACGGCTTCATGCGGTCGGCGTCGTCGAACTCCGCGAAGGCCTTCGGCACCGAGGACTGGTTCGGAATGGTGATGAGGCGCATCCAGCGGCCGAGCACTCGCAGCTGATTGACGGCGTTGAACGACTGCGAGCCGCCGCTGACCTGCATCACGGCCAACGTCTTGCCCTGCGTCGGCCGGACGGCCCCGAGCGACAGTGGGATCCAGTCGATCTGGGTCTTCATCACGCCGGTCATCGCGCCGTGCCGCTCGGGCGAGCACCACACCATGCCTTCGCACCAGGTCACGAGATCGCGCAGCTCGCGGACCTTCGGATGATCCGGCTCGGCGTCGTCGACCAGCGGCAGTCCGCGCGGATCAAAGGTGCGTGTCTCCGCGCCATAGCGCGCGAGGACGCGCGCCGCTTCCTCCGTGAGGAGGCGGCTGAACGAGCGTTGCCGGAGCGATCCGTACAGCAGCAGGATGCGTGGAGGGTGGGAGGAGAGCTCAGGCTCCAGCAGCTTGGCGCGGTCGATCGGATGGAAGGAGGCTTCGTCCAATTGGGGCATGGTGTCAGACAATTCGAGCATCCTCCGGAATTGGCGAGCAGTGGCCGCTCTCGTTCGTGGCTCGCCCTCCAGGCGCTCAGAATGCGATGTCCGCGGCGACCGCTTCGATGCCGGCCTTCGCGCAGATGTCGTCGTTGTCGCCTCCGGGCGCGCCGGATACGCCGATCGCTCCGACCTGCTGGCCAGCGGCCTCTATTGGCATGCCGCCGCCGACCATGACAACGCCGGGAACGTTGACGATGGCCCGCTCCGCGGCGTCCGGTCGAGCCAGCCGGGCTGCGAGCGTGCTCGTCGCCTCGCGCCAGCTCGCCGCCGTCCGCGCCTTGCCCGTCGCGGCCTCCAGCGTATGCCAGCCAGCGAAACGGTCGCGCAGGGTGACCAGCGCAAGCCCCGACGGATCGCTCACGGTCACGGCGGCCTGCCAGCCGCGTTTGCGGCACTCGGCGAGCGCCGCCTGTGCCGCCTTGAGCGCCGTGTCCGGCGCGATGATCCGCCGCGTCCACGTGGGCTCATCGGCGCGCGCAACGACAACCGGGCCGAGCAGGAGGACGGCTGCGAGCAGCAGACGCAACATCACGTCGACAGCCATTTCGCCATGTCCTCTGGTTTCGGCAGGCCGCCCGCATGGACGACCTTGCCGTCGATCACCACGCCCGGCGTCGAGGCGATGCCGAACCTGGCGATGTCGGCGAAGTCCGTGATCTTTTCCAGCTCGATCTCGATGCCGAGCTTGCTTGCTTCCGCGGAGACCATTGCTGCGGTCTGAACACATCGCTTGCAGCCGGAGCCGAGGATCTTGACGTTCTTCATGGGGCTTGTCCTTTCATCAGAACAGGGCGTTGAAGAGATAGCCGACGGCGACGATGCCGGCGGCGACGACGCCCGCGAAGACGGCGATCAGCCGGAGCGTCAGCACCTTGCGCAGAATGAGCATCTCGGGAAACGAAAGCGCGATGACGCTCATCATGAAGGCGAGCACCGTTCCCAGCGCCGCGCCCTTGCCGAGCAGCGCCTCGACGATCGGAATGATGCCCGCAGCATTGGCGTACATCGGCACGCCGATCAGCACCACGGCCGGCACGGACCACCATTGGTCCTTGCCCATGATCGAGGCGAGCAGGTCGTTCGGGACATAGCCGTGAATGAATGCGCCCGCCGCGATGCCCACGATGATCCAGGCCCAGACGCGGCCGACGATGTCGCGCACCGCCTCGATTCCGGCCCGGATGCGATCGGCCACGTTCTGTGAATCCGGCTGCAGATCCGCCTGTCCGGCGCGCACGTTGCGAACCCATTCCTCGAGCCAGCCTTCGAGACGCAGGCGCCCGATGATCCATCCCGCCACGATCGCGACCGCCAGGCCGAAGGCCAGATAGATCGCGGCGATCTTCCAGCCGACCAGTGCGAACAGCAGGCCGAGCGCGACCT
Organism: Bradyrhizobium sp. SZCCHNRI1009; assembly: GCF_032487575.1. NCBI lineage: Bacteria > Pseudomonadati > Pseudomonadota > Alphaproteobacteria > Hyphomicrobiales > Nitrobacteraceae > Bradyrhizobium > Bradyrhizobium sp. SZCCHNRI1009. The sequence goes on along the minus strand of NZ_JAUEUL010000038.1, from coordinate 36,901 downwards.
CGTTCACCATTGGCGCCGCGATGAGGAACGAGAAGGTCACGCCGAGCGGGACACCAGCGGAGACGAAGCCGACGAAGAGCGGCACCGCCGAGCACGAGCAGAAGGGAGTGAATACGCCGAGGATTGCAGCCGCGACATTGCCGAGGCCCTCGCGCCTGCCGGCGAGCAATGCGCGAGTTCGCTCGGCTGAAAAGAAGCTGCGCACGACGCCCATGCCGAACACGACCAGCGTCATCAGCATCAGGACCTTGGGCGCGTCGAACACGAAGAACCGCGCGGCTTCTTCCAGATGGCTGTCGCGGGGCACCGGCAGCGACGACACCAGCCATGCCGAGAACGCTTCCAGCTGCCAGTAGACCGCAAACCACATCGCGACCGCAGCGGCCGTCGCGACGATCCAGATCACAGCCGATGCCGACCCGTCAGGATAGGTTGAAGTTTCGGTTTTCATGCTGCGTTCCTGTTCGGCTCAGGCATGGCCGCCATGACGGCGTTGACGATGGCGCGGCGATCGGGCGTCAGGTCAGGGTTCAGCCGATACCGGACCCACTGGGCGTCACGCCGGTCAACGACGAGACCGACGGCCTTGAGGGCGGACATGTGCCGGCTCATGCGCGATGCGCTGGCTCGGAGCTGCCGCATGAGCTCGCAGACGCAATGCTCGCCGCCATCCCACAGGATGCGCAGGGCTGCGAGGCGGGTCGGCTCGGCCAGAGCGGCGAGCAGCGCGACGGGATCGGACATGGCGGCGATATATGCGTATTTTCGTATTTGCGCAATAGCGCATATGATATCCTTTGTCTTGGCACGCCGCTGCCGGCGATGACAATTCCCGGACCCGTCGGGGGGATGATGCAAACTGGGCTCAGCGGCTTGCGGGCTGTATGTCTGCGCGCACCGGCGATGCCGGATCAGGCGAGCTGAGTGATGTCAGGCCAATGCACGCGCAGGACGGTCTTTCCGTCAGCCGCGGGAATGCTGGAGGGCTTGGTGTCGACGATGCGGCCGCCAAGCCGCCTGTAGAACCGGAGGCCGGCGACATTGGCCTCGAAGACCCAGAGGTGCAATCCAGAGTGTGACGCGCCTGCCGAAAGCAGGCGAGCCGCGCCGCGAAGCAGCCGCTCTCCAAGCCCCGAGCCTCTGGTCTCGGCCGCGACGTGAAGATTGTCGACCAGATGTCCCCACACCGGGTCGGCGTCGCGATAGCAGCAGATGAAGCCGCGCATCAACCCGGCCGGGTCGCGTGCGACGTTGACGAGTTGATCCACGGCCGGCGTGCCGAGCCGCTGCGTCCAGACCGCGCGCCGGTCGGCGTCGATGGCGCTGCTGAGAAACTCCGGCGCGAGGATGTTGGCATAGGCGTCGCGCCAGCTCGCCGCATGGAGCGCCGCGACGGCCGGCGCGTCTTCGCTGGTCGCGGCGCGGATGATGATGTCACTCAAGAAATCTTCTCCATATCCTGTCTACGCATCACTCACTATCGGAGAGCAGCGCTGCTTCGCTCGCGAGCCAGTTCGTGAAAAACCGGACGCGCGTATCGCTGCTGAGCACGGCCGGCCAGCGCACGACATGCACCTTGCTGGACGGCACGTCCCATTCGGCCGAAACGACGCGCGTCAGGCGGCGCTCGGCCAGTGCGTCATGCACGAGCAGCGATCGTCCCAGCGCCACGCCGGCGCCCTCGATCGCTGCGGCGAGCGCCAGGCTGATCGTATCGACCCGAATGCCGACGGGAGCCTCCGCGCCGAGGCCGAGCCTCTCGAACCATGCGGGCCATGACCATTCAGCGCCGTCGTCGCGGCCGGCGCGCCCCTTGTGAATGATGGGGTAGTTCGCGAGATTGCGGACATCGTGCAAGGCGCGGCCGCGCGGCAACAGGCGCGGCATGGCGACCGGAAAGACGCGCTCTCTGAACAGCAGCCGTTGCGTCGAGCTCGCGCGCGCCGCAGCCTTCGGCAACCACAGCACCTGGAGATCGACATCAGCTGCGCGCGCCTGAGCCTCGCTCTCGGCGACGACGAGTTCGACGCCGACATCGCCGTGTCTGGACAGAAAGCCGGGCAACCGACGCACCAGCCAGTAGTGCGACAAGGCTGCGCTCACGCCGACCTTCAACACCGCGGGCTGCGCGGCGGCGCGGTAGCGCGCGCGCAGCAGCGCCATCTCGTCGAGCAGACCAACGATCTCCGTGAGCAGCGAGGTGCCGGCCGTCGTCGGCGACAGTCCGGTCCCGCTGCGGTGGTTGAACAGCTTGGCGCCGAGATAGGTCTCGAGCTTGCGCAGCCGGTGGCTGACAGCACTCTGCGTTAGCCCGAGCTCCGTCGCTGCCAAGGTCATGCTGCGGTGGCGGGCGGTGGCCTCGAAGGCAACGAGACCGTCGAATGGCGGAAGAGATCGCATTGGCCAAGTATGAACGAGATTCATGCTGACGTGAATGGGTGCGCCGGCCATATCTTTGGCCCGTCCCTCCCCATGACGAAGGCCGCCAAATGCCGACAGCCCGTTCCACGTCATCGTCGGCCGACGTCGCAACGGCGCCGTCCATGTGGCCGGCGCTCGCCCTGAGCCTGGCGGCTTTCCTCACCAATTTCGATGTGACCGCCGTGGTGGTGGCCTTGCCCACCATCGCGGACGAGCTTGGGCTTGGGATCGCCGGCCAGGCCTGGATGATGGACGGCTACAGCCTCGCCTTCACGGCGGCGCTTCTGGTCGCGGGCGCTCTCGCCGACAGTCTGGGCCGTCGCCGAGCGATGCTCGGCGGCAACCTCGTTTTTGCCGCCGCATCGGTCGTGTGCGCGCTGTCGGCCGACGGCCTGACCCTCGGGCTCGCGCGGGTGTTGCAGGGACTGGGCGCGGCTTTCGTGATGACCGGCGGCATTGCGCTGATTGCCGCTCTCTATCCGCAGGCCGCCTCGCGCACGCGCGTGTTGGGGGGGCTCGGCGTCGTCTCGGGCGTTGCGATGGCGGTCGGACCGAGCATCGGCGGCGGCATTTCCGCGTGGATCGGTTGGCGCTGGATCTTCGCCGCCAATCTGCCGGCGTGCCTGCTGGCGGCCTGGAGCATTCCCCGGCTCGTTCCCGAAATGCGCAGTTCGGCGCGGCGTCCGCTCGATTATCTCGGGATGGGTCTTCTTAGCGCGGCGCTCTGCATGCTGATTGCAACCCTGCTGCACGGTCACGGCGGACCGGAACTGATCCTGGGGGTCGTGCTGGCGGCGCTTTTTGGGGCGACCTTCCTCTGGCAGCAGCGGCGCCGCACGCAGCCGATCTTCGATCCAGCGATCTTCCTCAACCGCGCGATGGTTGCCGTCGCGCTGCTGTTGAATGCCGTATCGCTCGGCTACTGGGCCGTGCTGGTCTTCCTGCCGGGTTTTCTCCGTGCGACGTTCGGCTGGACTGCCTCCGAATGCGGGTTTGCGATGCTCGCGGCGACGTTGCCGATGCTGGTCTTGCCGCCGCTCGGTGCAAGACTGGTCGTCCGGTGGGGATGGCGGCGGCACTTCACGGTCGCGCTGGCTATCATCGCCCTGGGCAATCTTGTCTTCGTCGGCGCGCTGGCCATGCCCGATCCGGCGCTCCGGTCGTGGCTCGTGCACATCGCAATGGCCGTGATCGGAAGCGGAGCCGCGCTGGCCCATCCGCAATTGTCGGGGGCCGTGGTTGCGCTGGTCCCGGCCGATCAGGCTGGGATGGCCGCGGCTGTGACGGTCGTCATGCGCCAAGCCGGCTTTGCGATCGGCATCGCGGTGCTCGGCGCGGTGTTGGGGAGATCAGGCGAAGTACCGAACTACGCGTGGGTATTCTGGGTCGCTGCGCCGGTCTGCGCGGCGGCGAGCGCATCGGCACTCCTGCTGCTGCCCTCGGCCACGGTCGCGCCGACCTGCGGGGAGAAGCAGCAGCAAGTTGCCTGATGGCGGAGACGGCCTGTCGATCAGTTGCGAACGCTGCCGACGGTCGCCGGCACGGCGAGAGCGGCGCTGCGACGATGCTGGGTGAGCACAGAGAGCTGGACCGGGGTGGCGGTGCTGTCCGCATTGATCGCAACGGTCTGCTGCGCGGCGGCAGAGGCGCCGATGACGGAGAGCTGGTGCGGGGACGCCGGCAGCGCGCCCACTTCGTAGCTCGGCAGCTCGCCGGCTACGGCAGCGCTGCTCAGCAGCGCGAGGGCAAGGAGAGAGCCGGGAATGATGTGCTTGATGGTCATCGAGAGGTCCTTTTGTGACGATGATCGATTGCATCACCTGCAATCGCTTTCGCTTCCTTGGACACTCCCTAGCGTTGTCAGCTTTATATGCGCTGCAGCATGATTTGACAATTCATGGATTGGTGATGCGGTTAAAATGGCAGTTCGCGTGCCGCCTTGATGCGGAAGGTGAATGATGTGATTTGCGATCTGAAATGAGATTGGAATGGAGTTGCGTGCGAGTGCGCTGGATTGAAACAAAATCCTGATGATGCGCTGATCGAGAGCCGATGAAGGCAGGGCTTTGGTAACGGCTTTGCTTGGGCGGCGATTCGCCCATGGACAATACGACTGCAATCTTCGAGCGTTCGCAAAACCATTGATTAATGGCCTGCCGCGCGGCCGCAGTCTCGTCAGTCCACGAACTGATCGCGCGTGTAGCCCTGGGCATAGAGCAGGGCGGTGAGGTCGCCGTGGTCGATGCGGGCCGAGGCGGCGGCCGAGACCGCTGGCTTGGCGTGATAGGCGACGCCGAGACCGGCCGCCTCGATCATGCCGAGGTCGTTGGCGCCGTCGCCGACCGCAAGGGTGTCGATCGCGTCGAGATCGAACGACTCGCGCAGCTCGATCAGGGTGGCGAGCTTGGCGTCGCGGCCGATGATCGGCTCGCGCACCTCGCCGGTGAGCTTGCCGCCGTCGACGACGAGCTCGTTGGCGCGGTTCTCCTGGAAGCCGATCTTGGCCGCGATGGCGCTGGTGAACAGCGTGAAGCCGCCGGAGATCAGGCAGGTATAGGCGCCGTTGGCGCGCATGGTCATCACCAGATGACGGCCGCCCGGCGTCAGCTTGATGCGCTTGGTCAGGACTTCGTCGACGACGCTCACCGGCAGGTCCTTCAGCAATGCGACGCGTTCGCGCAACGCCGGCTCGAACGCGATCTCGCCGCGCATGGCGCGCTCGGTGATGGCGGCGACGCGCGGCTTCAGCCCGGCGAAGTCGGCGAGCTCGTCGATGCATTCCTGGCCGATCATGGTCGAGTCCATGTCGGCGAGAAAAAGCTTCTTGCGCCGGACCGCTTCCGCCTGCACGACGATGTCGATCGGCATGTCGCCGCGCAGGTCGCGCAGGCGCGCCTCGAGCTTGTGGACCTCGCCGTCATGGGCGAACGGGATGTCGATCGCGACCTCGTCGAACAGCCAGCGCGGCGTGCCCGGCGACGGCAGCACGGCCAGGAAGGCCTCCACGATCGTGGTATCAAGCGCGGGATCGGCGGGATTGCAGATGAAGGTGGCGACGAGAGACATCAGGTGACTTTGCCAGGGATCAACAAAGCGGTGCTTATCGCAGGGCCGACCGCCAGCGGCAAGTCGGCGCTGGCGATGGAACTTGCGCAAAAAGCGGGCGGGGTCGTCATCAATACCGATTCCATGCAGGTCTACGGCGATCTGAGGGTGCTGACGGCAAGGCCGACCTGCGACGAGGAGGCCGCCGTGCCGCACCGGCTCTACGGCCATGTTGATGCCAGCGTGAACTACTCGGCCGGCCATTTTGTCCGGGATGCCGCCGAGATCCTGGGCGAGGTGCAGCGGGCCGGGCGGCTGCCGATCTTCATCGGCGGCACCGGCCTGTATTTCAAGGCGCTGACATCAGGGCTGTCCGCGGTGCCGCCCGTGCCGGAGGAGGTGCGCGACGCGGTGCGCCTCAGGCTCGATCGCGACGGCGTCGAGGCCCTGCATGCCGAGCTGGCGCGACGCGATCCGGCGGCGGCCGCGCGGCTGAACGTCCGCGACCGCACCCGCGTGGCCCGCGCGCTGGAGGTGATCGAGGCCACCGGTCGGCCATTGGCCGACTGGCACGCGGAGACGACGCCACCGCTGCTGCCGGCGGGCAGCACTCGGGCGCTGTTCATCGCTCCCGAGCGCGAGGCGCTATATCAGCGGATCGACGCGCGGTTCGATCTGATGCTGGAGCGCGGCGCGTTGCAGGAGGTCGAGCGGCTGGCGGCACGCGGCCTCGATCCGCTGCTGCCGGCGATGAAGGCCCACGGCGTGCCGGCGCTGATGCGCTATATCAGAGGGGAGATCACGCGGGAGGAGGCGGCCACCATCGGCAAGGCCGACACCCGCCATTACGCCAAGCGGCAGTTCACCTGGTTCCGGCACCAGTTGCCGGAGTTCGAGTGGATGAGCCCCGAGGCGGCGCGGGCGTGGGTGGCATCCCTCTGATCGTCATCGCGAGGAGCGCAGCGACGAAGCGATCCCGAGTTGTCGAGTGGGGCCCCTGGATTGCTTCGCTTCGCTCGCAATGACGGCGTGATGGCCAAATTACCGCTCGCCGAACGGAAAATTCCGCGTTAACATCGCAAAATCGCGCTGACGAGACGGCTTTGCCTTGACATTGGGGCATCCCTGGCTATGGTTCGCGCAACCTTTGGGAAGCCCGCTCGGCATCATGCGCAACTTTATTACCATCCTCCTTATCGCCGTCGTACCCAGGCGCACCGCCGGGGATGGCTAGCGGCCATCCAAAATCCGAGCGGTGCGCAGGGCCTTCCAGGGCCCTTTTTTATTGCCCCGATTTATTGCCCCGACACCAACGACCGATCCTGAACAGCTACCGAAACCAGCCGACCAAACGACCAGCCGCTGAGAGAAGCGATCCGGAGCCCGCCATGACCGACAAGAGCCACGATCCGAACCAGATGACCGGCGCCGCGATGATCGTGCGCGCGCTCATCGACCACGGCGTGCAGCACCTCTTCGGCTATCCTGGCGGCGCGGTGCTTCCGATCTATGACGAGATTTTCCAGCAGAGCGAGGTCCAGCACATCCTGGTCCGCCACGAGCAGGGCGCCGGCCACGCCGCCGAAGGCTATGCGCGCTCGACCGGCAAGCCGGGCGTCGTGCTGGTGACCTCGGGCCCCGGTGCGACCAACATGGTGACGCCGCTGGCGGACGCACTGATGGATTCGATTCCCCTGGTCTGCATCACCGGCCAGGTGCCGACGCACCTGATCGGCAACGATGCGTTCCAGGAATGCGACACGGTCGGCATCACCCGGCCCTGCACCAAGCACAATTGGCTGGTCCGCGACGTCAACGACCTCGCCAAGGTGCTGCACGAGGCGTTCTACGTCGCCACCACGGGCCGTCCCGGCCCGGTCGTGGTCGACGTGCCGAAGGACGTGCAGTTCGCGACCGGCACCTATCATCCGCCGCGCAAGTCGGACGTCCACGTGTCCTATTCGCCGCGCGTCAAGGGCGACGCGATGCAGATCCGCAAGGCCGTGGCGCTGCTGGCCTCGGCCAAGCGGCCGGTGATCTATTCCGGCGGCGGCGTCGTCAACTCCGGGCCCGACGCCTCGAAGCTGCTGCGCGAGCTGGTCGAGGTCACGGGCTTCCCGATCACCTCGACCCTGATGGGGCTCGGCGCCTATCCGGCCTCGGGCAAGAATTGGCTGGGCATGCTAGGCATGCACGGCACCTACGAGGCCAACATGGCGATGCATGATTGCGACGTCATGCTGTGCGTCGGCGCGCGCTTCGACGACCGCATCACCGGGCGCACCGACGCGTTCTCGCCCGGCTCGAAGAAGATCCACATCGACATCGATCCGTCCTCGATCAACAAGAACATCCGCGTCGACGTGCCGATCATCGGCGATTGCGGCGACGTGCTCGCCGACATCCTGCAGGTGTTCAGGGCCGAGGCGAAGAAGCCGGACATCAAGTCGTGGTGGCAGGAGATTGCCGTCTGGCGCGCGCGCAACTCGCTGGCCTACAAGCCGAACCGCGACGTGATCATGCCGCAATATGCGATCCAGCGGCTGTTCGAGCTGACGCGCGGGCGCGATACCTACATCACGACCGAGGTCGGCCAGCACCAGATGTGGGCGGCGCAGTTCTACGGTTTCGAGGAGCCGCACCGCTGGATGACCTCGGGCGGCCTCGGCACCATGGGCTACGGCCTGCCGGCGGCGATCGGCGTGCAGGTGGCGCATCCCGACAGCCTGGTCATCGACATCGGCGGCGACGCCTCGGTGCAGATGACGATGCAGGAGATGTCGACGGCCGTGCAGTACGAGCTGCCGGTCAAGATCTTCATCCTCAACAACCAGTACATGGGCATGGTGCGCCAGTGGCAGCAGCTGCTGCACGGCAACCGCCTGTCGCATTCCTACTCGGAGGCGCTGCCGGACTTCGTCAAGCTCGCCGAAGCCTATGGCGGCGTTGGTCTGCAGGTCAGCAAGCCCGGCGACCTCGACGGCGCGATCAAGGAGATGATCTCGGTCAAGAAGCCGGTGCTGTTCGACTGCCGCGTCGCCGCGCTCGAAAACTGCTTCCCGATGATCCCCTCGGGTAAGGCGCACAACGAGATGATCCTGCCGGCCGAGGCATCCGATCCGGCCGCCGCGTTCGCGGGTGGCAAGGCGCTGGTGTGAGTTCGACAGGAGTGATGGTGCGGTGATGGCACGCGCGTTCGGCAGTCTGGCTCTCAACCTCTCCCCGCTTGCGGGGGCGCGACGAGCTTCGCTCGCGCTGAGAGGTCGGATCGCATCGCCAGATGCGATCCGGGTGAGGGGGTACAGGTCTCACCACGCGCACGTCCCGTGCGTCTGCCCCTCACCCCGACCCTCTCCCCGTAAGAACGGGGAGAGGGAGCGCAGCGGCGCCTGGAGCTGTCCGCTTCTGAAAAATGAGCAATTCCATGTTCACGCTCGCTGAGCTCGAAGCCGCCCACGCCATCGTCGGCGCCGCGGTGCCGGCGACACCCGCGCATGCGTGGCCGTTGCTGGCGCAGCGGCTGGGGACGCACGTCGTCGTCAAGCACGAGAACCACACCCCAGCCGGGGCCTTCAAGGTGCGCGGCGGGCTGGTCTATGTCGACAGCCTCAAGCGCACGCAGCCCGATGTCCGCGGCCTGATCACCGCGACCCGCGGCAATCATGGCCAGAGCATCGCCTTCGCCGGCCGCCGCAACGGCCTGCCGGTGACGATCTACGTGCCCCAGGGCAACTCGGTCGAGAAGAACCGCGCGATGGCGGCGTTCGGCGCCGAGCTGATCGAGCATGGCAGCGACTTCCAGGAAGCGCGCGAGGAAGCCGGGCGCCACGCCGCGCGCGACGGCCTGCACATGGTGCCGTCGTTTCATCGCGATCTCGTGCGCGGCGTCGCGACCTACGCGCTGGAGCTGTTGCGCAGCGTCCCCGATCTCGACGTGCTCTACGTCTCGATCGGGCAGGGCTCGGGCATCTGCGGCTGCATCCTGGCGCGCGATCTCCTGGGCCTGAAGACCGAGATCGTCGGCGTGCAGTCGACCGAGGCGCCGTCCTACGCGCTGTCGTTCGCCGCGCGGACCGTGGTGACGACCAACAGCGCCGACACCCACGCCGATGGTCTCGCAACGCGCAGCCCGGATGCGGATGCGCTCGCCATCATCCTGAAGGGCGCCTCGCGCATCGTGCAGGTCAGCGATGCCGCGATCGCCGAGGCTGTGCGCATTCTCTGGACCGACACCCACAATCTCGCAGAAGGCGCCGGTGCGGCGCCGCTCGCAGCCGCCCTGCAGGAGAAGGGCAGGCTCGCCGGCAAGCGCGTCGGCCTGGTGCTGACCGGCGGCAACATCGATCTCGACCTGTTCAGGCGCTGGGTGATGCCCGCGGCCGCTGAAGACATGGCAGGGGTGTCTTGATGGGCACTCCGCACGCCACACACACCGCCGTCATCGCCCGGCTCGACCGGGCGATCCAGTACGCCGCGGCAGTCGTGAGTCTCACGAACGCCGGTGAGTACTGCATGCCCACCTGCGCGGACATGACGGCAGACACACCACGGGGACACCAATGAACCAGCCAGCCTCCGCCTACTTCATCGAAGACCGCCACGATCCGAACGAGACGCACACGCTGTCGGTGCTGGTGCAGAACGAGCCGGGCGTGCTCGCGCGGGTGATCGGCCTCTTTTCCGGCCGCGGCTACAACATCGAGAGCCTCACCGTCTCCGAGACCGAGAGCCAGAAGCACCTGTCGCGCATCACCATCGTCACGACCGGCACGCCGATGGTGATCCAGCAGATCAAGCATCAGCTCGACCGCATGATCCCGGTCTATCGCGTCGTCGACATGACGCTGACCAAGCGCGCGATCGAGCGCGAGCTCGCGATGGTCAAGGTGCGCGGCATCGGCGAGCCGCGCGTCGAGGCGCTGCGGCTGGCGGATGCGTTCCGCGCCCGGGTGATCGACGCCACCACCGAGAGCTTCGTGTTCGAGATCACAGGCAACACCGACAAGATCACTCAGTTTATCGATCTGATGCGCCCGCTCGGCCTGGTCGAGGTCGCCAGGACCGGCATTGCGGCGATCGGGCGGGGACCGGAAGGGATGTGAGCCATGCTGGCGCGCGACTGGTACTACAACGAACGCAACCGGATCGGTCTCGATCATGCCGTGGCCTCGATCTACGGTTCGGGCGACGATGCCGACGAGCGTGCGCGCGCCGCGTTGAAGATGCTCGGTGTCAAGCCGGGCTGGCGGGTGGCCGACATCGGCTGCGGCAATGGCGTGCTGGCGACGGAAGCGGCGCTGATGGGGGCCGTGGTCGACGCCATCGACATCTCGCCGGCGATGCTGGCGCTGACCAAGATCTACACCCGCGACCGCCGTACCGCGGTGCGGATGCATTCGGCGGGGCTGCTGTCGTTCGCCTATGAGGCTGCCACCTATGACCTGATCGCCAGCGAGTTCACGCTGCATCACCTGCCAGACTTCTGGAAGGCGGTGGCGCTGGCGCGGATCTTCGCGGCGCTGAAGCCGGGCGCGCAGTTCTTCCTGCGCGACATCGTCTATGTCTCCATGCCCGACGGCGCGGAGCGCTCGGTTGAGCAATGGGCGGATTTCAACATCAAGAACCACGATCTCGCCCGCGATAGCGTCATCACCCACATGCGCGACGAGAACTCCACCTTCGCCTGGGTGATGGAGCGCATGCTGGCCGAGGTCGGCTTCGTCACGGTGTCCGCCGACTATCACGCCCCGATGCACGCGACGTATGTGCTGCAGAAGCCGGCGGGGCAGGGCTAGCTATGAGCGGCAGATTGGTGAGTCTCACTTTCGCGCAGGCGACGGTGCGCTCCCTCTCCCCGTTCTTACGGGGAGAGGGTCGGGGTGAGGGGCAGCCGCACGGGGAGCGTTCGCCGTTAGACCTGTACCCCCTCACCCGGATTGCATCTGGCGATGCAATCCGACCTCTCCCCGCAAGCGGGGCGAGGTTGCACTGCCGGCGCCGCGACAGGCGCGGCCGCCATGCGCAGGTGACCGCAAGTCAGTGCTTGCTTGCGGCGAGAACGTCCTGATGTCCCAGCAGCTCCTCATCGCCTTCGTCACCTTTGCCTTCGTCATGGCGTTCACGCCGGGGCCGAACAACATCATGCTGCTGTCCTCCGGCGTCACCCATGGCTTCCGCCGCACGGTGCCGCACATGATGGGCGTCAGCTTCGGCTTCGCCTTCATGGTCGGCGCGGTCGGCTTCGGGCTGGCCACGGTGTTCATCCGCTACCCGGTCCTGCAAGACGTTCTGAAATATCTAGGCGCGGCCTATCTGATCTACCTGGCGGTTGCGATCGCCTTGTCCGGATCGACCAAGCCTGAGGACACCACGCCGCGCGGCCCGATGTCGTTCTGGGGCGCGGCGCTGTTCCAGTGGGTCAACGCCAAGGGCTGGGTGATGGTGATCAGCACCATCACCGCCTATGCCGCGATTGCCAGCTTTCCGGCCAATGTCGGGCTGCAGGTCGCGATCAGCTTCGTGATGGCGATCGGCTCGACCGTCACCTGGACCCTGTTCGGCACCGCACTGCGGCCGCTGCTGAGCTCCGACCGTGCGGTCCGCGCCTTCAACATCCTGATGGCCGCGCTGCTGCTCGCCTCGCTCTATCCCGTCTTCATGGACGCATGAAGGACGCCGCCGCCATGCGAGATCGGGGTTTCCAACGGGACCCAAAATGCTCTAGACACGGGCCGGATTTCGTCCGGGCGCAGCCGCCCGTGCCTCACCCAAGCGTCTGACTTTTCAGCCAATTCCGGCCATCTCAAAGAGGAAACGACAATGCGTGTCTACTACGATCGCGACGCCGATCTGAACCTGATCAAGGGCAAGAAGGTCGTCATCGTCGGCTATGGCAGCCAGGGCCACGCCCACGCGCTCAACCTTAAGGATTCCGGCGTCAAGGACGTCGCGATCGCGCTGCGCAAGGGCTCGGCCTCGGCCAAGAAGGCCGAAGGCGCCGGCTTCAAGGTGATGGAAGTCGCCGAGGCCGCCAAGTGGGCCGACCTGGTGATGATGCTGACCCCCGACGAGCTGCAGGGCGACATCTATCGCGAGCACCTGCACGACAACATGAAGCAGGGCGCCGCGCTGGTGTTCGCACACGGCCTCAACGTGCACTTCAATCTGCTCGACCCGCGCGCCGATCTCGACGTGCTGATGATCGCGCCGAAGGGCCCCGGCCACACCGTCCGCTCCGAGTACCAGCGCGGCGGCGGCGTGCCCTGCCTGATCGCGATCGCCAAGGATTCCTCGGGCAACGCCCATGACCTCGGCCTGTCCTATGCGTCGGCGATCGGCGGCGGCCGCGCCGGCATCATCGAGACCACCTTCAAGGAAGAGTGCGAGACCGACCTGTTCGGCGAGCAGGCGGTGTTGTGCGGCGGCCTGGTCGAGCTGATCAAGGCCGGCTACGAGACCCTGACCGAGGCCGGCTACGCGCCGGAGATGGCCTATTTCGAGTGCCTCCACGAGGTCAAGCTGATCGTCGACCTGATCTATGAAGGCGGCATCGCCAACATGAACTACTCGATCTCCAACACCGCCGAGTACGGCGAGTACGTCACCGGCCCGCGCATCATCACCCCCGAGACCAAGGCGGAGATGAAGCGCGTGCTCGACGACATCCAGTCCGGCCGCTTCGCGCGCGACTGGATGCTCGAGAACAAGGTCAACCAGTCCTCGTTCAAGGCCACCCGCGCCCGCCTGTCGCAGCACCCGATCGAGGAGGTCGGCGCCCGCCTGCGCGACATGATGCCCTGGATCAAGAAGGGCGCGCTGGTCGACAAGAGCAAGAACTGAGCTTGCGACGACGATCGGATATGAGAACGGCGGGCCGAGGCCCGCCGTTTTTGTTTGGTGGCTAGGAGATGGTCGCCGGTCAGGAGGCCGCGCGGCGCGAGACCAGTGGGGTCAGCAGGCGGACGATCTCACTGACCGCAACGAGGCCGACCAGCCAGGCGGCGCTGGTCAGGCCGAGGCGGGCGACGATCGGGAGCGCGAAGCTTGCGGCCCCGCCGAGTGCGGGCGTGGCGGCCAGCAGCACCAGCTCATAGGCGGCGTAGGCACTGAGGAGCGCAACGGCAAACGCGGCCGGCGCTGGTGCCGTGCGCAAGGCCGCCAGCGCCATGCGGGCTATGACGGTGGCGCTGAGCGCCGCGACGCCGATCATCGCGCCCCAGGCCAGCGTGTTGGCGTCGACGGGATAGTGCAGGGCGCCGAAGCCGATGCCCTGGTTGACCAGCCAGGCGCCGAGTATCGCCGGCAGCGCCGAGCGCAGCGGCAGCATGGCGGCTGCGATCACGGCGAAGGCCGCAAACGGCGTCGCGCAGGCGAACACGAAGCTCGCCAGCGCGCAGGCCGTGGTCAGCAGCGCGAAGCAGAACGCGGCGGCATGCCGCTGCGGGACGGGCGCGAGGCGAGCCCCGAAGCTGGATGAGGCAAGGATGTCGAAAGCCATGGAACATCTCCTTCTGTTGCGATTGTAGTCATTTCGGCAGCTTCTGTCAGCCGCCGGCATCGTGGTCGGCGCCGTCACTGCACGCCCGATGTCGCCACCCGGAGGCCGCCGAACACGCCGAAGCCCGGCGCGAGGAATCCGGTCGGGTTCTGGTAGTGACGGTTGAACAGGTTATCGATCTGGCCGAACAGCTTGACCTGGTTGGACAGCGCGTAGTCGCTGCGCAGGTTGACGACCGTATAGCCGGGCGCGACCAGGCCGGTGGTCATGCCGTCGCGGCTGACATCGAGCCAGTCGCTGATCCTCAGCACGGTGGCCGACAGGCGCAGCGCATCGATCGGCTGCCAGGTCGCGGTGGCGCTCCATTTTTCCTTCGGCCGCCGCAATAGCTGCTGGCCGGTGGCCGCATCGACCGCGCGGGTGAAGGTGTAGTCTGCACGCAGCGAGATCCGGTCGGTGAGATCAGCCGTCACGAAGCTCTCGGTGCCTTCGGTGGTCGCGAGGCCGACATTGGCGTAGGAGGTGAAGGTCGCGTTGAAATTGATCAGGTTGGTGATGCTGTTGTGGAAGTAGGTCGCGCCGAAGCGGATGCGATCCGAAAACAGCGGCTGTTCGAAGCCGGCGTCGTAGCCGGTGCTCTGCTCCGGCTTCAGGTTGGGATTGGCGAAGAAGTTGAAGGCCGGAAAATCCTGGTGCAGCTGGCTCAAGGTCGGCGCCTTGAAGCCGGTGCCGTAGCTCGCCTTCAGCTTGGTCCCGGTGACCGGCAGGATCACCGCCGGCGCGATCCGGAAGGTGCCATGGCCGCCGAATTGCTCGTTGACGTCGTTGCGCAGGCTCGCCACCACGAACCAGCGTTTGGCGAACTCCGTCTGCAACTCGATGAAGCCGGCCTTGTTGCCGTTCTCGGCGGAAAGATCAGTTGTTTTCAGCCGCTCGGTCTGCTGCTCCAGCCCGACGACGAGATTGTTGTGCGGCGCCAGTTCGGTCACCGCGTGCCAGTCATATTTGATGCGTTCCCCCGTGGCGACCGCGGCCACGGGATTGCCGGCCGTCAGATCGGACGACCAGTTGTTCACGTAGTTGACGCCGAAATAGTTCCTGATGCGGCCGCCGAGCAGCGACCACACGGCTTCCTCGCGCGTCGCCAGCTGGTGGACCGTGTGGTTGCTCCTGATAGCATCGGGAGCGCTCGGAAAGCCGCTGTCGCCGGTGAACAGCAGCGTGGCGTCGGTGTATCGAATCACCGAGTTCAACGTCCAGGCCTCGTTGAGATCGACGCCGAGCTTGGACGAGGCGGTCACGTTGTCGTAGGCGTTGCCGATCGCCTTCTGCCCGGCCGGGAGCAGCTGCCACGGCGTCACCGGCACGTCGCCGGCGTGCAGATGCGCGACATTGACCGCGTAGTTGACATTGTTTTGTGAGCCGCTGACGCCGGCCGACTGGTTGAAGGTCTTGAACGACCCGCTCTCGACCGAGGCGGTCGCCCGCGCCGGGCCGTCGCCCTTGCGCGTGATCACCGAGATCACGCCGCCGATCGCATCGGAGCCGTACAGCCCGCTCTGCGGCCCGCGCAGCACCTCGAGCTGCTGGATGTCGGCGGCGAGCAGATGCGCGAAATCGAACGCACCGTTGCTGTTGGTGACGTCGCCGACGTCGATGCCGTCGATGATGAGCTTGGTGTGGTTGGCATTGGTGCCGCGCATGAAGACGTTGGTCTGGCCGCCCGGGCCGCCGGCCTGCACGACGTTCAATCCGGGGACGGTGCTCAGGATGTCCGGCACCGTGCGGGCCTGCTGCGCGGCGATGTCCTTGTCGGTCACCACCGTGATCGCATTCGCGACGTTGGCGACCGGCGTCACGATGCCGGCCGGGCTGACCGCGACGGGCGGGCTGGCCGGCGATTCCGGCTTTGCCGCCGGCATCTGTTGATGCGCGGCGTTGCCGGCTCTGCGGGGGATGGCCGGTTTCGGAGCGATCGGCCGGTGCGGCGGGTCGACCTCGACCGGCGGCAGCAGATCGGGCGAGGCGGATTGCTGCGCCGTTGCGGGGGAGGGACCGAGCAGCGCGAACGACGAGAGGAGGCAGAACGACGACAGAAGGGCGCGACGGCGCCTGGCATGGGGAACGGGAGACACGAGTGACCTCGGCATGACGTCAGTGGCACGTCACCGCGAACGAGGTCTCATGCACGCCTTTGCAGGCCTGCCTGAAAACGATGCCAATAACGCCCCGACCGGCATCCTCGCGTGTGACCACGGCTGACGGCAGGTCTCCTGGCTCGCGGGTCGTCACCTCCACGTCGCCTTCCCGGGACCGAGATTTCCCAGTGGCCTCTGACGCGAGATTCGCCGCTTACAGTTGCGGGGGCAGCTGCGGCCTTCGGTCACGTCCCTTGCGAGACGTCTCCGGCACCGCATTCCCTATTGAGCCCCGGTCGAGGGGCACCGTCGCCGTCACCGTAGGAGTGCGGGCGCACCAAAGTCAATCCGGCGCCCGGTGATCTCCTGGCGATAACGCGCTGGAGTGGATTGCGTGTGGCGAACTCTCTCGGCCGCCGCGTTCGGCGTGAGATACCCGGCGCCCGCGACGCCCCACAGCTGTCGTTCGCAGGGACGACAGCGGGATGTGAGGCGCGAATCAATTCCGGCGCGAATCGCTTGCGAGCGCCGCTTACTTCTCGACCTTGTTGTGCACCATCCAGAACCGCAGGGTGCGCTGGGCGGTGTCGAGGGACAGGCGGGAATAGTCGCGTTCCGCGAGCTTCAGCGTGTCGCTGTCGATGGCGTGCTTGATCGGCCGGTGGGTCAGGATCTTCGCCACCACCGACCAGGCCAGCCCGGCGGCACGGCAGGGGATCAGCACGATGTCGGTGCGCGGGCCCTCCAGCACCTTGGCCATCATCTCGGTCGGGACGTTGTTGAGCAGGCCGAGTGCGGCGGACACCTCGCCGAAGCGGCGGGTCTCGGCGAAGAAGGCGATGGCGGCATCGTTGAGCTCGTTCAGCCCCTTCATGCGCTTGACGGCCTCTTCGGCCAGCGTGAAGTCGCGCCCGATCAGGCCGCCGTCGCTGCGCGCAACGTCGGCGATTGCCTTGAGGATTTTCTTGATCTCCTGCTGCAACGCCGGCGGCGCCGAGGCCATCAACTTGGCGCGCACGGCTTCGGTTGCGCGGCGCAGGAGGTCGCGCAGATGCTTGGTGGGCAGGTCGATGCGCAGCCCGATGATCTCGGACAATTCGTCGTCGTCCTCGGCATGCGCCATCATCCCGGAATAGCCGGTCTCGGAGAAGCGCGCGGTCTGGTTGTTGGCAAGCTTGCGGATGACCCGGCGCTCGCCGCGGTCGACGATGATGTCGGTCACCGCCTCGGTCAGATGCGGGCGGCTGGAGATCGCCATCAGGTGATCCTGGCCCTTGGTCGCCGCGACCTCCACCAGCGTATGCTCGGTGAGCCGGCTCGAGTGCATCAGCACGTTCTCGGCCACCGAGATTTCATCGTCGCGGGCGAGCTGCTGGATCAATTCGACGGGCGCATAGTCGACCGGCGCGAGATGCTTGCTGAGCTCGGCCCGCGCGCGGGTCTCGACCCGCGAGACCAGCATGCACAGCACGTTGTCGAACACCTTGATCTGGTCCTCGCTGAGGCGTTCGCCGTCATGCAGGAACAGGTTGGTGACCTGGCGCAGCGTGTTGACGCGCTTCGCCGAGGAGCCGCTGCGGACGGCCTCTTCGAGTTCGGTGATGATGGAGTTTTCTGAAAGCGGAAGCTGTTCTGGCTGTGACACGATCGCGCTCGTTGGTCCGGATTGCCGGAGCGACAGCAACGCGTGTGGGATCCGCTGCAAGGCTTTCGGCCGGGGCAGTTTTCGGCACGGGCGATAACAATGCGTTAGGGGCGGAGGGCGTAGTACTCCGGGGAAACACGGATACGGAAAATTAAGACGATACGCATAGAGGGGAAGACGGGTCGGAGCCCGGCGTTTCGGAGATTCGCCGGACAATCGATGGAATGAGGTGCGATCACCTCCTTGTAGACCCGGCGAAGACAGGCGAGCGAGGCGGAAAGGTTAACGATCTCATAAGGTCACAAACCTTCCTTCATCCAGTTTGGTCGCTGCCCTCGATCTCACGTCAGCTCTCATCCTCCCAAGCATTGAAACTTAAATCCGATTCTTGCCGCGGCCGTTTTGCCGACGCGCCGTGCGTTGCGTGCCGTATTCTGTTGTTCCGGGGCAGGCTCGGCGGGTGATGACCTCACGCGAAAAATCAGCGCCAGCATCTTGCCGCATCCCGTGCGATAATCGCCGCGCAAATCGTTGAGGTCCCCATGAAATCCGTCGTCATCACCGGCGCATCCACCGGCATCGGGTTCGCCTGTTCGAAGCACCTGCTCGCGCGCGGCTTTCGCGTGTTCGGCAGCGTTCGCAAGCAGGCCGATGCAGACCGTCTGCGCAGCGAGCTCGGCGCCAACTTCACGCCGCTGCTGTTCGACGTGACCGACGAGGCGGCGGTGAAGGCGGCCGCGCAGGAGGTGCGGGCGGCTCTCGCCGGCGAGGCGCTCGCCGGCCTGGTCAACAATGCCGGCATCGCCGTCGCGGGGCCGGTGACGGAGCTGCCGATCGCGCAGTTCCGGCATCAGATGGAGGTCAACGTCATCGGCCCGGTGATCGCGACCCAGGCGTTCGCGCCGCTGCTCGGAGCGGATCCCGCCATAAAAGGGGAGCGGGGCCGGATCGTGATGGTCAGCTCGGTGGCCGGGCGCAACGGCAACCCGCTGTTGGCGCCGTATTCGACCTCGAAGCACGCGATCGAAGGGCTGTCCGAGAGCCTGCGCCGTGAGCTGATGCTGTTCGGCATCGACGTGATCGTCATCGCGCCGGGCGCGGTGAAGACGCCGATCTGGGCCAAGGCCGACGAGGTCGACCTGTCGCCGTATCAGGCCTCGCCGTTCTTCCCGGCGTTGCAGAAGATCCGCGCCTTCATGCTGAATCTCGGCAAGTCCGGGCTGCCGGCCGAGACCATCGCCGCGCGGGTCGCCGACGCCTTGACCTTGCCGGCGCCCAAGGTGCGCTACGAGATCGCGCCCGATGCCATGAGGCAATGGATCGTGCGGGTGCTTCCGAAACGGACCGTCGATCGCATCATCGCCAAGCGGCTCGGCCTGATGCCCGCGACCAGGCCCTGATGCCGGCGATGACGACCATCGGCAAGACCCAGGCGGAGCTGACCCGCCTGGTCGAGGAGGACCTTCGCGCGCAGCCGGGCTGCGAGACCGCGCGCGTGCCGGCGGTTCATGCGCTCGACGTGCGCAGCGGCCGCAACTGGGAGATCCCGCACGTCGTTCTCGGCGACAGCCTGATCAGCGACGTCGACCGCGCCGTGATGAGCGTGCAGCGCCGGCTCGGGCGCGCGTTTCACCTGATCGACGATCCGGTCACGGCGTCGGACGCGGCAGCAACGCCGCAGGGCGACTCCTGAGCTTTCTCGCGGGGATGTAAGCCCCGCCGGCTCAGCTCAGCAGGCCCTGCCGCAGCGCCAGCCGCACCAGCTCGATGTCGGTGGCGACGCCGAGCTTGTCCTTGATCAGCGAGTGCAGGTTGGCAACCGTCTTCGGGCTGAGATGCAGTGCCGACGCGATCTCGTCGGTGGTCCGTTCGGCCAGCAGCATCTGCATCACCTCGAACTCGCGCGCGGACAGGATTTCGGCGGCGGCCCGCTCGCCGGAGAGGCGGCTGAGCGCGAGCTCGTGATCGATGTCGGGGCTGATCGCGATGCGGCCTGCCAGCACGTCCATGACGGCGCGCACGAGAGCCTCCGGCGGGCTGCTCTTGGTGACATAGCCGCGGGCGCCGGCGCGGATCGCCTGCACCGCGAAGCCGGCATTCTCATGCATGGTGAACACGAGGATGCGCGCGCCGCGATCCCATTGCCGGATGCGGCGGATGCCCTCGATGCCGCCGACGCCCGGCATCGTCAGGTCCATGATGACGAGATCGGGCCTGACCTCCTTGAACAGCCGGTAGGCTTCGGCGCCATCGGCGGCTTCGGCGACCACGCGCAGCCCCGGCTGCTTCTGCAGCATCGACCTGTAGCCCTCGCGGACCACGGCATGGTCGTCGACCAGCAGGATGGTGCCGGCGGGCGTCGTCATGCCGCGTAGGCCGTTTCCGGCTGCGCAGGCGAGAGGCCGGGCAGGGCCGGGAGCGGAATCTCGACGCGGAGGCGCGCGCCGCCGGACGTGGCCGCAAAACTCATCTGGCCCCCCATGGAGGCGACGCGCTCGCGCATGCCGAGCAGGCCCATGCCCGGCTTGTCGGGCGCATCGCCGGCAGGACCGTCATCTTCGACGGTGAGCACGGTCGTGCTCTCGGGCGCCGACTGGGCCGGCCCGTCCTGAAGCGTCAACTGCAATCGCACGCGCGTCGCGCCGGCGTGCTTGACGGCGTTGGTGAGCGCCTCCTGCGCGATGCGGTAGACGTTGCTGGCGACGATGCCGGGCAGCCGGTCGACGTCGCCCGACAGGCTGATCTCGAACACGGTGCGGCCGTGCTGCCGCCGGTTCCAGCCGGCCACGAGGCCTTCGAGGCTGCCGGCGAGGCCGAGCTCGTCGACATCAGGCGGACGCAGCCGCATCAGCGCGCCGCGCAACTGCTCCATCATGTCGCTCGCGGTGCGCGCGATGCCGTCGCATTCGCCGACCAGAGCGGGGCAATCCTGCGCCGCGCTGTGACGGATCGACGCTGCGAGCGCCCGGATCGCCGCCAGCGACTGGCCGAATTCGTCATGCAGCTCGCGGGCGAGGTGGCGGCGTTCGTCGTCTTCCAGGGCAATCAGGCGCCGGGTCAATTCGCCGCGCTGCGCCAGCGCCGTCTCCAGCCCCTCGGCGAGCTGATTGAAGGCATCGCGGATCGCCGAGAGCTCGGCGAGGTCGAACGGTGGCAGCCGCGCCGACAGATCGTTGGCGGCGATCCGCTCCAGCCCGGCGCGGATCAGCCGGGTCGGGCGCAGCGCGCGGGCCAATGCGGCGTAGGCCAGCACGCACAGCAGCAGCAGCGCCGTCCCCAGTACCGGCAGCAGCCGGCCGAGCTCGCGCCAGGCGTCCGCGGTCATGACGCCGGCATCGATCCAGACGACCGCATCGCCGGTCCTCTCGCCGCGAAACCTGACCGGCCGTGCCGCTTCCCGGCCCGGCTCGAACAGCCGCCGATACGGCATCGCGAAGGCGCGGGGCGGATCGTCCGCCTGCGCGTCCGCGCCGCCGCAGATCCGCTGCACGATCACGCCGTCGACGCCGCGATAGGCGATGCACAGCCCCGGTCCCATCGCCGCGGCCGCGACCGCGTCGAGGTCGGGAAAGCCGGCCGGCGGGCTGTTGACCCAATGCATCTTGCTCTGCTGCAGTTGCAGCGTCCGGGCCGTGATCTCGGCGATCCGCGCGTTGCGCGCATGCACCGAGCGGTCGGTGTCGAACAGCACATAGGCGCAGATCGCCGCGAAGCAGAGCGCCGAGACCGCCGCGATGCGCAGCGTCAGGCGGCATTTGAGGTCGTAGCGGCTCCACATCTTCGGCGCGTCCATGGCAGCCCAGCCCGCCGGCATTTAACGGCAGAACCGCCCGGGCCAAAAGCGCCGCGGCCCGGTGGACGGTGCCGTCGTGAAATTTTCCCGTGCCTCGCCGGGATCCTCGCCGCTGCGGCCATGCCGCGCCGGCATCTAGCTTCGGAGCGCCAGACATCGTTGCAGGGGAATCTCATGTCGAACCGCCGCCTCGTCCGTTGCCTCGTTTTCGCGCTTGCTCTCGCGGCCGGCCCGGTCCGCGCCGCCTCTGGTGATGTCCCGGCCGTGCTGGTCGATGATTTCAGCTATCTCGACACGTCCGGCGAGCCGGTCGATCAGACCGCAGCGCATCAGCGGCGGCTGGATGCGTTCATCGCCGCGCTCCGCCGCGATGTCGCCGCGGATGCGCGGCTGCGTCCGGTCAGCCCGTCCTGCGCTCCGTCCTGTCCGACCGATGCGTCGCCGGAGGCACGGTTGCAGATGGCGGCCGCGGCCGGCGCCACCGTCGTGGTCACCGGTGGTGTCCAGAAGCTCTCGACCCTGGTGCAGTGGGCGCGGGCGTCGGCCATCGACGTCACCTCCCATCGGGTGCTGTTCGACAAGGTCTTCACGTTCCGTGGTGACTCGGACGAGGCCTGGCAGCGCGCCGAGATGTTCGTCTCGCGCCAGGTTCGCGACGCGCTGGCGCCGCCGGAGCCGATCCGGCTGGCACTCTTGCCATTCGAGCTCGACGACACCAGCGCAGGCGCTGCGCTCGGCGCGACGGAGTCCGACCAGAAGGGGCTGCAGGAGGCGACCGACGCGGTGCGGCAGCTGCTGGCGCAGTCCGGGCGTTATCGCCTCGTGGACGCCGCCGGCGAGATCAAGCCGGGGCAGCCGGTGCGTGAGTGCGACGATTGCGAGGCGCGAGTGGCGCGCGCGGTCGGCGCCCAGCAGTCGCTGCTCGGCATCGTCAGGCGGATCGGCCGCACCGAATACATCATCGGTTTTCGCGTCCGCCAGGCCGACAGTGGCGCACTCGTCGTCGCCGGCGACAGCGGGCTGCGCCTCGGCGCCAATTATTCCTGGAGTCGCGGCGCGGTGCGTCTGGTGCGCGAGCGGCTGCTCGAGACCGGCTCGGAGCGCTGATCGCGGCCCGGCCATCGCTCCGGTCCCGGAGCTGTCGCCGGGAGCTGCGCCGGTCCGCCATGCCGGACGATCGGCGCGCGGCTCCGTGCAAATCCGGGCTGTTGTGATTTGTGACGATTTCATTACGGTCGAATGACAGGATCGGCTTCCTTGATCTGTCGGCATGCGCCGGCGAAGGGCGCCTGCTTTCGACCGGCTGATGTCACTGACCCCGAACGACCAACCGATCACCACGCTCGCCGCGGCGAGCGCAACACGCTCTGCCGCCGTCCGGCTGTCCGCCGTCGCCGCGCCGCATGTGGCGGCGCTCGCTCTGATGCTGCACACCGAGACCGATTTCGGCTCGCGGCTCGGCTTCGTGCTGGCCTGGGGCATCCTGAACGGCTTCTGGCTGGTGCTGCTGCGGCGGCCTGCGGTGTCGGCCGCGCTGGCGCTGACCATGGTCGTGGTGCTGGTGCTGCTGTCGCAGCTCAAGCACGCTGTGGTCCAGATGACCGCGAACTTCGTCGACGTGATGCTGATCGATCACGACAGCGCGGCATTCCTGTTCACGATCTTTCCGAATCTCAAGCTGTCGGTGCTGGTGGCCGTCGCGGTCGTGTTGCCGCTGTTGGGGCTGCTGTGGTGGGCCGACCCGTTCCGGATCGCGCGGCTGCCGGCGCTCGCCGGCAAGCTCGCCTGCCTCGCGGCGCTGACGCTGTATTCGCTCAACTGGCGCGACGAGGCCTGGCGCGGCTACTATGACGACGGCTATCTGTCGAAATTCGCGCGCTCCGGCGTCACGGCGGTGTCGGACTTCCTCGCCAACGGCTTCATGGAATCCGACGCCACGGCTGATCGAAGTCTGGCTGCCTTCGTCCCGGATTCCTGTCATCCGGCCGCGCGCCGGCCGAACATCGTGCTGATCCACGACGAATCCAGTTTCGACATCCGCTCGGCTGAGGGCATCAAGGTGCCCGATGGCTATGGCAGCCACTTCAAGTCGTTCGACGGCAAGGCGCGGCAGTTCATGGCCGAGAGCAATGGCGGCCCGAGCTGGTTCACCGAGTACAACGTGCTCGCCGGCCTGTCGTCGCGCTCGTTCGGCCGTTTCGCCTATTTCGTGACGCGGATTGCGTCCGGCCGGGTCGAGCGCGGCCTGCCGCTGGCGCTGCGCAATTGCGGCTACGACACGGTGTCGCTGTATCCCGCGCAGGGCGCCTTCATGAGCGCGCGCAGCTTTCAGACCACTGTCGGTGTCGATCGTTTCCTCGACGCGCGCGATCTCGGCGCCAAGGGCGTCGAGCCCGACGGCTTCTTCTACGATGCCGCGCTCGATGTGATGCAGCACCGGCCGCGCGGCAAGCCGCTGTTCATGTTCGTCTATCTCGCCGCCAACCATTTCCCGTGGGAGACGACGTTCCGGCCCGATTTGACGCCGTCCTGGCGTGCGCCCGGCAATCTGCCTGCGATCGACGAATATCTGCGCCGGCAGGCGATGAGCGCGGCGGACTATCAGCGCTTCCTCGCCAGCCTGAAGAAGCGGTTCGGCGACCAGCCGTTCCTGATCGTGCGCTATGGCGATCACCAGCCGGAGTTCTCGCCGCACATTCTCGATCCCAAGCTCGACGAGGCCGGCATCGGCGAGAAACTCGAGAGCTACGACCCGCGCTATTACCAGACCTATTACGCGATCAATGCCGTCAATTTCGAGCCGCGCCAGAGCGGCGTCGTGATGGACAGGATCGATGCCGCCTATCTGCCGCTGGTCACGCTCGAAGCCGCCGGCATTCCGCTGGATCCGTCCTTCGCCGAGCAGAAGGACATCATGCTCCGCTGCAAGGGCGTGTTCTACGCCTGCGGCGACGGCGCCGAGGCGCGCCGCTTCAACCGCATGCTGATCGACGCCGAGCTGATCCGGGGGCTGTGACCGGCCGACGCCGAGGGGCGGCCGGTCAGGGGCGCAGCCGCCGCTGCTAGTCCGCGGCCGCGTCGGTGACGATGCCGCCGATGTTCTGCCAGTGCGCGCCGTCGAACTGGATCATCTGCAACTGCTTGTTGACGCGATAGTCGGTCGGCGAGGTCGTGATGCTGATGCCCGGCAGCAGCATGCCGAGCTCGACATGGTCGAGATGGGTGGCCTGCTTCAGCACGTTCTCCCGCGTCAGCTCGTCGCCGCACTGCTTCAGCACCTGGACCAGGAGCTCGGCGGTGATGTAGCCATAGACGTTGAAGTTCGAGCCCTTGTCGCCGTCGGGATAGTATTTCTCCATGAAGGCGAGATAGCGCTGCACGCCGGGGTCGTTCTTGAAGCCCTCCTCGAGCGGGTCCTTGACGTAGCCGACGCTGATCAGGCCCTTGGCATTCTCGAGCCCGGCGGGCTTCAGGGTGGCGCCCAGCGAATTGGCATTGATGTCGACGATGTGGACCGGCTTCCAGCCGAGCTCGGCGACCTTCTTGATGGCCTGCGCCGCCTGCTTCGGCGTGGAGGCGCTGAACAGCAGATCGGCGCCGGCGTCCTTCAGCTTCAGGATGTGCGAATCGATCGTCGGCTCGGTGATCTCGTAGGACGATTCGGCCACGATCATCTTGGCGGCCTTGTCGCCCAGCCCGGCCTTGAGGCCGGCGAGATAGTCGCGGCCGAGATCGTCGTTCTGGTAGAGCACGCCGATCTTGGCGTCGGGATGGGTCTTGAGAATGTACTGGCCGTAGATGCGGCCTTCGACGACGTAGCTCGGGTTGAAGCCCATCGTCCAAGGAAAGTTCTTGGGATCGGTGAAGCGCGAGGCGCCGGTGGCCGCGAACAGTTGCGGCACCTTCTTCGAGTTGAGATATTTCTGCACGGCGACGTTCGGCGCGGTGCCGATGATCTGGAACGTCAGGAGCACCTCGTCGCTCTCGACCAGCTTGCGCACCTGCTCGACCGTCTTCGGCGGCGAGTAGGCGTCGTCATACTGGATCAGGTTGATCTTGCGGCCGTTCACGCCGCCCTGGTCGTTGATCATCTTCATATAGGCGGCCTGCGCCTTGCCGATCGTGGCATAGGCCGAGGCCGGGCCGCTCAGCGGCACGGTCTGGCCGACCTTGATCTCGCTGTCGCTGGCCCCGGTGTCGTATTTCTTCTCGGCCGCCGAAGCCGTCGCGGCGAGCGACAGCAGAGCAAGCGCGGCCAGCGCAGTGGTCCCAATCCTCATCACATCCACTCCCTGATCATTTTTTTTGAAACTCATTCGGCCTTGATGGCGGCGTCGCGGATGACCGCGCTCCATTTTTTGGTTTCGTCGGCGATGAACTGGCCGAACGCCGTGGGGTCGCGCGGCTGCAC
The DNA here is from genome assembly GCF_032487575.1 of Bradyrhizobium sp. SZCCHNRI1009. Classification (NCBI taxonomy): domain Bacteria; kingdom Pseudomonadati; phylum Pseudomonadota; class Alphaproteobacteria; order Hyphomicrobiales; family Nitrobacteraceae; genus Bradyrhizobium; species Bradyrhizobium sp. SZCCHNRI1009. The sequence goes on along the minus strand of NZ_JAUEUL010000038.1, from coordinate 10,951 downwards.
GTCGAGCCCTTGTGCGAACAGCTTCTGCTTCACCTCGGGAGCGGCGAGATCGGCGATGATCTCGCGCGACAGCCGGTCGACGATGGCTTGCGGCGTCGCGCCCGGCGCCATGAAGCCGTACCAGCCCGACGCGACCACGTTCGGCAGGCCCTGCTCGCGCAGCGTCGGCGCCTGCGGATAGATCGCGCTCGGCTCGGTGGCGGCAACGCCGAGCACGCGAAACTGGCCGGCCTGGATATAGGGCAGCGCCGTGCTGATCGCGGTCAGCGTCGCGTCGACGCGGCCGGCGAGCAGCTCGGTGTAGGCCATCGAGTCACCGCGGAAGGGAATGTTGAGGCCGGTCACCTTGGCGTCGCGGAACAGCAGCTCGGCGGCGAGATGCGGCTGCGAGCCGGCGCCCGGCGAGGCGAAGGTCAGGCCTTCGGGCTTGGACTTGCCGTAGGCGATCAGCTCGGCCAGCGTCTTGTACGGCGCGTTGGCGCTGATCATCAGGAAGATCGGCGCGACGACGGTGCCGGCGACGGGGCGCAGATCCTTGATCGGGTCGTAGGTCAGCTTGCCGAACAGCGCTTCGGCGGTGACGTAGGGCGCAGCGGCGTAGAGCAGGGTGTAGCCGTCGGGTGCGGCGCGGGCGACGACGTCGTTGGCGATGCGGCTGCCGGCGCCCGGCTTGTTCTCGATGATGAACTGCTGACCGAGGTGATGTTCGAACTCCGTCGCCAGAAGGCGCAGTGAGATGTCGCTGGCGCCTCCGGCGCCATAGGGACAGATCAGCCGCACCATGCGGGTCGGCCACTCGCCCTCGGCGCGTGCGGGATGGCTGCGGCCCAGGGCCAGCGCGGCTCCGGCACCGAGCAGGCCACGGCGCGTCATCGTCAACGGTCTCATCGCGCATCTCCCTGTCTGCTGCATCCCTTGTCCGGGCTGCTCCGGCGCGTTCTTCGCTGCGCCTGGTCGTATCTGCTCGCGCCGCGTCAGATCACCTTCCTGCGCGCGAGATCGTCCATCTCCTGGTCTGACAGTCCAAGCCAGCCCTGATAGATCTCCAGGTTGTCCTGGCCGACGTCGCCCGCGGCATGGCGCAGCGCCGCCGGATCGTTGCCAAAGCGCGGTACGACGTTCGACATTGCCACCGAGCCGAAATCGCGGTCGGGCACGCGCGTGATCATCTCGCGCGCGATCGCCTGCGGATCGGCCGCGATCTGGTCGATCGCGTAGATCGGCGCGATCGTTCCCTTGGCCGCGGTGAAGCGCGCGACGACATCATCGAGGTCATGCGCCGCGCACCAGGCGGCAAAGATCGCGTTGAGCTCGGCCGAATGCTTCACCCGCGAGGCATTGTTCGCGAAGCGCGGATCCTCGATCAGATCAGGACGATCGATCGCGCGACAATTGGCGGCGTAGAGCGCGTTGGTCGAGCCGGCGAGCGTCACCCAGCGATCGTCGCGGGTGCGATAGACTGCGGCCGGCGCCGAGTAGCCGTTGGCATTGCCGATCCGGCTGCGGCTGAAGCCGAGCTGGTCGTGCTCGACGGGCAACACGTCGAGCAAGCGGAAGACAGCCTCGGTCAGCGCCAGATCGATCTCCTCGCCCGGCGCCTCGGGATCGCGCGCCCGCTTCCACAACGCCGCGAGCACGCCGAGTGCGCCGAAGGTGCCGCCGATGGCATCGCCGATCGGATAGCCCGGATGGGTCGGCTCGCCCTCGGCCTCGCCGGTGATGTAGGTGAGCCCGCCCATTGCCTCGAAGATGCGGGCAAAGCCCGGACGGTCCTTGTACGGCCCGTCCTGCCCGAACGCGGTGGCGCGCAGGATGACGAGGCGCGGCTGGATCGACCACAGCACCTCTTTCGTCAGCCCCCAGCGATCGAGCGTGCCGGGGCGGAAGTTCTCGATCAACACGTCGAAGCGCGGCAGCAGCCGCTTGAACAGCGCGAGCCCGTCGGGCGTGCGCAGGTCGAGCGTCGCGAAGCTTTTGTTGCGATTGGCGGTCTTCCACCACAGCGGCTTGCCGTCCTTGAACGGCGGAAAGGTGCGGACACCGTCGCCTTGGCCCGGCATCTCGATCTTCAGGACGTCGGCGCCGTAATCGGCGAGCAGCGTGGCCGCGAACGGCGCCGCGATGATCGTGGCGATGTCGAGAACGCGCAAACCCTGGAGTGGCCCGGCCATGTCGTGATGCACCTGTCTCAGCCGGCTTCGGCCGCAAGCGCCGGCTCCGGCGCGCGCCTGATGATCTCGGGCTCGGCTTCGTTGATGAGCGCCCGGATGCTGGCGGCGAGCGCCGTGATGCGCGGGCCGATCTCGGCCTCGAGCTGGCCCGGCTGCAGCCGGAAGGCGGGAATGCCGCAATTGATCGCGAAGGCGCGGCCGGAGCTGGCCGCGTAATGCAGCGGCGCGGCGACGGCGTGAATCGCGGGCATGTATTCGCCGATGCAGGTGCAGAAACCGCGCTCGGCACATTGCGTGATGCCGCCGAAATAGAGCGCGGAAAAATCGCTCCATTGCTCGGCGTCGCCGGCGGCGAGCTGCGCGTCGAAACGCGCGGCCGCGCCGGGCGGAAGGATCGCCGACGCGGCGCGCCCCATCGCGGTCGCGACCACCGAGATCGGCATGCCGATGTCCGGAACATGCGGGCCGACATCGCCGGAGCGCGCGGTCTCGACATAGACCACGGCGCTGCCGTCGAGCAGGCCGATCGACACCGTGCCGCGGACGCTCGCGGCGAGATCCTGCATCAGCGGCCGCGCGATCTGCCGGAACGGCATGTCGGCGAGCAGCGGATGCGCCATCCGCAACGCGCGGATGCCGAGGCGATACTTCGCGAGCGCCTGATCGAACGAGAGGTAACCGAGCTCGGTGAGGGTGTGGGTCAGCCGGGCCACGGTCGGCCGTGGAATCCCGGTCCGGACCGAGATGTCCATGTTGCCGAGCACCGCCGATCCGGTCCCGAACGCCTCCAGCACGAACAGGCCCTTGGCCAGGGTCGTGGCAAAGGCGGCATCGCTGGCGCTGTCCGCGAGCATCGTTTCGACGGCGCGGTCGCGGCTGATCGGGAGGGGGCGGGAAACGGACATGGTTGAAGAATGACCGATGACACCCGTGGAGTCCATATGCTTGTTATTTTCGGCTATGATCGTCCACTATGTGGACAAAGCGGCTGCAGTTTCCTTTGCTGCGCCCCGCGCCTGTCCCCTGATCGAGGGTTGTGAACCGGCCGGCGGACCGCTACCGCTGTCTCGTCAACGTCCGGGAGGAAATCGATGTCGACCTCAGTCAAGCAGATGCTGGAAGCCGCCAACGCCGCGGTGCCGAAAATCGCGCCGGCCGAGGCGCAGGCGATGATCGCCAAGGGCAATACGCTCGTCCTCGACGTGCGCGATGCGCCAGAGGTCGAGAAGAGCGGCAAGATCGAAGGCGCGCATCACGTCTCGCGCGGCATGCTCGAATTCCGCGCCGATCCGGACTCGCCCTATCACGACAAGAATTTCAGCAAGGACAAGAGCGTCATTCTGTATTGCGCCTCCGGCGGCCGCTCGGCGCTGGCAGGGAAGACGCTGAAGGACCTCGGCTACGACAAGGTCTTCAATGTCGGCGCGTTCAAGGATTGGGCCGAGAGCGGCGGCGCGGTCGAGAAGCCGATCGAGCCGGGGATGTGAGATCACGTTCGATGCGGCGTTCGCATCGCTGCGATGGCAACGAGCGCGGCAGCGAGACCTGACGCCGCGCCGACGCCGAGTGCCCAGCGCGGGCCGAGGCTGTCGGCCACCCAGCCCACGATCGGCGCGCCGATCGGCGTGCCGCCGAGTGCGACGCCGACGCGCAGCGCCATCACCCGGCCGCGCATGGAGGGCTCGGTCGCAAGCTGCATCAGGCTGTTGGTGGTGTTGGTGAACATGAGCGCCGCGACGCCGATGACGACGAGCGCGGCGCCGAACAGCCAGATGGTCGGGGCGAGCGCGGCCAGCGTGCAGCCTAGTCCGAACAGGCCGCTGCCTGCGAGCAGCGCGCCAAATCTCGGCCTGCGCCGGCTGGCGTTGAACAGGGCGCCGGCAACCGTGCCGACGGCCATGACCGAGGACAACAGGCCGTAGCCGCGTGCATCGCTGTGAAAGACCTTGATCGCCATTGTCGAGACGAAAATCTGGAAGTTGAGCCCGAAAGTTCCGATCAGGGCGAGCATGATCAAAGTGGCCCGGAGCTCCGGGTGGGACCATGCGTAGTGAAAGCCGGCGGTGACGCTCGCCAGGACGTTTCCCTTGGCGTGCTGCGCCCGCGGGTTCGGACGCAGATCGGCGATGCGGAGCAGGTTCAACGACGCCAGCACGGCCATGAACGACGCGCCGTTGATCAGGAAGGCCCAGCCGGTGCCGAACGCGGCGATCACCATGCCGGCGATTGCCGGGCCGATCATCCGCGCGGCGTTGAACGATGTCGAGTTGAGCGCGATCGCGTTGGGCAAATCGTCGTTCCCGACCAACTCGGCGACGAACGTCTGGCGCACCGGAGCGTCGAAGGCTGCCGCGCAGCCGAACAGGAATGCGAACACGTCGACTTGCCAGAGCTGGACGACGCCGGTCACGGTGAGAAGGCCGAGGATGAGCGCGAACGCTCCCATCGTCGCCTGGGTGGCGATCAAGACCCGTCGCTGATTGAAATGGTCGGCCACGTAGCCGGTCAGAGGTAACAGCAGGAGCTGCGGCCCGTACTGCAGCGCCATCACCGTGCCGACGGCGGACGCGTTATGCGAGGTGAGCTGGATCAGCACCAGCCAAGTCTGGGCGGTGCGTTGCATCCAGGTGCCGATATTGGAGACGAGCGCGCCGGCCGCCCAGACCCGGTAGTTGAACTTGTGCAGCGACCGGAACATGCCCGGCGCCTTGCCCGTCATGATCGCTTCCGCAGATCGCCACCATGGAGCGCGCCGAAGTGTCGCGCGAGCATCAGGCCGATGGCGAGCGAGCCGAGGCCGAGAGCCACGACATCGCTTGTGTTTCTCAGTTCGAAATCGCCGACGCGGCAGACCAGCAGATAGCCGACGGCGACGTTGAACAGGCCCCAGAGCACGTTCACCGTCGACGAGGAGAGGCCGCGTCCCGAAGGTTTCGCGAACGGGCTCTGGAACGGCTGACCCATCAGGCCGGCCACGACATGCGGAACGGCGTTGGCCAGGAAGGCGCCGCCGAAGAAATAGGAAAAGAGATCAAGCCAGGTCATGTCAGGGGGTCCTCGCGTCGAGCAGTCGGATGATGTCCGCAGACGTGCCGGTTTCGCCCAGTCGCGGAAAGACATGGGTGAGGCTGTACTGGTGCGCCTCGGGGCGCGTGTCGGTCATGGCGTCGACGGCGAGCGTGACGTTGAAGCCCTGCTCATACGCTTGCCGCGCCGTGGACTCGACGCCGGTGCCGGTGGCCACGCCGGCAACGACCACCTGCGTCACGTCGCGCGCCTTCAATCGTGTCTCCAGATCGGTGCTGGCGAAGGCGCCCCAGGTCCGCTTGGTCACCACGATGTCGTGCGGTTGCCGGTTCAGCTCGGGGATGAGATCGGCCCAGTCCGCAGGGAACGGCGCGGTGAGACGTGGCGGCCGCTCGGTCCGTCCCGGGGCGGTGCCGGCGACATTGACCAGCACGACCGGAAGCCTGAGCGCGCGGAAACGTTCCGCCAAGGCGGAAGCGCATGCGATGACCTCGCCGATCGGATGCAGCAAGGATGCGCCGACGATGCCTTTCTGCAGATCGACAACGATGAGCGCGGTATGCAGATCGAGCTGCGTGAGCGCCATTGATGATCTCCTCTTGCACGCGGCGCGCGTTTGCGCGCGGCCGTCACGCGTCAGTCGTCGACCAGGCGCCTGAGCAGCACGATGGCTGAAGCGAGTTGCTGCTGCTCCGCTGGCGAGAGCCGCGCCGCGATGGTGCGCGACAGCCAGTCCTGCCGCGCGGCGCGTCCTTCGTCGATCCGGACGCGGCATGCCTCTGTCAGCGAAAGGATGGTCTGCCGGCCGTCCCCCGGGTCCGGCGATCCGCGCACCAGGCCGGCGCTTTCCAGCGCTGCAATGATTGGCCCCATCGATTGCGGCCGCATCCCCTCGATCCGCGCGAGATGCGAGGCCGTCGTGGGCCCGTCTTTTTCGAGGCGAAGCAGCACCGATACCTGAGACGGCGGCAGATCGCCCGCGTCAGCCTGCTCGCGCAGCCGGCGCTTCAGCTTGCCGGCGACCGCCCGCAGCTCGCCAGCCAGGGCATGGGTAGCGGGCGGGGGGACCTTCCGGGGTGACTGTCGGCTCATGCCGCAAGGCTATGGCAGGTCAGTTATGAAGTCAATCTTATAAGTTTAACTGATGATATGCGCGGTCCCCGGGGCGTTGTGGCTCGAACACGTTCGCTCGCTCTGCAAGAGCCCTTATCGGGCTCGCGCGCGCGAGATGATTGCGATTGAATTGGCCGGACAAGCAGTCGTGACGTCGGGAGCGATCAGGCAGAACTCGGAAAGCGGATGATCTACTTCCCGATCTTCGCCCACAGCCAGCGCGCCACCGCCTGCGGCGAGGACTCCGCGTCGCTGCCCGAGGCGCGCAGATTGGCCTGCTGCATCGTCGCGATGTCGATGCGGCCGAGCAGCGGTCGTAACGCATCCTGCAACGCGCGGTCCTGGGCACGCTTCGGCGACAGCAGCAGGATCGCGTCGTAAGGCGGGATCGCCTGCTTGGGATCGTCGAGCACGACGAGATCATATTTCGCGATCAGGCCGTCGCTGGTGTAGCCGGCGATGACGTCGACCTCGCCGGAGGCGGCCGCGGCATACATGAAGTCGGGCTGCATCTGGCGCTGGGCGCGGAAGGCGAGGCCATAGGCGTCGCGCAAGGCCGCCCATTCCGGGCGCGAGAAGAACTCGTAGTCGCCGGCGATCGACATGTCGCTGGTGTGACGCGCGAGGTCGGCGATCGAGCGGATGCCGAGCGCCTCGGCCGTCTTGCGCGGCATCACCAGCGCGTAGGCGTTCTCGAAGCCGAGCTCGCCGAGCAGGCTCACCTTGTCCTTGGCGAGATCCTGCTTCAGCGCACCGAGCAGCGCAGCGCGCGGCAACTGCTCCTTGTGGTGAAACTGGTTGGCCCACAGCGTGCCGGAATAGTCGACATAGGCGTCGATGTCGCCGTTCTTCAGCGCCTCGTAGATCACGCTGGAGCCAAGCCCGGCGCGCGTCGTCGCCGAGAGGCCGGATGCCTGCAGCCGCTCGCTGATCAAGGCCGACAGCACATATTGCTCGGTAAAGGTCTTGGCGCCGATCACGTAGGCTGCCGAGCCGCCGGCCAGCGAGGGCAGGAGACTCGCGCCGACCATGAGCGCGATGGTTGCGGTGCCAAGCCCGACACGGGCACGGCTGCGCCTGCGCAGGCCATCCTCGATCAGCGCCAGCAACTGATCGATGGCAAGCGCCAGCACGGCGGCGGCGACGCAGCCGAACACGACCAGCACCCAGTTCTGGGTCTGCAATCCGGCAAAGATGTAGTTGCCGAGCGAGGTCTGGCCGATCGGCGTCGACAAGGTCGCGGTGCCGATCACCCACACCGCGGCGGTGCGGATGCCGGCCATGATCACCGGCAGCGCCAGCGGCAGCTCCACCATCGTCAGCGCCTGGCGCTCGGTCATGCCGACGCCTTTGGCGGCCTCGATCAGGCTTGCGTCGACGCCGTTCAGCCCGGTGATGGTGTTGCGCAGCACCGGCAGCATCGAATACAGCGCCAGCGCCAGCACCGCGGGCAGGAAGCCGAAGGCCGAGAACGAGAGCCCGAACCAGCGCAAGGTGAGTGCCGTCAGCGCCAGCAGCAGCGGATAGAACAGCGCCAGCAGCGCCAGTCCCGGCACCGTCTGCACCACGCTTGCCGCGCCGAGCAGCAGATTGCGCAGGGCAGGGCGATTGCGCGCGAGCAGCGCCAGTGGAAAGCTCACGGCAAGGCCGAGCGCCAGCGCGGCGAGGCTCACGCGCAGATGGCTGCCGAGATAGTCAGGGAGATGCGACAGCGCCTCGGTGAAGCGTGGATCGGACAGGGCGCTCATGCTGCGCCGCTTTCGGGCAGCAGCGCGGCCAGCCGCGCCGCCTGCCGGCGCGGCGTCGTCATCAGCTCCGTCACGTAGGGTTCGCGGCTGGCCGCGAGCTCGGCCGGCGTGCCGATCTCGATCAGGCGTCCGCCGCGCATCACTGCGATGCGGTCGGCGAGCAGCAGGGCCTCGGTGATGTCGTGCGTGATCATGATCGTGGTCAGCGCGAACTGCTCATGCAGGGCGCGGTAGTCGCTGCCGAGCGCATCACGCGTCAGCGGATCGAGCGCGCCGAACGGCTCGTCCATCAGCACGATCTTCGGCCGCGCCGCGAGCGCGCGGGCGACGCCGACGCGCTGGCGCTGGCCGCCGGAGAGCTCGTGCGGCAGCCGGTCGCGATGGGCCTTGCGGTCGAGCCGCACGAGGTCGAGCAGCTCGCCGACGCGCGTGGCGATCTCGGCCGGCGGGGTCCCCAGCAGCCTGGGGGTGATGCCGATGTTGGCGGCAACCGTCATGTGCGGAAACAGCGCCCCGTTCTGGAACACGGTGCCAATCCGGCGACGCAGGCTGACAGGATCGAGGCCGGCGATATCCTCACCGGCAATCCGGATCGCGCCGCCGTCCAGCTCGATCAGGCGGTTGGTCAGCCGCAGCAGCGTGGTCTTGCCCGAGCCGGAGCCGCCCACGATCGCCAGGAACTCACCCTCGGCGACCTCCATCGATACGCCGTCGACCGCGGTCACGGCGACCGACGGACCAGGAAAGCCCTTGCGGACGTTGGCGTAGACGATGAACGGCGTGCGCGGCATGCGGCCTTGCGGAACGGTTGGCCGAGGTGTTGGCGGAGGTGTTGGCCTTGGGCTCAGTCAGATGACCTAGCACGTCCGGGCCGCGCGTTGAACTTCGCCGCGCAAGCGGCTAAGCCGTCCCGGCCATTCTCCGGGGAGGAACTTGGACGTGACGATGCCCACGGCCGCCGCGGTCGCGCTGGAGCGAACGACGGTGGCATTCCGTCTCGCCGGCGGACGCACCTACACCGCCGTCGAGACGGCGGATCTGGCCGTCGCCGACGGCGAGTTCGTCGCCATCGTCGGGCCGACCGGCTGCGGCAAATCCACCCTTCTCAACGTGGCGGCGGGACTGCTGAAGCCGGCCGCCGGCCAGGTGCGCATCTTCGGCCAGCCGCTGGCCGGCCTCAATCGCGACGCCGGCTATCTGTTCCAGGCCGATGCGTTGTTCCCATGGAAGACCGCGCTGGAGAACGTCGCGATCGGGCTCGAGGTCGCGGGCTCGCCGTCGAAGGATGCGGCCGCCAAGGCGCAGCAATGGCTGACCTCGGTCGGCCTCGGCGCCTTCGGCAACCGCTATCCGCACATGCTGTCTGGCGGCCAGCGCAAGCGCGTCGGGCTCGCCCAGGTGCTGATCCGCAATCCCCGCATCATCCTGATGGACGAGCCGTTCGGGCCGCTCGACGCGCAGACCCGGCAGATCATGGGCAATTTGCTGCTCGATCTCTGGAATGCCGACCGCAAGGCGGTGCTGTTCGTCACTCACGATCTGGAGGAGGCGATCGCGCTCGCCGACCGCGTCGTCATCATGTCGGCGGGACCGGCCTCGCGCATCATCGGCGACTGGCGCGTGACCCTGCCGCGTCCGCGCGACATCTTCGAGGTGCGCATGAAGCACGAGTTCCATGAGCTGCATCGCGAGATCTGGCAGACGCTGAAGACGGAGGTCGAGAAGACCTACAAGCAGGCGGAGGCGGTGTGATGGGGGCGGCAATGAGCTTCGTGGGAGCCCCGCTGTTTCGGCGCGTGCAGTGCGCTCCCTCCCCCCTTGTGGAGGAGGGTCGGGGAGGGGGGTACCCCGGAAAGACTGGTGGTTGGGGGACCCCCCTCCCCAGCCCTCCCCCACAAGGGGGGAGGGAGCGCAGCGGCGCAAGTGGCGTCGGCCGTGGACCCCTCACGCAGCGCGAGGCGGCTTGAATGTCGCGTCTCGGTTTGCTCGCGCTGCAGCTGTTGGTCGCCATCGTCGCGATTGCGCTGTGGCAGTTCTTCGCCACCGTGCCGGTGTTCGGACGCATCTGGCTTCCGCCGTTCTTCTTCTCCAATCCGGTCGACGTATCAGCGCAGGTCGTCAAATGGTTCTCGACCGGTTCGATCTGGAAGCACCTCGCGATCACGCTGTGGGAATCGGTCCTGGCGTTCGCGATCGGCTCGCTCGGCGGCGTCCTGGTCGGCTTCTGGTTCGCGCGCAAGCCGCTGGTGGCCGCCGTGTTCGATCCCTACGTCAAGATGGCCAATGCGCTGCCGCGCGTGGTGCTGGCGCCGATCTTCACGCTGTGGCTGGGCTTGGGGATCTGGTCCAAGGTCGCGCTCGGCGTGACGCTCGTCTTCTTCATCGTGTTCTTCAACGTCTATCAGGGCGTGAAGGAGGTCTCGACCGTGGTGCGCGACAATGCCCGCATGCTCGGCATGAGCGAGCGGCAGTTGATGCGCCACGTCTATTGGCCGTCGGCGCTGTCCTGGATGTTCTCGTCGCTGCACACGTCGGTGGGCTTCGCCGTCGTCGGCGCCGTCGTCGGCGAATATCTCGGCTCGGCCGCCGGCCTCGGCTATCTGATCCAGCAGGCCGAAGGCATCTTCGACGTCGCCGGCGTGTTCGCCGGCATGTTCGTGCTGTCGGCGTTCGTCATCCTGATCGACATCTGCGTCACGCTGGTGGAGCGGCGGCTCCTGGTGTGGCGGCCTGACGCGGCGGATGGACGGTGAGGGGCGCGGTGCTCCCACATCCTCCGCCGTCGTCCCGGCGAACGCCGGGACCCATACCGCGTGATATCGCGGTTGGAAAAGACGGGTCGTCCCGTGTGCCCCAAACCACTCCCTGGGGTTATGGGTCCCGGCGTTCGCC
>NZ_JAUEUL010000037.1:0-40476 GCF_032487575.1 Bradyrhizobium sp. SZCCHNRI1009 | reverse complement strand
TTCGAAAGCGATTCGTCAGTCACTCGACCGAGGAATCATCCATTTCCGGCAGCAAAATGGTAAGTTAGCGCCAATGGCGTTCGCCCTCACCCTGGCCTATCTCGGCGAGCAGTGCAGCGCCGGCGAAGCCGGCAGCGCCTTCGCGGCCTATATCACCGGCAACGTCGCCAGCAATCTGGTGGGGCGGCTGCTCTCGGCCGGTCTGACCGGGGCCCTCGGCCTCAAGCCGACCTTCTACGTCTTCGCCGCGCTCAATGTCTGCGGCGCCCTGCTCGCCGCATTCGCGGTCGGAGGCACGGCCATGCGTGCGGAGGGAGCGATGCGGCTGCGCGGCGGGGCCATCGCCGATCACCTGCGCGACCGCCGCCTGCGCGCGGCCTTCGGCGTCGGCTTCTGCGTCCTGTTCGCCTTCATCGGCGCCTTCACCTTCGTGAACTTCGTGCTGGTGCGGCCGCCGCTGTCGCTCGGCATGATGGAGGTCGGACTGGTGTATTTCGTCTTCCTGCCGTCGATCGCCACCACGCTGCTGGCGGGCCGGATGGTCGCAAGGATTGGCACACAGGGCGCGATCTGGGGCGCACTCGCGACCGCAGGCCTCGGCCTCGTCCTGATGCTGTCGTCACGGCTCGGGGCGGTGCTGGCCGGCATGGTGCTGGTCGGCGCCGGCACGTTCTTCGCCCAGGCGGTGACCACAGGCTTCGTCGGAAAGGCCGCCACGCACGATCAGGGTGTCGCCAGCGGACTCTACCTCGCCAGCTATTTCGCCGGCGGCATCGTCGGCACGGCCGTGCTCGGGCAGTTGTTCGACCGGTTCGGCTGGACGGCCTGCGTCGCAGGCATCGCCGCCGCGCTGGGGATCGCGGGATACCTGGCGCGCTGGTTGACGCCGCCGGACGCTCAGGACCGGCTCGGCGCCGGCTCGGGCTGAGACGGCGGGGCCTGCTCATCGTCGTCGGCGATGGCGCGCCAGGCCGCCCCTTCGAGATCCTCATACTGGCCGCTCTTTAGCGACCAGAGAAAGCCGACCAGGCCGGCCAGGCCGAGCGCCAGAGCGAGCGGGACGAGAATGATCATCACTTCCATGACGCGGCCTCCCCGGCCACCTTGCGGGCACGTAGCGCATTCAGCATGACGATGATCGAGGAGCCGGACATCGCGGCTGCCGCGATCAGCGGGGTGACGACGCCGCTGATCGCAAGCGGCACCGCCAGGACGTTGTAGCCGACTGCGAGCCACAGATTCTGCCGCATCAGATGCAGTGCCTTGCGCGCGTAGTCGATCGCGGCCAGCACCGGCGCCAGGGGACGACCGAGGAAGACGAGATCGGCGGTGGCCTGGCTCAGATGTGCGGCCGAGATCGGCGACATGGAGACGTGCGCCGCGGCGAGCGACGGCGCGTCGTTCATGCCGTCGCCGACCATCATGACCTTGACGCCCGCGCGCTTCAGCTCCTCGATAACAGCGATCTTGTCGGCTGGCGTGACGCCCGCGCGCCACTCGCTGATGCCGAGCGCCTTGGCGGCCGCGGCCACCGCAGCCTCGCGATCGCCCGAGAGGATCTCGACCTTGATGCCGCGCCGCTGCAGGCCGGCGACGATCTTGGCGGCGTCAGGGCGCAGGCCCTGGCGCACCGAGAACAGGTACCTGCTATCGCCGCGGCTGAAGGCCACCACCGAGGCCTCGGGATCGACGCCCTTGGTCTGCGCAACCAGCGCCTCGGCGCCACAGAAGGCCGGACGTCCCAGCCTGATCTCGACGCCGTCGACGACGGCGCGGACACCCTGGCCCGGCTCCTCGACCGCGCCCATCAGCGGCGACCGCGCATTGGCGGCCTGGGCCACCGCCGCGGCCACCGGATGATGGCTCGACAGCGCGAGCTGGCCGGCCAGCGCGAACACATCTGCAGGAATGTCGGCGGCGTTGACGACCTCGAGCTCCGGCAGCGTCAAGGTGCCGGTCTTGTCGAAGATGACGTGATCGGCCTCGGCGAGGCGCTCGATCGCATCGCCCGCATTGAGCAGCACGCCGGACTTGAACATCGCGCCCGACGCCACCGTCTGCACGGTGGGAATCGCAAGCCCGAGGGCGCAGGGACAGGTGATGATCAGCACCGCGATGCCGGTGACGATGGCATCGTGCCAGCTCGCGCCCATCAGCACCCAGCCGAGCACGGTGAGCGCCGCCGTCGCGTGCACGACCGGCGCATAGAGCCGCGAGGCGCGGTCGGCGAGGCGCATGTAGCGCGAGCGCGCCTGCAGCGCGTTGTCGAGCAGGCGCGTGATCTCGGCGAGCAAGGTGCCCTCGGCGGCGGCGGAAACCCGGACACGCAGCGTGCCGGAAATGTTGAGCGAACCGGCATAGACGGCGGTCCCCTGCTCGGCCGGTACGTACAGCGTCTCGCCGGTGATCAGGCTCTGGTCGATCTCGGAGCGGCCCTCGACCACGACACCGTCGACGGCGCAGCGCTCGCCGGGCCGCAGCAGCACTAGATCGCCGGCGCGGACGGCGGCGACCGGCACCTCCGAAATCTCGTCGGGACCGATGAACTTGGTCGCGGTCTCCGCCTTCAGCGCGGCGAGATTGCCAGCGACCGCGCGGGTCCTCCGCCGCATGCTCTGGTCGAGATAGCGGCCGACCAGCAGGAAGGTCAGCAGCATGATCGCGGCGTCGAAATAGGCGTGCTCGGCGTGATGAAACGTCTCGACGATCGACATGCCCAAGGCCAGGATCACGCCGATGCAGATCGGCACATCCATGTTGACGTTGCCGGTCTTCAAGGCGCGCCACGCCGAGCGGAAAAACGGCTGGCCGGCATAGGCCGCGGCCGGCAGCGCGATCACGGCCGACAGCCAGTGGAAGAAGTCGCGCTGCTCGGGCAGCATGTCGCTGCCGTTGCCCGACCACACCGGGATCGACAGCATCATCACGTTCATGGTCGCGAACGCGGCGACGCCGAGGCAGCGCAGCAGGAAGCGCGATTCCTCGGCCTCGGTGGCCTCGGCGCTCGCCTTCTCGAACGGATAGGCCTTGTAGCCGAGCTCGGCGAGGCGGTCGATGAACCTGGCCGGATCGAGGGTGCCCTGCTTCCATTCCAGCGCGACGCGGCGGTCGGTGAGATTGACGCGCGCAAGCGTCACGTCGGGCAGCGCGGAGAGGCCGCGCTCGATCTTGGCCATGCAGCCGGCGCAGCTGACACCCTCGACCGCGAGGTCGATGTGCTTCAGGCCGGCGCCGAGATCCTTGACGTAATGGGAGAAGTCACGCGTCACATGCATGATCGGACGTCCTTCAGTTCAGCAGCACGCGGTTCTTCGACAGGAACAGGCGGCGGCCGCTGGAATCGCCTTCGAGCACGAGGTCCCACTGGCCCGGCGCGATCGCCTCCGCGGTGCCTCGATAGATGCCGCCGCCGATCTCGGCCAGCGCGACCTCCTGGTCGGCGCGCTTGTCGGCCGGACGCTCGAGCCGGCCCTGGAAGGTCAGGCCAGACAGCGGATTGCCGCTCGCATCGCGTGCGTTGACCTGCACCACCGCCGCGCCGCCTGCGCCGCGCTCGATATGCGCCTCGACCTGCCAGCGCCGCGCCTCCTGGGCGCGCGCCGCCGCGATCTCGTCCTCGTAGCCGAGGCTGGCGCTGTAGGCGCTGTCGACCTCGGTGCCCGGCAGGGTCGAGATCGCCGCCGTCATCATGTAGACGTTGACGCCGATCACCGTCCCGAAGAAGGCGAGAAGCATCGCGAGCACCATGCCTCCGGTCAGCTGGAAGGAAGGATTGGAACGGCTGGCCATTGATGGGCTCCCTTGCTCTACGGGCTGACGAAATTGTCGGTGGCGGAGGCGACGACGCCGAGACCGATATCCGTCACATGGAACTTCACCGGAATCGACTTCTCGGGATTGCTCTCTTCGGGCGCGGTCACCAGCAGGCGCAGCTCCTCGGTCTGGTCGCGTCCGATCACGATCATCGGCCGGTCCGGGGTCACGGAATCGGCGCCGACGACGTGGACGGCGGCGTTGGCCGGCCCTTCGATGTCGATGGCGATGACGCGATCGAAGCCGTGCTTGTTGAGGACGCGCACCGTATAGGCATTGCGGATCGAGCCGTCGGACAGCTTGATCGCGATCGGGTTGCGGTCGTGCAGCACGTTGACCTCGAGCAGCGACCGGGTCGCGAGCTTGTAGACCATGGCACCGCCGACCACGGCGATGATCGCGGCATAGACGATGGTCCTCGGGCGCACGAGCTTGTAGATCGGCGGCTTGCCTTCCTGTCGGCGATGAATGTTGATGTCGTTGTCATAGCCGATCAGCCGCGTCGGGCGGCCGATCTTGGTCATGACGGTATCGCAGGCGTCGATGCAGAGGCCGCACTGGATGCAGTCCATCTGGGCGCCGTCGCGGATGTCGATGCCGGTCGGGCACACCGCCACGCATTGCTTGCAATCGATGCAGTCGCCGGCAGGCTGGCCGAGCGCGCGCAATTCGGCGGCCTTCTTGACCGACATGCGGCTCTCGCCGCGGTCATAGCGGTAGGTGACGTTGAGCGCCCATTCGTCGGTCAGCGCCGCCTGGATGCGCGGCCACGGGCACATATAAACGCAGACCTGCTCGCGCATGAAGCCGGCGAGCGTGTAGGTCGTCGCGGTCAGGATCGCGATCCAGACATAGGCGAGCATCGGCCCCTGGAAGGTGACGAGATCCTTCACGAGCGTTGGCGCATCGCTGAAATACAGCACCCAGGCGCCGCCGGTCCACCACGCGATCATCAGCCAGATCGAATGCTTGAGCACGAGCTCCGAAATCCGCTCCAGCTTCATCGGGTCGCCGGAGGCATCCTTCTTCATGCGCTCCCGGCGGTCGCCCTCGATCAGGCGCTCGACGGCATAGAACAGGTCGGTCCACACTGTCTGCGGGCACAGATAGCCGCACCAGATGCGGCCGCCGATCGCGTTCATCAGGAACAGGCCGATGGCGGCGATGATCAGGAGGCCGGTGAAGTAGTACACCTCCTGCGGCCACAGCTCGATGAAGAAGAAATAGAAGCGGTGGTTCGGGAAGTCGATCAGCACCGCCTGGTCGGGCGCGCCGAGGCCGCGATTCCAGCGCACGAACGGCAGGAAATAATAGACGCCGAGACAGAAGCCCATCAGGCCCCATTTGATCCGGCGGAAAGTGCCCGAGACGCTCTGCGGATAGACCTTCTTGTGCGCAGCATAGAGCGGACCGTAATCGTCCACCTGTTGCAGATCTTGGGGCTGCAGGTCGTCCGGTTTTACCGTCTGGTTCATGGCTGGCGGATCATGGCTGGGGTCTTCTCGCAGTTGCGGCCGAAGGTATGTCCACCTCCGGCCGCTCAGTTGATCCAGCTCAATTGAAGGGAAAGTTCCGTTGGATTTCCGTTACTTTCCGCCGCCCAGCGAGTGGACATAGACCGCCATCGCCTTGATCGTGGTCGGGTCGAGACGGCCCTCCCAGGCCGGCATGACACCGGCGCGACCGTTGGTGATGGTCTCGATCAAGGTCGCCTCGTCGGAGCCGTACAGCCAGATCTTGTCCGTGAGGTTCGGCGCGCCGAGCTCCGGATTGCCCTTGGCGTTGTCGCCATGGCAGGCCGCGCAGTTCTCGGCGAAGATCTTGGCGCCGGCCTTGGCGTCATAGCCCGGCCGGGTCGGCAGGCCCGCCAGCTCGCGGACGTAGTTGGCGACCGTGATGATTTCCGCCGGCTTCAGGACACCGTCCTTGCCGAAGGCGAGCATCTGGCCCTCGCGGGTCTTCGGGTGCCCCGAGCGCACGCCGTACAGCAGGGTCTGCTGGATCTGCTCCAGCGAGCCGCCCCACAGCCAGTCGTCGTCGTTCAGGTTCGGGAAGCCCTTCGCACCGGCCGCGCCGGTACCGTGGCAGGCGGCGCAGTTGTCGCCGAACACGGTCTTGCCCTTGGCACGCGCCAGGGCAAGCATCGCCGGATCCTTCTCGATGTCGGCGAGCGAGGCCGTCGCGAGCGCGGCCATCTTGGCGCCGCGGATCTTCTCGAGATTGGCAAGCTCGACCGCCACGTCCGCACGGGACGAGTAGCCGAACATGCCTTGCGTGTTGCTGGAGATCAGCGGCCAGGCCGGATACACGATCCAGTAGCCGATCGCCCAGACGATGGTGATGTAGAAGGTGATCACCCACCACCGCGGCAGCGGGGTGTTGAGCTCCTTGATGCCGTCCCAGACGTGGCCGGTCGTGGCCGTGCCCGTGACGCTGTCAACTTCGTTGTGGTCAGCCATGATGAATTACTCCTCCCGCAACGGCATGCTCGCCGCCTCGTCGAAAGCGGCCTTGTTGCGAGGCCAGAGGGCATAGGTCACGATCGCGAGGAAAATCGCGACGAAGATCGGGGTCCACAGCGTCGTCACGAGTGACGACGCGATGTTTTCCACTGCAATGATGGGCTTCATGATGCTCGCCTCTCGATCTCAGCGCAGATTGGCTTTTTCGTTGTAGATCTTGAAGTCCACCAGCGTGCCGAGCATCTGCAAGTAGGCCACCAGCGCATCCATTTCAGTCGGCGCACCCGCCTTGCCGTCGAAGTTGCGCACCACCGCCTTCGGATAGCGCTTGACCAGCGCCTCCGCGCCGGCACCGTCCGGATCGACCTGCGCCTTGAGGTCGGCGGCGGCGTTGGCGATCTGGTCGTCGGTGTAGGGCACCCCAACCATCCGCAGCGTCTTCAGATGGTCGGCGATGTTGTCCGCGTCGAGCTCGGTCTCCTTCAGGAAGGGATAGCCGGGCATGATCGACTGCGGAACGATGGCGCGCGGGTTGGTCAGATGGGTGACATGCCAATCGTCGGAGTACTTGTTGCCGACGCGGGCGAGGTCAGGCCCCGTGCGCTTGGAGCCCCACTGGAACGGGTGGTCGTACATGCTCTCCGCGGCGAGCGAGAAGTGGCCGTAACGCTCCACTTCGTCGCGCAGCGGACGAATCATCTGCGAGTGGCAGAGATAGCACCCCTCGCGGACATAGATGTTGCGGCCGGCCAGCTCGAGCGGCGTGTAGGGCCTGACGCCGTCGACCGCCTCGATCGTGCTCTTCAAGTAGAAGAGCGGAGTGATCTCGACGAGGCCGCCGATCGCGACCACCAGCAGGATGCCGATGACCAGGATGATCGAGTTCTTCTCGAAGACTTGGTGTCGTTGCCAGAAAGACATGATTGGTTACCTCACTCCGCCGGCTGAAGGGCGACGGGCGACTGAACTTCTTCCTCACCGACACGGACCGTCATCCAGAGATTGTAGGCCATGATCAGCGAGCCGATGACGAACAGTGCACCGCCGGCTGCGCGGATGATGTAGAAGGGATGCATCGCCTCGACGGTCTCGATGAACGAGTACTCGAGGAAGCCGAGCGCCGTGTAGGACCGCCACATCAGACCCTGCAGGATGCCCGAGACCCACATCGCGGAGATGTAGAGCACGATGCCGAGCGTGGCCGTCCAGAAGTGCCAGTTCACGAGCTTGAGGCTGTAGAGACCCTTGCGGTTCCAGATCCACGGCACCATGCAGTACAATGCGCCGAAGGACACGAAGCCGACCCAGCCGAGCGCACCGGAGTGCACGTGACCGATGGTCCAGTCGGTGTAGTGGCTGAGCGAGTTGACAACCTTGATCGACATCATCGGACCTTCGAAGGTCGACATGCCGTAGAAGGCGACCGACACGACCAGCATGCGCAGCACGGGGTCAGTCCGCAGCTTGTCCCATGCGCCCGACAGCGTCATCAGGCCGTTGATCATGCCGCCCCAGGAGGGCATCCACAGCATGATCGAGAAGGTCATGCCGAGGGTCTGCGTCCAGTCCGGCAGCGCCGTGTAGTGCAGGTGGTGCGGGCCGGCCCAGATGTAGAGGAAGATCAGCGCCCAGAAGTGGATGATCGACAGCCGGTAGGAATAGACCGGACGCTCCGCCCGCTTCGGGATGAAGTAGTACATGATGGCGAGGAAGCCGGCGGTCAGGAAGAAGCCGACCGCGTTGTGGCCGTACCACCACTGGAACATCGCATCCTGTATGCCGCCCCAGGCGATGTAGGACTTGGAGCCGAACAGCGACACCGGCAGCGACGGATTGTTGCCGAGATGCAGCATCGCGATCGTGACGATGAAGGCAAGGTAGAACCAGTTCGCCACGTAGATGTGCGGCTCCTTGCGCTTGATGACCGTCACCAGGAACACCAGAAGATAGACCACCCAGACGATGGTGAGCCACAGGTCGGAGTACCACTCCGGCTCGGCATATTCCTTCGACTGCGTAACGCCGAGCAGATAGCCCGTGCCGGCGATCACGATGAAGAAGTTGTAGCCCAGCACCACGAACCACGGCGCGAGGTCGCCGGCCAGACGGGTCCGACAGGTCCGCTGCACGACGTAGAACGAGGTCGCGATCAGCACGTTGCCGCCGAAGGCGAAGATGACCGCCGAGGTGTGCAGCGGGCGCAGGCGACCGAAGCTGATCCATTGCAGATCGAAGTTCAGCGCCGGCCATGCCAATTGCGAGGCAATGATGAGACCGACGGTGAAGCCGGCAATGCCCCAGAACATCGCCATGATCGCGCCGAGCTTGATCGGACCGAGATTGTAGTTCGGTCGGCCATTGATCTCCTGCGGCGGCAGCTCGCCGCGCTCGAAGTAGCGGTTGAGGATGAAGAAGACGGACGCCGCGCTGGCGGCAGCCGCGAGCGAGGCGTGGAACGCGAAGGCCGTATCCAGTGCCTTCGCCGCAGCGAAGACGCACAGGAAGGCGGTGACGGCAAAAGTGAGCGACAAGCCACTTTCGCCGATGGTCATGGATTTTGTGGATGAGGACGCGCTCATGCGGAATCTCGCTGAAAGAACACGAGCCCAGCAACCACAATCGTTCACACGTGGAATTGATCGAAATCAACTTTGCGACCGGCTCGCCGTAAAGACTGGGAATGTTGCAGAACCAGCCGGAGGGAACCAGGACCGCGGCAGAGTACGATCCCGGCGATGCATGCTCCGATGCACAGAGCCAGAGAGGCCCGCACGCGGCACACGTGCGGGCCTCATCTCCCAGACGTTGGCACAAGGCCTGAGATCAGGTCTTCAGATCAGGTCCTCGCGATCATTCCTTGGCGGCGGCGGCCAGAGCCCTGACGATATCCTCGCGGGCGACGATCCCGACGACCCTGTTGTCGCCGTCGGTCACGGGCAGGCTGCGGATACGATGCTCGACCATCAGTTGTAGCACGCGCGTCAGCTTCGTATCCGGCCGGACATAGATGAACTCGGATGTCATCACGTCGGCGACCGTCCGGTTCATCAGGTCCGTATAGCGCGGCAGCATCTGATTTGGCGTGAAGGCAAAGCATTTCAGCACGTCGAACTTGGTGACGATGCCGATCACCTCGTCGTTCTCGACGACGGGGTAGGTGTTGAAATCGTCGCGGTCGAACATCTCGCCGAGCTCGCGGATCGTCGTCTCCCGGGTCACGGTCGTGACGTTCCGCGTCATGTAGTTGCCGGCGGTTTCCTCGAGAAATCTGTACAAGGCGGCAATCCTGTTCTCGAATGAAGCGGGTCGAATTTCAGTGCGACAGCAGAACGCAACGCTCGCTGCGCGTCATCAGATGCTCGGTGACCCCGCCGAGCACGAGCTCGCGGAATCGGGAATGGCCATAGGCGCCCGCCACGACGAGACCGGCCGAAACATCGGCGGCGACGGCGTCGAGCGTAGCCGCAACGTTGCGCCCCGGCCCCGGTTCCGCGATGCGCGCCGATGCGACGATCTTGTGACGGCCGAGCCATGCGACAACGTCCGCAAGACGCGCCTCGCAGGCGTCATATTCCGAGGTGTTCTCCGGGATCTCGGCGACCACGACGCCGCTCGCCCTGGCGAGCAGCGGCAGGGCATCGGCCAAAGCGCGGCGCGCCTCCGGTGTCTCCTTCCAGGCCACCAGCACGGTCCCGAGATCGAGGCTGCTGACGTTGTCCGGCACCACGAGCAGCGGGCGCCCGGCCTGCATGACAAGATCCTTGGGATTGGCCACCGCGAACGCATCGGACACCCCGGGCGGCACGCCGCCGGTGACGAGAATGTCGGCGGCACGGGCCTGCGCCAGCACGTAGCGCGCGGGGAAATCCACGGCGCTGCGCCAGCTCAACGACGCAGCCCGGTCACCCACTGCGGTGCGGAACTCCTGCTCGAGCTCGGCCAGTCGATTCCGCAGCGCGGCCTCACCCTGCTCGATCAGATCCTGCGCCTGCTCGCCGGTCGTGAAGTACAGCGGCGGCGCGAATTCCGCGGCCGCAACGCCGATGACAGCTGCGTCAAAGCGCGCCGCCAGGTCGGCCGCGACCCGAAGGCGGGCCTCATTCGGCTGACTGAGCGCAAGGCTCACCATGACAGTCGCGAACGTCATCCCGCCTCTCCAAACATTGCTTCCATGCAACTCTTAGAGGTGAAATCGCCTGCCGTGATGAGATAGATCAAGGTGCGGCGCGGGAGCATGGACGGCAGGACACCGTTGCAACCCGACCCAGGATCGGAGAAAGCCTTGAATTGTCGAACCAAAGTTTAAGTCGGCCCGGGTTGCAACGGCGCAATCTGGTATAGGATACCGCGGTGGTCGGCCTCCCGGCTGCGGCGGTAACGGCGAATCGGATAACGGCGAATCGATCAAAGGCTTCGAATTGCGCGACTTCACCCACCCCTTCCCGGATGCATCCGCCAGGCCCGAGGACGCTCCCGAGGACGCTCGGAGGCTGGGCTTCGGCGCGTGGGATCTCGATCTGGCCTCGGGCGAGTTCTACTGGTCGGTGACGACGCGGAAGCTGTTCGGCGTGGCGGCCGATCAGCCGGTGACCTACGGCTCCTTCCTGGCGCTGCTCGCGCCCGAGGATCGCGCGCCGGTCGAGGCGGCGATCGAGGATTCGCGCCATCGGAGCACCGGATTCGACATGTCGTTCAAGGTGTCCGGCGGCGGGCACTGGATTCGCGTGCTCGCCGGCGTGGTGTCCGACGAGGCCGGCACGCCGCATCATCTGCGCGGCATCGCCCTCGACATCGACCAGGAGAAGCGGCTGGAGGAGACACTGCGGCTGCGCGAACAGCATTTCCGCTCGATCCTGGACACCGTGCCGGACGCGATGATCGTGATCGACGGCAGCGGCACGATCCAGTTCTTCAGCTCCGCGGCGGAGCGGATGTTCGGCCTCACCGAGGCAGAAGCGGTCGGCCTTGACGTCAGCGAATTGATGCCCGAGCCGGACCGCTCGCGCCATGCCGGCTACCTCACCCGCTACCATGCCAGCCGCGAGCGCCGTATCATCGGCATCGGCCGCATCGTGACCGGCCGCCGCCGCGACGGCACGACGTTCCCGATGCATCTGTCGATCGGCGAGATGCAGTCCGGCGGCAAGCCCTATTTCACCGGCTTCGCCCATGATCTCACCGAGCATCAGCAGACCCAGGCACGGCTGCGCGAACTGCAGTCGGAGCTGGTCCACGTGTCGCGCCTCAGCGCCATGGGCGAGATGGCCTCGGCGCTGGCCCATGAGCTGAACCAGCCGCTCGCCGCGATCAGCAATTACATGAAAGGCTCGCGCCGGCTGCTGGCCGGCAGCAGCGATCCGAACACGCCCAAGATCGAGAGCGCGATGGAGCGCGCCGCCGAGCAGGCGATTCGCGCCGGCCAGATCATCCGCCGTCTGCGCGACTTCGTCTCGCGCGGCGAATCGGAGAAGCGGGTCGAGAGCCTGTCGAAGCTGATCGAGGAAGCCGGCGCGCTCGGCCTTTCCGGCGCCCGCGAGCAGAACGTCCAGCTGCGCTTCCAACTCAATCCGGATGCCGATCTCGTGCTCGCCGACCGGGTCCAGATCCAGCAGGTCCTGGTCAATCTGTTCCGCAATGGGCTCGAGGCGATGTCTCATTCCGCACGCCGCGAGCTCAGTGCGACGAATCGCAAGATCAGCGACGACTTGATCGAGGTTGCGGTGTCCGATACCGGAACGGGATTCCACGACGACGTCATGCCCAACCTCTTCAAGACCTTCTTCACCACCAAGGACACCGGAATGGGAGTCGGCCTCTCGATCAGCCGGTCCATCATCGAGGCCCATGGCGGGCGCATGTGGGCCGAGAACAACGAAGCGGGCGGCGCGACGTTCCGCTTCACCCTGCCGGCTGCCCCAACCAAGGTTGAGCACGATGGCTGAACAGGCCAAGGTCTATGTGATCGACGACGACGAGGCGATGCGGGACTCGCTGAACTTCCTGCTCGATTCATCAGGCTTTGACGTCACGCTGTTCGAGAACGCGGAGGTCTTCCTCGGCCAACTGCCGATGCTCCCTTTCGGCTGCGTCGTCTCGGACGTGCGGATGCCCGGCATCGATGGCATCGAGCTGCTCAAGCGCATGAAGGCCGCCGGCAGCAGCTTTCCGATCCTGGTGATGACCGGCCATGGCGATGTGCCGCTCGCGGTCGAAGCGATGAAGCTCGGCGCGATCGATTTTCTGGAGAAGCCGTTCGAGGACGAGCGACTGGTCGCCATGATCGAAACGGCAATCCAGCAGGCCGAGCCAGCCGCGAAGAACGAATCGGTCACGCAGGACATCCTGGCGCGCGTCGCCAGCCTGAGCCCCCGGGAGCGCCAAGTGATGGATGGGCTGATGGCCGGCCTCTCCAACA
Organism: Bradyrhizobium sp. SZCCHNRI1009; assembly: GCF_032487575.1. Classification (NCBI taxonomy): domain Bacteria; kingdom Pseudomonadati; phylum Pseudomonadota; class Alphaproteobacteria; order Hyphomicrobiales; family Nitrobacteraceae; genus Bradyrhizobium; species Bradyrhizobium sp. SZCCHNRI1009. Next base: position 27,786 of record NZ_JAUEUL010000037.1, on the reverse strand, counting down.
AGCTGATCGCGCGCGAATACGACATCAGCCCGCGCACCATCGAGGTCTACAGGGCCAACGTGATGACCAAGATGGGAGCGAACAGCCTCTCCGAGCTGGTGCGTCTGGCGATGCGCGCAGGCGCGCTGAAGGATTGAGCTAGATCAAGCTACCTTGACAGAATCGAGTGTTATGTTGTGCCTCGGTTCAACATCACATTCTCGCGGCACGTGCGATGTCGGCTCACACAAAACTCACGGTCTACGTGGCCGACGACGATGCTGATGTCCTCGGCTCGCTGCGCTTTCTGCTGGAGGCCGACGGCTTCGACGTGCGCACGTTTCGCAGCGGCACGGCGCTGCTCAAGGCGTCCGACCATGCGACCGTCGACTGCTTCGTGGTCGACTACAAGATGCCGGAGATCAACGGGGTCGAGCTCGCCGAACGGTTGCGTCAGCAGGGAGCCACCGCTCCGGTGGTGCTGATCACCGGCCATTACGATGACCGGCTTGCGGCGCGCGCGGCGGCCGTCGGGATCCAGGATTTCCTGCTCAAGCCGCTGCTCGACGACAACCTGGTGAAGCGGATCCGCAAGGCGATCGCCAACGACCATTCGGGTACCGCCCAGCGCGTCGTCTGACCCGGCCGGCCTACGTACATCTACGTAAGGGACCCCCCTTAAGATAACGGCCGAAATGTCCTTAACGGGAGCCGCAATGTACCACATCGCCATCCGCCGCAAGGAGATGGTCATGCTCAATCAGTCGATTACCCACCCGGTCGTCACCACCAACGCCCCCCACGCCGTCCCCTCTGCTGTCGTCCCTTCTCCTGCCGCCAATCCCTTTGCCGAGATCACCGGTCATGCCGGGCTGATCGCCAGCGAGTTCTCCTACAAGAAGGACGAGGAGATCTATGGCGAGGACGAGCCGGCCGAGTACGTCTACCAGGTGATCTCCGGCGCCGTTCGCAGCTACAAGCTGCTCTCCGACGGCCGCCGCCAGATCGGCGCCTTCCATCTTCCCGGTGACGTTTTCGGCCTCGAATTCGGCTCGATGCACCGTCTCGCCGCCGAAGCCATCATCGACACCACCGTGCGCCTGGTGAAGCGCCGCAGCCTCGAACAGGCCGCAGGTGTCGACGTCGCGGTCGCCCGCAAGCTCTGGACCATGACGGCCGGCGATCTCCGCCATGCCGAGGACCACATGCTGCTGCTGGGCCGCAAGACCGCGATGGAGCGCGTCGCGACCTTCCTGCTCGAGATGGACCGCCGCCTCGCCGTCGCCGGCATGATGGCGCTGCCGATGTGCCGCCGCGATATCGGCGACTATCTCGGCCTGACCCTGGAGACCGTGTCGCGCGCGCTGTCGCAGTTGCACAGCCAGGGCGTTCTCGGTTTCTCCGGTGCCCGCCAGATCGTGCTGCGCAACCGCCAGCGCCTGCGCAGCATGGACGCCTGAGGCGCCCTGCCCGTTCATGCCCTGCGCTCGCGCTGCCCGGTCTCCGGCATCAAGAGCGCGATCAAGAGAAGACCTGTCAGCGCCACGCCTGACAGACCCATGAATGCAGTGGCGCTGCCGTAGCGGTCGCTGGCGAAGCCGGCGACCACGGTGGACAGCGATCCGCCGATCCCGGATGCCGTCCCGACGATTCCCTGCGCCAGATTGAAATGTCCGCTGCCGAAGGCGACGTCGGCCACCGTCAGCGGAATCATGACGGCGAACACGGCCGCCGTGACGCCGTCGAAGATCTGCACCGCCACCAGCACGTAGGGATCGTGCACGACCGCGAACAGCGCGCCGCGCGCCGCGAGCGCGGCAAACCCCAGCATCAGCAGCGGCCTGCGGCCCCATTGCTGCGCGACCGCGCCGACCGAAGGCGAGGTCAGCGCCACGATCGCCTGCGGCACCACGATGCAGAACGCGATCAGCATCGGCGCCCATTCGCTCGATTTCGTCGTCACCACGCCGGCCATCAGCGGCAGCATCGCCGCATTGGCGAGCTGCAGTAGGAACACGCCGAGCGCGAAGACGAGCAGCGCGCGCTGGCGCAGCAGGCCGAGCAGGTTCGACAGCCGCGCGACCTCCTTGTCCTCGTGATCGGCCTGGCCGTGCGCCCGCGCGACGTCGATCTCGCGCTCGCGGATGCGCGACAGCGCGATCAGCGTCGGAAAGGCGAGAATGAAGGTGACCAGGAACACGGCGCGGCTGGACAGCAGATAGCCGCAGGTGCCCATCACGGCCGCAGCCACGCCGTTGCCGAGCGACGCGAACCGCGCATTGCGGCCGAGCCGCTCCGCCATGCCGCGCGGCCCGACCAGGCCGAGGCTGATCGCCGCGATCGCAGGTCCGAGCACGCAGCTCGCCGCCGCATGCAGCGTCGCGGCACCCGCGACCACGGGAAAGATCGGCCAAGCGGCATAGGCGAGCGCGCAGCAGCCGATGGTCGCGATGGCCAGACCGGCGACGCGGCGCTCGGACCGGGCCGCATCGATGATCGCGCCGCCCGGCATCTGCCCGATCAGCCCGACGATGCCGCCGATCGACAGCACCAGGCCGATCTGGGCCTGCGTCCATTTCTGCGTCGTCAGATAGACCGCGATGAAGGGACCGAAGCCGGTCTGCACGTCGGCCAGGAAGAAGATGAACCAGTCCAGCCCGCGCAGGCTCTGCCGCGACGGCGCAGGTCTCGCAATCGTCGGGCCATGATCCTGCCCTGCATCCGGACGCGCGCCCGCCTCTGCCGCGCCGTCAGGCTCGGGCTCCCGGTCAGGTGATCTCGACGGCCGTGCAATCGGCATGGCTTTCTATTCTCAACTCAAGAGGCTGACGGGACAGAACATCCCCCACCGTGTTCCGCTGCACGCGCAGGCCGGACCGGCAATCTCACGCATCAACTCAATGATCGAAATCCCAGGGTGACAGCTTGCCGGACGCGCCGAGCACGACGACGGGCTTGTCCTCCTTGTATTCGGGCGCGGCCTTCACCTGCTCCTTGGTAAGGTCGAGCGTGACCTGGTCGCTCTTCTCCGCGATGTGCTTGAAGTCGAGCGCGGTCCAGTCGACCACGATCTTGCGGCTGCCGACGCCGAGGAAGCCGCCGAAATCGATCACCGCGGCGCGCACCGTCCCGGTGGGATCGACGATGACATCGACGATGTGGCCCATGTCCTCGCCGGTCGAGCTGCGCACGTCGCGGCCGAGCACGCCATGCGCATCGCGCGCGCCGAGGATCGTGACCGAGGGCGGCGGTGCCGGCTCCTTCGCGGGCGCCGCTGCGTCCCTGGCAGTCGGTGTCGGCGACGGCTGCTGCGCATGCCCATCGCCTGCATACGGACCGATCAGCAGCGGCAGCATGACGAGGCAACTGCGAGTAGCCCGGCGAAGAGTGTGTTTCAGCGTCATCATTGCGCCAGCACCAGCGAGACCTGGATCTGACCGCGCCGCCGCAGCACCTCCATCGAGATATCCTCGCCGTGGCGGCGAATGCGCAGGTCGATCGTCGAGCTGCCGAGCCGGAGATCGCGCAGCACAACCCAGTCGAGGAAAGGCGGCAGCCGCGGATTGCGCAGACGGATCTGGCCGCGCTCGGCGTCGAACTCGAGTCCGAGGGCCGCTTCGAGCAAGGTGAACGGCGTCGCGCTGGCCCAGGCCTGCGGCGCGCAGGCCACCGGATAGAGCGTCGGGCCGCGATGCTTCTCCCGCCGGAAGCCGCAGAACAGCTCCGGCAGCCGGCGCAGATCCATGTAGGACGCCGCTTCGAACAGGCCGCCGAACACCTGCTCAACCGCATGCTTGAGGCCATAGCGCGACAGGCCGAGCGCAATCAGCGCGTTGTCATGCGGCCAGATCGATCCGTCGTGATAGGACATCGGATTGTAGCGCGCTTCGCCGCACGCCACGGTGCGGATGCCCCAGCCCGAGAAGAAATGCGGCCGCAGCAGGTCAGCGGCGAGCTTGCGGGCGCGGTCCTCGCGCACCATGCCGCTGAACAGGAGCTGCCCCGCGTTGGACGTCCGCACCCGGCACGGCTGCTTGTGGCCGTCGAGCGCCAGCGCATAGGTGTTCAGATCCTCGCACCAGAAGGCGTCCTCGAACCGTTCCGCGAGACGGGCGGCCTCGGCCTGGAGCCGGTCCGCCATCTCGGCCTTGCCGAGCCGACGGGCGCAACGCGCCGCCAGCTGCTTGCCGGCAAAGACATAGCCCTGCACCTCCGCAAGCGCGATGTAACCTTCCGCGAGGCGGCCGTCGGCATGGAACACCGCGTCGTAGGAATCCTTCCAGCCCTGGTTGGCGAGGCCCTGCTCGGAGGCGCGCTGATATTCGACGAAGCCGTCGCGATCGGGATCGCCGGGTCCGTCGATCCAGCGCAACGCCAGCTCGATCGCCGGCCAAAGCTCGCGCAGGGTGTCGATGTCGCCGGTGCGCTCGATGTAGAGGCCGGCGAGCAGCACGAACAGCGGGGTGGAGTCGACGCTGCCGTAGTAGCAGGCGAACGGCACCTCGCGCAGCGCCGCCATCTCGCCGCCGCGCATCTCGTGCAGGATCTTGCCGGGCTCGGCATCGGCCAGCGGATCGGTCGTGCGCGCCTGATGCACCGCGAGCCGGCGCAGCACGCCGCGGGCGATGCGCGGATCGACCCACAGCATCTGCATCGCCGTGATCAGCCCGTCGCGGCCGAACGTCGTCGAGTACCAGGGAATGCCGGCATAGGGATAACGTCCTTCCGGCGTGTCGGTCATCAGGATGTTGAGGTCGGCCGCCGCCTGGCACAGCACCTCGTTGAGGATGTCGTTGGAGGTCTCGATGGTGGTGGCGCCGTGCGTGCAGCGGCGCATCTCGCGCCGATGGGCGAGCAGGCTCCGAAAGAAGCGCCCCGGCCGCTCGCCGGCCTTGGCGTTGCACATCACGGCCACGAACAGGGACGCAGATTCCTGCGGCGCAAGATCGAAATGATAGGTCGCGACATTGGTGGTGAGACTGGTCGGACGCGGATCGAAGCTCATATCCGTGGTGCGTGTGACATTGTCCAGCCCACGATAGTGAAGCACGACCTCGCCTGGATCGACCAGCCGGCTCGAGCCGACCCCGCGGCGGGGCCGCACCGAGCCCCGCACCTCGAACAGGTCGGCGAAATCGTTGTCGAACGTGAGCTTGAGATCGAAGCTGGCGTGGCGATCACCATGGTTCTGCAGCCCGATGCGCTGATAGGCCGTGCCATGCCAGAGAAAGATCGTCCGCACGATGTGCAGCATGTCCTTCGGCAGCACCAGGCGGCCCTGGCTGTAGATGTCGGGATTGGTGAGATCGACGGTCAGCGCGGAGTTGTCGTCACGGAGGCTCGAGCCGAGCAGCAGGGGCTGAACGTCGTCCAGCGTCAATTCGAGGCGCGCGAGATAGCGCGTATCGGCGTTGAAGAGACCGTCCGGTCCGCCGGCCGAGGCGCCGATGTCGCCATGGCCGTCGAGGACGATGAACGTATCGTCATGCTTGAGCGAGCGCCGCGGCCGTGCCGCCGGCCCCGTCATGGGAATGTAGAACGGCTGCTCGGCAGGCTCGTCCGTCCGGGTGATCAACGACAGTGTGCTTGCGACTTCGGCGGACATGTTGGCCTCATGCGATATTGAAGTGCCCGGACAACCGAGAGTGCACGTTCTCGACGCGATCCGACGCAACGATCAGGCGGCGAACTTGGCGAGCCGGTTCATCTCCTGGGTCACGAGGTCCCGATACGGGCCCTCGTCCTGCATCAGCCGGTCGGGCGCGCCGTCCTCGATGATCCTGCCCGATTTCAGCACCACCACGCGGTCAAAATTCCGCAAGGTCGCGAGTCGGTGCGCGATCGCGATGACGGTGCGGCCGCGCATCAGGCGGCTCAACGCCTCACGGATGGCCTCCTCGGACTCGCTGTCGAGCGCCGCCGTCGCCTCGTCGAGCAGCAGGATCGGCGCATCCTTGAGGAAGGCCCGCGCGATCGCGATGCGCTGGCGCTGCCCGCCCGACAGCTTGACGCCGCGATCGCCGACCATCGTCTGCAACCCTTCCGGCAGCGTCTCGACGAAGTCGCAGCGCGCCGCGATCGCCGCCCGCAACACCTCATCGTCGGTCGCACTCGGACGTCCGTAGCGGATGTTTTCCAGGATGGAGCGATGGAACAGCGAGATGTCCTGCGGCACCACCGAGATCGCCTCGCGCAGGCTCTGCTGGGTGACCTTGGCGATGTCCTGGCCGTCGATCGTGATGTGACCGGCTTGCGGATCATAGAACCGTTGCAGCAGCGTGAACAGGCTCGACTTGCCGCCGCCGGACTGACCGACCAGGCCGACGCGCTGGCCGGGCTGCAGCCGCAGCGTGAAATTCTCGAACAGCTTGTGGCCGCCCGGATAGTGGAAGGTGATGTTGTCGAACGCGATCGCCGCGCCGCTCTTGACCAGCGGCTCGGCCTCGGGGTGATCGCGCAGCTCGTGCGGCTGCAACAGGGTCGCGATCGCCTCGCTCATGCGCGCCACATGCTGGGTGACGTCGACCAGCGCGACCGCGAGATCGCGCGTCGCGTTGAGAATGCAAAGGCCGAGCGTGCAGACCAGCACGACGTCGCCGGTCGTCGCCCCGCCCCGCTGCCACAGCGAAATCGCCCAGGCCATGAGCGCGACCGTCAGCACGATCGTCACCGTGGCGTGCAGAATGCGCAGCTTCTCGAGGTAGCGGAGACTGCGCCCCCGCGCCTCGAGCTCCCTGTCGATGGTCGCGTCGAACCGGTCGTGCTCGTGGCGCAGGCCGCAGAAGGCGCGCACCAGCGGCATGTTCGAGATCACGTCGACCATCTCGCCGTCGACCATCGCCGCCTTGTCGGCGAAATCGTCGTGCAGCGGCTTGCCGGCGGCGGCCAGACGGAACATCGCCACCACCATCATGGCCGCGATCAGCAGCAGGCCGATCGCCATCGGGCCGCTCACGGTTCCGATCAGGCAGATGGCCGCGACCGTGGCGAGGCATGGCGGCAGCACGTTCCACATGAACATGTTCTCGACGGTGAACACCGCGTTCGACGTGGCCGTGATCCGGCTCGACAACATTCCCGGCAGGCGATCGCCGAAATAGCTCGGCGCATGCCCAGTGAGATGACGGAAGATGTCGCGCCGAAGATCTCCGGTCACGCGCACGAAGGTGAAGCTCGCGATCCAGCTCGCGACGCGCCAGAGAATGTTGTCGGTCGCAATCAGCGCCATCAGCAGCAAGAACGCGGTCCAGACATTGCTGTCACGCGACGGCCCGGAGGAGAGAGCGTCGACCAGCGACTTCACACCATATTGCGTGCCCACCGAGCAGGCAACTGCACCGACGACGGACAGCAGAATAATGAGATGCGCTGCAGGGCGCCTCATGAGATAGCGCAACACGAACGGAAACGGCCGGTGCGCGTAGCCTGAAAGCTGATCCATGATCTTCCCATTGAGATGAGCGCGTCGTTGCGACACCTGTTGCGGCGAGTTGAACGATGAACAGTTTGTCCGGTTCCTTGCGCTGCCGCGCTGCAACCCTGCCCTTCGACAATGACGGCAGCAGCGTTGAGGATCAGGGATGGCATCAATGAGACGCCGAGGAACACGTTGTGTCGAAGAAAGAGTGATCAGGGCAAGGGAACTTCGCACATGCGACAACGTTCCCGCTTCGGCAGTGCCGGTGCCATTCGGTAGGGGGCTTCATCCATGATCACGAATAGGAGACGACGAGATGCGCATTGCGCAGGTAGCTCCATTGACGGAGGCTGTGCCTCCGAAGCTCTACGGCGGCACTGAGCGGGTCGTTCATTGGTTGACCGAGGAGCTCGTGGCCCTCGGACACGACGTCACCCTGTTCGCCAGCGGCGATTCGCAGACATCGGCGAAACTCTCTCCGACATGGCCGAAGGCTCTGCGCCTCGACGGCTCGGTAAGGGATCCGAACGCGCTTCACATGGTGATGCTCGAAAACGTACGGCAGCAATGCGACAACGAACAGTTCGACATCCTGCACTTCCATCTCGACTACTACCCGTTCTCCCTGTTCCACCGGCAACCCACCCCCTTCCTCACCACCCTGCACGGCCGGCTCGACCTGCCGGAGCATCAGCCGGTATTTTCGGTCTTCAAGGATGTTCCCGTCGTCTCGATCTCGGACTCGCAGCGCCGACCGGTGCCGAATGCGAACTGGGTTCGCACCGTGCTGCATGGGCTTCCCGAACGGCTGCTGATGCCCAAGCCTGTGACGCCGAGCTATCTGGCCGTGCTCGGACGCATCGCCCCGGAAAAGGGAGTCGACCGCGCCATCAAGATCGCGATGCGCTGTGGGATTCCGCTGAAGATCGCCGCCAAGGTCGACCGCGCCGACCAGGATTACTACGACGAGCTGATCCATCCCCTGATCAAGGACAATCCCTTGGTCGACTATATCGGCGAGATCGGCGACCACGAGAAACCGGAATTCCTGTCCGGTGCGCTCGGCCTGTTGCTGCCGATCGATTGGCCGGAGCCGTTCGGCCTGGTGATGATCGAATCGATGGCCTGCGGCACGCCCGTGATCGCCTACAATCGCGGCTCGGTTCCCGAGGTGATCGACGACGGCGTGACCGGCTTCGTCGTCGAGGACGAGCTTAGCGCGGTCGCAGCGGTCAGTCGCCTGTCCGGCCTGAGCCGCGCCCGCGTGCGCGAGCAGTTCGAACGCCGCTTCACCGCACGCCGCATGGCGCTCGACTATCTCGCGGCGTATCGCAGCCTGATCGAGATGGCGGAGCCGCGCATCCGTCTCGTCAGCAGCGCTGAATAAGTAGATCGAATCCGAGACCGGGCACTGAGCTGCCCGGCCTCCTGATCATCTCAGCTGATAGCAGCCCACTCCGGCGAACATGCGCTGGAACTCGTCCATCGGCGACATCAGAGCACGTGGTCGACCGCCTCGTCGATGACGGCATACACCGCCTCGAGGTCGCCGGAGGTGACGCAGTATGGCGGCATGACGTAGATGGTATGACCGAGCGGACGCAGCAGCACGTCGCTGTCGCGGAAAAAGGCCTGCAGCCTGGGACCGACCTCGGCGAGGTAGCCGGGCTCATCGGCATGGACATCGAGCGCCGTGATGGTGCCGCAACGCCGCAGTGCGGAAAATCGCTCGTCGTAACGCAAGCGGTCGAGGCAGCGCTGCTGCGCGGCCGCGACGGCGGCGAGCCGGGCTCGCGTCTGCGGCTGCCGCCACAGCTCGAGATTGGCGCTGGCCGCCGCGCAGGCGATCGGATTGGCCGTGTAGGAGCTGGAGTGGAAGAACGTGCAGGCGCGGTCGGTCGAATAGTGCGCCTCGTAGATCGCGGGACTGCACAGCGTCACCGCAAGCGGCAGCGTGCCGCCGGTGAGCCCCTTCGCGTAGCAGGCGATGTCTGGCGCGATGTCGGCCTGTTCGCAGGCGAACAGCGTGCCGGTGCGGCCCCAGCCTGTCATGACCTCGTCGGCGATGAACAGCACGCCGGAGGCCTTGCAGATCCGGTGCATCTCGCGCAGGACCGCGGCCGGATACATCAGCATGCCGCCGGCGCCGAGCACCAGCGGCTCCACGATGAAGGCGGCCGGCCGGTCGCTTTCACACAGCGCAGCGAGCGCGTCCAAAGTCGCCTGTTCTCTGTCCGGCGTCGGAAACGGGATGACGGCCACGTCGAACAGCAGCGGCTCATAGGCGGCATTGAACACGCCGCGCGCGCCGACCGACATCGCGCCGATGGTGTCACCGTGATAGGAATGCTGCATCACCGCGATGCGCGTGCGCGGCTCGCCGATGTTCCTGAAATAGCCCAGCGCCATCTTCAGCGCGACCTCGACGCTGGTGGCGCCGCTGTCGGAGAAGAACACGTGCGCAAGGCTCGGCGGCACCAGCGCGAGCAGCCCGGCGGCCACCTGCTCGGCCGGCTCATGGGTATGGCCGGCGAAGATCACCTGGTCCAGCCGCTCGGCCTGGTCCTGAATCGCGCGCACGATATGCGGATGGCAATGGCCGTGCGTGACCACCCACCACGACGCGATCGCATCGATGATCCGCCGGCCGTCGGCGGTGAAGAGATAGGCGCCCTCGCCGCGCGCGACCGGCGTCATCTCGGGCTGGAGCGCATGCTGCGTGAAGGGATGCCAGATCGGCGAGGTTGCCTTGCGCATCATGGTTCGAAATCCCTGCGCTGGAATTGCGTGGCGAACACGTTCTGCAGCGATCGCGCCGTCAGCGGCGTGATCCAGGGCAGCCGGCCCAGGCGCTTCACCCCGCCGAGCCGGCAGATGGTCTCCTCGTTGTCGGCATGGCCGTCGCCGATGAAGGCGATGCCGAGCACGTCGATGCGGCGGCTGCGCAGCGCCGCCAGCGACAGCAGCGAGTGATTGATGGTGCCGAGGCTGGTGCGCGCGCAGAGCACGACCGGCAATTGCCATCGCGCGAAGACATCGAGATAGAGCGTCTGGGAATCGAGCGGCACCATGACGCCGCCGGCCCCCTCGATCACGACAGGCCGGCCGACGGACTGCGGAGGATGCAGGCTGAGCGGATCGATGCTGATGCCTGCGAGGCGGGCCGCGCGATCCGGCGAGGCCGGCTCCGGCAAACGATAGGCTTCGGGCAGAACGCGATCGTCGGCGAGCTCGGCGAGCCGCTGGACACGGCAGGCGTCCGTCTCCTCGGCAAGGCCGGCCTGGACCGGTTTCCAATAGCAGGCCCCCAACAGCGCCGTGAGGCCGGCCGCGAACACCGTCTTGCCGATCCCGGTATCGGTGCCGGTGACCACGATGCGTGGCGTCATGCCCCCGGCCTCCCGATCTCGTCGGCGAGCGCATCGAGCAGCGCCACGATCGCGGCCTCGTCGACGTTCAAGGTCAGCGACAGCCGGAGCCGCGCCGTGCCAGGCGGCACCGTCGGCGGCCGGATGCCGCGGACGTCGAAGCCTCGCGCCTGCAGCGCGGCAGCGAGGCTCATCGCGCGCGCATTGTCGCCGACCACGCAGGGAATGATCTGCGACGGCGACCAGCTTTCACCGAAGCGCGCGTCGATCGCGCGATGGGCGAAGCCAACGAGCTGCGCCAGCCGCTGCTGCCGCTCCGGCTCGTCGCGCAGGATCGCAAGCGCCTCCAGCACCGCCACCGCCATCAGCGGCGACGGCGCCGTGCTGAAGACGAAAGGCCGGCAGCGATTGATCAGCGTGTCGCACAGCACGCCGCTTGCGGTGACCAATGCGCCGGCCGCGCCCAACGCCTTGCCGCAGGTGTGAACGGTGACGACGCTCTCGCGTCCCTCATAGGCTGCGGCAAGACCGCGGCCCTGCGCGCCGTGGACCCCGGTCGCATGGGCCTCGTCGATCAGCAGAAAGGCGTCGTGGCGCTCGGCGATCGCCATCAAATCCGCCAGCGGCGCGAGATCGCCGTCCATGCTGTAGAGGCTTTCGACGACGATCCAGGCCTGGCCGACACCGCCGTCCCTGCGCCAGGTCAGGATCGCGTCCTCGGCCGACTGCGCGTTGTTGTGGATGAACTGGCACGTCTCGGCGCGACCGGCACGCGCGCCCTCATGGGTGCTCGCATGAACGAGCGCATCGAGCACCAGCAGGTCGTCGCGCTGCGGCAATGTGGTGAGCACGGCGAAATTCGCCATGTAGCCGGAGCCGAAGAACAGCGCGCGCTCGGCGCCGAAGAAGCGCGCGGCCTCCGCCTCGAGCCGTTCGTGCTCGTCGCAATTGCCGCGCAGCAGGCGCGAGCCGCCGGCGCCGACCGGCGTGCCGGCCTCCATGGCCGCGGCGACCGCGCGCTTGATGCGTGGCGCCTGCGCCAGTCCGAGATAGTCGTTGGAGGAGAAATCGAGACCGGCCGGTGGACTGAGCTGCCGCAACCGGTCATCGGCCGCGAGTCTCTGCAGGCCGTCGGAATAGATCGCCAACCTGTCGGACAGCATGGACATGGCTCCGCTCTGTTTCGGTCAGCCGCGGGCGTGGACCGGCACGACCAGGCAGTTCCGTGGGCGCGGTCGCGCCGAACTCGCGATGAGGTTCGAATCAGGCCGGGGACGATGCGTCTGCGCTTTCGCTAGCGGCGGCCGGTGCGACCGGACGCGCCGACAGCGACGAGGTCATGCCGAGCCGCGCGAGCAGATCAGCGTCGCGCTGTGCCTGGGGATTGGCCGTGGTCAGCAGCACGTCGCCGATGAAGATCGAATTGGCGCCGGCGAGCAGGCACAGGCTCTGCAGCTCGTCGCTCATGTATTGCCGGCCCGCCGACAGCCGCACCACGCTCCGGGGCATCAGGATGCGCGCGACCGCGATCAATCGCACCAGCGCAATCGGATCGGGCCGCGTGGCCGTCTCGTGGACCGGCACGCCCCTCACCTCGTTCCACATGTTGATCGGCACGCTGTCGGGATGCTCAGCGAGGTTGGCGAGCAGCACCAGCATGCCGAGCCGGTCGTCAATCTCCTCGCCCATGCCGACGATGCCGCCGCAGCACACCTTGATGCCGGCCTGTCGCACATGCGCGAGCGTATCGATGCGGTCCTGCAGCGTGCGCGTGGTGATGATGCGGTCGTAGAACTCGGGCGAGGTGTCGACATTGTGGTTGTAGAAGTCGAGCCCGGCCTCTCTCAGCCGCTGCGCCTGCGGCGGCGTCAGCATGCCCAGAGTCACGCAGGTCTCCATGCCCAGATCCTTCACCGCGCTGACCATGTCGCAGACCTGATCGAGGTCGCGGTCCTTGGGACTGCGCCAGGCGGCGGCCATGCAGAAGCGCTCGGCTCCCGCTGCCTTCGCGCACCGCGCGGTGGCGACCACCGCATCGCGGTCCATCAGCTTCGTCGCCTTGAGACCGGTGTCGTAATGCGCGCTCTGCGAGCAGTAGCCGCAATCCTCCGGGCAGCCGCCGGTCTTGATGCTGAGCAGGCTCGCGGTCTCCACGCGGGTGGGATCGAACTGCCGGCGATGCGCCGACTGCGCCAGGAACATCAGATCCGGAAATGGCAGGCCGTAGAGCGCCTCGGCCTCGTCCCGGGTCCAGTCGTGACGGACGGCAGCGTCGTTGTCGGGGCGATCGGACAAGCTGCTTGGAACGGGCATTTCGACACCTCACGCGGATTATAGATTTTCAAAGATATTATCTATAAAAATCCGTATTAAAGCACCGTAGGGCACAGCGGCTTTCCTCGCATCGGTTTTTTCGATAGATAATCTATCGCCATGCAGGACGAGAATCTCACCACGGCCCACCGCATCGCCGAGGCCATCACCGAACGGATCGTCAGTGGCGCGCTCCCTCCGGATGCGCCGCTGCGGCAGGACCACGTCGCGCGCGAGTTCAAATCCAGCCACGTGCCGGTGCGCGAGGCATTTCGGCAGCTCGAGGCGCTGTATCTCGTGGTCGCGGCACCGCGGCGCGGCGTGCGGGTGGCGCCGCTCGATGCGAAGTCGACCAGGGAGATCGTCGAGATGCGCGTCGCGCTCGAGGTGATCGCGCTGCGCAATGCCGCGCCGCGCTACACGCCGACGCATCTCGCCGCGATCGAGCTCGCGCTGATCGAGGCCGACAATGCCGAGACCATCCAGGAATTCGAGACCGCGAACCGCGCCTTCCACCGCGCGCTGGTCGCGCCCTGCGCGATGCCGCGGCTGCTGGCGAGCCTCGACGGATTGCGCCTGGCGAATTCACGGCTGGTGCTGGCGATGGCCCGCAATGCCGGCTGGCGTCCGCGCACCAACCAGGATCACCGGCTGATCCTGCAGGCCCTGCGCGCCCGCCAGATCGGCCACGCCTGCGAGCTCCTGACGCGGCACAACCAGACGATCGAACGGCTGGCAAGGCCGGGCGTGTAGCCGGCTTCGACCCGTTCCTTGCGACCGGGCGCATACCGCCATGCGCCCGCGACGGCTGGGGCGCTCGCCTGCTCCCGTGTACATGCTGATCCGGACGCGCCCCGCGAACCGAAGGTCTCCAAAGGTCTCATGTCCGACCGCCACCACGCTTCGAAGCTCGCCGGCGACGGCACCACCGATGGCCTGCCGCCCGGCAAGCGGCCCTGGGCCATCGCCGCGATCTTCACGGCGCTGTCGATGGCCTCGCTCGACGTCGCCATCGCCAACATCGCGCTGCCGTCGATCTCGGCCGATCTCCACGTCTCCCCGGCCGAGGTGGTCTGGGTGGTCAACATCTACCAGATCGCACTGGTGGCCACGCTATTGCCGCTCGGCGCGCTCGGCGAGATCGTCGGCCATCAGCGCATCTATCTCGGCGGCCTCCTGCTGTTCACGCTGGCCTCGGTCGGCTGCGCGCTGGCGTGGTCGTTGCCGACCCTGGTCGTCGCGCGCGCGTTGCAGGGCCTCGGCGCCAGCGGCATCATGAGCGTCAACACCGCGCTGGTGCGCTACGTCTATCCCGGCAAGATGCTGGGACGCGGCCTCGGCCACAACGCGCTGGTCGTCGGCATTTCCTTCACCTTCGGCCCGACGATCGCATCCGCAATTCTCTCGCTCGGCTCTTGGCCGTGGCTGTTCGCGATCAACCTGCCGTTCGGCCTGATCGCGATCGCGATCGGCATGAGGATGCTGCCACGGACGCCGCGCGCCGAGCACGGCTTCGACTTTCTCGGCGCCGCCCTCGCTGCGCTCTGCCTCGGCCTGTTCATCACCGGCATCGGCAGCGCCGCGCACGGCGCGACGCCGGCCATGGTGGTCGCCGAACTGGTCGCAGCGCTCGTGCTCGGCGTCATCCTGGCCCGCCGCCAGGCCGACCACCCGGCGCCGATGCTGCCGATCGACCTGTTCCGCCGCGGCGTGTTCGCGCTGTCGGCCGCGACCGCGGTGTGCTCGTTCTCGGTGCAGGGCCTCGGCTTCGTGTCGCTGCCGTTCTATTTCGAGGACATTCTCCAGCGCTCGCAGGTCGAGACCGGGTTCTTCATGACGCCCTGGCCGCTCGCAGTCACGATCATGGCGCCGATCGCCGGCCGGCTGTCGGACCGTTTTCCCGCCGGCCTGCTCGGCGGCATCGGCCTGGTGATGCTCGGCTCCGGCATGGCGCTGCTCGCCATGTTGCCGGAGAACCCGAGCATCGCGAACATCGTCTGGCGCATGCTGATCTGCGGCATCGGGTTCGGCTTCTTCCAGGCGCCGAATATGAAGGCCATCATGTCAAGCGCTCCGCCGCACCGCAGCGGCGGCGCCAGCGGCATCGTCGCCACGGCCCGGTTGACCGGCCAGACCACCGGCGCGGCGCTCGCCGCCTTGTGCTTCAGCCTTGCGGGGCACCAAGGAGCCACCCTTGCCTTGGCCCTCGGCGCCGGTTTCGCCGCGCTCGGCAGCGTGATGAGCTTCCTGCGGCTTGCCGTCGCTCCGCCGCGCGGCCCATGAGCCGACGCAACTACAAGCCGGGCCCATCACAAATCCTGCGCGCGGCAAACGCATATTCTTGATTTGAAGGATGCAAACGTTCGCGCCACAGTGCCGCCCTCTGTTCAACTGGCGCGTTGAACGAATGGGATCTGCGATGGCAAACCTCACGATCAACGGACAATCCTATACTCTGGACGTCGAGCCCGACACGCCGCTGCTGTGGGCGATCCGCGAGAACGCCGGACTGACCGGCACCAAATATGGCTGCGGCATTGCACAATGCGGCGCCTGCACCGTGCATCTCGACGGCGCGGCCGTGCGCTCCTGTGGCGTCACCGTCTCCGAGGCCCTGGACAAGCAGATCACCACCATCGAGGGGCTCGCGAGCGACACCGGCCTGCACAAGGTGCAGCAGGCCTGGGTGGAGAACGACGTTCCGCAATGCGGCTACTGCCAGAGCGGCATGATCATGGCCGTCGCGGCGCTGCTCAAGGACAATCCGAAGCCGAGCGATCAGGACATCAACGACGCCATCACCAACATCTGCCGTTGTGGAACCTTCGCGCAGGTGCGCGAGGCGATCCACGCCGCCGCCAACGCCTGAGGAGGACGGCATGAACCAGCATGTAACGCCGCGCCTCGACCGCCGGTCCTTCGTCATCGGCACCGCCGCGCTCGGCGGCGGCCTCGCCCTCGGCCTCGACATCCCCTTCGGCGGGCCGCAGATCGTGCGCGCCGCGGATGGCTCGCCCGAGGTCAACGCCTGGGTCGTGATCCGCCCCGACGACACCGTGGTGATCCGCATCGCCCGCTCGGAAATGGGCCAGGGCTCGCTGACCGGTCTCGCCCAGCTCGTCGCCGAGGAATTGGCTTGCGACTGGAGCAAGGTCACGACCGAATATCCGACGCCGGGCCAGAACGTCGCCCGCAAGCGCGTGTGGGGCGATTTCTCCACCGGCGGCAGCCGCGGCATCCGCGCGTCGCAGGACTACGTCCGCAAGGGCGGCGCCGCCGCGCGCATGATGCTGATCCAGGCCGCCGCCGACGAGTGGAAGGTGCCGGCGGCCGAATGCACGGCTGCGAATAGCGTCATCACCCACAAGGCCTCGGGCCGGACCACGACCTACGGCAAGGTGGCCGAGGCCGCCGCGAAGCTGACGCCGCCAGCCGACGTGAAGCTGAAGGATCCCAAGGACTGGACCCTGATCGGCAAGGGCGTGAGACGGCTCGATACCGCCGACAAGGTCACCGGCGCGATGATCTACGGCGCCGACATGAAGCTGCCGAACATGCTCAACGCCGCGATCAAGGACTGTCCGGTCACCGGCGGCAAGCTGAAGAGCTATGACGAGGCCAAGATCGCCGGCATGAAGGGCGTCAAGAAGGTGGTCGCGATCGACGGCACCGCCGTG
The DNA here is from genome assembly GCF_032487575.1 of Bradyrhizobium sp. SZCCHNRI1009. Taxonomy (NCBI): domain Bacteria; kingdom Pseudomonadati; phylum Pseudomonadota; class Alphaproteobacteria; order Hyphomicrobiales; family Nitrobacteraceae; genus Bradyrhizobium; species Bradyrhizobium sp. SZCCHNRI1009. The sequence continues at coordinate 11,032 of NZ_JAUEUL010000037.1, read as the reverse complement.
GCCGTGGTCGCCGACACCTGGTGGCACGCCAAGACCGCGCTCGATGCGCTGCCGATCGTGTGGGACGAAGGCGAGAACGCCAAGGTCTCCTCGGCCTCGATCGCCAAATGGCTCGCGGAAGGATTGGAGTCCGGCCCAGCCTTCGTCGGCAACGAGAACGGCGACGCCAAGGCGGCGCTGGCGAGCGCGGCGAAGAAGGTCGAGGCCGTCTACAACTATCCCTATCAGAACCACGCCACGATGGAGCCGATGAACGCCACCGCGCTCTACACGCCCGAGCGCTGCGAGGTGTGGTGCGGCACGCAGAACGGCGAGGCGGCATTCGCCGCAGTGCTGGAAGCCTCAGGGCTGCCTGCCGACAAATGCGAGGTGCACAAGCTGATCCTCGGCGGCGGCTTCGGCCGGCGCGGCCAGACCGACTATGTCCGCCAGGCGGTGAAGATCGCCAAGGAGATGCCGGGCACGCCGATCAAGCTGTTGTGGTCGCGCGAGGAGGACATGACGCATGGCCGCTATCACCCGGTCACGCAGTGCAAGCTGACCGGCGGCTTCGATGCCGACAACAATCTGACCGCGCTGCACATGCGCATCTCCGGCCAGTCGATCCTGTTCAGCCTGCGACCGGATGCACTCGTCAACGGCAAGGACCCTGCGACCTTCCAGGGGCTCGCGCCATCAGGCGAAGCGACGATCGGCTATTCCGTGCCGAATTTGCTGATCGAGCATGCGATGCGGAACCCGCAGATCAATCCGGGCTTCTGGCGCGGCGTCAACGTGAACCAGAACGCGATCTATCTCGAGTGCTTCATGGACGAGCTCGCCGATGCGGCCGGCCAGGACCCGCTGGACTTCCGCCGCAAGCTGATGGCCGATCATCCCAAGCATCTCGCGGTGCTGAACGCCGTCGCGGAGAAAATCGGCTGGGGCACCCCGGCGCCGGACGGCGTGTACCGTGGCCTCGCTCAGCTGCACGGCTATGGCAGCTACGTCGCGGGCGCCGCCGAGATCTCGGTGATCGACGGCAGCAAGATCAAGATCCACCGCATCGTCGCCTCGACCGATCCGGGCTATGTCGTCAACCCGGCGCAGGTGGAGCGGCAGATCGCCGGCTCGTTCGTCTACGGCCTGTCGGCGCTGTTCTACGGCGGCTGCACCGTGAAGGACGGACGGATCGTCGAGACCAATTTCGACAGCTACAACTCGATGCGCATCGCCGAGATGCCGAAGGTGGACGCGATCATGATCCCGAGCGGCGGCTTCTGGGGCGGCGTCGGCGAGCCGACCATCGGCGTCGCCGCCCCCGCCGTGCTGAATGCGTATTTCGCCGCCACCGGAAAACGCATCCGCTCGGTGCCGCTGCGCGACCAGAACATCACCTTCGCATGATCCGTGTGGCGGCAGCCGTTGGGAACAATGGCCGCCGCCATGCTATTCTGAATGGATGAGAGTGAGCCAGCGCACCCGCAGAGAGGTCGGCGGCCTGATCGCGGCGGGCGCAGCCCTGCTCGCCGCGCCGGCGGTGCTGCGCGCGCAGACGACGGCGCGCGTGATCATCATCGGCGGCGGTTTTGGTGGCGCGAGCTGCGCCCGCGCCCTGCGCCAGGCCGACGCAAAGCTTGACGTCACGCTTGTGGAGACCAACAAGACATTCACCTCGTGCCCCCTGAGCAACGAGGTCATTGCCGGCCTGCGCGATATCACAGCGCAGCAGTTCGGCTACGACAAGGTCGCCGCCGAAGGCGTGCGCGTCGTGCTACAGGCGGCCACCGCCATCGATGCGGCTGCACACAAGGTGACGCTCGCCGACGGCGCCATGCTGGCCTATGACCGCCTGGTGCTGGCACCCGGCATCGATCTCGATTTCACGGCCCTGCAAGGCTACGACGAGGCTGCCTCGACGGTCATGCCGCATGCCTACAAGCCCGGCGAACAGACGCTGCTGCTGCGCAAGCAGATCGAGGCGATGCCGGATGGCGGCACGGTCGCGATCGCCGTCCCCGCTAATCCGTCGCGCTGCCCGCCGGCGCCCTACGAGCGCGCCAGCCTGATCGCGCATTACCTCAAGGCCCACAAGCCGAAGTCGAAGGTGCTGATCCTCGATGCCAAGGACAGCTTCTCGCAGCAGAAGCTGTTCGAGCAGGCGTGGCAGCAGCTCTACCCCGGCATGATCGAGCGCATTCCGCTGTCGCAGGGCGGCCGCGTCACCGGCGTCGAGATCGGCACGCGCACCGTGGTGACCGAGTTCGGCAACTACAATCCCGATGTGACCAACATCATCGCGCCGCAGAAGGCGGGCCGCATTGCCGCGCTTGCCGGTGCGGCCGACCGCACCGGTTGGTGCCCGATCGATGCCACGACCTTCGCCTCGAAGCTGCTTCCGGATGTCCACGTCATCGGCGACGCGTGCCTCGGCGGCGGCATTCCGAAATCGGCCGGCGCGGCGCGGGCGCAGGGCCAGACGTGCGCGGCGGTGATCGTGCGCGACCTGACCGGACGGCAGTCCGATACGCCGCCGCTGACCGGCGTCTGCTACAGCCTCGTCGCGCCGGACTACGCGTTCTCGTTGTCGGGCGTGTATCAGCCGAAGGGAGACCTGTTCGCCGAGGTGGAGGGCAGCAGGACCAGCCCCCTCGATGCCCCACCTGCGGCGCGTGCCAACGAGGCAGAGGCGGCAACGGCCTGGTTCAAGGCGCTGACCCATGATGCGTTCGGCTAGCCGGTTCATCGCGATCCTCATCATGGCCCTGCCCGCGTCCGTCGCCGCGCAGGCGCTCGCGCCGTATACGATCGTCGGCGACGGCATCTCCTCTTCCCTCACCGGCCAGTCCGGCGACGCCGCGCGCGGCCGCGCGCTCGTTCTCGCACGCAGCTCGACCTGCATTCTCTGCCATTCCGGCCCGTTCCCGGAAGCGCGGTTCCAGGGCGATCTCGCGCCCAGCCTTGCCGGCGCCGGCAGCCGTTCGACGATGCCGCAGCTCCGCTTGCGGCTGGTCGATGCCTCCAGGCTCAATCCGGCAACGATCATGCCGTCCTACTATCGCATTGACGGGCTGACCCGCGTCGGTTCCGCCTGGCGCGACAAGCCGATCCTGTCGGCGGAGCAGATCGAAGACATCGTCGCCTATCTCGCGACCTTGCGCGAGTGAGCCCATATGACCGGCATGTTCGAACGATCCCACATCTCGCGCCGCCATTTGCTGCAACTGGCGGGAACGCTCACCGCGGCCAGCGCGCTGCCGCTGATCACGGTCCGGCCGGCGCAGGCGACGCCGGCGATGCTGGCGTCCGCCATCCGCAACCTCGTCGGCGAGGCCAAGGTGACGGTCGGCAAGGTCCGGCTCGACATCCCGCCGCTGGTGGAGAACGGCAACACCGTGCCCATGACGGTCAGCGTCGATCACCCGATGACGCCTGACAATTTCGTCAAGAGCATCCACGTCTTCAACGAGAAGAACCCGCAGCCCAACGTCGCCAGTTTCCACCTGACGGCGAGCGCCGGCCGCGCCCAGGTCACGACGCGCATCCGGCTCGCCGACACCCAGAAGGTGGTGGCGATCGCGAAACTGTCCGACGGCACGTTCTGGTCGGCGAGCGTCGACGTCATCGTGACCTTGGCCGCCTGCACCGAGGAGATGCCGTGATGCCTGCCGCCCTCGTCAACGTTCCCGCCAAGGCCAGGCGCGGCGCCGTCATCGAGATCAAGACGCTGATGAGCCACGTCATGGAGCCGGGCTATCGCCATACGGCCGCAGGCGAGGCCATCCCCCGTGACATCATCACGAGCTTCACCTGCAGGTTCAATGGCGCCGAGATCTTCCGCGCCGACCTCTATCCGGCCATCGCCGCCAATCCGTTCCTGTCGTTCTTCACCACGGCGACCGAGAGCGGCCGCTTCGCCTTCGAGTGGATCGGCGACAACGGCTTCGTCGCTACCGCCACGGCGACGATCACGGTCGACTGATGCGGCCGGCGCTTCTCACTGTCATGACGATGATCGCCCTGACCTTGCCCGTGCTGGCCGGCGAGATTGCAGAGTCCGCGCGCCGCTCCGGCTATGACTTCATGTCGTCGGACACCAAGGCGATGCAGGACGACGACACCGCCAATCCAGCGATGCTGTCGGTGCTCGACGGCGAGGCGCTGTGGACGACGAAGGCCGGCACGGCCAACAAGGCGTGCGGCGATTGTCACGGCGCGGTCGATGTCAGCATGAAGGGCGTCGCTGCGCGCTATCCCGCCTTCAATGCCGCGAGCGGTGTGCCGGTCGATCTCGGCCAGCGCGTCAATCTCTGCCGCAGGCAGCATCAGGAGGCCGCGCCGTTCGCAGCAGAGAGCCGCGAGCTGCTGGCGCTGACGGCGCTGATCGCGAAGCAATCGCGCGGGATGCCGATCACCGCCGGTAACGACCCGCGGCTGGCGTCCTCGATCGCACGCGGCCGCGACTTGTTCTTTCAGCGCCAGGGCCAGCTCAATCTCGCCTGCGCCAACTGCCACGACGATAATTGGGACAGGCATCTCGCGGGCTCATCGATCACACAGGGACAGCCGACCGGCTATCCGATCTATCGCCTCGAATGGCAGGGCATGGGCTCGCTGCAGCGCCGCCTCCGCGGCTGCATGACCGGCGTGCGCGCGCAAGCCTTCGACTTCGACGCGCCGGACATGATCGCACTCGAGCTCTATCTGATGTCGCGGGCACGCGGCATGACGATGGACGCGCCGGCCGTGCGACCGTGAACGTGGGGCACCATCGGTGCGCTCCCTCTTCCCATTCGTCACGGGGCCGCAACGAGCTTTGCTCGCGCTGAGAGGGTTGGGGTGAGCAGACGCACGGGAAGTGTTCGTGGAGAGACCTGTCCCCGTCACCCGGATTGCATCTTCGATGCAATCCGACCTCTCCCCGCCCTAGCGAAGCTTCGCTTCGCCCTGGCGGGGCGAGGTGCACCTTCACTGCCGCGAGAGCTCAACAACATCATGCTGCTATACATCGAGTCGAACTTGTAGAAATTGATAGCCAGCGATGAGCACACCCCAGCTCAGATCGCGAGCTGCCAAGGCCGCCACGCGCATCACGCCCCTGTCTTCCGCCGCTTCCGCCCGCGCGCCCTGATCGTATCGATCGCAGGCGGCGGCCCTTCCGAGACCTGCTTCAGGCGTGGATCGGCGGCGATGAAGTCGATGAAGGTGCGGACCTTGGCCGAGAGATATTTGCGGCTCGGATAGACCGCCATCAGCGGCGCCTTGAGCGTCAACGCCTCCGGCAGCACCGTCTCGAGCCGGCCTGTCGCGAGATCATCCATGATCAGCCAGCGCGGCAACACGGCAATGCCCATGCCAGCGACGGCGGCATGGTGAAGCAGCGTTTCGTTGCCGCTGATCAGCACGTCCTTGAAAGCCGGCATGACCTCGCCGTCGGGGCCAGGCAGCGTCATCGCGCGCGTGGGGATCAGCGCATATCTCAGGAACGCATGGCCATTGAGATCGGCCAGCGCCGTCGGCCGGCCCGCCGCGGCGAGATAGCGTGGCGCAGCGACGAACTGCATCAGGATCGAGGGTAGCGGACGGGCGATCAGTCCGTCACCGGGCGAGGCCGAGGTGCGGAGCGCGAGATCGAAACCCTCGTCGATGAGATTGACGAGCCGGCCGCTGAGGTCGACATCGAGCACGACCTCCGGATAGCGCGAGCGATAGGCGGCGAGCACGTCGGCGAACAGCGAATTCGCAAACCACACGGAGGCGCTGAGCTTCAACGTGCCGCGCGGCAGCACGGTGGCCTCGCTGACATCAGCCTCGACGTCGTCGAGCTGCTCCAGCAGCTGACGCACCTGCTCGAAATAGACCACACCGGCTTCGGTCAGCCCGACGCGGCGGCTGGTGCGGTTGAGCAGCCGGGTCGACAGCCGCCGCTCCAGCTCCATGACGTGCTTGGAGACCATGGCGGGTGACAGGCTCAGCCGCTCGGCCGCCGCAGCGAAGCTCTTGAGCTCGGCGACCTGGCAGAACACCCGGATGCTGACGAGGGAGTCCATTGATCATCAACCAGCAAGAAATGATTTCTCAACGGGAGGCATAATGATCAATCCAGAAGAAATCATCAACCTGCGCCGACCAACCCCCACTCGTTTGGAGACTTCCATCGTGTCCACCACTGCATCGACCACCGATCTCACCCCGCTTCGGCCCTCGCTCGCGCTGCGCATCGGCCTGTGGACCGCACAGGCCCTGATCTTCGTGGCCTTTGGCGGAGCCGGCCTGACCAAGCTGTTCACGCCGATCCCGCAGCTTGCGGCGATGATGCCGTGGGCAGGTGAGTATTCCGAGGTTTTCGTGCGCGCGATCGGGCTGGTCGATCTCGCCGGCGCGCTCGGCATCATCCTGCCGTCGCTAACCCGCATCATGCCGCGCCTGACCGTCCTCGCCGCGCTCGGCTGCGCCACGCTCCAGGTGTTCGCCCTCGCCTTTCATCTTTCCCGCGGCGAGGCCGCCGTCACCCCGCTCAATATCCTGCTGCTCGCCTTGTCGCTGTTCGTGCTGTGGGGCCGCAACAACAAGGCGCCGATCCGGCCGCGCAACTGACCCGGCAACCACCGGCCTTGGAATCGCCACGGCCGACGGTTTCCCTTGCGACGAGAAAGCAGCGATGAGCGAACCCGTTCAAGATCTCTCCCGTCGCGGCTTCGTCGCTGGCGCGACGGCCCTCGGCACTCCAACCCCCGCCGTGCCGGCCGTCGCCCAGCATCGCGCCGGCATCGTCATCCTGATCGATCGCAATGATCCGCACGTGATGGGCCACGCCATCAGCTATTCGGGGAATCTCACGCGGCATTTCGCCAGCCTCGGACAGACGCCCATCATCGAGGTCGTCGCCAACGGCAGCGGCATCGATGTCTTCCGCGCCGACAAATCTCCGTTGAAGGAGCCGATCGCCGCACTGCGCCAGATGTATCCGCATATCGGCTTCAGCATGTGCGCCTCGTCGAAGGCGATCGCCGAGAGCAAGGAGAATCTGATGATCGAGCTGATCGAGGGCGCGAAGCTCGTGCCATTCGGCATCGGCCGCGTCGTCGAGTTGCAGCGCAAGGGCTGGGCCTACATCCATGGCTGAGACTGTTTCCTTCAGCGCCCTCACGCGCCGCACAGCGCTGCTGGGAGCCGCCACCGCCCTCCTTGTATCCTCGCCGCGCGTCCGCGCCGCGGCTGATGATCCGAGGCCGCCGCTGTTCCGCAGCGGCCGCAGCCAGTTCATCGTCGAGCGGCCGCGCAATCCGCTGCCGCCGTTGAAGCTGCAGGACTTGAGCGGCAAGGACGTGACGCTCGCGCCGAAGCCAGGCCATGTCACGCTGGTGAACCTGTGGGCGACGTGGTGCGCGGCCTGCAAGACCGACCTGCCGACGCTCGCCGCACTGGACCGCGTCCGGATGCCGGCGCTCGACGTCTGGACCATCTGCACCGACCGCCGCGACATCAAGACCATCCGCCGATACGCGGAAACGGTCGCGATGCCCCGTCTGTCCTTCGCCGACCCGCATGCGCAGGCGACCAATCCAGCCAATGCCGACGCCTCCGTCTTCGCCACGCCGGCGATGCCGATCACCTATCTGATCGGGATGAGCGGCTTGATCGAAGGCGATGTGACCGGTGCGGCAGAGTGGCTGTCCGAGCCCGGTGAGGCGCTGCTGCGCTACTATCTCGATCAGCCGGCCACGTGACGGTCGAAGACTGATCCGGCGGCCGGACTGGTGAGACGGTGCAGGCATTTGCCTCACCACAACGTCATTCCGGGGCAAGGCCGACAGGCCGTGAACCCGGAATCTCGATGTTGTCTTGCGTCGGCTTTCAACAAGCTCGAGATTCCGGGTTCAATCGCCAACCCGCCGCCGCTTCGCGACGTCGAGTTGACGATTGCCCCGGAATGACCGTCTGAACCAACTTGGCTTTCGTGCCGCAGTCGGCCTACTCCGCCGGCGCCGCTTGCATGTCGGCATGCGGCACGTAGCTCTCGGACATGCCGAGCCGTCCCAGCCAGAACAGCCCGCCCGCGACCACGACATAGGCCAGCGCCACCGCCGGCGTCACACCGAAGCCGCCGCCGATGCCGACAGCCTCACCATGCATGAAGCCGAAATAGGTCATGACCGCACCGGCGAGCGCGAACGCCGCCGCCTTGGTGAAGTCGCGCTCGATGACGAACACACCGATGGCGCCCAGCACGAGGCCGGCGAGGATCGAGCCGCCACCCATCACTTCCAGGCCGTGATACAGCACGCCCTGCTGCGGCAGCGCGGCGATCGCGGCGGTCTTCACCGCGTCCACCTTGTCGGCAGCGAGCCCGCCGACAGCCTGCGCCGCCGTCACCGTCGAGGCCAGCATGGTGTCGATCTGCAGCTTGGCCCAGGCGGCGAGATGCGGCGTGAACGCGAGCACGATCGCCGGCGCGTGCTTGACCGGCGTCGTCTGGAACGCCTGCGCGCCGATCAGCATGCCGATGTAGAGCAGGATCGGCGAGATCGCGACCACCGGCACCAGCGCCAGCAGCACCGAGATGATGCCGAGCCAGGACAGCACGATCACCATCAGCCCGGTCGCCGCGGAGTAGCCGATGCGGCCGCCCATCGCCTTCCAGCCGGGATGGCCGATGTAGACGGCGTTGATGAAGGGATTGCCCATCATGCAGCCGATCAGGCTGACGACGCCGTCGGCGGTCAGCACGCGCGTCGTCGGATACTCGTCGCCCGCGGCTTCCGCGCTCTCGACATTGTCCATGGCCTCGACGAGGTCGTAGATGCCGAACGGGATCGCGGTCACCAGGATCACGCCGAGATATTCGAAGCCGGAGAACACCGTGCCGAACGCCGGCAGCGGCACCGAGAAGCCAAAGTTGGCGAAGGCATCGCCGACGCCCTTCACGCTGAGCCCGCCGAGGCCGAGGCCGAACAGGTTGGAGCCCCAGGCGATGACCATGCCGACCGCGATCGCCACGAGACCGGCCGGCAGGCCTTTCGGATATTTCACGCCGCCGAACCAGCTGACCAGGATGATCGCGAAGCACACCAGCCCGATCTGCGGCGTCATGTACATCTCGAGCGCCGGCCGCATCGAGATGAAGGTGACCGAGACGCCGGCGAGCGTGCCGAGCAGCGCCGCCCTCGGCGTGATCTTGCGGATATAGGGCGCGACGAAACCGCCGATCATCAGGATGAAGCTCTGGAAGAACACCCAGACGAGGCCGGCCGACCAGCCCTTCAGGGGATCGCCGGTCTTCAAGGTGACCGGCAGCATGATCACGAAGGTCACGATGAACATGTGCGGGACGCTGACGCCCGAGGGCAGCGCGCAGACGTCGCTGCGTCCGGTCTTCTGCGCCAGCCGATAGGCGAGGAACGCGTAGTACAAGGTCGACAGGCACATCATCAGGCCGAGCGCCGGCAGGATGCGGCCGAACACCAGGCTGTCCGGCATCTTCAGCACGAAGCGCAACAGCCCGGTGAGGACGAGCATGTTGACGAGGATGTTGGTGCCGAACCCGAAGAACGCGTTCCAGTCCCCTTGTGTCCAGAGCACCGGTTTGAAATCCGCACTTGTCGAGCTTGCCGTCCCGCTTCCGCTCATCGCCTTGCTCCCCTGTTGCCTGCAGCGACTACATGATCAAACTCATCCGTCTCAGATCTTTCAGCTCGTCTCTCAGATCATGGCCTTCAGCACCGCGGCCGAGTCCGCGACCCAGCCGAAGATGCCGCCCTGGGCCTTGATCATCCTCAGCCCCATCTCGTGGAATTCCGGGAAGTAGGACGCGCAGCCATCGGAGATGACGACGCAGCGATAGCCGCGGTCATTAGCCTCGCGTACGGTGGTGTTGACGCAGACCTCGGTGGTGACGCCGCACACCAGCAGATTGGCGATGCCATGGAGCTTCAGCACCTCGCCCAACTCGGTCGCGTAGAAGGCACCCTTCCCCGGCTTGTCGATCACGACCTCGCCATCGACGGGATAGAGCGCGGGAATGATGTCGTGCCCGGCCTCGCCGCGGATGAGGATGCGCCCCATCGGACCGGGATCGCCGATGCGAAGCGACGGCGCGCCGCGCTCGACCTTGGCCGGCGGCGCATCCGACAAATCCGGCTCGTGGCCCTCACGGGTGTGAATGACCAGCATGCCGGCCTCGCGTGCCGCCGCCAGCACATTCGCGATCGGCTCGACCGCGCGGGCAAGCTGCGACACGTCATTGCCCAGTGTCTCGCCGAACCCGCCCGGCTCCATGAAGTCGCGCTGCATGTCGATGATGACCAGCGCGGTCTTGGACAGATCGAGCGTGATCGGCTCCGGCTCGGCGATGATCGTCGCGGTTGCCGCTGCAGATGAGTTCGCCATGTCAGCCGCCTGCCTCCCCGCGAGAATGTCTCGCAACTGATGAAGCAAGCGGTGTGCCATTGTGTACAATGCGGCGAGGCGCGACGGCCCTGGCGAAGCACGAACTAATTCAAGGGGTTGAGAAGATGGCCGACATTGCCCGGTTGCTGGGCAGGCTCGTTCGGCGCGAACTCAGCCCATTTCATGAGCGATCATTGCATGCAATGATCGCCATGCTGCATCGCCTTGCGCCAAGGAAGGAGATTGAGCTTCACCTCGTCCCGCCTGTGCGCAGCATGACCACCGATCGCGCCAAACCGACAAATGTCGGGTCAAGCCCGGGACGACGGCGGGAGAACGTCACATCACCTTCCGATAAAAATAATCTTCTTGCTATTTTTCGGAAATCATGATTGTCTATGCGCATCCCGCCTCATCGCAGAGGGGCGTAGCGCGCGATCGTCACGACACGCGAGGCGGGGAAGCGATGGCCGCGAGAGATCGCAGCGTCCTCTTTCGAGGGCGCGGACGAACGATGGCTTGCGGACGTGAAGTCGCAGCGTCCTGACACCCCGACGCTGGTGTCACCCGCGCAATGCGCAAGCATTGTCGCGGCATGGTGGCCAACAAGCCCGGCGCACCAGGGAGACTGCGTATAAGCGTGAAGACCGTCGCGCAGGGAATG
>NZ_JAUEUL010000036.1:0-43970 GCF_032487575.1 Bradyrhizobium sp. SZCCHNRI1009 | reverse complement strand
CAATTTTGAGGTGTCAACCATGTCTCCGAACACCTGTCAGCCATGTCCCCGGGCTGAACACTGCGCTCGCAATGACGCCCGTACTGTCTGCCGTGCTCACGTTGTCCGACAGCACTTTCTGATGCATGAGAATATAGTTTCGCGACCTCGCGACACGTTTTGCGCCCGAGCTTTGATTTTTCGCCCTCTCATCAAAGAGGGCGCAGGGAAGGCCGGGCGCTGGCCGCGCCCGTGGCCCGCCTGCTCAAAAAATGCAGGCGGCAGGTACCACAGGTCTGGCCGAATACGCCCGGCCCTCCCTGCGCGATGGTTTTGACGGCTGCTTCGCGTTCTCCCCGGCGCACCGGCTTTTGGCCACCGTTGCCTGCGCGGCGCGTGAGCGCCGGCGCAAGCGTGACACCAGCATCGGGGTGTCAGGACCGCGCGACTTGACCGTGCGTGCATCGCCGTTCGTCCGCGCGAATGATCACGCTGCAACGACACACGCCCATCGCATTCCGCTGCCGACGTCCATGACGACCGCGATACGTCCCCTCCGACGCAACGGAACGAGCCGGACTCTAATGCTGATTTTGCGAAATCGGCAAGTGGATTATTTTTCAGCGGAGGGCTGGACAGGATTTTCACGCGCGATCTGATTTGCCCGTCGGGCAGCCATAGCGCCGTCGCACTCCGCGACGCCGACCGGCCGGGTGCCGCGCCGGTTTCGGAGCTTAACCCTCATGGTGAGGAGCGCCGAAGGCGCGTCTGCGGACGATGCTGCGCATCGCCGGGCGAGCCACGAGGTCCGAGCAGGGACCTCGCCCTTCGAGACGCCCGCCTTCGGCGGGCTCCTCAGGGTGAGGAGAGGAGGCTTGCCGCGGGACTAAGTAGTCAGTGGCCAACACGGCGATCGTGGGCTCTCGTGAGGTTGGAGATGATGACCCATGTTCAACTCCGGCTTCGAAGCTAACCCTCATGGTGAGGAGGCGCGAAGCGCCGTCTCGAACCATGAGGCCCACGATGAGGCCGCATACTCACCGCCTTGATCGCGCCTGCGATGCGTCACAGCGAAGGCCGTCATTGATCCAGATCAAACGCCCTCAAAAACACACCCCAGATCCGGATCAAATCCTTGATGTTCCTCGATTTGATCCAGATCAAACGGCCGCACGCCTACCGCAGCATGGCCCAGACACGTCCATATTGGCCGTCAAAAAGCGCCACATCTCGCCGTCAGATTCTGCGGCACAGCATGCGCTGATGACGCGAACTAACAGGCACGGCGGACCAACACGTCCGGCCCGAAATCGTCACACCAGCGCGCCCGTACAGAGAAACCAGCGTCCTGGAAAGCAATGCGAAACAACAGCGCTCAACGTTCGGCTCAACACGATTATGCTTCCCACCAACGACAGACCCGGCCACTCGCCCACGTGGCCGTGAACGTGGCACCGGCCCGGTATCAGCCGGCCGCACAGCCCGGCAGCCGCAGCACCGGACGCGGCGAGCGGCGGTTCTGGCTGACGATGCAGACAGCGATGCTGGCCGTCGGCGTGCTGCTGGTGAACCTGCTGCTGTTCTTTCCTGCGCTCGGCATCGCGCTGATGTGGAATCTGCTGATTCCCGTCGCGCCCGCCTTGGTGACGATCTCGCCCGGCCTGTGGCGCAACATCTGTCCGATGGCGACATTCCATCTGCTGCCGAACAAGATGGGCATCTCGCAGAACATCAGGATGCCGGAATGGGGCGCGGCGACGCTGGCGGTGATCAGCGTGACGCTTCTCTTCATCGTGGTACCGATGCGGCGCATCGGGCTCAATGTCGATGGCCCGCTGACGGCGGTCATGCTGCTGTCGGCCGCGGTCATGGCGTTCGCGATGGGCTCGGTGTTCGAGATGCGCTCGGGCTGGTGCACCTCGCTGTGCCCGATCCATCCGGTCGAGCGGCTCTACGGCACCAACCCGGCGCTGACCTTCAAGAATGCCCGCTGCAACATCTGCGAGGCCTGCAGCAATCCGTGCCCCGACTCCACGCCGGAGCTGACGCCGACCGCCGGCGTGCCCACCAAAGTCCAGCAGTTCCTCGGCAACTTCCTGATCGGCAGCTTCCCCGGCTTCGTCTGGGGCTGGTATCAAGTGCCGGATTATCCGCCGCAGCAGGTCGACCAGGCCGCGATCATCACCGCCTATGTGTGGCCGCTGGGCGCCGCGCTCGTCAGCTACGTCGTGTTCAGGGTCGGCGAGCGCATCCTGCGCTACAGGCCCGCCGCCCGCACCCGGATGCATCGCATCTTCGCGGCGGCCGCGATCAGCACCTACTACTGGTACCGCCTGCCCGGCCCGGCATCATTGCTGCCGGACTGGTTTCCGTTGGTCTCGCATCTCATCACGACGCCGTTCTTCTTCTGGTTCCTGGTGCTGCGCTCGCCGAAGGTGAGCTGGCTGAAGCGGCCGGTGATGGCGTCGAACTACTGGTCGAGCCGATTCGAGAGCACGGCCAACAAGAATCTCATCCGCGTGTCGCCCGGCAAGGCGTGAAGCCCCGCGGTCTCGTCCCACCATCGTCACAGCGTATCCGATCGAGGAGTAAACCATGTCGAACTTCAGGACCGTCACCGTCAAGGGCCGCCAGTTCCGCGTCCGCGCGGGTGACGTGCTGCTCGATGGCGCGCTCGCCAACGGCGTCGAGATTCCGTTCGACTGCCGCGCCGGCACCTGCGGCACCTGCATGGTTCACGTCTCGAAGGGGCAGACGGTGTGCGGCGAGACGCATACGCAGGGCATGATCTATGCGTGCCAGGCGCGCGTCGTCTCCGACCTCGACGTCGACGTGGAGGACGTGCCGGAGATCGATATCAGCAAGGCACGGCTGGTCGGCCTGCGCGAGGTCGCGCCAGATATCATGGAGCTGATGATCGCGCCCGAGAAGAGCATCAGCTATCTGCCGGGCCAGTACTTCAAGTTCACCTTCGCCGGCTATCCGGCGCGCGCCTACAGCCCGACCGCCTCGTTCGACGGCCGCATCGGCGGCCGCGTCATCCATCTCAACATCAAGAAGGTCCGTGGCGGCCGCGTCACGCAAGCGCTCGGCAGCGGCATCCGGCCCGGCCATCGGCTGCGCATCCAGGGGCCCTATGGTCACGCGTTCCTGCGTCCGGGCGGCGCCGGCCGTCTCGTCCTCGCCGGCAGCGGCACCGGCTTCGCGCCGATCTGGGCGATCGCGGCGATGGCGTTGCGCGAGAACCGCAGCCGTCCCATGGTGATCATCGCCGGCGCCAAGAAGCTGCCGCAGCTCTACATGACGCCGATCCTGGCGCAGCTCGCGCGGCTGCCGAATGTCACGATCATTCCGACCGTGGAGGAAGGCCCGATCAACCATCCGTCGATCCGCACTGGGCGGATCGAGCCGCACATGCCGACGCTGACGTCTTCCGACGTGGTCTATGCCTGCGGCTCGCCGCGCATGGTGACCGCGCTCGCCGGGATGGTCGAGAAGGCCGGCGCGACGTTCTATGCCGACCCGTTCGATTCAGCACCGCCGGAAGCGCCATCCGGCCTGATCGGACGCATCAAGACGCTCGTGGCGCGACGTCCGCCCGAGCCTGAGCCGGGCCGTGACGGCGGCAGGGGGCGTGACGCGTCGCTCGATCCGTTCGAGCGGGCGTTGTCGCTGGTGCCGAAGGATCCGATCGACGACGATCTCGGCCTGCGCCGGTCGGAGCCACGGCGCAGCCCGGCCGCCGAACGCGACCACGCGCTCTCGCTGGTCCGCGAGCGCGCCGCGCGCGGCGATCCCGCCCAGCTGCAGGAGCGCCCGCGCCGCGTCGCCGGCGAAATGGCGTCGGGCCATGTGTGAGGCGAGTGAGGCGGCCGCTCCAATTCCCAACATCGCGCTCGCAAGCATGAAGGGGCGTAGAGCCGGCAGAGCCGTGCAGCCGTCCTTCGAGACGCCCGCCTCCGGCGGGCTCCTCAGGACGAGGGCTGAGTGTGCGGCGCGATCCTCAAGAGCTTCAAACCCTCTCCATGAACACGCTAACAGCGTGTTCATGGTCCCGTATGCAGCGGCTGCTCCGCCACTTGCCCCTCATGGTGAGGAGCGCCGCATCGCGGCGCGTCTCAAACCACGAGGCCCCAAATGCCTCGATGCACACCGGTCGTCACTCCGGGGCGCTCGCGCAAGCGAGCGAGCCCGGAGTCCATAGCCACGAATAGACGTGGTGGAGCACGATCACTGAGAGCCGTCTGACTCACGACGGCTGCGGCGTATGGATTCCGGGCTCGCGCTGCGCGCGCCCCGGAATGACGGCGAGGATGGAGAGGCAGCCCGTCGTCAAATCAGCTTCCGCCGCGCGAGGCTGCGCATCAGGGCGCCGACGCCGAACGTCCACGGCTCGCATTCGTCGCTGTTGCGCATGCGGTTGACGAGGCGGCCGAGCTGCGGAGCTGAAATCGTGACGATGTCGTCGCGCTTGTGCGTAAAGCCCTGACCGGCTGCGTCGCGGTCCTTGACCGGCGCGAACATCGTGCCGAGGAACAGCGCGAAGCCGTCGGGATATTGATGCACGGCGCCGATGGTCTGCGCGACGAGGTCGGTCGGATCGCGGCTGATCTTGCTGATGGAGGAATGGCCGTCGAGCACGAAGCCGTCGCTGCCGGTCACGTTCAGCGCGACGTCCATCTTCCTGACGTCGTCGAGCGAAAAGCTCCTGTCGAACAGGCGCAGCAGCGGTCCGATGGCGCAGGAGGCGTTGTTGTCCTTGGCCTTGGACAGCAACAGCGCCGAGCGGCCCTCGAAGTCGCGCAGGTTGACGTCGTTGCCGAGCATCGCGCCGACGATCTTGCCGCGGCTCGACACCGCCAGCACCACCTCCGGCTCCGGGTTGTTCCAGGTCGATTTCGGATGCAGCCCGGCATCCATGCCGGTGCCGACCGACGACATGGTCGGCGCCTTGGTGAAGACCTCGGCGTCGGGGCCGATGCCGACCTCGAGATACTGGCTCCAGGCGTTCTGCTCGATCAGCACCTGCTTGAGGTGCATGGCCTGGTCGGAGCCGGGCTTCAGCTTGGAGAAATCGTCGCCGACGAGACGCACCACCTCTGTCCGGATCGCCTCGGCCGAGGCCGGATTGCCGCGCGCGCGCTCCTCGATGACGCGCTCCAGCATCGAGATCGCGAAGGTGACGCCGGCCGCTTTGAGCACCTGGAGATCAACCGGCGCCAGCAGCCACGGCTTGGCGGGATCACGGCGATCGGGGGGCGTGTTGGCGAGGATCGCGGCGAGATCGCCGATGCGCTGCCCGCCCATGCCGCGCAGTGCAGCCGCGGGATCGTCGTGCTCGCACAGCGCGCTGACGGTCGGGAAGGCCGAGGTGACATCGTAGACGCCGTCATCGCGCACCGCCACGACGGCCGGACCATCGACGTCGGGCCGCCAGACCCGGCCGACCAGCGTTCCCTGGGTGCCGTCGTCGGGCAGCATGGTCTCGGGCGTCAGATTGATCATGGCGTTCTCCCTGGTGTCTCGTTGAGGCAGCCGTAGCATTGCTGCGAGAATGATCCAAGATGGGAGCGCGCGATCACCAGCTGTAGCGCACCACGCCCTTGCCCGCGTAGGAGCGGCTGATGGTCGAGAACTCGCCTTCGAAGGTCGCGGCCGCCGACCAGCCGTTGCGCCAGGCGATTTCGGCCGAGGCCGTGGTGAGCGCGAGGTCGCGCGACTGCGCGGCGCCGTTGACGATGAAACTCGTGCCTGGCAGCGCCTGGAAGCCGGCGGTCATGGTGCGATCCGGGTTGAAATTGTGCGCCCAGGCGGTGCGGCCACGCAGCGACAGCACGCCGTCGGCGAGCGCAAACGACCGGTCGACGCGCGCGCCAAGCTCGATGCGCGCATCCGTCACGGTCTTGCCGGCATAGCTCAGCGCGAAGGTGCCCGCGCCGGAGAGCACCTGCTCGGCATAGGACGGCAACACGTAAGCCGTCGCCTGCCCGCCGAGATAGGGCGTGACCCCGCCCCATCGCGTGGCGTAGCGGCGGCCAGCCTCGAGGCGAGCGGAATAGGCCGATGCATTGAAGCGGGCGCGGAGCTGGTCGACGCCGGCGACGGCCACGGTGCGGTCGGTGGTCACGTCGTGCCAGCCATAGGCGAGCGCGGCGGAGAGATAGTCCGGGCCGTTGCGATAGCGGGCGAAGGCGCCGGCCTGGAACAGGTCGGAGCGGCCGCTGCCGCCGCCATTGACGCTGAAGCTGGTGCCGCCGCCCGACAGCGCGAAGCCGGCCAGCCAGTTCGGCGACACGATGTAGTCGGCGCCGGCGGCGAAGCCGACCTCGCGGATGGTGGTGTCGTTCGAGCCGAGCGCGGCATTGCCGTCGGTGAACGAACCGCCACCAAACGGCGCCGCCCAGGTGCTCCAGCGCTCGTCGAAGCGCCGGGCCAAAGCGGCCTTGACCGGCATGCGCGCGAAGGCATCACGCGGCGCGGCGCCCTGCCCTGCGTCGGCGAACGCCGTTGCCGGAGCCGATGCGTTCGCGCGGCGCCCGGCGACGAAGGGATCGGTCATCAGGCCAAGGAAGATCTTCATCGAGTCGAACATCGCCTGCTGCGAGGCGGTGGCGATCTCGCCGGACGCCTGCGTCAGGCCGGCCGGGGTCAGCGCGCCGAAGGCGAGCGGGATGCCGCCGGTGCGGTTGAAGTAGCCGGTCGTGGTGTCCGTGACGTTCTGCTGGTTGGTATTGGTCCCGGCCGTGCCGAGCGTCAGGTTCAGATAGACGTTGTTGGCGTCGTAGCTCAGGCTCGAGGAGAAGTTGGCCGGCAGGTTGGTGTTGACCAGCGCGTTGAAGGTGCCGCTGATGCCGCCGGCGGCATTGACGATCGTGTACTGCTTGCTGACGTAGCTGCCAGGGGTGAACGCCGCCTGCACCGTGGCGCCACCCAGCGTCGCGGTGCCCGTCACGTTGACCCGGTCGGCATTGGCCGGCGACACCTCGACCATGTAGCTCGCGGCAGCCGTGAACACGAGATTGCCCTGCACCGTCAGCAGCCCGATCGAATTGCCGGGCGCGAGCGCGCCGCCATTGACCAGCGTGCTGCCGACGACGCCGTTGCCGCCGAGCGTGCCGCCGGCATTCACGGTCACGCTGCTGCCGGCGATCGAACCGTTGACGGCGAGGATGCCGCCATCGACCGTTGTCGGACCGGTGTAGGTGTTGATGCCGGACAGCGTCAGCCTGCCGCTGCCGACCTTGGTCAACGCGCCAGGTCCGACCGTGCCGCACTCGCACGGGTCGTAGTCGCTGATCACGCCGGAGACCTCGGTCGAGAGATTGTTGCCGCCAACCACCAGCGTGTTGAAGGCGCCGATGTAATAGTTGCCGGATCCCGCCAGGGAGCCGGCGGTGATGCGGCCGTCGCCATTGGCCCCCGTGCTGCCGGAGAAGTCGACCACGCCGGTGCCGTTGGTCACGAACTGCGCGGCGCCGCCGGTCGTATTGTCGAGGAAACGGGTGCGACCGCCCGCATTGGTGATGATGGTGGCGGAGCCTGCGGTCGCATGGTCGAAGAACAGGGTGGAAGCGCCGTCGTTGGTGGTGATGGTCGCATTCGCCGCGGTGGAATGGGCGTTGAACTGGATATGCCCGTCCATGTTGTTGGTGATCTCTGCGTTGCCCGCGGACGGCGTGTCGCTGCCGAAGCCCATCCCGAACATCAGGTAGGAATTGCCGCCATTGGTGATGACCGCGTTGGCGGCCGTCGCGGCATTGACGAACGCGACCAGGCTGAACGTATCATTCGTGATCGTCGCATTGCCGGCGCTGGTGTTGGCGTTGAACAGCGTGCGGCCCTGATGGTTGGTGATCACGGCGTTCCCCGCCGTCGCCGTATCGGTGCCTCCGGCGACGCCGAACGCCGTCGTGGCGATCGACTGGTTCACGATCGTCATCGTGCCGGCGGAGCTCGCGCCGAGGAAGTTGGTGGTGCCGCCATCATTGGTGAGCGAGACGATGCCGGACGTGTCGGCCCTGACGACGTTGAAGATGCCGAAATTCGACACGTCGCCGATGATGCGGGCGGTGTGGGTGGCGTCGCCGAGCTGCAGGGTCGCGCCGTTGCCGATGAAGGTGCCGCCCGAATAGGAGTTGTTGCCGAGCAGGATGGTGGTGCTGTTGCCGAGCAGCTCGGCGCGCACGCCGGCAACGGTCTCGCCGAGGTTGTTGCCGATGGTAATGGTCTGGCCGGAATTGGCGTCGTTGATGAAGCCCCAGCCGGAGCCGGCGACGCCGAAATTCACGTCGGCGCCGCCGATCGCATAGGACTGGGCGTTGCCGAGGACAATCCAGGAATCCGGATTGAGCGGCGCGGTGACCGTGATGGTCGATGCGCCGGTGGCGCCGAACAGCGCCCGCTGGCCGCTCGATGCGGGTGGCGCGCCGGCCGGCGGGGTCTCCCAGTTGGTCGCGAGGTTGTAGTCGGAGGTCGCAGTCGAAGAGCCGGTGCCGCCCCAGGTGTAGTCGGTCTGGGCCTGCGCCGACGTCGTCGGCCCGAGCCCGAAGAGCCCGAGCATGAGCCCCAGCGCGCCCCACACGCCTCGCGCCGTCGGACGCCCCGCCGTTTCGACCCGCCTCTGCACGCAATCCCCCGATCTTGCTCTGCACCCCCGTGATGCAATCCAAGACCTAGCAGGCGCGCGGCGCCCGCCGAGATCGACGGCGTCCCTGTTCCTTGTTTGAAATCAGCGCGTTACGCGTTTGATCGCGGTTGTAGCGGGCGCGCAACGCATCCACCCAAAAAGTCGCCCCCCGCAATGGCCTGGGGGACGTGCGACCGATGGCTCACGGATTCGGCGAGCTCTCGCCGGCGACCTGCAGCAGTTGCGAGCGACGGACGCGCTCGCGATGGGCAGTGTAGAGGCCGCTGGAAACGATGAAGGCGGCGCCGACGATGGTCCAGACGTCCGGCACCTCGCCGAACACCAGGAAGCCGAGGATGCTGACCCACAGCAACTGGGTGTAGGAGAACGGCGCCAGCACCGAGGCGTCGGCATAGCGGAATGCCAGCACGACGATCCACTGCCCCATGGTCGAAGCGACGCCGACCAGCACGCCGAAGGCGATGTCCTGCCAGGACGGCGTGGTCCACACGAATGGCACGATGGCCGAGAGCACGCAGACGCCGGCGATCGACGAATACGACATGATCGTGATCGCGTGCTCGCGCCCGCTCATCATTCGCGTCATGATCAGGGTGCAGGCCCAGGCAAAGGCCGAGACGATCGGAAACAGCGCGGCAAGATGGAACGCGCCGGTGCCGGGGCGAAGAATCACCAGCACGCCAAACAGGCCAACCGCGGTTGCGACCCAGCGCCGCAGGCCGACCTTCTCGCTGAGGAAGATGATCGACAGCGCGGTGACGAACAGCGGCGCGACGAAGCCGGTCGCGGAGGCCTCGGCGATCGGCAGATAGCGTAAACCAGTGATGAACATCAGCGACGAGCCGAGCAGCGCGACGCCGCGCAGCAGCTGGAACTTGAGCTGCTCTGTGCGCATCGCGAACAGCGGCGAGCCCGGGATCATCGCCGGCACCATGATCGCTGCGAACACCACGAAGCGGAGCCAAGTGATCTCGATCGAGGGCAGCGTCTTCGACAGATATTTCGCCGTGACGTCCGAGGTGCCGAGGAACACGGTCGACAGCAGGATCAGCGCGATGCCGCGGAACGGCCTGTCGGCGCGTGCCGGCGCGCGCTTGCGCGCGGCTGTCGGCTTCTCCTGCACGGAGGTCGGCATGTCGTCGAGGCGCGCGGCGGCGGCCGCACTCGGGGGCGGGGTCACGGTCGAACTCGGAAGTTTTGGAACGGGGACGATTCGGTGAGTGGCGACGAAACGCCAATCACTACGTTGCGACAACCCATCGAAGCGGGCAGCACTTATGCGTTGCCACGCGTCCGGGTAGCAAACATCCGTAATTTTCCGTGATGCTGCGCTACAGCATGGGCAGCCCACGCGGCTTCGGCCCGCGCGGAAAGGCGTGATCGATCGCGGCGATCTCGGCCGCGGTGAGCTCGATGTCGCCGGCCGCCGCATTCTGCTCGGCATGCTCGGGCCGCGACGCCTTGGGGATCGCGAACAGCGACGACGCCCGCGTGAGGAAAGCGAGCGCGACCTGGCGCGGCGTCGCGCCGTGCTGCTCCGCGATCCGCTGCAGCACCTCGCCGCCGGCGCTGCGGCGTTCCGGAAAGTCGTCATGGCCGAACGGCGAATAGGCGACGACGGCGACGCCGTGCTGGCCGCACCACGGGATGACGGCGTGCTCGATGGCGCGCTCCTGCAGGTGATAGAGCACCTGGTTGCAGGCGATCCTGCCGTCGCCGGCGACCTCCAGCAGCTCGTCGAGATCGTCGACGTCGAAATTGCTGACGCCCCAGGCCGCGATCTTGCCGGCCGCCTTGAGCTCCTCGAACGCTGCCACCGTCTCCGCGAGCGGATAGGAGCCGGGCCAGTGCAACAGATAGCAGTCGAGCCGGTCGGTCTTGAGCCGCTTCAGCGAGCGCTCGCAGGCGGTGATGGTGCCACGGCGGGAGGCGTTGCTCGGCAGCACCTTCGACACCAGGAACACGTCGTCGCGCCGGCCGGCGATGGCTTCGGCGATGACGAGCTCGGCATCGCCATACATCTCCGCGGTGTCGATGTGGCTCATGCCGAGATCCAGGCCGCGCCGCAACGTGGCGATGGCGCGGCTGCGGTCGGCGTGGTCGAGATACCAGGTGCCCTGCCCGATCACGGACACGCCGGCGCTGCCGGTTCCGAATGTCTTGTGCTTCATGGCGGCGAGCATAGAGGATGGAGCGCGCGACGTCGATTGGCGCTCCCCAGGAACGTCATTCCGGGGCGACGCGTCAGCGTCGAACCCGGAATCTCGAACTTGGTTTGCACCGGCTCGTTTCCGCCATGTCGAGATTCCGGGTTCGGGGCCTTGCGGCCTCGCCCCGGAATGACGGCGGGCTTTGCTAGCTCGCCACCTTCACCGACGCCTCGGCCTGCGCCGGCGTCTGCGCGATCAGCCGCTTCATCTCCGGAATGCACGAGCCGCAATTCGTTCCCGCCTTGAGCTGCGCGCCGATCGCGGCGGGCGTGCGCGCGCCGGCGGCGATCGCATCGCAGATGGTGTCGCGGCCGACGCCGAAGCAGGCGCAGACGATCGGGCCGCCGCCGACGCCGTCGGGCGCGCGGCCGGACAGCAGCATGCGGCGCTGATCGTCGTCGAGACGATCGGCTGAAAACATCGTCTTCACGACGTTCCAGTCGCCGGCATCATGGCCCGGTCCGACGAAGACGCAGGTCTCGATGCGGTCGCCGCCGAAGGACGCGGCGCGATAGACGCCGCCGCCGACATCCATGTAGTCCGTGACATCGTCGGTGGCGCGCGCCTTGAACCACGCCGGCCAGCGCATGAGGTCGCCGTTGTCGGCGAACAGATAGCCGAAGCCGCCCTGCACCGTCGCCCGCGCCCACCACAGATGGGACGGCAGCGCGAGCTCGGTGCGCGACAGGATGAAGCCGCGGAAGACGTACTCATAGGGACTGATCGCGGCCGGCGTCGCCTTGGCCTCGGGCTGGCCGGAGAACGGATCGGTGTGCGAGGCGACGAGCGCGCCGACGCGGCCATGCGAGGAGTTCGTCGCGTTCCAATGGATCGGCGCGAACAGCATGCCGCGCTGCTGGCGCTCGCTGACGACGACCTTGAGGATGCACCGGCCGTGCTCGGTCGTCACCTTGGCGAAGCCGTCATGCATCAGGCCGTAGCGCAGCGCGTCGTCCGGATGCACCTCGACGAACGGCTCCGGCAGATGCGCTCCGAGACGCGGGCTCAACCCGGTGCGCGTCATGGTGTGCCACTGGTCGCGGATGCGCCCGGTGTTCAGCCGCAGGGGCCGCGCGGCATTGGTCTCGCTGCGCAGCGCCGGCACCTCCGGCGCGACGAAGCGGGCCTTGCGGTCGCCGGTGAAGAAGGCGCCGTCGGCGAAGAAGCGCGGCGCGGGCGGCTTGCCCGCGCGCACCGGCCATTGCACCGGGGCCATTGTGTCGTATTCGTCGTCGCTGAGGCTCGCCAGCGCGCCGATGTCGAAGTCGCGGCTGCCGTCGTTCTCGAACCCCGACAGCGCGGCGTGCTCGCGGAAGATGTCCGCGGCGGAGCCGTAGTCGAAGGCGGAAGCGAAGCCGAGCCGCTTGCCGACCTCGCTGAGGATCCACCAGTCCGGCATGGCCTCGCCGGCCGGCGCCATGAAGGCGCGCTGGCGCGAGATGCGCCGCTCGGAGTTGGTGACCGTGCCCGACTTCTCGCCCCAGGCCTGCGCCGGCAGCAGCACGTGCACGCCAGCATCCACGGTGTCGTTGGAGCGCACGTTCTCGGAGACGACGAGCAGCTCGAGCTTCTTCAGGGCCGACAGCACGAGATCGGCGTCCGGCAGCGACACCGCCGGATTGGTGCCGATCACCCACAGCGCCTTGATCTCGCCGCGCGCGATCGCCTCGAACATCGCGACCGCCTTCAATCCCTCATGGGTGGCGATATCGGGCGCCTTCCAGAAGCGCCTGATACGATCGATGTCCGGCGGCGTGAAGCCCATATGCGCGGCGAGCTGGTTGGCGAGCCCGCCGACCTCGCGGCCGCCCATCGCGTTGGGCTGGCCGGTCAGCGAGAACGGCCCCATACCCGGCTTGCCGATGCGCGCGGTGGCAAGATGGCAGTTGAGGATCGCATTGACCTTGTCGGTGCCCTGAGCCGACTGGTTGACACCCTGCGAGTACAAGGTGACGACCTCTGGCGTGTCGCGGAACAGCTTGAAGAAGGCGGCGACATCGGGCTCGGACAGACCGGTGGCGAGCGCGGTCGCCGCGGTGCTGCCGGCAAGGCTGCGCGCGCGCGCCAGGGTCTCGTCGAAGCCAGACGTATGGCGCGCGATGTAGTCGCTGTCGAGCGCGCCGTTGTCGGCGAGATGCACCAGCAGGCCGGAGAACAGCGCCGCATCCGTGCCGGGCCTCAATCCCAGGAACAGGTCGGCTTCTTCAGCCGTGTCGGTACGGCGCGGATCGATGACCACGAACCTGGCGCCGCGCGTCTGCTTGTTGGCCAGCATGCGCTGGTAGAGCACCGGGTGGCACCAGGCGGCGTTGCTGCCCACGAAGACCAGCAGATCGGCCCGATCGAGATCCTCATATGTGCCGGGGACGGTGTCGGCGCCGAAGGCGCGGCGGTGGCCGGCGACCGACGACGCCATGCACAGCCGCGAATTGGTGTCGACATTGGCCGAGCCGAGAAAACCCTTCATCAGCTTGTTGGCGACGTAGTAGTCCTCGGTCAGCATCTGGCCCGAGAGATAGAACGCCACGGCGTCCTCGCCGTCGCGGGCGACGATGTGCTTGAGGCGGGTCGCGACGTGATCGAGCGCATCGCTCCACGCCACCCGCTCCATGCCGCCCTTGCAGCGGATCATCGGATAGAGCAGCCGGCTCTCGAGCCCGAGCGTCTCGCCGAGCGCCGAGCCTTTGGAGCAGAGCCGGCCGAGATTGGCCGGATGCGACGGATCGCCGGAGATCGCCGCGCCGCCGCTGCCGTCGGGCGTGGCGAGCACGCCGCAGCCGACGCCGCAATACGGACAGGCGGTGCGCACCGTGCGCAACTGGGGATCAACAGTCGTCATCGTGCGAGGTCCCCTCTCTCACGCTGCCCGTGGCCGCGCCGCGGCGCGGCCGAACATCATCTCGGTCCGGATCGCCGCGACCGGCTCGCGGCTGCGGATCAGGTCGCGATACCACAGAGCATCCCTGGTCTCCCCGATCAGCACGGCGCCGGTGAGGCGCCCGTCGGCGATGACGAGCTTCTTGTAGATGCCGCGCCTGGCATCGTTGAGCACGATCGTCTCGCTGCCCTCGGCACCAACGAAATCTCCGGCCGAGAACACCGACACCCCCGACACTTTCAGATTGGTCGAGACGACGCTGCCGCCATAGGCCGCCTTGCGTCCGGCCAGATGCTGCGCCAGCACCCGCGCCTGCTCGTAGGCCGGTTCGACCAGCCCGTAACAGGTGCCGCGGTGCTCGGCGCATTCGCCGAGCGCGAAGATGCCGGGCGCCGAGGTCTGCATCGCGTCGTCGACGACGATGCCGCGGTTGACGGCGAGCCCCGCTTCCTTTGCCAAGGTCACATTCGGCCGGATGCCGGCGGCGAAGATCACCGCGTCCGCGGCGAGGCGGCGCCCGTCGGCCAGCTCGACGCCTTCGACCCGGCCGTTGCCGTGGATGGAAGCGGTGCTGGCATTGAGCAGAACCTCGATGCCCTTGCGCGCCACCAGCGACTTGAGCAAAGCGGCGGCCGGCGCATCGAGCTGCCGCTCCATCAGCCGGTCCATCAGATGCAGCAGCGTCACCTTGGCGCCGGCGCGCGCCAGGCCATAGGCCGCTTCAAGCCCGAGCAGCCCGCCGCCGACGACCACGACGCGGCCCTTCTTGGCCGCCAGCGCCAGAAGCACGTCGGTGTCGCGGCTGTCGCGGAACGTGTGCACGCCCGGCAGATCGGCGCCCGGCACCGGCAGCCGCAGCGGCAGCGAGCCGGTGGCGAGGACGAGGCGCGAGAACGCCACGTTCTCGTCGTTCTCGATCTGCAGCTCGCGGCGGCCGACATCGATGCCGGTGACGCGCGCGCCGTACTTCAACGTCACGCCGCGCTCGCGCCACCAGGCGGCTGGCTTGAGCTCGATCTCATGCGACGCGGCCTCGCCGGCCAGCACCGACGACAGCAGCACGCGGTTGTAGGCCAGCCGCGGCTCCTCGCCGATGACGGCGATCGCGTAGCGGCCGAGCACGGTCTGCGACAATTCCTCGGCCAGCTTCGCAGCAGCCATGCCGTTGCCGACGATGACGAGCGGTTCACTCAAGGCGCCTACTCCGCCGCCTGCGCCTTGCCATAGGCTTCCGCGATCATGTAGCCGGACAGCGTGGCATAGGCCGCGGTCCAGGCGGCGGCGACCTCGGGCGTCCAGCCGTCGCCGAGGCCCTTTTCCAGGGTCCACAGCAGCGCAGCACCGACTACCGGATAGTGCTCCGGCCTGGCACCGTAATCGACGTGGCGCTTGGCGAGCGCGCTTGCCGCCGGCAGGATCGCAGGCAGGTTGGTCAATCCATTCACCACGACCGCCAAGGTCGCCATCAGCTTCTTGCGCTGCTCGGTGAGGTCGTCCGGAAACATCGCGCGAACCTGCGGCGCGACCTCGAACAGGCGATCGTAGAAGATGGTCGCGGCCTGATCAGAGATCGGCGCGACCTTGGCAAAGCTATCCTGAACCAATGCGATCTGAGACGGTGTCATGGGAATCCTTCGATGATGGAAACGAGAACCCGTTAGTCGCCCGACGCGGAGAGCGGTTCGATCCGCTCTCCGCTTTCCAATCGTCACGCCGCCTCGACGTAGCGATGGCGCTCGTAGAGGAATTCCAGCACGCGCTGCCGGCACTTCACGTAAGTCGGGTTGGTCGCGAGCTCGAGCCGCTTGCGCGGCCGCGGCAGCGCGACCTCGAGCACCTCGCCGATATGCGCGCTCGGGCCGTTGGTCATCATCACGATGCGGTCCGACAGCAGCACGGCCTCGTCGACGTCGTGCGTGATCATCAGGATGGTGTTGCCGAGCTTCTGATGCAGCGCCATCACCGAATCCTGCAGGTGCGCGCGGGTCAACGCGTCGAGCGCGCCGAACGGCTCGTCGAGCAGCAGCACCTTCGGCTCCATCGCCAGCGCACGCGCAATGCCGACGCGCTGCTTCATGCCGCCGGAGATCTCGTTCGGGCGCTTGTCCTTGGCGTGGGCCATCTGCACGAGGTTGAGGTTGTGCATGGTCCAGGCGTCGCGCTCGGCCCGGGTCTTGGTCTTGGCGAACACCTTGTCGACGCCGAGACGCACGTTTTCATAGACCGTGAGCCAGGGCAGCAGGCTGTGGTTCTGGAACACGACGGCGCGGTCGGGTCCCGGCGAATTCACCTCGCGCTCCTCCAGCAGTACGCCGCCGGTGGTCGCCGTGGTAAGGCCTGCGACGATGTTGAGCATCGTCGACTTGCCGCAGCCGGAATGGCCGATGATCGAGACGTACTCGCCCTTCTCGATCGAGAGGTTGATGCCCTTCAGCACTTCGGTGGTGGCGTTGCCGCGGGTGAACGTCTTGTCGACGTGATCGAGCTTCAGATAGGCCATGATCCCTTCCCTCTCAGTTCGTCGCGGTGCCGCGGGTGACGACCTTGCCCAAGACCGCGATCAGGCGGTCGAGCACGAAGCCGATGATGCCGACATAGAACAGGGCGAGAATGATCTCGCTGATGTGCGAGGAATTCCACGCGTCCCAGATGAAGAAGCCGATGCCAACGCCGCCGATCAGCATCTCGGCCGCGACGATCGCAAGCCAGGACAGGCCGATGCCGATGCGCAGGCCGGTGAAGATGTAGGGGGCCGCCGCCGGGATCATGATCTTGGCGAAGAACTCCAGCGGATTGAGCTGCACCACCGCCGCAACGTTGCGGTAGTCCTGCGGAATGTTGCGGATGCCGACCGCGGTGTTGATGATGATCGGCCAGACCGAGGTGATGAAGATCACGAAGATCGCCGACGGCTGGCCGTCGCGGAAGGCAGCCAGCGACAGCGGCAGCCAGGCGAGCGGCGGGATCGTGCGCAGCACCTGAAAGATCGGATCGAGGCCGCGCATCGCCCACACCGACTGGCCGATCAAGGTGCCGACACCGACGCCGACGACAACGGCGATCGCGTAGCCGAAGGCGACGCGGCGCAGGCTGGCCTCGAGATGCCAGAACAGGCCCTTGTCGATGCCGCCGTGATCGAAGAACGGATCGAGGATCAGCTCGCGGGTATCGCTGAACACCCGGGAGGGCGGCGGCAGCGCCGAGCCCGCCCGGCGGCAGACCAGCTCCCAGATCAGCAGGAACAGCATCAGCACGATCAGCGGCGGGACGACACGCACCGCGACGTCGCGCGCCATCTTCACGTAGCGCTCGGCTTTTGGCTGCTGCTTGGGAGTCATGGTCACGATGGACGCGGACACGGACGTGGACGCGGTCGGCACGACCTTCGGAGCGCTATCGTTGATCAACGCTGGCATGGACATCGGAAACCTTTCTCCGTGCAATGAGAGGGGCCGCGCGTTTTGCACGCGCGGCGGGAGGTCCTGATCAGGCCTCGATCCGCTTGATCGACAGCGACTTCAGGTAGGCCGCCGGATCTTCCGGATCGAACACCTTGCCGTCGAAGAACGTCTCCTTGCCGCGCGACTTGGAGGTCGGAATCTCGGCGACCGCGACGTTCATCTCCTTGGCGGCCTCGCGCCAGATGTCCTCGCGGTTGACCTTGGCGATCAGCGACTTGGCGTCGAAGCCAGCTTCATACTTGCCCCAGCGGATGTCCTCGGTGATGAACCAGAGGTCGTGGCTCTGGAACGGATAGGAGGCGAAATCACGCCAGTACTTCATGATGTGCGGCGAGTTCTCGACCACCTTGCCGGTGCCGTAGTCGAACTTGCCGGCGGTGCGTCCGGCGACGTCCTCGACCGGGCAATTCATCCACTGCCGCTTGGCCATGATGGTCGCAAGCTCCTGCTTGTTCTCCATCTTGTCGCACCACTGCTGGGCCTCCATGACCGCCATGGTCAGCGCCTTCGCGGCCTTCGGATATTTGTCGACATAGGCCGAGCGCATCGCGAAGGATTTCTCGGGATGCTTGTTCCAGATCTCACCCGTGGTGACCGCGGTATAGCCGATGCCCTGGTTGACGAGCTGCGCATTCCACGGCTCGCCGACGCAGAAGCAGTCCATCGTGCCGACCTTCATGTTCGCCACCATCTGCGGCGGCGGCACAACGATGGTCTCGATGTCCTTGTCGGGATCGATGCCGCCGGCCGCGAGCCAGTAGCGCAGCCAGAGGTCGTGGGTGCCGCCCGGGAAGGTCATCGCCGCCTTCACCGACTTCCCCGCCGCCTTCTTCTTCTCCAGCGCGGCCTTGAACGGCGCGGTATCGAGGCCGAGCTTCAGGTCTGCATATTCCTTGCCGACCGAGATGCACTGTGCGTCGAGATTTAGCCGCGCCAGGATGTACATCGGCGTCGGCTGGTTGTTCTGCGTCACCTTGCCCGAGGAGATCAGGTACGGCATCGGCGTCAGGATGTGCGCGC
Organism: Bradyrhizobium sp. SZCCHNRI1009; assembly: GCF_032487575.1. Lineage (NCBI taxonomy): Bacteria > Pseudomonadati > Pseudomonadota > Alphaproteobacteria > Hyphomicrobiales > Nitrobacteraceae > Bradyrhizobium > Bradyrhizobium sp. SZCCHNRI1009. Next base: position 25,775 of record NZ_JAUEUL010000036.1, on the reverse strand, counting down.
CGTCGATGCCGTTGCCCTCGGAGCCGAGCACGAGGTTGTCGCGCGTGGTGCCCCACGAGGCCTGCTTCTGCACGTCGACATCCGGCATGCCGTATTTGGCGAAGATGCCCTTGTCCTTGGCGACGAACAGCGGACCGGCGTCGCTCAGCGCGATGAAGCCGAGCTTGGCGCTGGTGACTTCCGGCCCCGCCCCCTGGGCAAAAGCGCCGCCCGGAAAGCCCAGCCTCGCGGCCGCGAGCAGCGCGGCCGTGCCTGCGCCGGCCTTGAGAAGCTGGCGACGGCTGAGGCCGTTGCGGCGAGCAGGATTGGCAGTCTTCGTCATGAGTGCTGTCGTCCTTTGTCTGAGAAGAGCGCTCGATGGATGAATGGCCGTCCGTTGCGGGTCGCCGCGCCACGCACAAAAGGGCGTGTTCCGAGATGGCCTCGGAAGGGGCAGCGTCACGATTCGGATGAGGGTTGCGCGGACGGCATCGATGGCGTCGCAAACGCTCTTTCAAGCTTCGTGCCAACGCGCCGATTTTTAGTTTCGAAGCGAATTCAAACGCTTAGCCATGCACAGCGATGCATCAGACGCAGGAGGTCGCATCCAAAATTTGCGATTCGCCCACTTTGTGTGCGCCGCACACCAAGTGGGCATAGCGCGATTGTTCCATGAGCATCCGGGCATCAAAGCAGCCCTTCGAAACATCCGCGGCGACGACATCCAAGCGCAATCAATTGAAACTACTCATCTTTATACTGGCGCCAGATTTGGCACAGGCATTGCTTGCAATTCGGCAAGTCAACGATGACTGCGGTTCGCTGGACTGTCGAGGCCGATGGGGCCTGATTATCCGGGACGGACGCGCGCACGCGACCGAGGTCTTCTCGGCGCGGTCGTCGTGACGCCCTTCCCGCATTCGACATCCGATCCGCCTGCCCGTGGCGATGTCCTTCGAGAGCCAGACCCTCTCGCAAGGCAGCTCGCAATCCATTCCCGAGAGCAAGCAAAGGACGTTTGAATGTCGTATCTCGCGCCTTCCGAATTCGTGACCAAGATGGTGGACGCAGGCGAGTCCAAGATCTTCATGTCCACCCGCGACACCGTCATCCGCGCCTACATGGCGGGCGCGATCCTGGCGCTCGCGGCCTGGTTTGCCGTCACGATCAATGTGAATACCGGCCAGCCGATCATCGGCGCCCTGTTGTTTCCGGTCGGCTTCTGCATGCTCTACCTGCTCGGCTTCGATCTCCTGACCGGCGTGTTCGTGCTGTCGCCGCTGGCGCTGATCGACAAGCGTCCGGGCGTGACCATCGCAGGCGTGCTGCGCAACTGGGGACTCGTCTTCATCGGCAATTTCGCCGGCGCGCTGACGGTGGCCTTCATGATGGCGTTCGTGACGACCTTCGGCTTCACGCAGGAGCCGGACAAGGTCGGCGCCGTCATCGGCAATATCGGTGAAGGCCGGACGCTCGGCTACGCGGCGCATGGCGCGGCCGGCATGGCGACGCTGTTCATCCGCGGCATGCTGTGCAACTGGATGGTCTCCACCGGCGTGGTCGGCGCGATGATCTCGACCACCGTGCCAGGCAAGGTGCTGGCGATGTGGATGCCGATCCTGGTCTTCTTCTACATGGTGTTCGAGCATTCGGTGGTGAACATGTTCCTGTTCCCGTCGGGGCTGATGCTCCATGCGAAGTTCTCGATCATGGACTATCTGATCTGGAACGAGATCCCGACCGTGCTCGGCAATCTCGTCGGCGGCCTCTCCTTTACCGGCCTCACGCTCTATGCCACCCATATCAGGACGCAGCCGAAGCGCGATGCCAAGGTCTCCGTTCGCGCAGCCGCCTGATTTCATTTTCCCTTGGGAGCCCGCCCGCGCTAAGGTCGGGCTCCCTCGCCTTCGCCCCACAGCCAAATGCCATTGCGGATCACAATCGGAGCGCATTCCGACAAAGGGCAGAAGCCGGGCAACCAGGACTTCCACGGCGCCCTGATCCCCGATGAGCCTGCGCTCAGCCTGAAAGGCATCGCGGTCGCCATCGCCGATGGCATCAGCAGCAGCGAGGTCAGCCACATCGCGAGCGAGTCCGCGGTCAAGAGCTTCCTGACCGATTATTACTGCACGCCGGATGCCTGGTCGGTGAAGACGTCGGCGCGACGCGTGATCACGGCCGCCAACTCCTGGCTTCATGCCCAGACCAGAGCCAGCCAATACGCCTATGACCGCGACAAGGGTTACGTCTGCACGCTCAGCGCGATCGTGATCAAGGCGGCCACCGCGCATCTCTTCCATGTCGGCGACTGCCGCATCTCACGCCTCGCCGGCCATTCGCTCGAGCAGCTCACCGACGATCATCGCGTCATGATCTCGTCGCAGCAGAGCTATCTGGGGCGCGCGCTCGGGGTCAACCCTCAGGTCGAAATCGACTATCAGGCTGTCAGGATCGAGCGCGGCGACATCTTCGTGCTCGCGACCGACGGCGTTCACGAGCATGTCGGCAAGCGTTTTGTCGCCAACGTGTTGAAAGAGAATTCCCTCGACCTCGACCAGGCGGCCCGCATCATCGTCGCCGAGGCGCTGGCGCAGGGCAGCGCGGACAATCTCACCATCCAGATCGTGCGGATCGACGAGCTCGGTGTCGGCGACGCCGCCGAGATTCCGGTCCAGGCCGAGCAGCTGCCGCCGGCGCCGCTGCTGGACGCGCGGATGATCTTCGAGGGCTACCGGATCGTGCGCGAGATCCATTCCAGCAGCCGCAGCCACATCTATCTGGCGGTCGACGTCGAGACGGAGCTCCCCGTCGCCATCAAGGTGCCTTCGATCGACCTGCGCGGCGACCCGGCCTATTTGAAGCGCTTCCTGATGGAAGAGTGGATCGCGCGACGGATCGACAATCCGCACGTGCTGAAGGCCTTCCCATCGACGCGCCGCCGCGATCATCTCTACGTCGTCACCGAATTCGTCGAAGGCCAGACCCTGGCGCAATGGATGATCGACCATCCGAAAGCCGATCTCGATACTGTCAGAGACATCATCGAGCAGATCGCCAACGGACTGCAGGCGCTGCATCGCAAGGAAATGCTGCACCAGGATCTGCGGCCTGCAAACATCATGATCGACCGGACCCGGACGGCGAAGATCATCGATTTCGGATCGGTGCGCGTCAGCGGCGTGGTCGAGGCCGACCCGGCCGCCGACCACGACAGCATCCTCGGCACCCAGCAATATACGGCGCCGGAATATTTTCTCGGCGAGGGCGGCTCCGAATGGTCCGATCAGTTCTCGCTCGGCGTGATCGCCTACCAGATGCTGACAGGCCGGCTGCCCTATGGCGCGCAGATGGCGCGCGCGAGAACCCCGGCACAGTTTCGCAAGGTGCGCTATCAGCCGGCCTCGGGCGATGACCAAACCGTCCCGCTGTGGATCGACGGCGCACTTCGCCGCGCCGTCCATCCGGTCGCTGCCAAACGTTACGAGAGCCTCTCGGAATTCGTCTTCGACCTTCGGCACCCCAATCCGGCCTATGTCGGCGGCGACCGGACACCGCTGATCGAGCGCAATCCGCTGCTGTTCTGGAAGGCAACGACGGCGCTGCTCGCGATCGCCGTCGTCATCCTGCTCGCGGCTCGCCACGGCGGCTGGTAGGCGAGCCCGGCGCTCGCGCCCCGATCAAGCGGGTTCAGGCGCGATCGCGCCGAGCGGACGCGGCGCCACGCCCGCTCCCGGCTTCATGCGGAAATCATAGGTCATCAAGTGCCATGGCCCGACGGCCAGCTTGCCATCCGGCATCACGGCGTCGGTGCTCCGTTGCACCTGGGCGATGAGGTCGTCCTTGACGCCGAAGACGACGTCGCTGTCGAGATATTCGTCGCCGCCGACGAAGACGTGGGTGATCAGCGGCTCGTAATCCTTGGCGTCCACCAGGAAATGCACATGGGCCGGGCGCATCGGATGACGCTTCGTCTCGAGGATCATCCGTCCCACCGGACCGTCGGTCGGGATCGGATAGCTGCAGGGCAGGATGGTGCGGAAGAAGAAGCGACCATCCGCATCCGTGATGAAGCGCGCCCGCGACGACGGACCATCGCTTTCATAGGACGGCCGCTGCGAATCGTAGAAGCCCTCGTCGTCGGCATGCCAGACATCGACCGTGGCGCCCGCCAGCGGAGCACCCGACAGATCGGTCACCCGTCCCTGGACGAACATCTTCTCGCCCTTGAGATCCGCCGAGATGTCGGTGCCGTGGGGCGTCACCTTGTGCTCGCCGACGTAGAACGGACCGAGCACGGTCGTCTCCGTCGCCCCTGCCCGGTCGCGATGATTGATGGCGTCGACCAGCATCGACACGCCGAGCACGTCGGACAGCAGGATGAACTCCTGCCGGCTCGCGGTGCAGGTCTGGCCGGTGCGGGTCAGGAACTCGATTGCGGCCGCCCATTCGTCGAACGTGAGATTGGTCTTGCGGACATAGTCGTGCAGCGAGGCCACCAATTCCTGCATGAGGAATTTGACCCGTGGGTCGGGTGTCCCCTCGAAGCTCTTGACGACGGCATCCGTGAGCTCGGCTTCGTTGAATTGCGTCATGGGCGGTCCTCCTGCGGCGAAGGCTACATCAGCCCGACGGGCGCTGCCATTGGAAGCGCGGCGATTTTCCGCTATCACCCAGCTCCATCGCCTCCGCGCAAGCCGTCCGCGCGGGCCACGAAAACCGAACGACAGCGGAGACGCCGATGCTCGCCCCCACGCCCGCCTCGCCCGAAACCGTCGGCATGTCGCAAGCCGCGCTCGACCGCATCGATGCCCACCTGAAACGGCGCTATGTCGAGGCAGGCCGTTTTCCAGGCACGCAGTTGATGGTCTATCGCCGCGGCAAGGTCGTGCACACGAGCTCGCTCGGCTTTGCCGATGTCGAGCGCAAGGTGCCGGTCAGGGACGACACGATCTACCGCATCTATTCCATGACCAAGCCGCTCACCACGGTCGCCTTCATGATGCTGGTCGAGGAAGGCAAGGTGCTGCTCGACGACCCCGTCGCGAAATACATCCCGGAATGGAAGAACCTCGGCGTGTTCGTCGCCGGCACGGCGCCGGCGTTCGTCAGCCGCCCGCCGACACGGCCGATGCTGATCGTCGACCTCCTGCGCCACACCTCCGGCCTCACCTACGGCTTCCAGCAGCGCTCGAACGTCGATGCCGCGTATCGCGACGCCAAGATCGGCGCGGTCGAAAAGGCGGGAACGCTGCAGTCGATGATCGACGATCTCTCGCGTATTCCGCTCGAATTCTCGCCGGGCGAGGCCTGGAACTACTCGGTGTCCACCGACGTGGTCGGCTATCTCGTCGGCAAGATCGCCGACCAGCCGTTCGAGCAGTTCCTCAAACAGCGCATCTTCGATCCGCTCGGCATGACCGACACCGACTTCCACGTCCCCGCCGCGAAGGCGCACCGGCTGGCGGCGTGCTATTCCGCCGATGCGGGCGACACCCTGTCCTTCCACGCCGCCGATCGCAAGGGCGGCCTGACCCTGCAGGACGACCCGGCGACCAGCACGTTCCTCAGCCCGCCCGACTTCATCTCCGGCGGCGGCGGCCTGTGCTCGACGACAGCCGACTACCTCACGTTCTGCCGCGCATTGCTCAATGGCGGCGAGCTCGGCGGCGTCAGGCTGCTCGGGCCGAAGACGCTGAAGCTGATGACCTCGAACCATCTGCCCGGCGGCGTCGACCTGCCGGCGCTCTCGCGCTCGATGTTCTCGGAGGCGGCCTACAACGGCGTCGGCTTTGGTCTCGGCTTCTCGGTGACGATCGACCCGGCCAAGACGCTGATCCCCGGCAGCGCCGGCGAATATGCCTGGGGCGGTGCGGCCTCCACCGCGTTCTGGATCGACCCGGCCGAGGAGCTGATCACGATCTTCATGACTCAGGTGCTGCCGTCGAACGCCTACCCGATCCGCCGTGAGCTGCGCACGATGGTGTACGCGGCCATCACCGAGAGCAACCTCTAGAAGAGGCGCTGTGGCGGCAAAGCCGCGCAGGGAACCGGCGATCCCCACGCGTTTCGCTTGGCGTGCACGTGGCGCTTTCCTATGCTGACAGTCATGTGAACGGCTGCAACCGCCAAGCCCTTGCGGACGCAGCCGCTCCAGCCTGATATGCGCTCGCTGCACCCATTCGCCTCCACCCGACGCGTCTCCCGCACGCGTCAGACCCAACGGCGATCAGCCGCGCCAGCTCAAACGGGGCATCCGTGCCAAAACTCTCCCTGCCGATCCGGCTTGCTCTTCTGGTCGCGGGGACCACACTGCCACTCATCCTGTTCGCAGGCGGAATCGTCTTGCACAACTACATGCAGGACCGCAGCGACGCCCGTCAGCGCGTGCTGGAGACGGTGCGCAGCATCCGGCTGACGCTCGATGCCGAAATGCAGCGCATGACGGGCGGGGTGCGGGTGCTGGCGCTGACCGATGCGCTGACCACCGGCGATTTCGAACGCTTCCGGCCGATCGCGATGGGCTTCCTCGAGCAGTACGGCAAGAACGGCACGATCGTGGTCGCCGACCGCGACGGACGCCAATTGTTCTCGTCGGCGACGCCGGATACGGCTCACCTGCCGACGCGAAACAACCGCGAGATCACCCGCCGCGTGTTCGAGACCCGGCAGCCGCAATATTCCGACCTGTTCTACGGCGTCGTGAAAAAGAGCCTGATCATCACCGTCGAGGTGCCCGTCTTTCGCGACGGCGAGGTCGTCTATGACATCTCGTTCAGCCCGCCGATCGAGATGTTCCAGACCATCCTGGAAAAGCAGCGGCCGAACCCGGACTGGACGTTGTCGCTGCTCGACCGCCAGGCGACCGTCTTCGCACGCGTGCCGAATCCGACGGAGACGATCGGCAGGCAGGCTTCGCCCTCGGTGTTCGATCGCATGCGCAGCGAGCAGGAGGCGACGCTCTCGAGCGTATCGCTCGAGGGCGTGCCGCTGCTGTCGAGCTTCACCCATTCCACCCTCACCGGATGGACCATCGGCGCCGGGATCGCCGAGGATTCGCTGGTGGCACCGCTGTGGCGCAACCTCGCCGTCACCAGCCTGCTCGGCGGCATCATGCTGGCGATCGGCCTGGCCTTCGCGGTGCGGATGGCGACGACGATCGCGCGTGCCGAGATGCTGCACGACCTGCTGATCGAGGAGCTCAATCACCGGGTCAAGAATACGCTGGCGATCCTCCAGGCGATCGCGGTGCAGACCTTCCGCAGCGCCAGCCGCCATGAGCGCGAGAAGTTCGAGGGCCGGCTCGGCGCGCTCGCCGAGGCGCATAATCTGCTCAGCAAGGAGAAATGGCAGGGCTCCGAGCTGCAGGACGTGATCGAGCGCGTGCTCAAGCCCTATCGCCTCAACACGCCCGACCGCATCAGGATCTCCGGCCCGAAGGTGGCGCTGTCGCCGCGGCTCGCGGTCGTGCTGTCGATGATCGTGCACGAGATCGCAACCAACGCCGCCAAGTATGGCGCGCTCTCGAACGACACCGGCACGGTCGATCTGTCCTGGGAGCTGACGAGCGCGGCCGACGCCGCGAAGAAGCTGCCGGCACGGCTGCGGCTGGTGTGGCAGGAGACCGGCGGCCCGGTGGTCTCGGCGCCGATCCAGCGCGGCTTCGGCTCCCGCCTGATCGAGCGCAGCGCGCGCGATCAGCTCGGCGGCGAGGCCACGGTCGACTTCCTGCCGCCGGGCGTGGTCTACACCATCACCTGCAAGCTCGACGATTGAGCCGCGTCAGCCGAACCTCTGCAGCGCCGGGAACGTCTCGAGCAGCCAGATGCTGAAGGTCGAGACCGCGCCGGTGAGAAAGCCGATGCCGGTGGCGATCATCAGCACGCCCATCGCGCGCTCGATGTTCACGAGATGGCCACGCATGCGCATGAACAGCGCCGAGAACTGCTCGATCATGAACGCCGCGACCAGGAACGGAATGCCGAGGCCGGCGGAATAGACGGCAAGGAGCCCGGCGCCCTTGGCGACCGTCGTCTCCGCGGCTGCGATCGAGAGGATTGCAGCCAGGATCGGCCCGATGCACGGGGTCCAGCCGAAGGCGAAGGCGAGCCCCATGACATAGGCGCCCCACAGGCCGACCGGCTTGGGGATCGGCAGCCGCCCTTCGCGCATCAGGAACGCGATCCGGGTCAGGCCGAGGAAGTGCAGGCCCATCACGATGATGACGATGCCGGCGAGAATGGACAACTGCTCCGACCAGGCCCGGATCAGACCGCCGATCAGCGAGGCGCTCGCCCCCAGCATGACGAACACGGTGGAGAAGCCCAGCACGAACAGTGCGGCCGAGATCATCACCGCGCGGCGCGACGCGGCCGGAGGCTCCTCGCTCTCGATGTGCTCGATCGTGGCGCCGGTGAGATAGACCAGATACGGAGGAACCAGCGGCAGCACGCAGGGCGAAAGAAAACTGACCAGGCCAGCAATGAACGCGGCCGGAATCGATACGTTCTGGATCATGCGAGTCCCGCGATACGCCCCTCCAGGCGCAAGCCGGGGCACGACGCTTCTTGCCGCCGATACGGGGAATACGCAACAGACGTGCCGAAGTTACGGCGCTCAACGATGATCACCGCCTGCAGGCCTTCGCTAGGATTGAGCCCGACGTCCCCGGATCGGAGCCTCGTCGGCAAAGTCCCGCCCGGATGCGGCACGTCCACCCGTTCCAACCGGCTCGTCCGCGAGCCGCTGCGCGCATCACCGCGGGATCACGACATATCACAAATGCGCTAAATGCACCTTTGTGCACACATCGAACTGTGCTATTTCACTACTCGAAGCAAAGGCTGCCTGCGCTGACCCGGCTGCAGCTTCGGATCGCGCAGCTTGTCGGGATTGTCAGCTTGAACCATCTCATCGCAGAGCGATCTCAGATCGTCCTCGCTCAGACGGTTCAGCTTCATACGCAGGTCGAGGATGGCAACCGAGACCAAATGTGCCGATTCGCGATTGCCCGTCGCCGCGAGCGTGGCGCGGCACTGCTCCAGGGATGCAAGCACTGCAAGCATTTGTTCGTCTGAATTGGCCACAGGCGTCGTTTCCGTTCTAGCGTGCGACGAGATGGAGCCGAGCAACTCCCGACTCGCGGATGGCTTCCAAATACGTCATGTCGTTGCTCCCCTGCGCTTTGCCCATGCGGCTCATCCGAGCCGCGCGCCCACCCCCTGGGACGGCACGACGACGTCCTGGCATGGCGCATGGTGAAGACACATCACCGCTCCCCGGCATTCGATGAGTTAGCGCCACGATCCGTTCATCAAGATAGCATGACAACGGACCATCTTCGAATACCATTTCATTGCAGTCGAGGCAAAAACCGTCGATCTTAGGTTCGACTCGCGCTAAGCGTGTCTCTGTCCTACATGATGTGTCAGACCGCGCGTCTGCTGGCGGTAAGACCATGCTGCAGAGAACTGAACGTGGCAGACTCATCGACCCTCGATCGCTCAACCAAATCATGGCACGAACGTGCCCTGCCCGTAATTTATCGGAATCACTCTAGCAGGCGGAGAGAGCTTGTATGCGCGTTGCGGCGGAACGGGGCGTTCCTCAGAAGGAACGCCAGGACCTAGCCGAGACCCCTGCGACGCTGGCGCCAGGGGAGCACGGCGACTCGTCTGCTGCGGCAGGATCGAGCATTGAACTGAGCCGAGAGAGTGGCGGCGCCAAGGGCGCAACGGCGAGCAAGCCGGCAAAAACTGCGACGGGCCGGGCCGCCCCGGCCAAGTCGACCGTGAGCAAATCGGCGCTGGCAAGCCTCACCGACTGGGATGCAGCGCGGATCTTCCTCGAGGTTGTCAGGGCCGGCAGCTTCCGCTCCGCGGCAGAGCGGCTGACGCTCTCGATCAATGCCGTACGGCGACGCATCGATGATTTCGAGCGGCAGATCGGCGCGACGCTGTTCACACGCGACGTCCACGGCGCTCGGCTGACCGACGAAGGCGCACTGGTGGTCTCTGCCGTCGAACGCATGGAGGCCGCGTCATTCGAGCTGCTGCGCGCGGGCGATGGTCTCGCCGGCGCTGCGTCGGGCGAGGTCCGGGTCGCGGTGACCGAGGGGCTCGGCACGTTCTGGCTGGCGCCGCGGCTGGTCGAATTTCAGCAGAGCTTTCCCAACGTCATGGTCGACCTCTATTGCGCGATGCGCTCGGCCGACGTGTCACGCCACGAGGCCGACGTGGCCATCCATCTCTCCCGGCCGGCGGCGCTCGACGTCAAGCTGGTCCGGCTCGGCCGCATGCACCTGATGTGCTTTGCGAGCGAGAAATATTTGGAGATATTTGGCATCCCAAAGACGATTGACGATCTCGTCAAACATCGCTTGGTTCTGCAGGTGGCGGACGAAGCCGCCGCCAACGCCGCCTTCGCCACCATCTTTCCCGGTTTCGAGCAGCGGGACCTGATCGCGATGACCACCAATGTCTCGAGCGCCAATTACTGGGCCGTGGCGCACGGCGCCGGCATCGGGGTCTTCCCAACCTATGCGAGTGCCCTGGGCGGGAAGATCATACCACTTGAGGTTGACCTCAAGTGGTCCTACGACATCTGGCTGTCCTACCATGCCACCACCGGACGCATCCCTAGGGTGCGTCACATGATCGACTGGCTGGTCGAGGCCTTTAACCCTGGCAAATACCCGTGGTTTAAAGACGAATTCATTCATCCACAGCAACTTAAAACAGTATATATGGGTGAACCCCTGACCCATCTATTCGGGGGCTTTCCGATGGAAGGACGGTAAAATCAGTATGAACAAATCAGCGGCAAAGAAAATGAAGCAGCGCAGTGCGGGCAAGCCCGACATCGAGCTCGGCAAGCGGATTCGCCTCCGGCGTGTAGAGCAGAAGATCTCGCAGGCTGAACTCGGCGAGAAGCTCGGCGTGAGCTTCCAGCAGGTCCAGAAGTACGAGAAGGGCGTCAACCGGGTCGGCGCTGCGCGTCTGCAGCAGATCGCCACCGCGCTCGACGTGCCCGTGACGTTCTTCTACGACGGCGACAGCAAGGCGCGCGAGGTCGAGAGCCTCCTGTTCCTGGACTCAGCCTTCAGCCTGCGGTTGCTGCGCGCCTACAGCAAGATCAAGGACCAGACCGTACAACGTCAGCTGGTATCCTTGATGGAATCGATCGCAGCGAACGAAGAATAGGCAAGGCTGTCTGATCCGTCAGACAGATCTGCCCGTGATGGATATGGACCATCTTCGCTCGAGGGCGCAACTTGGGGGCGCCAGGCTTTGCCAGCTCGGGCGAGTTCACTGCCTCGGCTCGAGGCCGAGTGATCGGCGCGGCCGGCACACCGGCCCTTCTCGTCCGCCCAGCGATCGCTGCGCGGTCTGAGGCTTCGTCACCCTGTATACTCGTGCTCTCTGCCGTCATAGGAAGTGGCGGCATGGCGGCGTTTCGGCTCCGTCCCGGCCGACGCTGATCGCGAACGCGGCGCGTCCTCTCCTGGGCCCCCATGCACAGGTCGAGAGCGTCGGCTTCGACGTCCTATTGCCTGCCGACCATAGCATTAACTCACATTGACGCCGTCATCGGCGCGGTGAACGATGCCGGTTGCCTGCCCCCTGCCGACGGACCCTCATGCCGACCATCTCCGAGCTCCCCACCACCTTCGCCGAGGGCAAGATCCTCATGACCAGAGCGAGCGACGGCGTCGGCATCATCACCTTCAACAACCCGGATAAGCGCAATGCGATGTCGCTGGAGATGTGGGAGGGGCTCGGCCAGGCCCTGGTCGCGCTGCGCGACGATGACGCGATCCGGGTCGTGGTGCTGACCGGCGCCGGCGGCAAGGCCTTCGTGTCCGGCGCCGACATCAGCCAGTTCGAGCAGAGCCGCCACAACGCCGCGGCCTCGGAGGCCTATGCCGAGCGCAGCGCCGCCCAGCGGGCGCTGCTCGCCGGCTACCCGAAGCCGACGATCGCCTGCGTCAGCGGCTTCTGCCTCGGCGGCGGCCTGCAGATCGCGATGCTGACCGACATGCGCTTCGCCGCCGCGGACAGCCAGTTCGGCATCCCCGCCGCCAGGCTCGGCATCGCCTATGGCTATGACGGCCTGCGCAACCTGGTGTCACTGGTCGGCCCGTCGCAGGCGCGGCTGCTGCTCTATACGGGCCTGCGGGTCGATGCCGCGGAGGCGCTGCGCATCGGCCTCATCGATCGGATGATCCCCAACGACGAGCTGCTGCCGGCGACGCTGGAGATCGCCCGCACCATCGCCGGCAATGCGCCGCTGGCGGTCAAGGCTGCCAAGATCACCATCGCCGAAGTGCTGAAGGACGAAAGCCGGCGCGACATGGAAGCCATCAAGCGGATCGGCGACGCCTGCATGGATTCGGAGGATTTCCGCGAGGGCCGCCGCGCCTTCATGGAGAAGCGCAAGCCGGCCTTCAAGGGACGTTAGAGCGCCTCCAGCACCGCCTTGGTCACGTCAATCGTGCCGGCCTTGCCGCCGAACTCGAACGGCTTGAGGCCGGAGGCATAGACTTGGTCGACGGCCAGCTCGATCCGCTGCGCCGCTTCGGCTGCGCCCTCGATGCCATGCGTGTCCGCCAGCCAGTCCAGCATCATCGCGGCCGAGAGGATCATCGCGGTCGGATTGGCCTTGCCCTGCCCCATGATGTCGGGCGCGGTGCCGTGGCAGGGCTGGAACACGGCGTGGCGGTCGCCGATGTCGGCCGACGGCGCCATGCCCATGCCGCCGACGAGACCGGCGGCGAGATCGGACAGGATGTCGCCGAACATGTTCTCGGTGACCAGGACGTCGAAATCCCACGGGCGCTTCACCAGCATGAGCGCGCAGGCATCGATGTAGAGGCGGTCCGTCTTCACGTCCGGATGAAGTTGAGCGACCTCGTCGAAGATCTTGCGAAAGTAGGCGAAGGCCTTGAAGACGTTGGCCTTGTCGACGCAGGCCAAAGTTCCCGAGCGGCCGCGCGCGCGGCGCCGGGCGGCGAGCTTGAAGGAGAAGTGGAACAGCCGCTCGGATGTCTTGCGGGTAATGACGAGGGTCTCGCGCGCCTCCTCATGTGTCACTACACCTTTGCCCATCGAGGCGAACAGGCCTTCGGTGGACTCGCGGATGACGACGAAGTCGATCCCGTGCTCGGCGGCACCAACGATCGGGCTCGGCACGCCCGGGATCAGCCGCGCCGGCCGCACGCCAGCATAGAGGTCGAAATGGAAGCGCAGCTCGATCTGCGGCGCGATCTCGGTGTTGTCGGGATAGCGCACCGAGGGCAGCCCGCAGGCGCCGAGCAGGATCGCGTCCGCCTCTTCGCACAGCCGGATCGTGCTGTCGGCGATCGAGACGCCGGTTGCGAGATAGTTGTTGGCGCCGGCCTGGGCCTCGGTGAAGCGGAACGACAGGCCGGCCTTGGCCTCGACCTTGCGCAGCACCTCGAGCGCGGGCGCCATGACTTCAGGACCGATGCCGTCGCCGGGGAGGACTGCGATGTGGAGTGAATTGGTCGAGGGCATGGGCGACGCTTTCGAGGACGACATCAATGAGCCGTCATGCCCGGGCTTGACCCGGGCATCCACGACTTTCTAACGCCGCGGCGCCAAAGACGTGGATGGCCGGGTCAAGCCCGGCCATGACGAGCGGACGGAGTTGCGATTTACGGCGTCAGCACCGCACGGCCGACCAGCTGACCCTTTTGCAGATCGTGCAAGGCATCGTTGGCCTTGGACAACGGCATCGGCGTCACCGGGATCGGGGCGATGTGCTTGGCGCGGACGAGATCGAGCAGCTCCTTGGTCTCGCGGAGATTGCCGACATAGCTGCCCTGGATGGTGACCGCCTTGATCGGAATGAGTGGCAGCGCCCACGGCGCGCCGCCGCCGAACAGGCCGACGATGACGAGCTTGCCGCCCTTGGTCAGGCAATCGAAGCCGAGCTGCGCGGTGGCGGCATTGCCGACCAGGTCGATGACGGCGCGGATCGGCTCGCCTGCGGCCTTGTTCAGTTGCTCCAGCGCATCCGGCGCCTTGCCGTCGACCGCCGCCAGCGCCCCGGCCGCCAGCGCCGCCTCGCGCTTGCGCGCGTCGATGTCGACCACGATCGCGCCCTTGCCGCCCATGGCCTTCAACAGCGACAGCGCCATCAGCCCGAGGCCGCCGGCGCCGAAGATCACGATCGGCGTGCCGAAATCCTTCTCGACCTTCTTGAGCGCGCTGTAGGTCGTGACGCCCGAGCAGGCGTAGGGCGCGGTCGTCACCGGATCGAGGCCCTTGAGGTCGATCAGGTGGCGCGGATGCGGCACGGTCATGTGGTCCGCATAGCCGCCGTCGCAATAGACGCCGAGCGAGGCCGGCTTCAGGCACATGTTCTCGTCACCGGCGAGACAGGTGGCGCACTTGCCGCAGCCGATCCAGGGATAGACCAGCACGACGTCGCCGGCCTTCAGCCCGCCCTTCTCCGCCTCGGTAACCTCCGGCCCGAACGCCACGATCTCACCGGCGCTCTCATGGCCCATGGTCCGCGGCAGCGACACGCCGCGATCCTTGAGCGAGAGCGGCTTGCGGCCGTGGCCGAGATCATAGCCGCCCTCCCAGATGTGCAGATCGCTGTGGCAGACGCCGGCTGCCTTCACCTTGATCAGCACCTGCTTGCCGAACGGCTGCGGCGTCGGCTCGTCGACCTCGGTCAGCGGCGCATTGAAATCGGTGACCTTGAAGCTCTTCATGCTTTCACTCCCGTCGTCCGGCGCGGCCAGGACCGGACGGCGCATCGACGGGACGAGCGGCGCGGCTGCGCGCGGCAACGGCGCCTTTCGACCTCCTCCCGGCATGAGCGCGTCCGGCTGGTCCGGACTGTTCTTGCGATGTCGCGACATTGGCTGGAAACGCGTGGAGCGGCAAGGCTGCGCGCAGCATGTGCGGTCATGGCAGCCCTGCAGCGTTTTGCCTCAGCGAGCTCAAGGTTTTGCAGCGTCGCTGAAGCCAGCCTCGCGCAGGATGTCCTCGGTGTGCTCTCCGAGGCTCGCGGCCCGGGGGCCGGCCGCAACTTTCGCCTCCGACATCCGAAACGGCAGGTTGACGACCTTGAAGTTGCCGGCTGCATCCTCCACATCGGCCAGCGCGCCGCGATGCGCGATCTGCGGATCAGCCAGCGCATCGGCCACGCTGCGGTAGGCCGAGCTGGGTACGCCGCCCGCGTTCAAGACCTCCAGGCATTGGGCGACGTCGAGCCGGCGCGACCAGGCCTCGACGCCATCCATCAGCGCCCCCCAGTTTGCCCGCCGGTCGGAATATTTTGCGAATCTGGGATCATCGACCCAGTCCGGATGGCCGATCACGGTCATCAGGTTCTGGAAGGTCTTCTCGCTGGCGATGGCGATCATCACATAGCCGTCGCGACACTCCGCCGGGCCGAAGGTCGGCCGCGACGGCTGCGCGACGGGAAATTGCGACCATTGGATCTCGTTGAGCGTCAGGCTCAGCATCGATTCCAGCATCGAGCAGTCGATGTGCTGGCCGCGCCCGCTGCGCTCGCGCTGATACAGAGCGGAGGCGATGGCGCCGAACGCGTAGGTCCCGGTGACGACGTCGGCATGATAGATGCCGCAATAATCGGGCCGGCTGCGCCCCGGCTGGTAGGCGAGATGCGCCATGTCGTAGCCCGAAGCCGCATGGATCACCGGGGCATAGGCCGGGAGTTCCGCCGATGGGCCGGTCTGGCCGTAACCCGAGATCGAGCAGTAGATCAGCCGCGGGTTCAGCGCGCTCAAGGCCGCATAGTCGAGCCCGAGCCGCTGCATCACGCCCGGGCGGAAGTTCTCGACCAGGATATCGGCCTCGGCGACCAGCCGACACACCGCGGCGACACCGTCGCGCGACTTGAGGTCGAGCACGACGCTCTTCTTGCCGACGTTGAGCTGACCGAAAGCGGTAGAGCAGCCATGACGCATCGGAGGCCGGGTGCGCATGGTTTCACCTTCGACTGACTCGATCTTGATCACCTCCGCTCCCATATCGGCAAGCATGCGGGCACAGTGCGGGCCGGCGATGGTGGTCGAGAAGTCGAGGACGCGCAGTCCCTCGAAACATCCTGTCAAACGGCTCTCATCGTTTCCCACTAGACTCACCCTGGCAGCTCCCTGGTTTGAACTCTTCTCGCTCGGCACCGAGGCCGAAGCTCCGCTTTGCCGTCGCCGATTCACAAAGCGTAAGCCATCGATCGTCGTGCAGGTCGTTTCTAGATCGAACCATTCGATGTCGAAAGCGTTTGGCCTTTCGCCGCAATGCGGCAACGCTTTTCTTCATGACTGAATTTGGACCTTTTCTTGCATAGGACGAACATGGGGCTTGATCGAGGACATCTCTTGCGGGTTCTGTTCGTTACGACCGAAATGGACGATTTCGTCCGGGTGGGCGGACTGGCTGCCGTTTCGGCGGCACTTCCCCGGGCACTACGCTCACATACCGACGTCAGGATCATGCTCCCCGGCTACCGGGACGTGATCGAGCAACTGACTTACATCGAGATCGTCGGCCAATGTGCGCCTTTGGCAGAGATGCCGGGCTGCGCACTGGGACGGTCGTCGACCCGCGATGGCCTGCCGGTCTACGTCCTGCTCTGCGACGAGCTTTATGACCGGCCGGGCAACCCCTACGGCGACGAGAACGGGCAGGACTGGGCGGACAATGACATCCGCTTTGGCCGTCTCGCCGCCGCCGCCGCCGAGCTCGCGGCGGGCACGCTGGACAAGAACTGGGCAGCCGATCTGGTCCACGCCAATGATTGGCAGGCCGCATTGGTGCCGGCCTATCTGGCGTGGCGCGGGGTCGACGTGCCGTCGATCCTGACCATCCACAACCTCGCCTATCAGGGCCTTTTCCCGCGCGAGTCGCTGCGCCGGATCGGCGCCCCCGAATCCTCGTTCCACATCGACGGTCTGGAGTTCTACGACAAACTGTCCTTTCTCAAGGGCGGTCTGGTCTATGCGTCGCATCTCACCACGGTCAGCTCGACCTATGCCCAGGAGATCACGACGCCCGAGCTCGGCTGCGGACTGGAGGGCCTGCTCCGGCAGCGCTCCAATGCCCATGAGCTGACCGGCATTCTCAACGGCATCGACGAGAGCTGGGATCCCCGCTACTGCCAGAAGCTGGCGCAGCCCTTCGCCGCGGGCGACTGGAAGGGCAAGAAGGCCAACGCCGACTACGTCCGCAAGCAGTTCGGCCTCGCCGTGTCGCGTGGACCGATGTTCGGCATCGTCGCGCGCCTGGTTCATCAGAAGGGCATCGACCTGGTGCTGGAAGCCGCCGATGAGATCGTCGGCGCCGGCGGCCAGATCGTGGTCACCGGCACCGGCGAGCCGGCCATCGAGCGCGCCCTGATGGAGGCGCACCGCCGCCGGCCGGACGCGATCGGGGTCGCCATCGGCTTCAACGATGCGCAGGCGCGGCGCATCTTCGCCGGCAGCGACTTCACCCTGATGCCGTCGCGCTTCGAGCCCTGCGGCCTGAGCCAGATGTATGCCCAGCGCTTCGGCTCGCTGCCGATCGGGCACCAGACCGGCGGCCTCGCCGAGACCATCACAGATGGCGAGACCGGATTCCTGTTCGAGAAGCCGTCGGCGGAATCCTTCCTCGGCGGGGTAAAGCGCGCGTTTTCGGCGTTCACCAGTACCGAACGGCTGAACGAGATGCGGCTTTCGGCGATGGCCCGCTCGTTCAGTTGGGACCTGTCGGCAGCCTGCTACAACGCGCTGTACCGGAAGATGCTGGCGTCTTAAGCCGGGACGGCTGTCGTAGCCCGCATGAGCGGAGCGACAGGCGCGATGATTTCGACGTTCGGAGCAGACCCCGGCTATCGCTGCGCTCATCGGGGCTACGGCCAAATAACAAAAGCCCGGACATCGTCCGGGCTTTTTTCATGGGCCTTGAAAGGCTGGCTTCTTACGCCGCGCGGACCGCTTCCAGGAAGCTGCCGACCTCTCGCTTGAGGCGGTTGGAATCTCCAGCCAGTGACTTGGCCGACGACAGCACCTCGGCGGAGGCCGAGCCGGTCTGCGAGGCGCCACGCTGCACGTCCGTGATGTTGGACGAGACCTGCTGGGTGCCGTGGGCGGCCTGCTGCACGTTGCGCGAGATTTCCTGCGTTGCCGCGCCCTGCTCTTCGACCGCCGCCGCGATCGCGGCACCGATCTCGGCGAGCCGCTCGATCGTCGAGCTGATCGCCTGGATCGAAGTCACCGATTCCTGCGTCGCGGCCTGCACGCCTGAGATCTGCTGTGAGATCTCCTCGGTCGCCTTCGCCGTCTGTTCGGCGAGCGCCTTCACCTCGGTCGCAACCACCGCGAAACCGCGGCCGGCATCGCCGGCCCGCGCCGCCTCGATGGTGGCGTTGAGTGCAAGGAGATTGGTCTGTCCGGCAATGCTGTTGATGAGCTCGACGACGTCGCCGATGCGGGCTGCGGCCTGCGACAAATCGGCGACGCGCCCATTGGTCTGGCGCACCTGCTGCACGGCGTCGCCGGCCATGCGCGCCGACGCCTGGACCTGACGGCTGATCTCGGTCACCGACGAGGACAGCTCCTCGGTGGCGGAGGCGACCGACTGGACGTTGGCGGACGCTTCCTCCGACGCAGCCGCCACCACCGTGCTGAGCTCCTGCGATCGGTTCGCCGTGTTGGTCAGCGTATCCGCCGAGGTTTCGAGCCCCGAGGCCGCCGACGACACGGTGTTGACGATGTCGGCAATCGTCGACTCGAAGTTGCGCGTCAGCGCATCCAGCCGCCGGGCCCGATCGATCTGCGCCTGCGCATCGCGCTG
The DNA here is from genome assembly GCF_032487575.1 of Bradyrhizobium sp. SZCCHNRI1009. Lineage (NCBI taxonomy): Bacteria > Pseudomonadati > Pseudomonadota > Alphaproteobacteria > Hyphomicrobiales > Nitrobacteraceae > Bradyrhizobium > Bradyrhizobium sp. SZCCHNRI1009. The sequence continues at coordinate 6,963 of NZ_JAUEUL010000036.1, read as the reverse complement.
CGCGGCCTCGTCCGAATCCTTCTTGGCGATCAGCGCGTCCTTGAAGATCTTCAGCGCGCGCGCCATCGCGCCGATCTCGTCCTTGCGGGACTCGTTCGGAATGTCGGCGCTCAGCTCGCCATTGGCGAGGCGCAGGGTCACGCCGGTCAGCCCGACCAGCGGGCCGATGACGCCGCGGACGACGCCGAGCACCACCGCCACCGACACCAGCGCGACAACGAGCAGGATTCCGAGAGCGGTGAACAGGCGCAGCCGCGCGGCCTCGATCGACTGATCGATCGCCTGGTGCGCCGACGTCAGCGCCGCATCGCGCAGCACGATCACATTGTTCAGCATCGGCGTGGTCCAGCGGCCCCACTCCTCGGGGGTGACCGGCGAAGGTTGACCGTCGCGCGCCGCGGTGACGATCTGACGATAACGGCGCTCGCCGTCGCCCATCAGCGTCGAGCGGACATGTTCGAGCGCAGAGCTGACGTCCGGATTGTCGCGCACGCTGCGGGCCGCGAGCTCCATCTGCTGCCACAACAGGGTCACCTGCCCGCTCTGTTCGGTGACCTCGGCGAGGCGTGCCGGCGTCCAGTTCAGGCTCTGGATGAAGAAGCGAAGAACCGCGGAGCGCGCACCATTCACCGTCCGCATCGATTGCGACAGTTGCGCCAGTTGGCCCGACGGCAGCAGGTTCTCGACGTCGCCACCGACGCGCGACAGCTCGATTGCGGTCGCGTCGATCGCGGCATTCAATGACTCGGCGGCGCGGCCGAGGCCGTCGATCGTTGCCGCCTGGATGTTGGCCGGACGCTGCGCAAAGGGCAGCCCCACGGCACCGCGAGCTGCCGACCGGATACCGCGAAGGGTCTGCTCGGCGGCGTCGATGCTGCTGGTCGCCAACCCCGCCGCCTTGGCGGATGACTTGGCCTGGTTGAGCAGATCGTCGGTGCTCGCGATGGTCTTGTCGAGCTTGGCAGCATCGTCGGCCGAAGCGGGCGCCGGAGCAGCCAGCAGATTCCAGATATTCCGTTCGAGCGGGATCTGGGCGTTCACCTTCATCGCCAGCTCGAAAGCGTCAAGGACGCGTCGCGCCTGCTCGCGCTTGACCAGATCTCCCCACCCGCTCCATGCGAGCACGAATGCAAAGGCCATGGCGAAGAAACCGGTCAGCAGATTGCCGGCCAAGATCTTCCATTTGAGACTGATCGCCCCGGTCTCCGGCTTGATCGTCTCATTGTGCAGCACCGCGCGCTCGGACATTGCCTATTCCCAATCAAATACCGTTGCCCGGCCGGTCGCGCGCGTATCGGCTGATGCGCGCTTGCGCAGCGGCCCTTCGGCGACGTTCCCGCACGGTCGGCAGACAAGATTGCGGCGACTGCCGCGCCACAATGATTAAGAACGAATGACGACTAATCCCTTAAAACAAGTTGATCCATGCGGTATCGGAATGCCGAAATGCTGCACCATTAGGATCGGGTCAGCGCATTGGCCTGCTACTCGGCTGCCGCTGCAAGCTTGATCGAGGGATCGTGCAACACCACGCCGGCGAGCGGATCGTGCTCGCCCGACCAGGGCATGCGCTCCAGGACCGACTGCGTGTGCTGATAGCCCGCAGTCCAGCGTGCGATGATGCCCCGCTCGGTGAAATCGATATCCTTGGTATGGCTCTCGCGAGCGAGTTGCGGAGCCAGCAGCCGGACGACATGCATCCGCGTCTGGCAGCCGTGACTGATGAGATCGCGGACCGCCGGATCGTTGCGGGTCGACTCGGGCAAATGGACCGCAAGCTGATTGATGATATGGCGCAGCCGATGCGTCTGCTGCTGGCGCGCGATATGGCTGGAGATCCGGCTCGAATACTGCACGTCTTTGTGGCGGTTGAACACCTCCGCCATGGTCGTCGGCTCGGCGCCTTCGGGATTCCACAGATGCACCGCGAAGATCAGCGAGTTCTTTCGCGGATTGTCGTCGAACACCACCTCGGTCGGCGTGTTCGACAGGATGCCGCCGTCCCAATACAGTTCGCCGTCGATGCGAACGGCCGGAAACGCCGGCGGCAGCGCGCCGGATGCCAGGATGTGGCGGACATCCAGAGCGTCGTCGCGGCTGTCGAAATAGCGCATCCGGCTCGTCCTGACGTGCGCCGCCCCGACGGTGAGGCGCACATCGCCATTGTTGAGACGATCGAAGTCGACGAGCTCCTGCAGCGTTTCGCGCAGCGGGGCGGTCGAGTAGTAGCCGGCCTGCTCGGCCCCGAGCGGATAGGCCTCCCCGGCATGCGCCAGGGCGTTGGGACGGAAGAAGCCCGGAATCCCGTGCGTCACGGTCGTCCAATAGGACAGCCGCTCGTTGAAATCCGGAAAGGCCGTGCGTACCGTCCAGGCCGGCCGCCGGTGCATCCGCTTCCAGAACTCCCGCAGCCGCGTCATGCGGTCCTGCACGGGGCTGCCGGCGATGAGCGCGGCATTGATGGCGCCGATCGAGGTGCCGATCACCCAGTCCGGCTCCAGGCCGGCCTCGTGCAGCGCCTGATAGACGCCGGCCTGATAAGAGCCGAGCGCGCCCCCGCCCTGCAGCACGAGAACCACCTGCCCGGGCAGCTTGCCGCGATCGATCATCGCGCGCATTGTATCTTCGATCTCTGCCATGCTTCCCTCCCGGTGCATTGTCCTGTTCGCAGTCTTCAGGTCGTTGTTACATCGCCCGACCGTCAATGTGCGGTCCAACCACCATCGACCGGCAGGGCAACACCGGTGATCGATGCGGCGGCATCGCTGGCGAGAAAGACGGCGAGCGCGCCGATCTCCTCCACCGTTGCAAAGCGCTTGTTCGGCTGTTGCGCGAGCAGGACATCGCGGATGACCTGATCGCGGGAGATGCCGTGCGCCTTCGCCTGTCCGTCGATCTGCGCCTCGACCAGCGGCGTGTAGACGTAGCCTGGACAGATCGCATTGCAGGTGATGCCGATCTCGGCCGCCTCCAGCGCCGCGACCTTGGTGAGGCCGATGATGCCGTGCTTGGCAGCAACATAGGCCGATTTGAACGGCGACGCGACGAGGCCATGCGCCGAGGCGACGTTGACGATGCGGCCGAAGCCGTTCCGCCGCATCGACGGCAGCGCCAGCCGGATCGTGTGGAATGCCGACGAGAGGTTGATCGCGACGATGGCATTCCACTTGTCGACCGGAAACTCCTCCAATGGCGCGACGTGCTGAATGCCGGCGTTGTTGACCAATACGTCGATACGACCGAACTCATGCAGGGCATCGTTGATCATTTGCTCGATTGCCGCGGGCTGCATCATGTCGGCCGCGGCATAGCCGGTCCGCACACCGAACTCGGCTGCAATATCCGACCGCATCCGATCGATGTCCTGCGGCGCGCCAAAGCCGTTCAGCACCACATGTGCCCCCGCGCCGGCGAGCGCCCGCGCGATGCCGAGGCCGATACCGCTGGTCGAGCCCGTGATCACCGCCACCTTGCCGGACAACGGACGTAACGAGCGCGGGGTCGTCATCGTATCTGCAGCCATGGCTGTTCCTTCATCCGTTTCGAAGATTGCTCGAGGCGAGAACAAACTGCCGGGCTGCCGCGACGAATGGAAATGCCGTTTGGCTCGCCCCACGATACGGTTTCGCTATCGCGATCGTTGATGCGATGCGCGGTCTGCTAGGATATTGCATCCGGGACGTCGGCCCGGTCGAACGGAGCTCTCCCATGGAAATGCATCAGGTTCGGTATTTTCTTGCCGTTGCCCGGCTGCTGCACTTCACGCGCGCGGCCGAGGAATGCAACGTGACGCAGCCGTCGCTGACCCGTGCGATCAAGCAGCTCGAAGCCGAGCTCGGCGGCGATTTGTTCCGGCGTGAGCGGCCGGCCGCGCAACTCACAGAGCTTGGCCAGCGCATGCATCCACTGCTGAAGCAGTGCTACGAGGCCGCCGTCGGCGCGCGAACGCTCGCCTCGTCCTTCAAGAGCGGAGAGCTCGGCACGCTCCGGATCGCGCTCGCCGACTCGGTCGACCTTGCGCTGCTGATCCCGCTGCTCGATCAGCTGCAGCGCCAGTTCAACCAGCTCGAGCTCAGGTTTCTGCGCGGCTCCAGCCGCATGATCGCAGAGCATCTGAAGAACGGCGAAGCGGAGCTCGGCATCGCCTCTGAGATCGACGAGACCTGGGATCGCCTGGATGTCTGGCCTCTCTTCACGGAGGACTTCGCGCTCGCCGTGAGCAGCCGGCACCGGCTGGCGGGGCAGGACGCGATCACGATCGATGATCTCAGTGGCGACGCGCTGCTCTGCCGCAACTACTGCGAACATGCGGACAGGTTGCGCACGCTGCTCCGCGAGCGCGGCGTCGACCTCGGACGAACTCATGACGTCCACTCCGAACGCGACCTGATCGCGCTGATGGAAGCCGGAGTCGGCATCGGTGTGGTGCCGCAAACGACCGCGCTGCCGGAGACCCTGCATCGGGCCCCCGTCGACGGCCTCGACGTGCGGCGCACCGTGCATCTCTACGGCGTTGCTGGCCGCGAGCGCACGGCGGTTGCCTCGACCGTGATGCGCATGCTGCGCGGCAGGAACTGGCAGGAGTGGCTCGGTCAGCTGTCCTGAGCTGCGGCCTGGCGAAGCGCTTCGACCAGATCGTCGATCTCCATCCGCCTGCGGAAATCAGGATCGACGAAGCGCGCCTTCACGAGGCCATCGCGCCCGACCACGAAGGCAGCCGGGATGGGCAACACCCAGCCGTCATTGCCGTGGAAGCTCGCCAGGTCCTGGTGCGCCAGCAGTTGCTGGATCTCACGACCAAGCCAGATCGCGAGGTTGAGCGACAAAGCATAGCCGTTGTCGAGATCCGTCAACACCGGGAAGGTGGCGCCGGCGTCCGACTTGAACTGCTGCGTGAACGCCTGGAGCTCCGGCATGATCGCGACGATCGCGCCGCCCGCGGCGTCGATGCGCTGCTGCGCCTTGATCACCGCGCGAACGTTGAGCCGGCAATAGGGACACCAATGGCCGCGGAAGAACATCACGGCGACCGGCCCCCGGACGAGGCAGGATTGCAGGCTCACCAGGCGGCCAGCCTCATCGGGCAGGATGAAGGGCGGCATCGTCTCACCGGGCCGCGGCGCTGTCTCGCCGCCACCGTTTTCTCCGAGCCGCGCCACCAGGCGGTCGACGGCGGACGCATAGGCCGGAAAGATCTCGCGACCCGCAGCGGCATAGGCCTCGAGTTGCTGCCGCAGGGTGCCCTGTATCTCCCTGCATTGCAGGAAGGCCTGTCTGAGCCGCTCGGCATCCGCGGGTGAAAGCACTGTCATGAGCTGCTCCGGCACGTTCAGGACCCCAACCATGATAGTTTCCCGGGCAAGCCGACCACAAGGGCGGCCTGCCCGGCTGCCGCGCTCAGGGCCGGTAGAAATTGCCGGTGGGATCGAGCATGCCGGACGCCGAATAGAGCTGCCCGTCGCTCATGAAGAAGACGGTGTTGTTCGGCACCTTCCTGGCGTGGCGCATCATGGCCCGATGATTGGCGTCGCCGGTGGCCATCGTCATCATGCTGGTCTTGCCGGCGCTGTAGACATAGGCCATGCCGGGCGCGAGATCGAGGCCGCCTTGCGCAATGGCTGCGGTGGCAGAGACCGCGACCACGGCCGCGGCAATCAAGGTCTTGGACAGGCGGGTCATGGATATCTCCTCCTCATGAATGCTGTCGCCCGTCATCGGGCATCCGCATTACAAGCGCGGCCTCTCCTGCTTGAGAAATGCCGTTGTCCAATCGCGAGGATAGCGCCCGCCTATCGATAGCGGCGGTCTATCGGCTCCAGAGAAAGGATGCATTTCCATCACGTGCTCTGCTCCCCGATGCTGCGCCCTGCGATGCCCGCTCGGCGCGGGCCGCTGTTCCATCAGAGGAGACAATGACATGTTGATGCAGATCGCAGCTACACGCGCGCGCCGCCTGAGCGCGGCTTTCGTCCTGGCCCTTGCTACGACGATGATCGCGGCGTCCGGCGCCCGCGCCGGCGAGTGTCCGGCCGACAAGATCAAGGCCGGCGTGCGTGAGAAAGCCGACGTCAAGGCGGTCGGCGTGACCGACGTCACCCTTGGCGCGATCGATCTCGCCAAGCAGCCCGCCAATCTCAAGGACCGCGAGCTGCGCTTCCGCAAGCTGACCATCGCCCCCGGCGGCATCGTGCCGTGGCACAGCCACGACGATCGCCCGGCGCTGATCTTCGTTCAGCAGGGCGAGATCGTCGAATATGCCAGCAACTGCGCCGAGCCGATCCTGCACAAGGCCGGCGATCTGAGAGCCGAGGTGTTCGGCACGTCCCATTGGTGGAAGAACGACGGCAAGGAGACGGTCATCCTCTACGTCGGCGACGTTCGCAAGGATCCGCACGATCACAACATGTAGGTCGCATGCCGCGGCCAGCCGGCTTCGGATCGTCCGCTTCCAGGCCGGCGATCCGGATACGGCCGCGTTGCGCTGCCGAGCCGAGGAGATGACCATGACGGATCTGTCCGCACGATTGCCGATTGGAGCCCACCATGCGAATGCACGAACGGCGGCGTGGCGCGCGGTCCTGGTCGGCCTGCTCGCCTTTTTCAGCCTCGTCGATCTGTTCGCGGCGCAGGCGATGCTGCCGGTTCTCACGCGCTACTATCAGGTCAGCGCGGCCGAGATGGGGCTCGCCGTCAACGCCTGCACGCTGGGAATGGCGATCGCGAGCCTGGTCATCGGCCTGCTCAGCCCGCTGATCGATCGCCGGATCGGCATCGTTGCCAGCCTTGCCCTGCTCGCCGGCTTCACCGCACTGCTCGGCAGCGCGCCGGACCTCTCCATCTTCGCAGGCTTGCGCATCCTGCAGGGCCTTTGCATGGCCTCGGCGTTCGCCCCATTGGCGCTAACTTACCAAATTAACGCTTGGTATTCTCGTTTTCTTGGCGGCTCTTGGAGATGGCGTTGAA
>NZ_JAUEUL010000035.1:0-47232 GCF_032487575.1 Bradyrhizobium sp. SZCCHNRI1009 | reverse complement strand
CCAGCGACGGGCGGTTGGTCAGAACCGCCCGTTCGCACATTCTGGCAGGTTTCGAACACACAAGAGCACGTATAAGCCGTCAAACCGTTGCGCAGGGAAGGCCGGAATGTCCGGCTGAGCCTGTGGTTCCTGCCCCGTGCACTTCTTCACGCACGGGGGCCGCGGGTATCAGCGGATACCCGGTCTTCCCTGCGCCCTCTCCTCTCGAGAGGGACATCGTTCTGATATCACCCGGGCGCGCAACGCGCCGCGGGATCGCGATCGCATATCCGGCTGTTTGACATTCACATCAGAACAATCCGTTCAGCGAGATGGGCGCGAGCTCTCACTTGCCATCGTCGAGATGCACCAGCACCGCCGCATTGGCGATGATGATGGCGTCGCTGCCGGCCTCGGCCGGAATCTCCAGCCCGCCCTTCACGGCGGTGACGGTGACCGTGCCATAGGGCAGCTCCTTGGCGACGGCCGCGGTGTCCACCGCCTCGGGGTTCGGCACGCCGATGGTGACGTCGACGAACATGTCCTGCGGCGTCTTGCCGACCATGCGGAAGAAGCCCAGGCTGGAATGACGGATCGCATCGGACACCGCCCGCCTGGCCGCCTTGGTGGCGTCGCGGCCGTGGACGTCGACGCCCATTCCCATCTCGGTGATACAGCGGATGCGCGCCATGACGTGTTCCCTCGTCTCGCTTTGCCGGCCTGGCACGACCATAGCCAACGACGCAGCCGGCGCAAGCCGGTGCAGATCGACGACGATCTCCGCATCAAAACGGTCATCCATTGCGGGCGTATATCGTACATGATGACGCTCAGAACTGACGCTGAGAAAGCCCGTGAGATGGTCTCGGGCCGCGGGCATCGGGCTTGCGCGCCTGCCGCAACTGCCGCCGCCGAGATGACCCGTCATGATGCCGGCGAACCGCGCAACGTCACACCGCGCAGTAGCGATCCTGGATGTCCTTGTCGGCCAGCAGCGCCGCGGCGCTGCTCTCATGCACGACCTCGCCCTGGTCAATGATGACGGCGCGATCGGCGAGCCGCAGCGCCCATTCGACATTCTGCTCCACCAGCAGCAAGGTCTTGCCCTGGTCGCGCAGCCGGCGAAACAGCACGCCCATCTCCTCGACGAGCACCGGCATGATGCCTTCGGAGGGCTCGTCGAGCAGCACCATGCGCGGCCGCGCGATCAAGGCGCGCGCGATCGCCAGCATCTGCTGCTCGCCGCCCGACAGCGTGACGCCCTCCTGGTCCAGCCGCTCGTTCAATCGCGGAAAGGTCTCGGCGATCTCGGCGAATGCCACGCGCTCGTCGATGTCGGCCTTGGCGGCGACCAGCCCAAGCCGCAGATTCTCGCGCACGGACAGGCCCGGCACGATGCGGCGCTCCTCCGGCACATAAGCAAGGCCGAGATGGAAGCGCTTGTGCGCGGCCAGCGGCAGCAGGCCCTGGCCGGCGAAGCGCACGCTGCCCGAGGCCTTCGGCATCAGTCCCATGACGGTACGCAAGGTCGTGGTCTTGCCGGCGCCGTTGCGGCCGACCAGCGCCACCACCTCACCCTCGTTCACGCGCAGCGAGATGCCGTGCAGCACGTGGCTGGCGCCGTACCAGGCCTGGACATTGTCGAGCTCGAGCAACGCGGTCTCAGCCATAGCCCTCACTCTGTCCCAGATAGACCCGGCGCACGTCCGGATTGGATCGGATGTCCTCAGGACGACCATCGGCGAGCAGCCGGCCGTGATGCAGCACCAGCACCCGCTGGCTCAAGCCGAGCACCATCTTCATCTTGTGCTCGACCAGCAGCACCGTGCGCTTCTCCGCGAGCCGCTCCAGCAGCGCCACCATCTCCTTGGTCTCTTCCGGCCCCATGCCCGCGGTCGGCTCGTCGAGCAGCAGAAGCTCCGGCTCGGAGACCAGCGCAATCGCGATCTCCAGCGCGCGCTGCTGGCCGTGGGCGAGGTACTTGGCGAGCTCGCCGCGCCGGCCGATCAGGCCGACCGCCATCAAGGCTGCATCGGCGCGTTCGCCGAGCTCGGCAAGATCGGCGCGCTTGCGCCAGATGTCGTAGCTCACGCGCATGGCCTGCGCGGCGACCCGGACATTCTCGTGGACCGACAAATCGGGAAAGATGTTGGTGATCTGGTACGAGCGCGAGATGCCCTGATGCACGAAGCGATGCTGCGGCAGGCCGTTCAGCTCGCGGCCCTTGAACCGCAACGTGCCGCTGCTCGGCGACAGCGTGCCGGAGAGAATGTTGAAGAAGGTGCTCTTGCCGGCCCCGTTCGGGCCGATGATCGAGGTCAGCTCGCCGGCCGCGAACGCGACCGAGATGCCTTCCAGCGCGACGAAGGCGCCGAAACGACGGCCGATCCCGTCCGCGCGCAGCAGCTCGGTGCTCATCGGCGTTGCCTCGCGATGGGCAGCACATCGAGGAACGTGCCCCAGATGCCCTTGGGCAGGAACAGCACGAACACGACGAAGATGGCGCCGACGACGATCTGCCAATGCGGCGTCCACAGCGAGACGACGTCCTCCAGGATCAGGAAGGTGGCGGCGCCGACGAACGGCCCGAAGAAGCTGCGTGCGCCACCGAGCAGCACCATCATCACGATCATGCCGGAGGTCTGGTAGTGCAGGATGTCGAGCGGAACGATGGACAGATGCAGCGCCGACATGCAGCCGCCGACGGCGGAGATCGCGCCCGACAGCATGAACACGATCAGCTTGCAGCGCTCGACGTCGTAGCCGCAGGCCCGCGCGCGCTGCTCGTTCTCCCTGATCGCTTCGATCACGGCGCCGAACGGCGAGTTGAGGATCCGCGACTGCACCCAGATCGCGATCGCCGCGAGCACCATCAGCACGTAATATTTGTTCACGGGATCGAGGAAGTTGATCTGCGCGCCGAACAGACCGATGTGATCGACCGTGAAGCCGCGCAGTCCGTTCTCGCCGCCGGTGAAGGAGGAGGCCTGCAGCGCGACGTAGTAGACGAGTTGCGCCAGCGCGAGCGTGACCATGGAGAAATAGATGCCGCGGGTGCGCGTCGAGATCGTGCCGATCAACGCGGCGAGCAAGGTGCTCGCGGCGATCGCCAGCGGCACCGCGACGAACCAGGGCAGGCCCCAGCGGCCGATGGCGATGCCGGTCAGATACGCGCCGGTGCCGAAGAAGGCGGCGTGGCCGAACGACAGCAGCCCGGTGTAGCCGAACAGCAGATTGTAGCCCATCACCACGACGCCGTAGATCAGGACGTTCACGGCGAGCGCCTTCGACGGCAGCAGCCAGGGCAGCAGCGCCAGCGCAATGAGCGAGACCAGCACGCGGTGATCCGCGAGAACCGCGACGAGACGCTGCGCCTGAGGAAGCGGCGGTGCTTCGCCGGTCGACTGCACCGTCATCACGCTCTCCCCTTGAGGCCGAACAGACCCTGCGGCCGCACCAGCAGCACGGCCGCCATCAGCGCGAACATCACGATCGTCGCCATCTCGGGCGCGAACAGCGCGACCATGCTGATGCAGATCCCCACCATCAGCCCGGCGACGACAGCACCGACGATCGAGCCAAGGCCGCCGATCACGGTGACGACGAAGGCTTCCGCCAGCACCAGCGTTCCCATCTCCGGATTGACGCTGCGCATGGGTCCCGCCAGCACGCCGCCGAGCGCGGCGAGACCGACGCCAAGGCCGAAGATCGCGAGCCACACCTTGCCGATGTCGACCCCGAGCACCCGCATGATCAGCGGATCACGCGCGCCGGCCCGGACGATCAGACCGACCCGGGTCTTCTCCAGCATCAGCCAGAGCACCAGCAGCACGACGGCCACCAGCGCGATCACGAACAGACGATATTTGGGAAAGAAGCCGACACCGAGATCGACGACGCCGACCAACTGCGACGGGGTCGGGAACGGAATGCCATCGCTGCCGAATACGATGCGCACGCCCTCGACCAGGATGTAGCTGAGACCGAAAGTGAGCAGCAGGGGATCATCGATCGAGCGGCCATACAGGCGACGGACCAGGACGTATTCGATCAGCATGCCGAATGCGCCGACCAGAATTGGCGCGAGCAGCAAGCCCCACCAGAAGCTGCCGGTCAGCGACGCCACATACAGGCCGGCATAGGCCCCGATCATGAACAACGCGCCGTGGGCGAAATTGACGACACCCAGCATGCCGAACACGATGGTGAGACCGAGCGCAGTGATGACCAGCACCGCCCCAAGGGCGATGCCGGAAAACAGCTGCATGATGATCAGCGAGAGGTCCATGCGATCGGGATCAGGTGGGATGACCCAGTTCGCTGCAGCTTCGCAGCATCTCGTCCGCCCCGGGATCGCTGGCTACGATCGCGAACAGGTCGTTCTCGTTGGCCATCGCCGACTTCTTCTTGGACTCCAGCACCAGCACCGACTGCACCGACTGGTGGTCGCATTTGCGGTAGTGCTGCGGGCCCTTGGTCAGGTCGTATCGCAGTCCTTCCAGTGCCGCGACGACCTTGTCGGTGTCGGTGCCGCCGGCGGCCTGCATCGCCTGCAGCAGCGAGCCGACGCCCGAGTAGCCATAGGCGCCGTAATCGGTCGGGATCGCGCCGCCATTGGCGGCCCGGAACGCCTTGTTGAACTCGGCCGCGGTCTTGTTCTGGGTCTCGAGACCCCAATAATAGTTGGCGCCGCCGACGACGCCCTCGAACACGTCGGGCCCGACGGCGAGGCGCTGGTTGTGCAGGATCACCGGCACCACGATCTTCATCTGCTGCTTGATGCCGAAGTCGACCGCCTGCTTGATCGCGTTGGCCTGGTCGCGGCCGAAATTGCTGATGCACAGCACGTCCGGGCGCAGCGACATCAGCCGCGGCATGAAGGTCGAATAGTCGGCCGCACCGAACGGATGCAGGATCTCGCCGACGCTCTCGGCGCCAACAGCGGCCTGCGCCCGCTTGAAGCCGCGCAGCATCTCATGGCCGTAGGCATAGTCGGCCACGAGATGCGCGACCTTCATGCCCTTCTTGATGGTCTGGCGGGCCACGGCCGCCGTGGTCATGTGCGGGTTCAGCGCCTCATGGAAGGTGTACTTGCTGAAATCCTTGGCCTCGTTGATGGTGTCGGACTGGCTGATCGACACGTAGATCACGCCGCGGGCGCGCGTCACCTCGTTGACGGCGAGCTGGACGGCGCTGGAGAGCGCGCCGACGACGGCGTGCACCTTGTCCTTCTCGATCAGCTCGAGCGTCCGCGTCGCGGCCTCGCCGGCGTTGAGCTTGTCGTCCCGCACCAGGAGCTCGACCTTGCGGCCGGCGATGCCCCCCTTTTCGTTGACCAGCTTGACGGCGAGCTCGGCGCACTTGACCTGGTCACGGGCCTCGGCGGCGAACGGGCCGGTCAGCGGCGTCGGAAAGCCGATGCGGATGGTGTCATCGGCGGCGCGTCCCAGGCGCGGCATCGCGAGCGTGGCGACACCGGCCGACAGCCCCATCAGCGCCGTACGGCGGGACATTCCTGGGCGTCGCAGCCTCGTCTCGTAGCTTGGCATGATCTCCTCCCTCATTCGTTTTTCTTAGAACCGGTTGAGCGCCTTGAGCACGCGCGCGGGCGTGATCGGGATGGTGTTGATGGTCGCGCCGAAGGGCATCAGCGCATCATTGACCGCATTCAGCACGCAGGCCGAGGCAGCGGCGGTGCCGGCCTCGCCGCAGCCCTTTGCGCCGAGAATGGTGTCCGCCGTCGGCGTCTCGACGTGATCAATGGTGATGTCCGGCATCTCCATCGCCATCGGCACCAGATAGTCGGCCAGCGATCCGTTGAGCAATTGGCCGGTCTCACCGTAACGGCATTCCTCGAACAGCGCCGCGCCCAGACCCTGAACGACACCGCCGCGCAACTGCTCGTCGACCAGCATCGGATTGATGATGCGGCCGCAGTCCTCGACGACATAGTGCTTCAGCAGCCTGATGAAGCCGGTCTCGACATCGACTTCGAGATAGCAGCCTTGAATGCCGTTGGTGAAGGCGAAGGGGTAGCCCTGCGGCGCGAAATGATGGCTGACCGTCAGTTGCGCCTGGGTGCCCGGCGGCAAGGTGTCGGAGCGGAAATAGGCGATGCGCGCGATCTCGGCGACCGGCAGACGCGGCTGCCCCGTCGCGGCACTGACGATCTGGCCATCGACGACGTCGAGCGCGGCGGGCTGCTCCTGCAGCACCAGCGCGGCAATCTCCAGAATGTTTGCCTTGAGCTTCCGCGCGGCCTGCAGTGCCGTCTCGCCACCGATGCCCGCGCCGCGGCAGGCCCAGGTCGCACCACCATGCGGCGTGACCTCGGTATCGCCGGTGATGATCTTGACGTGCTCCTGGGCGAGGCCGAGCTGCTCGGCGACGATCTGGCTGATGATCGCCTCGGTGCCCTGCCCCTGCTCCGTCACGGAGATCGCGCAGCGCACCTCGCCCGACGGCGTCAGGCTGACGGTCGCGCCATCCTGCGACGAGATGCGCGCGCCGCCGACGCCGTAGAAGGCCGGACTGGGGTTCGTAATCTCGACGAAGGTCGCGATGCCGATGCCGCGATGGATACCGCGCCGGCGCAGCTCGGCCTGCTCGGCCCGTAGCGCGTCGTAGTCCATGATCTCGCGCAGCCGCCGCAGGCAGACTTCGTGCGACAGCGCCTCGAACTTGTAGCCGGTCGGCGAAGCCGTCGGATAGGCATTGTCGGCAATCACGTTCCTGGCGCGCATCGCGAATGGATCGAGCCCGACGCGGGCAGCGGCGAGATCCACCATGCGCTCGGTGACCGCGCAGGCGATGGGATGTCCGACCGCGCGATACTGGCTGGTCTGCACCTTGTTCTGGAATACGACCTCGAGCGCGGCGCGATAGGACTTGAAGTCATAGGGCGCACCGATCAGGCGGATGACCTGGTTGCCTTCGACGACGCTGGTGCGCGGATAGGTCGAGAACGCGCCGATCGCCGTGGCATCGTGGACATCCATGGCGAGGATCTTGCCGTCGGTACCAACGGCCATGCGCGCGTGGACATGGTGATCGCGGGCATGAATATCCGAGACGAAGGACTCGATGCGATCGGCGACGTATTTGACCGGGCGCCCGAGCAGGATCGACAATCCGACGACCGCCATGTCCTCGTGATAGACATGCAGCTTCATGCCGAACGAGCCGCCGATATCCGGCGCGATCACGCGCACGCTGGCTTCCGGGATGCCGTAATGGCGGGAGTACAGATCCTGGAACTGATAAGGCGTCTGCGTCGCATGGTGCACCGTCAGCGCACCGCCCTCGGGATCATAGTCCGCGACGATGGCGCGCGGCTCGAGCGTCACCGGCGTATGACGGCCGAAGCTGAATTCCTGCTCGATCACGTGCGCGGCTGCCGCGAAGGCCTCGTCGACGCCGCCGCTGTCGAGCTGCGTGCGGAAGCAGACGTTGGACGCGGAAGCCGGATTGACCCGCGGTGTCCCCGGCTGGCGCGCGGCGTCGAGATCGACCACCGCCGGCAGCTCCTCGTAACCGACCGAGATCAGCTCCAGCGCATCCTCCGCGATCGCCCTGCTCTCGGCAACCACGGCAATCACGGCCTGGCCGGCCCAGACGACGCGATCGAGCGGCAACGGCAGCTGCGGCTCGGACGTCATGCCCTTGAAATGATCGAGTGTTCCGGTCCATGGCGTACAGATCTTCGCCAGATCAGCGCCGGTCGCGACCAGATGAACGCCCGCAAACGCCCGCGCCGCATCGACGTCGATGCCGGTGATGCGCGCATGAGCATACGGGCTGCGCAGGAAGGCGGCGTACAGCATGCGCGGCAGGCGAATGTCGGTCACGTAGCGCCCGCGTCCGGCGAGCAGCCGCTTCGCATTCGGACGCGGGACGGAGCGGCCGATATAGGAATTTGGACGGTCGAGCGAGGTCAGCGGCACGGTCATGACGACGAGCCCTCCGCGCCCTGCGATGGCGTTGCCGCCCGTTCCGCGGCGACCGCGGCAATGGCGTCAACGATCGCTTCGTATCCGGTGCAGCGGCAGAAATTGCCCGAGAGCGCGTCGCGGATGCTCTCGCGACTCGGCCGTGCCGAATGGGTCAACAGCTCATGAGCGGTGATCAGCATGCCCGGCGTGCAGAACCCGCATTGCAGCGCATTGCGCCGATGAAACTCGGCTTGCAGGTCGGCGATCACGCCGCTCTCCGAGAGCCCCTCGATGGTCTCGATGCGCGCACCATCGGCCTGCACCGCAAACATCAGGCAACCATGCACGGCAGCGCCGTCGAGCTGAACCAGACAGGCGCCGCAGGCGCCCATCTCGCAACCGGCATGCGTGCCGGTCAATTCGAGCTGCTGGCGAAGACAATCCACCAGCGTGTCGCGGGGCGCGACGTCACACGCGACCTTGCGCCCGTTGACGATGAGGCGAATGCGGACCTGCTCCTCGGTCTCGACGTCGACCGGCGCGCTCATGCCGCTTCTCCGATCCATCCCAGCAGACGGCCGAGCAGAACGCGCGCCAGATGCAGGCGCATCGCCGCCGGAACATCGTCGCTGTCAGCAGGCGCGAGATCGTCGTCGAGCGCGGCCTGCGCGGCCGCAATCCGTGCCGCATCGATCCGGCTGCCCGTGAGGACTGCCTCCGCATGTCTCGCACGGGTCGGGATATTGCCGACCGAGAAGAACGCGATGCGGAGGCGCTCGATCAGATCGCCCTGGCAGGTCGCGAGCAGACCGCAACCGACCAGTGCATAGTCGCCGCGCCGGCGGGCCAGCTCATCGAACGCGATGCGCTGACCGGCTTTGAAGAGAGGAACATGAACCGCAACGAGGAGCTCGCCGGGCGCGATCGCAGTCTCAAAAAGGTCGGTGAAGAAGTCGTCGGCCTTGACGCGGCGCAGGCCGGACGCGCCGGCAATCTCGATCTCGGCGTCGAGCGCCAGCACCATCGCCGGAAATTCGGAGGCCGGGTCGGCCAGCGCGACGCTGCCGCCAAAGGTCCCGCGATTGCGGATGGCAGGATGCGCGACGAACGGCGCCGCGGCACGCAACAGCGGGGCAAACTCGGCAATCAAGGGATCGGTCAGCATCTCGCAGTGCCGGGTCAAGGCGCCGATCCGCAACCATTCGCCGTCCCGCGTGATGCCGCGCAGCTCTGCAATGTGGTTGATATCGATCAGAGTTCGCGGGGCCTGGAGACGCAACGCCAGCGCCGGAACCAGGCTCTGGCCACCGGCAATGAATCGCGCATCGTCGCCGGCGCTCGCATGAGCTTCGAGCGCCTCGCCGATCGTGTGTGCACGAAAATAGCTGAAAGCCCTCGCTTTCATCCGTTTCCTCGCCGCCAGGGCTCGCCAGCCCGAAATTCCAGATTTGTAACCATCTGGTCTCAAAACAATTGCACGCGGCGGCAGTGCGGTCAACCAGAAACGAACGATTGGTCACAAATCTGCTTTCGGGTATCAGACAGGCTTGTCGCCACAATCGATTGAGACCATGGCCAGGACTCCGAAGACAGCGAGCGTTGAGACGAAGGGCCGCATTGGTGGACGCCCGCGCAAAACCGACGGCCGCCCACAGGCGAGGCGCCGCAACATGCGCGCTGCCGACCGCGAGCGCCTGATCGTGGATGAAGCGATCCGCTTTTTCGCCGAGCGCGGCTTCGAAGGCCAGACGCGGGAGCTCGCCAAGCGCATGGGCATCGCGCATTCGGTGATCTACCGGCACTTCCCCAGCAAGGAAGCCCTCATCGAACGCGTCTATCAGGAGGTCTATCTGAGCCGCTGGTCGCAGGACTGGGGCCCGCTGATCCGCGATCGCAGCCATCCGCTCAAGGCGCGACTGACCGGCTTCTATCTCGACTACGTGGCGCGCGTGTTCGAATACAACTGGGTGCGGATCTTCGTGTTCTCCGGCATGAAGTCGTTCGGCATCACCGGCCGCTATCTCGACCTCGTCCGGCGCGAGATCATCGAGCCTGCCGCGATCGAGCTGCGGCATGAACTGCAGCTTCCGGACACCGCGACCCACCCCCTCGGCAGCCGCGAGGCGGAGATGTTCTGGGGACTGCACGGACGCATCTTCTATCTCGCGATCCGAAAGTTCATCTACGAAACACCCGTTCCATCCGATCTCGAGCAGACCGTCCGTGATGCGATCGACCTCTTCATGGACGGCGCCAGACTGGCACTCCCGCGACTGCTGCACGACGATCAGGCCGGACCATTACGATGATCCGGCCCGTCGTCGATGACCGTCACGCCGTCCGGCCGCGCCCGCCCTTGATCTTCGCGGCGACGAGATACGATAGCGGCATGGCGACGACGAATCCGACCAGTGCCGCCAACGGCAGGTCCTTCATCGGACTCGCAACCAGCCCCTGAACCGTCAACAATGCCGTCACCGCGCTGCCGGCAAGCACGGTGCCCAGCATGACCCAGATGAGAATTGCGACCTTGAACATCCGTCTTTCTCCGTCAGTAGGAAAGCTTCCGATCCCTTGACGCGAGAATGCTCTGCCTGCGGCTTCAGGCCGGCATTGATTTGGAACAACCGGACTCAGCAATCGAGGGAGGAGCGACCGCTCCTCCCTCGATCAGTCCCGTGAGCCGACGGACTGGCGCCGACGCCTCGCGGTCGGCGATCGAACGACACTGCTCTACCGTGTCCCTGGAACGAAGTGATCGCGCTTGCTGACCGACGTCCCGGTCGCCGGATCCGTGATCTTGATCTCGATGTCCACCGGCGCGGAGGGAAGGTCGGCCCCCTTCGCCTCGATCGACATGCGGATCTCGCGAGTCTGGTCCTGACCGACATCGATCACCATGCGACCGTCCTGCTCGCGCGTCTCCCCGGCCACCGTGACCTTTGCGTTCGAAAGGCCCAGGACGTCCAGCACGAAGTCGCGAGGCCCGCGCTTGTTGAGCAGACGGACCGTGTAGTCGTTACGGACGCCGCCATCCGACAACTGCACGAACAGCGGGTTACGTTCATGCAGCACGTTGATGCCCATCGTGCCGCGCGTCGCCAGCGAGTACAGCATGATCCCGCCGACGATCGCGATGAAGCTCGCATAGATGATCGTGCGCGGCCGGATGATCCGGTAGATCTCGGGCTTGCCCTCCTTGCGGCGCTGGACGTTGATGTCGGTGTCGTAGCCGATCAGGCCGGTCGGACGGCCGATCTGGGTCATCACGCTGTCGCAGGCGTCGATGCACAGGCTGCACTGGATGCAGCCGAGCTGGATGCCGTGGCGGATGTCGACGCCGGTCGGGCAGACATTGACGCATTGGTGGCAATCGATGCAGTCCCCGGCGGGTGCGCCCTGCAGCCGTGCGGCTTCCGCCTTCTTGACCGACATGCGCGGTTCGCCGCGGTCGCCCTTGTAGGTGACGTTGAGCGCCCATTCGTCGGTCAGCGCCGCCTGGATGCGCGGCCACGGGCACATATAGATGCAGACCTGCTCGCGGGCGTGACCGGCGAACACATAGGTCGTCGCCGTCAGGATGCCGATCCAGAGATAGGCGGTGAACGGCGCCTGGAAGGTGGCAAGGTCCTTCACCAGGGTCGGCGCATCGTCGAAATACAGCACCCAGGCGCCGCCGGTCCACCAGCCGATCATGATCCAGAGGAAGTGCTTGAGCGCGGCCTGGCGGATATGGGTGAAGGTCCAGCCGCGCTTGTCGCTGAGCATGCGCTCACGGCGGTCGCCCTCGGCCCAGCGCTCGACGGCGTAGAACAGGTCGGTCCACACCGTCTGCGGACAGAGATAGCCGCACCACAGCCGGCCGGCGACCGCGTTCATCAGGAACAGGGCGACCGCCGCAATGATGAGCAGGCCGGTGAAGTAGTAGACCTCCTGCGGCCACAGCTCGATGAAGAAGAAGTAGAACCGGCGATGCGGAAAATCGACCAGCACCGCCTGGTTCGGCATGCCGGGTCCGCGATCCCAGCGGACGAAGGGCAGCAGGTAGTAGATGCCGAGCGTGATGCACAGGATCGTCCACTTGATGCGCCGGAAGCGGCCGTGCACGGCCGCCGGATAGACCTTGTCGCGCGCCTTGTAGAGCGGCCCGACGATATAGGTGTCGTCCGAGTCAGCCATGATATCCCCGCTTCATCTTGCCGTCCTTCCGACCGATTCAGGAGAACGCGTTGCCGCTCTTGAGCCCCAGCTTCTTGAAGACGATCGCTGCCGGGCAGAAGCCCGTGAACGAGGCCTGGATCATGTTCACGCCAGCAAAGGCCGCCAGCAAGAACCAGTAGGGACTGACGTACCAGCCCAGCGCCAGACTGAGCAGGACGACGATCCCTGCGAAGGTGAGAACCGCTTTGTCGACGTTCATGACATATTCCTTCATGGTTGCATTTGAGCGTAATCAAGCAAGTGACTGCCCGGCGGTACGGCTATTGCCGCAGGCCGGACAGCGCCCAGGCGACGATTCGTTGCGAGTCCATCGCACCCGAGATCCGCGCCAGCTCCCGCCCCTGCTGCAACAGCAGCATGGTCGGAATTCCGGAGATGCCGAACCGTGCCGACACCTCCGGCGCCTCGTCCGAGTTCAGCTTCAAGAGTTGCACACGCGGCTCCAGCTCCTGGGCCGCGCGCGCGAACATCGGCGCCATCGCACGGCATGGACCGCACCACGGCGCCCAGACGTCGACGAGCAGCGGCAAACTGCTATGCGCGACATGACGTTCGAACGCGGCCTGGTCGACCTCGATCGGATGGCCGCCGAACAGCGGCGTATGACACTTGCCGCATTTCCCCTGCGTCGGCACCCGGTCCGCGGGCAGACGGTTGATCTGCCCGCAATGGCCGCACACGATCTGCAAACCGTTGCTCATGTCCCGGTCCTGACCTCCTTGATCTTGGCGATGTTGAGCCGGTCGAGCAGGAACTTCTCGTAGAACGGCTCGGGCGTCCCGCGCCTCATCTTGCGCAGGAAGTACTTCTCGAAGGCGACCTTGGCGTAATGCACCCACTCTCCCTTCGACGACCAGTTGACGTTGCGCGGCGGGATCTGCGGCTGGGCCAGAAAGGCGACGCCGGAATCACCGAAATCGGCAAGACAGATCGCGTTCCAGGTCGGCTCGGCTTTTGGCTCCTGGCCGCGCAGCAGCGCCCCGATGTTCAAGGCCGTCGCCGTCACCATCGATTCGATCATGAAGCCGGTCTTGGGCACGCCGACCGGCACCGGCGTCGGCCCGATCGGCGGGATCGCAACGCAGACGCCGATGGCAAACACGTTGGGGAAGGTCGGATTACGCTGATGCTTGTCGACGACGACGAAGCCGCGGGGATTGGTGAGCTTGTCGATGCCGCGAACGGCTCCCACGCCGCGAAAGGCGGGCAGCATCATCGAATAGGCAAACGGCAGCTCGTGCGTCTTGCGGACGGTGCCGTCGTCGGCGACCTCCTCCACGAACATGCGGCCATCCTCGACCTTGGTGACGCGCGCGCTGGTGATCCACTTGATGTGCTTTTCGCGCATCTCGCTTTCCAGCAGGCCCTTGGTGTCGCCGACGCCGTCGAGGCCGAGATGGCCGATATAGGGCTCGGAGGTCACGAAGGTCATCGGCACCTGGTCGCGCATCTTGCGCCGGCGCAGCTCGGTTTCCAGGATGAAGAGGAATTCGTACGCTGGGCCGAAGCAGGAGGCGCCCTGTACCGCACCGACGATCACCGGCCCGGGTTTCTCGGCGAGCCTGTCAAAGGCCGCCTTGGCATGAGCGGCGTGGTCGACGTGGCACACGGATTGTGTATGCCCATCGGGTCCAAGCCCCGGGATTTCGTCGAATGCGAGTTCGGGACCGGTGGCGACGACGAGATAATCGTATGCCACCATGCCGCCATCCGTCAGCTCGACCTGGTTCTCGGCCGGATGCACGCGCTTGGCGCCCTGCGTCAGCAGCCGGATGCCCTTGCGCTGCATGACGTCAACCAGATCGATCTCGATCTCGTCGCGCTTGCGCCAGCCCACGGCCACCCATGGGTTGGATGGCACGAAATGATAGGAAGACCCCTGCGAGACAACGGTCACGCGGTCCTCCCTCCTCAGTTGCGGCAACATTTCATAAGCCATCAGCGAGCCGCTCAGCCCCGCCCCGATCACCACGATTTCCGCCATTGGGATCCTCCATCCGCACTTGATTCATTCTTGCTTCATGCCACCCCGGCGCCGCCGCCGGCCTTGACTATATATTCGAATATCTGTATATACGCAACTATGAAAATTGATGCTGACATCATGGAAGCGGCGGCGGACCAGGCCAGCGACCTCCTGAAGGCGCTGTCGAACCGCCATCGCCTCCTGATCATCTGCCAGCTGGTCGACGACGAGCGGTCGGTCGGAGAACTGGCCGAGTTTCTCGGCCTGCGCGATTCGACCGTGTCGCAGCACCTGGCGCTCCTGCGCAAGGACGGCCTGGTCACCGCCAGGCGCGAGGGGCAGACGATCTACTATTCGATCACAAGCGACCCGGCCCGCGAGGTCCTCAAGACGCTCTATCAGGTGTACTGCGGGCCGAGACCACCACGAAGACTATGAGGATGCCGGACCGGCATCTTGACCGATATCAAACGGGAACCCCCATCCAGGTGAGATGTCTGCAGCCGACTGCGGACGGCTCGCCCAATCTCACAAATCGAATCAAACCAGACAGGAATAGGCTGATGCGCAGATTATCGGTCCTGAGCTTGATCGCCGCGATGGCGTGGCAGGCAGCGCCGGCCCTTGCGGAGACGCTGACGGTGGCCCCGCGGCAGGTCGCCGACGAGAAGGCGGTGTTCGCGACGGTGGAGAGCATCAGCGTGGTCCCCGCCCGCGGCCGCATCGGCGGCACCATCGTGCAGCTTTCGGTGCGCGAAGGCGACCCGGTCAAGCGCGGCCAGCCAATCGCCTTGATCGGCGACGACAAACTGGCCCTGCAGATCAAATCGCTCGACGCCCAGATCGAAGCGCTGCAGGCCCAGGCCAATCAGGCGCAGATCGACTTCACCCGCACCGAGGGGCTCGTCGAGCGCGGCACCCTGCCCCGGGTCAAGCTCGACGAGACGCGCACCGCGCTGAACGTCGCCGAGAATTCGCTGCGGGCCAAGACCGCCGAGCGCGCGGTGGTCAATCAGCAGATGAGCGAAGGCCAGGTGCTGGCGCCCGATGACGGCCGCGTTTTGAAGAAGCTGGTTGCCGTCGGATCGGTGGTGCTGCCCGGCGATCCAGTGGTCACGGTGGCGCAGCAGAACTTCAAGCTGCGACTGCGCGTGCCCGAGCGCCACGCTCTCTTTCTCAAGGCCGGCGACAAGGTCCGGGTCGACGGCGCCGAGTTCGGCGACAGCTCCGACAAATGGGGCGTGAT
The DNA here is from genome assembly GCF_032487575.1 of Bradyrhizobium sp. SZCCHNRI1009. Lineage (NCBI taxonomy): Bacteria > Pseudomonadati > Pseudomonadota > Alphaproteobacteria > Hyphomicrobiales > Nitrobacteraceae > Bradyrhizobium > Bradyrhizobium sp. SZCCHNRI1009. The sequence continues at coordinate 31,889 of NZ_JAUEUL010000035.1, read as the reverse complement.
CGACCTCGTCTATCCGCAGATCGAGGAAGGCCGGGTCGTGGCGGACGCGATCGTCTCGGGTCTCGGCCAGTATTTCGTCGGCGACCGGCTGCGGGTCTGGATCTCCGGCGGCCAGCGCGACGCCTTCGTGATTCCGTCCCGCTACGTCACGACCCGGTTCGGCATCGACTATGTCCAGTTGCAGCAAGGGACGCAGAAGGTGAGCGTTCCGGTGCAGCGCGGACGCGCTCTGCCGAGCGCCGATCTCCCCGATGGACTTGAAATCCTGTCCGGCCTGCGCGCCGGCGACCAGTTGGTGCAGCCGTGAAACTCGGACTCTCAGGCAAGCTTACCCAGGCGACCATCGCCTCGCCGCTGACGCCGCTGTTTCTGCTCGCGGCGCTCGTGGTCGGCCTCATCGCCGTCGTCGTGATTCCGCGCGAGGAAGAGCCGCAGATCAGCGTGCCGATGGTCGACATCCGTGTCAACGCCGACGGCCTGCGTGCGCCCGACGGCGTCGAGCTCGTGACCAAGCCGCTGGAGACCATCGTCAAGGCGATCGATGGCGTCGAACACGTCTACAGCCAGACCGAGGACGACCGTGTCATGGTCACCGCGCGGTTCCTGGTGGGGACCAAGTTCGAGGACGCGATCCTGCGCGTCCACGAGAAGCTGCGCGCCAACCTCGACCGCATCCCCGTCGGCATTCCCGAGCCGCTGATCGTCGGCCGCGGCATCAACGACGTCGCCGTCACCGTGCTGACGCTGTCGCCGAAGCCGGAGGCCGCCGGGCGCTGGTCCGACAAGGACCTCTACGAGCTCGCCGACAAGCTGCGGGCGGAGCTGACCAAGGTCGACAATATCGGCCTGACCTATATCTCCGGCGGCGGCGCCCAGCAGATCCGGGTCGAGCCCGATCCGGAAAAGCTGTCGCTGTTCGGCGTGACCCTGCAGCAGCTCGTCGCCAAGGTGAAGGACGCGAACCGCTCGTTCCTGGCCGGAGACGTTCGCGACGGCGGCATCGTGCGCAATGTCGCCGCGGGCCAGACGCTCACGGGCATCCCGGATATCGGCCTGCTCCTGATCTCGACGCGCGATGGTCGTCCCGTCTATGTGCGCGACGTCGCCACCGTGGTCATCGGCCCCAATCTCGCCGAGCACCGCGTCTGGGACGACGCCCGCAACGACAAGGGCGACTGGCACCGGGTGCCGGCGGTAAGTCTTGCGCTCGCCAAGCGCGCCGGCGCCAATGCCGTGGTGGTGTCGCACGACATCGCGCAGCGCCTCGAAGGGCTGAAGGCCAGTCTCATTCCGAGCGACGTCGCCGTCACGGTGACGCGCGACTACGGCGAGACCGCCAATGAGAAGGCCAACGAGCTGCTGTTCCATCTTGGCCTCGCCACGATCTCGATCGTCGTGCTGATTGCGGTCGCCATCGGCTGGCGCGAGGCCCTCGTCACTTTCGTGGTGATTCCGACCACGATCCTGCTGACGATGTTCGCCGCCAATCTGATGGGCTACACGATCAACCGGGTCAGCCTGTTTGCGCTGATCTTCTCGATCGGCATCCTAGTCGACGACGCCATCGTGGTGGTCGAGAACATCGCGCGCCATTGGGGCATGCATGACGGCCGGCCGCGCCTGCAGGCCACCATCGAGGCCGTCGCCGAAGTCGGCAATCCGACCGTTGTCGCGACCCTGACCGTGGTCGCCGCCCTGCTGCCGATGCTGTTCGTGTCGGGACTGATGGGTCCCTACATGGCGCCGATCCCGGCCAACGCCTCGGCGGCGATGCTGTTCTCGTTCTTCGTCGCCATGGTGGTGGCGCCGTGGCTGATGCTGCGGCTGGCGCCGAGGTCGACCAGCGCCTCTGCGGACTCTCATGACGCGCATGGCGAAGGCCGTCTCGGACGCATCTATCGCAGCGTCGCGCGCCCGATCGTCGCCAGCAAGCGCTCCGCCTGGATCTTCCTGCTCGGCGTCGGCATCGCCACCCTGCTGTCGATGACCCTGTTCGCGACCAAGTCCGTCACCGTCAAGCTGCTGCCGTTCGACAACAAGTCGGAGATCGCGGTGATGGTCGACCTGCCCGAAGGCGCGAGCCTGGAGGATACCGAGCGCACGCTGTTCGCGGCCGCCGACATCGCGCATGGGCTGCCGGAGATCACGACCGTGCAGAGCTATGCCGGCACCGCGGCGCCGTTCAACTTCAACGGTCTCGTGAGGCACTACTATCTGCGGGAGCGGCCCGAGCTCGGCGAGCTACAGGTCAATCTCGCCGCGCGCGGCGACCGCAAGCGCGCGAGCCACGACATCGCGCTCGAGTTGCGGCAGCGGCTGAAGAGTATCCCTGTGCCTGCCGGCACCAGCATCAAGGTGGTCGAAGTGCCGCCCGGGCCGCCGGTGCTCGCGACCCTGCTCGCCGAGATCTACGGTCCGGACGCGGCGACCCGGCGCGCCGTCACCACCGAACTCAAGAAGGTCTTCGCCGACGTTCCCTTCATCGTCGATATCGACGATTCCATCGGCCAGCGCCGGCCGCGGCTGCGGCTGTCGATCGACCAGGACAGTCTCGAGTTCTTCGGTGTCGAGCAGCGAGACGTCTACGACACGATCCAGACGCTGTTCGGCGGCGTCTCGGTCGGCTACTCGCATCGCGGCGAAGACCGCAATCCGATCGAGATCGCCGTGCGTCTGCCGAAGCACGACAAGAGCTGGAGTCAGGCCCTGGCATCGACGCCGGTGCCCGCCAACACGTTGCCCGGCAGCAAGACTGTCGTCGAACTCGGCCAGGTGGTGAAGGCCACCATGGAAGAGGGGTCGCCGATGATCTTCCGCCGCGACGGCCGCTTTGCCGACATGGTGATGGCAGAACTCGCCGGCCGCTTCGAGGCGCCGCTCTACGGAATGCTCGCGGTCGCCGACCGGATCGACGCCCATGACTGGGGCAAGCTGCCGAAGCCGGTGATCGGCTTCCACGGCCAGCCGGCGGACGAGTCCCGTCCGACGCTGCTGTGGGATGGCGAATGGGAGATCACCTACGTGACCTTCCGCGACATGGGCGCCGCATTCGGCGCGGCCATCCTCGGCATCTACGTTCTGGTCGTGGCGCAGTTCAAGAGCTTCCGGCTCCCGCTGGTGATCCTGACGCCGATCCCGCTGACACTGATCGGCATCCTGCTCGGCCACTGGTTGCTGGGCGCGCCGTTCACCGCGACGTCGATGATCGGCTTCATTGCGCTGGCCGGCATCATCGTCCGCAACTCGATCCTGCTGGTCGACTTCATCCGCCACAGCGGCGGCGAGGGCAAGACCCTGCGCGACGTCGTGTTGGAGGCCGGCGCCGTGCGCTTCAAGCCGATCCTGCTGACGGCGCTGGCGGCGATGATCGGTGCTGCGACGATCCTGCTCGATCCGATCTTCCAGGGTCTGGCGATCTCGCTGCTGTTCGGTCTGGCCTCCTCCACCCTGCTCACCGTGCTCGTGATCCCCGCGATCTACATCGCGCTGCGCGAGCCCGGCAAACCCACCACGAAGATGTCGTAGGAGCTATCATGACCAAACTGTACAGCGAGATCTGCAAGGACATCTCGGGTAACCTGAAGACGCTGCGCAAGGACATTCCGGACGTGATGCAGGGCTTCTCTGCATTGGCGAGGGCCGCCGCCGCTGATGGCGCGCTCGACAAGAAGACCAAAGAGCTGATCGCGCTGGCGATCGGGGTCGCCGTCCGGTGCGACGGCTGCATCGGCTTCCACGCGGAGGCGCTCGTCCGTCTCGGTGCAAGCCGGCAGGAGGTCGAGGAGACGCTCGGCATGGCGATCTACATGGGCGGCGGACCGTCGTTGATGTATGCCGCCGATGCGATTGCGGCGTTCGAGCAATTCCAGCAACAGGCAGCCGCCGCCTGAGCGCAGGTTCAGTCGCAGATATCGAGAATGGCCAGCATGTAGATGCGGATCATGTCGAGATAGTCGGGAATGTCGACGCGCTCGTCCGGCATCGTGTTGTAGCGGCCGCCCGGCCCGCAGACGATGCCCTCCATGCCGCCATACGTATAGAGATGGCCGGCATCGGTGCCGTAGAAGCAGCTCGGCGCCACCGGGCCGGTCGGCTGGGAGGCGCCACGCACGACGCGATAGGCATTGTTGACGGCACGGACGATCGGGCTGTCCGGCGCGACCTCGAACGGCGGCATGGTCGGCACGCCGGCGCGGTCCTCCGACATCAGATGGGCCTTCAGGCCGGGAAAACGCCCCTCCAGCGCATCGAGCTCGCGCCGCATGTCCGCGAGCGCGCCCTGCTCGGTCTGCCCTGGAGCGTAACGGCCGGAGCCCTTGATGCGGACGAAATCCGCGACCTGCGGCGTGCGCCATTCGTGCAACTCACGACCGAGCGCGCCGTGCACGACGCCGACATGGACGCGGTTGATGGCCTCATGTGCCGGCGAACGCGCGCCGGAGAACCGCATCGCGTTGAGACGCGGAATGAGATCGCAGGCGGCGGTGATCGCGTCCACCGCCTCCTCGCGCTTCGACAGATGCCGCGTGTTGCCGACGAGCTCGATGATGAACATGAAGGCCGCGGCATGCATCGTCATCGCCTTGAGGTCGGTCGGCTCCGAATTGATGAAATAGTCGGCGCGCAGCCCCTGCTCCAGCAGCGAATAGGTGCCGACTCCACCCTGCAGCTCGCCGACCACATAGGTCAGGATGACATCGCCCCGCAGCTTCACGCCGGCCTCGATCAGCGTCTTGACCGCGCAGAAATAGGCGGCATCGCCGGCCTTCATATTTGACACGCCGATGCCGTAGATGAAGTCGTCGTCGACCTTCCCCGCCCAGGGATCGACGGTCCAGCCCTCGGTCACCGGATTTGTATCGACATGGCCGTTGAAGAGCAGGCTCTTGCCGCCGCCGGTGCCGTGCCAGCGGCCGACCGCGTTGACCCGGCCCTCGGCCCCGAACGGAGCGAGGCCGGCATCCAGGCCGATCGCGCTCATCTGTTCGGCCATGAAGGCCGCGAGCTGCTTCTCGCCCTCGGTCTTCGAATAGCTCTTGTGCTGTACCATGCGCGACAGCAGCGCGAGCGAGGCTGGAATGTCGATGCGGGCGAGCAGGTCGTTGCGGTCCATCGGGTCAATCCTTGCGGTCAGCCAACCGGCGCTGGCGAGGCCGCCATCAGCTCGCGGGTGTAAGGGTGAACGTCTTCGGCGCCGAAGGCATCAACGGCGCGGCTGTCGACGAGCTGGCCATGACGCATCACGACGATGCGGTGCGCGATCTGCCGGATCAGATTGAGGTCGTGGGTAATGAACAGATAGGCCGCGCCGGTCTCGGCGCGCAACGCCAGCAGCAGCTCGATGATCCGGGCCTGGACGGAGACGTCGAGCGGCGCCGTGATCTCGTCGCAGATCACGAGCCGCGGCCGTGCCGCAAACGCGCGCGCGATCGCGACGCGCTGCTTCTCGCCACCGGAGAGCTGGTGCGGCCAGCGCATCGCATAGGAGGCCGGTAGTCGCACCTGCTCCAGGAGCCGCGGCACGGCGGCGACGTCGCCGCCATAGAGTTTCAGGGGACGCGACAGGATCTCACCGATCCGATGGCGCGGATTGAGCGAGGAATCCGGGTGCTGGAACACGATCTGAACATCGCGACGATAGGCCCGGTTCATGTCGCCAGCCCCGCGCAGCGTCCGGCCGTCGAAGCTGATCGTGCCGTCGAAGCGGGCGAGCCCGGTGAGGGCGCGAGCGACTGACGACTTTCCCGAACCGGATTCACCGACGAGGCCGACGATTTCGCCGGCGCGGACGCGGACGTCGACGGCCTTGGTCGCCGGCGGCGGCGCCGCACGGAACAGCCCGCCTCGGCCGTAGTGAACCTCAATGCCGCGTGCGTCGAGCACCAGGGCCGCGCCCGGCTGATCGTTCACGAGCCGCCGTTCCGGACGCGGCACCGCGGCGATGAGCGCCTTGGTGTAGTCGTGCCGCGGCGTGCGGAAGATATCGGACGCGGGCGCCTGCTCGACGATGCGGCCGTGTTGGATGACTGCGACGCGATCGGCGACGCGGGTCATCATCGCGAGATCGTGCGAGATGTAGAGCGCAGCGACACCGGTCTCCGCCCGCAACCGCGCAAACAGCTCGATGATGCGGGCGCCGGTGATGACGTCGAGCGCCGTCGTGGGCTCATCGAACAGTATGACATCGGGCCGGCAGCCGAAGGCCGTCGCGATGATCACACGCTGCTTCTCTCCGCCCGAGATCTCGTGCGGATAGCGCCGCAGCACCGCCGCGGGATTGCGGAGCTCGACATGGCCGAGCAGATCGATCGCGAGATCCCTGGCGGCCCGCGCATTCAAATCGCGATGACGCATCAGCGCCTCGGTGATCTGACGGCCGATGGTCAAGGTCGGATTGAGCGCTGTCGACGGGTCTTGGAACACCATGCCGATGCGGCGGCCACGGACCGCGGTCAGTCGCTTCGGGCTGAGGGACCGCAGGTCGAGGTCGCCCAGACGCAGCGAACCCGAGACTTCCAGGGCATTGGCCGGCAGATGCCGCATCAACGCCCAGGCCAGCGAGCTCTTGCCGGAGCCGGATTCGCCGACGAGGCCGAGCACCTCGCCGGGCGCGATCTCGAGTGACACGTCGCGCAGCACCTCAACGGCGCCCGCCGAGGTGACGTAGTCCAGCCCGTAATTGGTGATGGCGAGCGCCGGCCTCATCGATCGTCCCGCGGATTCAGCGCGTCGCGCAGGGCATCGCCGACGAGATTGAAGGCGATCGCCGACAGCGCGATCGCGGCCGAGGGGGCGATCAGGAGCCATGGCGCCCGGTGCATGTATTGGCGCGCATCGGCGACCATGAGCCCCCATTCCGACGCCGGCGGCTGCGCACCCAGGCCAAGGAAGCTGAGCGTCGCGAACAGCATCACCGCGAATGACACGCGGATGGTGGCCTCGATGATGATCGGGCCCATCACGTTCGGAAGCATCTCGCGGAAAATGATCTGCGAGGCCGCCTCGCCGCGCGCGATGGCAGCCTTGACGTAGTCCTGGTTGCGTACCGCAAGCGCCACGGAGCGCGTGACCCGCGCCATGCCCGGCGCAAACGCAAAGGCAATCGCGATCACCGCGTTGATAGCCCCATTGCCCAGCGTGCTGACCAGCAGCAGCGCCATCAGAAGACCCGGAATGGCCATCACCGCATCGTTGGTGCGCATGATGAATTCGTCGGCCTTGCCCCCGAGATAGGCCGATGCGACGCCGATCACGGCGCCCATCGCGCTGCCGGCGAGCGTCGCCGCCAGCGCCATCGGAACGGTGGCGCGCGCTCCGGACAACAGGCGGCTCAGCACGTCGCGGCCGAACTGGTCGGCCCCCAGCCAGTTCTGCCATCCCGGTGCGCGGAAGCGGCCGAGAAAATCCATCTTCTCCGCCCCATAGGGCGCGAGCCACGGGCCGAGAATGCAGACGACGGCGAGCGCAACGAGCAGCGTCACGCTGATCGCGCCATGCGGCTTCCGGATCATGCGGCCGAGCAGCTCAGTCATAGCTGATCCGCCGGTCGAGCAGCGCGTAGACGACGTCCGCCAGCGTGTTGGTGATGGCATAGGTGACCGCCATGATCATCGCGCCGGCCTGGATCGACGGCAGATCGCGGGTGGTGATGGCGATCATCAATGCGCGGCCGATGCCGGGAATGGCGAATATCTCCTCGATGACGATGATGCCGCCCAAGAGATAGCCGACGTCGAGCGCGACGATGGTGATGACCGGCAGCAGCGCGTTGCGCATCACGTGCCGCACCAGCACCGTCCGCTCGGGCAGGCCCTTCAGCCGCGCCGCGCGGACGTAGTCGGACTGCAGCACGTCCAGCGTCTCCGACCGCATCATGCGCATCACATGCGCGACGAGAATAACCGACACCGTCAGGACCGGAAGGATCAGGTGGCGGAGCGCCAGCCCGGTATCCTCCAGCGGCGACACGTAGCCGGTCGCCGGCAGCCATGGCAGGATGTCGGTCAGCAGCAGCGCGAGCAAGGTTGCGGTAACGAACTCCGGCAGGGAAACCCCGAGATAGGCGACCACGCTGGCGGCCGTATCCGCCGGCCGCCCCCTGCGGAGCGCCGCGAAGATTCCGAGCGGGACCGCGATCAGAAGGGTGACGACGAGTGCGCCGGCTGCCAGCAGCAGCGAGCGAGACAGCGCCGTCAGCATCTCCGGCGCGACCGGCAGGCCGGTGCGCATGGAGACGCCGAAATTGCCGATGGCCGCGTGCGCGACCCAATGCGCGAATTGCAGCCAGACCGGGTCGTCGAGCCCGAGCCGGCTGCGAACGGCGGCCAGCGCCTCCGGCGAGGCGTTCTCGCCAAGCAGCGTCTGCGCGGCATCAGCCGGCAGCGCCTGCGTGATGGCGAACACCAGCACGCTGACGATGACGACCGTGTAGGCCATCAGGAGCAGCCGCCGCAGCAGCCAGGCGAATGACACCGCTCGGATCCCGCCTCAGCTGCGCTTGGGCGCGCCTGCGCCGAGCGAGACGAGATCGAGCCGGAACACCGACCCGCGCGGATGCAGCTGGTATCCTTCCACATAGGCGCGCTGCGCCGCCAGGATGTCGAAGAAGACCGGAATCACCGACGGCACCTCCTCGCTCATCATCGTCTGGGCCCGCGCATAGAGCGCGGCGCGATTGGCATCGTCGGTCTCGCTGCGCGCCGCGTTGACGATCTCGTCGAAGCGCGCATTGTTCCAGCGCGTCTCATTCCAGGCCGCATCCGAAGTGTAGAGCAGCTTGAAGATCGCGTCGGCGGTCGACTGCATGTTGTAGAAGCCGACGTAGAAATTGCCCTTCTTCCAGACCTGGTCGAGATAAGTTGCGTGCGGCATCGTCTGAACGTTGATACGGAAGCCCGCGGGCGCCGCCATCTCACGGATCGCAACACCGAGCTGCGTGCGCGTGTCCGGCTTGTCGGACGCCACCATCGTCAGGTCGATCCCGGAGGGATAGCCGGCATCGGCGAGCAGTTGCTTGGCCTTGGCGATATCGGGCTTCTTCAGTTTGCTGTCCTGATAGAAGCGGTAGGCGGGGCTCAGCGGCGTATCGTTGCCGGGCGTGCCATAGCCGCCGGCCACGAAGCCGGCCATGGCCTCGCGATCGATAGTCAGCGCCAGCGCCTGGCGCACGCGAACGTCGTTGAAGGGCTTCTGGTCGCAGCCCATGTTGACGTTCAGAAACTGCCCCGAGGGAATCCGCACCGCCTTGATGCCACTGGCCTTGCCGAGCCGGTCATATTCGCCGGGCGTGGTCGACAACATGAGATCGATGTCGCCCGAAATCAGAGCCGATGCCTCGGCCGTGCGGTCGGGATAGACGAGGATCTCGACGCGATCGAGTAAAGGCCGCGCGGGATCGTAATAGGCCGGGTTGCGCTCGACGACGATCTTGCGGTCCGGCTCGTAGGACACGAGCTTGAACGGCCCCGACCCATTCGGCTTGGTGGCAAGGCTGGCAAGATCAGCGGCAACGACCTTCGCAGGCACGATGCGCGCATTGTTGTAGGCGAGCGCGACCGGAAAATCGGCGAAGGCCACCGACAACGTGAACCGCACGGTCGACGGATCGACGGCGACGACGTCCTTGATCGGGCCGACATTGGTGCGCGCCGGTGACGCGGTCTTCGGATCGAGGATTGCTTTGAAGGTCGAAACGACATCCTCCGCCGTCAGCGGCGAGCCGTCGTGGAAGCTGAGATTGGGCCGCAGCTTGAACGTCCACTCGGTGAGCCCCGCGCCGGCCTGCCAGGACAAGGCGAGGTCCGGCTCGACCGACATGTCCGGCTTCAACCGGGTCAGGTTGGAATAGAGCAGCTCGGTGATGAGGTATTCCGGATTGACACGCGCGAGCAGCGGATGAATGACCGCCGCGCCCTGATCGACCGAGATCCGCAACACGCCGCCGCGCTTCGGCGCCTCGGCGGAGAGAGAGACTTGCGGCAGAGCACCAAGCACGAGCGCGGAGCCGGCAAGAAAATGGCGACGGGTCACGGACGGCATCAGGCGAAGTCCTTTTCAGGCGTGATGGCTTCGGGAGAGAGCTCGGGACGGAACTCGGCTGCAAGATAGGCGAGCACCGACTTTGCCAATGCGACGATGTCGGCGAGCGTCGTGGATTCGCCCGGCGCATGAATGCGGCTATCGGGCTTTCCCAGGCCCGTGAGCAGCACCTCCTGCACGCCCGTGGCCTGCTGCACCCAGCCGAAATCGGAGCAACCGGACGCCCCCCAGCGCGCGAAGTCGTCCGCCGCGTAGCCGAAGCCGGCCGACAGCGCCTGCTGCCAGCGCGGCCAATGCGGCCCGCCGGGATCGGATGTCGGCATCAGATGGCCGGTGAGGATGATCTCGACGTCGAGGACATCGGCGGCCCGCTGGATTGCCGCCTCGATCTCGCGGCGTGCGGTGGCGAAGTCCTCCTCGGGCGCATAGCGGCGGCATACGAGAATCTCGACCAGCGAAGGGATCTGTCCGCCGCACTGGCCACCATGAATGGCTGAGATGTCCAGGCTCCCCGCGAGAGGTCCGGCTGCCTGCGGCGGTGGCGGCAATGCCGACGTCCGCTGCGCGATGACCGGTTTGAGGGCCGCGAGCGCATTGAGGATCGGCAGCGCCGCCTCGATCGCGTTGGCGCCGGCGAGGCGCTGCTCGCCGGCATGCGCCGGCTTGCCGTGAACCCGCACCGTGAGCGTGAACAGGCCGAAGCAGCCGGCCCAGATCCGCGGCATGGCGCTGCCGTTGAAGTTGAGGATGTGACCTTCGAGACGGCCCTGCTCGGCAAGGTAACGCACGCCGGGATAAAGCCCTGCCTCCTCGTCGGTGCACAGCAACAACATCGGATCATAGGCCAGCGGCAATCCGGTCTGCTGCGCGCCGCGGAGCGCGAGCAGCGCCGCCGCGATCGATCCCTTCATGTCGGCTGCGCCGAGTCCGATCAGACGATCACCGTCACGGCCCAGTTGCAGCGGATCGGTGGCCCAGCCTGGCGCAGGCGGCACCGTATCGACGTGGAAATAGAGCCCGAGCACCGGTTTGCCGGAGCGACGCCGTGCGACCAGATTGGTGCGCGATCCGTGCGAACCGGGTGCGCGCCACAGCTCCTCCGGAACGATCACGCGCTCGCAATTCAGCGCCAGCGGCGAAGCAAGCTGTTCCATCACGTCGGCAAAGGCATCGTAGCCGGCCCCCGGCGGAAAGCTGGTGTCGACCGCCACCATCTTCCGCAGGCCCTCGACCGCCGTCTCGGCCATGGCGTCGATCGCGGCAAAAGCGCCGGCCAGACTGCGCGCGCCCCGGTCCGCTGGAATGCCCTCAGAAATCATTTGCGGTCTGCTCAATCCTATATTCTATATAGAAATAGAATTCACGACGCGGCATTTGTCAATTCCATGAAAAAGGCAGCTGTGGCCAGCAAAGCGGCAGACGGGGTCGGCGCGGGTCCGGGCGCCCTTCCGGTGCCGCTCTACGAGCATGTCAAGCGCCAGATCGCCGAGGCGATCCTGATCGGCGACATGCCGCCCGGCACGGTGCTGCCCGGCGAGGTCGCGCTCGCCAATCAATATGGCGTCGCCGTCGGCACCATCCGCCGCGCGCTGGCCGATCTCACCGCGGGCGGCATGCTGATGCGCCGGCGCAAGACCGGCACGGTGGTGACGGGCCGCGCGTCGCAGCATGGGCTCAGTTTCTTCTTCCAGTACTTCCGCCTGCTCGGCGCGGACGGCAGCCTGCTGCACTCGGAGGCCGAGGTGCTGTCGGTGACGACACGCGCCGCCGAACGGGACGATGCGGCGCTGTTCGCGGTGGCCGATGGCGAGCCGCTGCTGCATCTTCATCGCATCCGCCGCGTCGCCGGCGCACCGGTGCTGCATTCGCGGATCTCGATGGTCGGGAGCCGCGTGCCGGGATTTGCGCGCGAGCCGAAGAAGGTCCCTGCCCTGATCTACCGCCATCTGCTCGAGGCCTATGGCATCCGGATCGCCGCGGTGCGCGAGAAGGTGACGGCCGAGGTCGCCACCAAGGAGGACCGCAAGCTGCTCGGCCTACCCTCTCCGAGCGCCGTGCTCGTGATCGACGAGGAAGCCTACGACCAGACCGGCGCGCTGGCGATCCTCAGCCAGCACCGCGCCACGACGGCGCAGCACTACTACTCGAACGAGATCCGCTGAGCACGCATCGCGTCAGCAGCCCCAGCGCAGCGCCGCGGTGTGCACCGGCGCGTCCCACAGCGCCAGCGACGCATCATCGAGCGCGGTCACGGTGAGCGAGCAGCCGGCCATGTCGAGCGACGTGACGTAGGAACCGACCAGCCCGCGCGCGATGGCGAGCCCGCGCCCTTCCAGGATGCGCCGCGCCGCATGGGCCATCACGTACAACTCCATCGCCGGCGTGGCCCCGAAGCCGTTGACCAGCAGCAGGCACGGCGTTCCCGGCTTCGCTGCGAGATCGGTTAGGATCGCGCCCATCATCTCCTCGGCGATGGCGTCCGCGGAGGCCAGCTTGACCCGGCGGCGGCCGGGCTCGCCATGGATGCCGACACCCATCTCCATCTCATCCTCGCCGAGCGTGAAGGTCGGCCTGCCGGCGGCCGGCACCGTGCAGGACGTCAGCGCCACGCCCATCGAGCGGGTGCGCTTGTTGACGTCGTCGCCAAGCGCCTTGAGCGCGTCGAGATCGCTGCCCCGCTCGGCCGCAGCCCCCAGCATCTTCTCCACGACCAGCGTACCGGCAACGCCGCGGCGGCCGGTCGAATAGGTCGAGGTCTCGACCGCGACGTCGTCGTCGGTGATCACGGTCGCGACCTTGCCCTCCATCATCTCCGCGGCCATCGCGAAATTCATCACGTCGCCTTCGTAGTTCTTGACGATGAACAGCGCGCCCGCGCCGGTGTCCACGGCCTGCGCGGCCGCGAGCATCTGGTCCGGTGTCGGCGAGGTGAAGACCTGGCCTGGACAGGCGGCATCGAGCATGCCCGGCCCGACGAAGCCGGCATGCAGCGGCTCGTGGCCGGAGCCGCCGCCGGAGATCAATGCAACCTTGCCCGGCTTGAGGCTCTTGCGGCGTACGAACTTGTTGTCCTCACCAAGCGTGACGATGTCGCCATGCACCGCGGCAAATCCCTGCAGGCTCTCGGTCAGCACGTCGTCGACGGCGTTGATCAGCTTCTTCATGGCTTCCCTCCCGGCTCGGATTCGTCCTGGTTTTCGTTGGCTGAGATCAGCGCGGTGATGCCGCGCGCGACGCCGGTGATGATGCGGTCGGCATGGGCGTTGAGCGCGGGGTCGCCAAAGTCCGGCAGCTCGACCACCAGACGCCGCATCGGCCGCTGCGCCTCGGCCTCGTCCAGCCGGCCCGGATGCGCGGCGCGGTAGGCGGTCAGAAACGCCTGCTGCTCATGTGGCGAGAAGTGACAGATGTGGAAGATGGTCTCGAGATGCTGCAGCGGGATCGGCGTCGCATAGGCCGGATTGACGATCTGCGAGATGAAGCTGCGGTTCTTGCCGATTGCCTCCGCCAGCCGCTGCCGCGTGCCGGAGGGACGGCTGTCGATGACCGCGCGCAGGATCGCCTTGTACTCGGCAAGCGGGCTTGCGGCCCCCGATGCATCCGGCTCGCTCATGCGCCCTCTACTGACTTGGCGAGATCGAGTTCGCGGATCGCGGCCTTCACCAGCGGCAGCAGGCCAGGCGACACCGACAGCGCGCGGATACCGACCTCGAGCAAGGCGGGAATCGCCCTGACATCACCGGCGGCGTCGCCGCAGATCGAGACGTCCACGCCCCGTGCGCGACCAGCGCGCGCGACATGGGCGATCATCGCCAGCACCCCGGGATGCAGCACGTCGGCATAGTCGGCGACCTCGGCGCCGTCGCGCGAGGCAGCGGTCGCATATTGGGTCAGGTCATTGGTGCCGATCGAGAAGAAGTCCGCAGCGAAGTCGTGCGCTGCCAGCGCAGCGGCCGGGACCTCGACCATCATTCCGAAGGCCGGCGCGGCGAACGCAACGTTGCCGCCGGCCAATTCGGCGAGCACGGCGCGGAGATGGTCACGGGCCCCGTCCAGTTCCGCTGCATTGGTCACCATCGGCAACATCACCTTGAGCGGTCCGAGCGCAGCGGCGCGGGCCAGCGCGCGCAATTGGACGCGGAAGATCTCGGGATGACGCAAGGACAGGCGGAGGCCACGCAGACCAAGAAACGGGTTGCTTTCGCCATCGATCGTGTAGCCCGGAATCGGCTTGTCGCCGCCGGCATCGAGCGTGCGGATCGTGACCGGCCGGCCTTCGGCCCAGCGCACGAGCTCGGCATAGGCGTGATATTGCGCCTCCTCGTCGTGAAGCAGGTTGCCGGTGAGAAACTCGGTGCGTGCCAGACCGATGCCGTCGCAGGCTGCCGCCGGAAGCAGCGTCATGTCGGCGGGGCCGGAGATGTTGACGAGGACGGAGACGCGGGTGCCGTCGCGCGTCAGTGCCGGTTCGTGCTGCCGCGCCCTTGCCTCCGCCCTGCGGCGCGAGACCGTCTCGTCCTCCGCCCGCGCGGCGGCGACAATGTGCGCGCCGGGATCGACGATGACGACACCGCGACCGCCATCGACCAGCAGATCCCCTGCCAGCGTCTCCCAATCGCCGCCGAGCCCGACCACCATCGGCACGCCGCGGCCGCGCGCCAGCATCGCGACGTGACTGGTCGGGCTGCCATCGCCGAGCGCGACGCCGCCGCCCCCGGTCCAGTCGATGGCGAGAAACGCCGATGGCGCCAGATCATGCGCGACGACGATCGCTCCTTTCGGCACTTCGCCGTTCTGCGGCAGGCCAAACAAGTGCCGCAGCACGCGGTCCCGGATGTCGCCGAGGTCGCTGGCGCGAGCACGAAAATACTCGTCGTCAGCGGACTCGTAGCCCGCGATCTCCTCCGCCATCGCCGCGCGCCAGGCCGCATCCGCAGCGACACCGCTCTCGATCTGAACGTAAGCCGCCTCCGTCAGCGCATCGTCTTCGAGCAGCGCGAGCTGAAAGCCGATTAGCTCGGCCGCGTCTCCCTCGAGCCTGCCGATCAGCTCGGCCACGGCCTCGCGTGCATGCGCGACCGCTGTGGCGAGCGCTGCATGCTCCTCGGCGATCGCCCCTTTCCTCCGGCTCGCACCCTCCAGCGCACGCAGGATCGCGGCCGGCCCAATGGCCAACCCGTCCGATGCCCCACGCCCGAAAACGCGCCGCTCCATCGTCACTCCTCGTCGAACTTGCGGTCGACCAGATCAACGAGCGCCGCGATGGCCGCCTCGGCATCGGTTCCGTTGGCGCGAAGGAACAGCGTCTCACCCTTGGCCGCCTTGACGCGCATGATCTTCACCGGGCTCTTGGCATCGGTCCAGGGCCCGTCGGCGGCGATCGCGACCTCGATGCTCGACGCAAAGCGCTTCGCGAGCTGGGTCAGTTTGACCGAGGGCCGCGCATGCAGCCCGACCTCGTTGGTCAGCAGCGCATGCGCCTTCGCTTCCTGCATGCCGATCTCTCCACCGTCAGCCATCGTCGTTCCTGCTCATCCGCCCATCAGCTCTTCGGCGGTCGCGCGCACCGCATCGAGCGGCGAGCCGCCGGAGGCCTCCGTCGCCGCCATCACGGCGCCTTCGACCAGCGGCGCATTGCAGATCACGATGCGCTCGCGCCGCTCCTCCGGCATCATCTCCACCGCCATCTCGCTGTTGGTCTCGGCGCCGCCAAGATCGACCAGGATCGCAACGCCCGACTCCGACCACGCCCTGTCGATCGCGCCCATGATGGCGCCGACATCGGTGCCGAGCCCGCCATCGGCATTGCCGCCGACCGCTGCGAGCGGCACGCTGTCGCCGACCATCTGCCGGACCATGTCGGCCGCGCCCTCCGCCACCTTGGCGGAATGCGACACGATGACGATGCCGACATTCTTCTGCTCATTCATGCTCGGGCCTCATTGAAGACGCTGCAGATCGCCTGCACCAGCAGGCTGGACGAGCGCGCGCCGGGATCCATGTGCCCGATCGAACGCTCGCCGAGAAACGAGGCGCGGCCGCGGATCGCCAGCATCGGCACCGTCGCATCGGCAGCTTCAGCGGCGATCGCGGGCAGCCGGGAACCGAGATCGTCGCCACCGGCCGCAAAAGCCGCCTGCACGGGGATCAAGACGTCGAGCATGGTCTTCTGACCTGCTTCCGACTTGCCCCGTGCCTTGACGTCCGCGATGGCGCGACCGAGCGCCGCCGCCGCGTCGGCGGCAGAGGGCTCTGATGGCAGCGCCTTGCCAAGTCCCATCGCCAGCGTGCCGTAGAGCGGACCGGACGCGCCGCCGACCTTCATCACCAGCGCCATGCCGACCGCCTTCAGGGCCTCCGGAAGGGGCTTGGCGGAAATGTTGTCCGCATCGGCGAGCACGGCCTCGAAGCCACGCTTCATATTGAGGCCGTGATCGCCGTCGCCGATCGCCGAATCCAGCGCGGTCAGCTCCTCGGCATGGGCGATCATGGCATCCGCCATCGCCACGATCAGCTTACGCTTGAACGCCTGGTCCATTGTCTATCTCACCCGCTGGCCCGCCCGGTCGAACAGCAGCGGCCGGGTGAACTCGATAGCGACGGAGTCGCCGACTTTCAATTCCGTATCCGGCTCCACCAGGCTGACGATGGTCTGGTCCTGCAGCGTGATATGCAGATGATTCTGATCGCCGAGATGCTCGATCCATTTCACCCGCGCGTCTGCACGGGTCTCGGCGCGCCGGACCGTCATGTGCTCGGTGCGCGCGCCGATCGTCGCGACGTCGCCCGGCATTGCGAGATCCGGGAACAGCCGACGCGGCAGAAGATTGATGCCGGGGCTGCCGAGCCGGGTCGCCACATAGGTATTGTCCGGATCCTCATAGACCTCCCGCGGGCTGCCGACCTGCACCAGACGGCCCTGGTCGATCACGCCGATGCGGTTGGCGAGCGTCATCGCCTCGATCTGGTCGTGGGTGACGTAGAGCATGGTGGCGCCGAGATCCTGCTGGATGCGCTTGAGCTCGATACGCAGCTCCGAACGCAGCTTGGCGTCGAGCGAGGACAGCGGCTCGTCGAGCAATGCAATCGCAGGCCGGCGCACCAGGGCACGGCCGATCGCCACGCGCTGCATCTGGCCGCCCGAGAGCTGAGTGGCGCGATTGCCGAGCTTGTCCTCGATCCGCAGCATCCCCGCGACGTCACGGACGATGCGCTTGATCTCGGCCTCCGCAATCTTGCGCACCGGCGAGCGCAGTGGAAAAGCCAGATTGTCGTACACCGACAGATGCGGATAGAGCGAATATTGCTGGAACACGAAGGTGACGTCGCGCGCGGCCGGCGTCGCCTTGGTCTGGTCGACGCCACCGATGGTGATGCTGCCGCGATCCGGCTGCTCGAGGCCCGCTACCAGGCGCAGCGTCGTGGTCTTGCCGGCACCGGTCGGCCCGAGCAGCACCACGAGCTCGCCATCACGGATGGTCAGCGACAAATCCCGCACCGCCGGCTTTGGGCCGAACGACTTGCTGACGGCGTTGAGCCGCGTCTCAGCCATGATGTCGTCCTCCTCTCACCGGCTGTTCATACAGCGCCGTGCGGACCGCACGGCCCGTGGCGGCGTCGAACAGCGACAGCCGGTCGGCGCGGAAGCTGAGCCCGACCGGCTCCGCACGCGCCACGCGGAGCGCCGCGGGCGCGCGTGCCTTGACGGTGCCGTGCGCCGTCGTGACGGTGATGATCTGGGTGGTGCCGAGATATTCGGTGCCAAACACCTCGCCGCGCAGCCCGCCTTCGGCGCTGAGCGTCACCTGCTCCGGCCGCACGCCGAGAACCAGCTCGTCGCTCCCGGCATCCTCGCGCAGCACGGGCACGCCGATCTCGGCACCGTCGATGCGCACGCAGTTCGTGCCGGCGCCAAGTCGGCCCGCGAAGCGGATGAAGTTCATCGCCGGCGAGCCGATGAAGTCCGCGACGAACATGGTGGCGGGACGGTCGTAGATCTCCTGCGGCGTTCCAAGCTGCTCCACGACGCCGCGATTCATCACCGCGATCTTGTCGGCCATCGACATCGCCTCGAGCTGGTCGTGCGTGACGAACACGGTGGTGGCCTTGAGCCGGTCGTGCAAGGCGCGCAGCTCGCCGCACATGATGTGCCGGAACTCCGCATCGAGCGCGCCGAGCGGCTCGTCCATCAGGAACGCCTTGGGCTCGCGGACGATGGCGCGGCCGAGCGCGACGCGCTGGCGATCGCCGCTCGACAACCCGCTTACCGGACGCTCGATCAGATGGTCGATGCGCAGGATGCGCGCGGCTTCCTCGACCCGCCGCCGGATCTCCGCCTTGGGCACGCCCATCGAGACCAAGGGAAAGGCGATGTTGCTGCGCACGTTCATATGTGGGTAGAGCGCGAACAGCTGGAACACCATGGCGATGTCGCGTTCACGCGCACGGCGGAAGGTGACGTCCTCGCCGCCAAGCCTGATCGTGCCCGAGGTCGGCAGCTCCAGCCCTGCGATCATGCGCAAGGTGGTGGTCTTGCCGCAGCCGGACGGACCGAGCAGGCAGAAGAACTCACCATCAGCGATGGCGAAGCCGGTGCCGCGCACGGCGGCAAAGCCGCCGAACTCCTTGAACAGGTTCTCGATCCGGATCTCGGCCATGGCGTCAGTCCGGAAACTTGGAGACGATGGTGAACATCGCGACACCGGCGAGCGTGGTGATGAAGGAATAGGTGTAGAGCACCAACGCGAACGGCTGCAGCAGCATCAACACGCCGGCGGCAATCAGGATCGTTGCCAACGTCTCCATCGGGCCGCGCCGCAGCGCCCGTGGCCAGCGCGTAGCCACGACATCGGCAGGCCTATTTCGTATCGACCAGCTCATTTGCGCACTGCTCCGAAGGTGATGCCGCGCAACAGGTGCTTCCTCAGCAACACCGTGAACACGACGATCGGGATCAGGAACAGCGTGGTGCCGGCAGCGACCGCCGGCCAGTCCTGGCCGCCCTCGCCGATGATGATCGGAATGAAGGGCGGCGCGGTCTGCGCCGTGCCCGAGGTCAGAAGCACCGCGAAGGCATATTCGTTCCAGGCGAAGATCAGGCAGAAGATCGCGGTGGCGACGATGCCGGTGGTGGCCTGCGGCAGCACGACCTTGAAGAAGGCTTGCAGGCGGGTGTAGCCGTCGACCATCGCCGCCTCCTCGTATTCGCGCGGGATCTCGTCCATGAATCCCTTGAGCAGCCAGACCGCGAGCGAGATGTTGACGGACGTATAGAGCAGGATCATGCCGAGCCGCGTGTCGGACAGGCCGAGCTCGCGATACATCAGGTAGATCGGGATCGCGACCGCGATCGGCGGCATCATCCTTGTCGACAGGATGAAGAACAGGAGATCATCCTTCAGCGGCACCTTGAAGCGCGAGAACGCATAGGCCGCGAGCGTGCCGAGCACGACCGACAGCGCGGTCGAGCCGAATGCGATCACCAGCGAGTTGACGTAGCGCGGGATGTAGTTCGACGGACCCGCGACCACCATGTTGCGGCCGCGCGAGATGCGGTCGCACAGATCGGCCGCCGGCGGCAGCTTGGCCATGTAGTCCGGAGTCTGCCGCGTCCGGGTCGTGAACAGGTTGCAATAGCCCTCCAGGCTCGGCTCAGCGACGAGCTTCGGCGGATAGGCGATCGCATCCGATGGCGACTTGAACCCGGTCATGAAGATCCACAGCAGCGGCACCAGGGTGATCAGCGCATAGGCGATCACCACGGTCGCCGCGATCCGCTTGGTCAGCGGCGAGGGATCGACCACGGAATGGGCGGTTGCGAGACCGGTCATCGGCTTTTCACCCGGTTGAGCGCCTTGACGTAGATGTTGGCGAGGCCGAACACGGTGACGAACAGGATGATCGCGAAGGCCGAGGAATAGCCGGTGCGCCACTTCTCAAAGGCCTCCCGCTTGAGCGTGATCGAGGCGACCTCGGTGGTCGAGCCGGGTCCGCCGCCGGTCAGGAGGTTGACCATGTCGAACATCTTGAAGTTCTCGATGCCGCGGAACAGCACCGCCAGCATGATGAAGGGCAGCGCCATCGGCAGGGTGATCGACCAGAACTGCCGCCACGGCGAGGCGCGGTCGACCTCGGCTGCTTCGTAGATGTAGTCGGGAATCGAGCGCAGACCGGCAAGGCAGATCAGCATCACGTAGGGCGTCCACATCCAGGTGTCGACGATGACGATGGCCCACGGCGCGAGCGGCACTTGCGCCAGCATCTGGAAAGACGATGCCGGCGCGCCGGTCGCGGCAGCGATGACGTAGTTGAAGAGCCCGATCTGCGGCTGGTACAGGAACGTCCAGAAATTGCCGACCACGGCCGGCGACAGCATCATCGGCAGCAGAATCAAGGTGGTCCACAGGCCGTGGCCACGGAACTTCTTGTCGATCAGCCAAGCCAGCGTGAAACCGAGCACGGTCTGGATCAGGATGGTCCAGAACACGAAGCGCGCGGTCACCGTCATCGCCGCCCAGACGTCCGGATCGGTCAGGATCGACTGGTAGTTGGCGAGCCCGACATCGAGCACCGTCGCATTGGGCCGGTTGGCGCGATAATTGGTGAACGACAGCCGGATGGTCCAGATCAGCGGGAAGATGTTGATCGCGAGCAGCAGCAGCATGGTCGGCGTGATGAACAGCCAGGCGATGGCACGCTCGGAGAGGCCACGCACGCGCCGCGCCACGGCGGGCGGCGTCACCAGGGCGGCGCGGTCGACGAGGCTGCTCAGTCCGGTCTGGTCGGTCATGCGAGGGGCTGCTTCACTGGCTGCTTCTGGCTGGCGGTGAGACTGGCTGGTCCGCCCGGCAAGCCGAAGCTCGCCGGAGGGATCGTCGTGGCGCGTCCCGCTTGCACGCGAGATGCCGCTTCCATCAGAGCTTGCCGTCCTCCTTGAACACCTTGGTCCAGTCGGCGATCAGCCCGTCGAGCGCGCCCTTGGCGGTGCCCTGGTCGGCGACGACATAGTCGTGGACGCGCTTCTGCATCGCCAGCAGGAGCTGGGCGTAGGACGGCTCGGCCCAGAAATCGACCACCTGGTCCATCGCCACCAGGAAGTCGGCGGCGAACGGCGCGGTGTTCTTGAAGTTGGGATCGTTGAGCACGCCCTTGTGGCAGCTGTAGCCGCCGAGCGCCCACCACTTCTTCTGGGTGTCGAGCGAGGCGAACCACTTGATGTAGGCCAACGCCTCGGCGCGGTTCGGCGAATAGGCCACCACCGAGATGCCCTGCCCGCCGAGCTGCGAGCCCTTCTCCTTCTGCGCGGGGTTGACGAAGAAACCGATCTTGTCGCCGCCGACATTGGGGTCCTTGTAGAGGCCCGGGAAGAAGGCGAACCAGTTCATCTGCAGCGCGACCTGGCCGGACTTGAAGGCATCCAGGCCCTCCTGCATGTAGCCGTTGGAATAGCCGGGCGGCGTGCAGCACTTGTACAGCGCCTTGTAGAATTCGAGGCCCTTCACCGCGTCGTCGGAGTTGACGAAGCCCTGCATGTCATACGGCTTCTTCGGGTTCTGATACTTGAAGCCGAACGGATAGAGCGCGTTGGTGACGCCCATGGTGATGCCTTCCGAGCCGCGCTCGGTGAAGATCGCCGCGCCGTAAACGGTCTTGCCGTCGATCACCCGCTTCTGGAAGAACTCGGCGATGTCCTTCAGCTCTTCCTGCGTTTTCGGCACCCCGAGCTCGCGGCCGAACTTCTTCTTGAACTCCTCGCGGATCTCCGGCCGCGCGAACCAGTCCTTGCGGTAGGTCCAGCCGTTGGCGTCGCCCATCGCCGGCAGCGCCCAGTAGTTCGGCGAGCCCTTCGGCCACTCGGCGTAGCCGGCGACGGTGGCGGGCATGAAGTCGGAGATCTTGATGCCTTCCTTGTCGAAGAACTCGTTGAGCTTGACGTATTGGCCGTTCTCGGCGGCGCCGCCGATCCACTGGGAGTCGCCGATCATCAGATCGCACAGCTTGCCCTTGGAATTG
Source organism: Bradyrhizobium sp. SZCCHNRI1009 (assembly GCF_032487575.1). NCBI lineage: Bacteria > Pseudomonadati > Pseudomonadota > Alphaproteobacteria > Hyphomicrobiales > Nitrobacteraceae > Bradyrhizobium > Bradyrhizobium sp. SZCCHNRI1009. The sequence continues at coordinate 9,839 of NZ_JAUEUL010000035.1, read as the reverse complement.
AGCTCGTTGAGCATGCGGTCGGCGAAGTTCGGCCACGGCACGAACTCGAACTTCATGTTGACGCCGGTCTTGGCGGTGAAGTCCTTGGACAGCTCGACCAGCGCGTTGGCCGGATCCCAGGCGGCCCAGCACAAGGTGATCGTCTTTCCCTCGGCGCGTGCCGGCGCGGACGCGCCGAGCACTGTCGCGGCGGCGACCGTCGCCGTCAGTGCAAATGTCTGCAGCAACTTCATCTGGCACTCCCTCCCTGTTGGCGCCGCCCTGCCTTTGCGCTGATGACGGCGGTGTGTGGCTCGCGGCGAAAGGCGCCGTCACAACGACAACGCGAGCCGCAAGCGTTTCCTCATGGTCCCGGATCGATTGTCCGAGTTAAGTATTTTGTTTAGTAGATTGCGAACGACTAAACATGTCAAGCGCATTTCCTCGCAATTCGCAGCGCATCATGTTTAGCGACTGCGGTAAGCAGCTCATCGGATGAAGATTTCCTGAGATCGCGCCCCCACAGCTTTCCGGCGCGGCGGCAACGACAACGGCCCACCCCAACCCCAGGCTGCGTTCGCGCCATCAGGCCTGCGCGAGCGTCACGCCGCAGCTCACCCGGCCGTCAGCGATAAAGAAACGTCCGGCGAGACGAGCAACCGCGGCCGGCCAGTCCTCTTTCATGACACGCGCCTCGAACGTGCCCGCCGGCCATGCGATCGCGAGCTCGACATCCTGGAAATCCAGGAAGCCGCGCGTGAGCGGGTACTGGCATTTGTAGTAGGCTTCCTTGGCGCTGAAGATCACGATCGGCAGCATCGGCTGCAGCGCATCGGGCTGGGCGCGAAGCCATCGCCGCTCGGCCGGCGTGAGCACGAGATCGCGCATCGACGGATCGAGCTCGCGCAGGTCCTCGACATCCAGTCCAAGCGACGGGACATCCCTGCTTCGGGCCACGGCAACAGCGCAGTAGTCGGCGCAATGGGAGATGCTTCCCGCATAGCCCGGCGGCCACACGGGCGCGCGATCCGGCGTCGGAACGAGCGCGACCGGCGAAGCTCCGAGCGACGCCAGCGCCCTGCGCGCCAGGATCCGCGCGGTCGCGAACTCGGCGCGCCGCTTGGCGACCGCGGCCTGGATATGCGCGCGCTCTTCGGGAAACAGCTCATCCTCCGCCAGCGAGAGGCTCGATGCCGCAACCACGACCGGACCGTCAAACAGCTCTGCAATCGCCTTCATCGCCAACTCTGCACGCGCGCTGCCTCTCTTGCGGACCGGCCCTGACCAACACGGATCGGCTGGCCGCCACTCTACACGACGCGGCTGCTCCGAAACCGATCTCGAACGATTCCACATGACATCGCGATCTCGCGGCGTGTTTCGCCCGAGCTTTGCTTCCGTTCGTCCTCCTCTCCAGCGAGAAGAGGCGCAAGGAAGGCCGGGAGCCTGCCGCCCCCATGGCCCCCGTGCGGAAAGAATGCACGGGGCAGGAACCACAGGTTCGGCTGGGACATCCCGGCCTTCCCTGCGCGATGGTTTGACGGCTTATACGTGATCTCCCCGGGGACCGGCTTGATTGCCCCCGTCGCCGACGGATCATCATGACCGCCGACTTGGCGCCAGCTTCGGGGCGCCAGGACCACACGATTTCGCCGTCGCATCGTTCCGTTCGTCCGCGCAATCGAGATCACGCTGCGGACCGACACGCCCATCGCATCCCCGGCTCGACGTTCGTGACGATCGCGAAACGTCCCTCTTCAGCGAGCCGGGATGCGCGGAAATGTGGAGGTGATTTGCCCGACGGTGCAAGTGATAAGTGCGCGACAAACTGGCACGACGGGCAGTTTGGACATGACACGCATGCGGCAACTGCCCGTCGGGTGCAGGACCTTGATCGCCGAGGCAGCGGCGCGCCGCGCGGGCCCGACTCGGATCAGGCCGGCCGCCGGCCGCCGCCCAGCAGGAACAGCGCCGGCAGCATCAGCACGGGGCTGAGAATGGCCGACAGAAACACGCAGCCCCAGAAGCCCATGCGGGAGTCGCGGCCGAAATAGCCGCTCAACAGGCACAGCAGCACATAGATGATGATGACGAAGGCAGACATCAGGCGATGCTCCTCATGCTGGCGAAAACGGTGGGCGGCGCGGAGCTAGCGGGCATTCTGCACCGGAGCCGCCGGAATGGGAGATCCCTGCCGTACCGGCGCGGGCGGCGTCCCGAGGGGAGTCATGCGGGCCTGTCCTGGCAGGTCGACGCCGCTCGGATTCTCCAGGACGTCCCGCGGCGGCTGTTGGATCTTGGGGAAGCTGAGCTTGGTGCTGTCGAAGTCCATGATCGAGGGGTTCGGCGCTGTGGCACTGCCTGACGAGATATCCGAGCCCAGGATGAGCGGCATCTGATTGGCGCCGCCGCCGACCACGACGACCTTGCTGTTGTTGGAGCGGGCGAGGTCCAGCGTTGCCTGGATGCCGGTCCAGGTCAGCACGTCCTTCGACAGCGACCGCGACACCGTCGCATAGTAATTCTCCAGGCCGATGGCCTCGATGCGCTGGCGCTCGGCCTCCGAGCGGGCCCGTGCAAGGATGAACTCATAGGATGCGGCGTACTGCTCCTGCGTCAGCTTGTCCTCGATCGCCTTGCGCATCCCGTCGGGAAGCATCACCCGGGTCACGACCATGTCGTCATAGAGCAGGATCGTGCTCTTGGGCTCGCCGCGCAGGGCGTCCAGCATCTGGCCGGTCAGGAGCTCGCTGTCGAGCGTGTAGAGGCGATGGCTGTCGAACTTGCCGATCACGCGCCTGATGACGCCGAGTGCCACCGGCATGACCAGGCGATTGACGTAGTCGGTGCCGACCTCCTTCAGGAGCCGGGGCGCGGAGTTGGCATCGACGTGGAAGATGAGGTTGGCCTTGACGTCGACGCGCAGGCCTTCGAGGCTGAGCGCCTCGACGTCGAGCGCCAGCGACTGGACGCGCGTCTCGAACAGATACATCCTGTTCCAGGGCAGCTTGAGCGCCAGCCCCTCGCGATAGACGTCGTTGATGACGGTGCCGCCGCCGAGCAGGCTGTAAAGCACACCGACATGGCCTGCGGGAACCACGACGATCACGGTCCGCCACAGCAACAGGACCAGCAGGCCGGCGAAGGCGATGGTGCCGACGACATAGGCTTCGACGCGATCGCGCAATCTGCCGCGCGTCGGCCTGAGCGGAGACGGCGAGTTGCGAAGGCTGCGATCGGGATAGGCCACGCTCATGTCAAAGCCTCGGCTTGCTCGAGCCGGCCGTCCCGCATCGTGAGAACGCGATCGCCCATCGAGAAATAGCGATCATCGTGGCTGATGACGATAACGGCCTTGCCGCGAGCCCGCAAGTCGGGAAGGATTTCGGTATAGAAGCGGTGCCGGAACGACGGATCCTGATCGGCGCCGACCTCGTCCAACAGGTAGATCGGCCGGTCCTCGAGCAAGGCAACGATCAGCGCCAGCCGCTTGCGCTGTCCGGTCGACAGATCGAGCTGGGTGAAGCCGCCGTCGCGAAACGCCGTCTTCTCGGCCAGTCCGAAGTCGGCCACCATGGCATTCACCTTGGCCGGATCGATCGTGCGCGCGCCGTAGAAGCGATCAAACAAATGGAAGTCGGCGAAGACACAGGAGAACAACTGGCGATATTTGCCGCGCAGGGCATGGTCCACCGGCTCGCCGTCCCACAGGATGACACCGCCCGCGGGGTCATAGAGGCCGGTGAGCAGGCGCATCAGGGTCGACTTGCCGCTGCCATTGCCGCCGATCAGGTAGGTGATCTGCCCGGGTCGAACGACGAGGTCGCACGGCCCGAGCGTGAAGCTGGGCTTGCCGTCGCGGCCGGTGTGCGAATAGGTGATCGCGCGCAGCTCGACCCGCTCGAACACCTGATGCGCGGCATCGGGTGACGGCTCGGGCTCACGTGCGGCGGCCAGCAGCCGCTTCTCCATATCCAGGAGATGCTCCATCGACAGGTTGGCGCGCGCCAGCACCGCGGCCGAGCGCAGCACGTTGTCGAGCGACGATAGCATGAACAGCACGGTATAGAGCACCTGGAGCACCGTGCGGTGCTCCTTGATGTAGCCCGGCAGGATGAAGACCACCGCGGCGAGCAGGCTGTAGAAGCCGATATAGGAGATGCTCATGCCGGAGGCGATGTGGTCCATCGCGACCGTATTCTTGACGTCGATCTGCTCGGACGCCGGCAGCAGATGATCCTGCTCCAGGTCGTAACCGCGCGCGGCGTTCTGACGCACCTCTTTGAAGCCGTGCAGCAGATGGCCCATCAGGTCGAGGAACCGCGTCTCCTGCGCGCTCGCGGCGACCAGGGCCGCCCGCGAGCCACGCTGGCTGTAGCGGTAGAAATACACGGTCACGACGAAGGCGAACACCAGCAGCGTGATCGCGAACAGCGACAGGTAGGCGATGTAGGCGCCGAGCAGCAGGAACGTCATCGCCGAGATGATCCCGGTGACGATCTGCGGCGCGGCGTCGGAGATCAGGATGGTCTCGCGCGCGACCACGTCATAGATCCGGTCGACGCCGGTGTGCTCCAGCGCCTCGAGCTCGATCCGCCGGACCAGCAGCACGTAGTTGTCACGGATCTGGCGCAGGATGGCCTCGCTGAGGGCCGTGACCATGCGCATGGAGTAGCGGTGCGAGCCGATCACGAGCGCCGCCAGGACCAGGAACAGCAGCACCATCTCCAGCGCCGGCCCGTCGCTCGACTCCGGCGCGGTGGCCGTGTTGGTGACGACCATCAGCGCGCCCATGGCGAAGCTGGTCAGCACCATGCCTGCGATCAGGCGAAAGCGGATGGGACCCGCGGATGCGAGGACGAAGCGTATCAGGTCCAAGGTTCAAACCGCCTTCTGTCCACGCTGAAATCCCTCAAGGCCCCGATGCCGACGGCGGGCGCAGCACTCCGCCACAAAACAGCGCCGGCGATCACGACGAAGCTCGTCCGGCACATCGGGCAACATCGAATCCTGCTGCAACGTGTTTGATCACAACCAGCGTCCAGGGCAAAGAGGGCACGGCAAGGCTGACAAATAAACCAATCGGACAATACGCAACCTGATCGAACTGCGGCTCAGGACGGCTCCGCGACGAAGCGGTCGGCCAGCAGCTCCGACAGCACCGCCTCAGCACGATCGGACAAATAGAAGTGCCCGCCCGGAAAATCGCAGCGGCGAACCGGCCGGAGTGAGACACGATCCCATCCTGCGATCCGCTCATCCGCCGTCTGCGGGTCATCGCGTCCGCGCATGACGGTGAGATCGATGTCGAGCGGATCGGGCGATGGAATGCGATAGCCGAGCACGGACGCGAAATCGGCGCGCAGCGCCGGCGCGATCAGCTCGCGTAATTCCGCGACCTCCATCACGGCCGGCGGAATGCCGCCGTAGCGGCGATCGACGGCGATCAGAAACTCATCATCGGCCAGCGTCATGAAACCGGTATCTTGCATTGCAAGATCGGGGGATTCCCGGCCGGAGACCGCCAGACGGAGCTCGGGCGCATATTCCGCACGGCGAAGTCCCCGAGCCGCTTCGAGCGCCAGCAGCGCGCCCATGCTGTGGCCGAACAGCACGGTCGGCAGATCCGGCCTGGCGAGCAGCGCGCGGACGACGTCCTCGGCGGACTCCACGATGTCGCGACGCGGCTCCTCGCCAAGGCGCGTCTCCCGACCTGGAAGCTGGACCGCCAGCACCTCGACATCGGGCGGCGCCAGATCGGGCCAACGCCGATAGAATGACGCGCCGCCTCCTGCCGGCCCGAAGCAGACCAGCCGGCGGCGGGCCGCAGGTCTCGGCTTGAAACAAAGAAGCCACTCATCAGCAAACGAATGCTGCCAGCGATCAGGCATCGATCAACCCACTTCAAATTTGTCGCATATTATCATGACAGGCCGATGCTGCCGCACCTCCAGATGCGGCCGCGCCGACGATGCTCACAGGACAATCGAGGGGATTCCCATGAATCCGCACCTCATTGTGCATTGCCCGCACCTCTCAGCCCCCTGCGGCGTTGCTACGTCCTGATAAGTCTAAGCTTCTTTTGATCGGTCTCTCGACATCCGTATCAATCACCTGGGCATTATCTGGTGACAGTCCGCGAGAAGCGAGCGGACGGCCCTTCCAAGGGAGGTGGAAGGATGGTACCTTTCAACTAATAATTGGGAATCAATCATCATGACAAATTTGGCTGCTAGCGACCAAGCTGTTTCCCCCGCCCCCGTGTCCCCCGAGCATCACAAGCAGGCGCTGGCGATCGTCAAGCGCAACGCCGGGTTTGGTGCCATCACCGGACTCATCCCTTTGCCTTTGCTCGATGTTTTCGCGCTGACAGGTATTCAGATCAAGATGATCAGCGAGCTCGCCGAGGTCTATGAAATTCCGTTCAACGAGAACGCCGTGAAGTCGTACGTGGCCGCCTTGATTGGCGGCATCGTGCCGGTCAGCCCGCTGTCCGGCGTCGCGATCCGCGCGGCCCGCTACGTTCCGTTCATCGGTCCACTGCTCGGCATCGCCGTCGTGCCGGCATTCGCCTCGGCGCTCACCTGGGCCATCGGCCGGGTCTTCGTCAATCATTTCGAAAAGGGCGGAGATCTGTTGTCGGTCGATCTCGAGACGATGAAGGAGCAGGTCAAGCGCGGATTGACCCGCAAGGGTACGACCGCCGAGACGGCGACCGCTTAAGCCGCTTGCACACGGCCGCCTGCTGCGGCCGCTGATCTGCATCACCCGTACCGCGCGGTTCAGGGAACGCCGTTCTATGCCCTTGGTGTCGACATGGTGAATGTATTCGACGACGAGAACACCGTCTTCGTCGTGCTGGTCAACGACGAGGAGCAGTATTCGCTCTGGCCGCAATTCAAGGACATCCCGACTGGATGGCGGCAGACCGGACCGACGGGCGGCAAAGCGGAATGCCTCGCGTTCATCGAGGGTGCCTGGACCGACATGCGGCCGCTCAGTCTCCGCCGCCAGCGAGATGCCGCCGACCCGTCTGCAGCGTGACGCATCGTGAACGATCGATGGGATCCATCCCGCGCAGAATCGGAGCGCCTGCCGGCTGAGGACAGCCCGATCGAGACTCCGGCCGCCGGCAACGGCGACGAACTCCAGCGCAAGCGGCAACTCGCGGCCGAGCTGTTGCGCCGACGCGGGACCGAGGCGGCTCATCATCCCCTGTCGTATGGGCAGCAGGCGCTGTGGTTCCTGCATCAGCTGGATGCCACCAGCACCGCCTATCACGTCGCATTTCCCATCCGGCTTCGCGGTGCGGTCGATGTCGCAGCGCTGCGGCAGGCCATGCAGGATGTGATCGAGCGCCACCCTGCCCTGCGCGCCACCTTCGCCTGGCGTGGCGGGACGCCGATCCAGACCGTCTCGCCGCGCGCGGCCGAGCTGCGCCACGTGCAGGTCGCAGACCCGGCTGAGCTCGATCGGGCGGTGCAGGACGCCTACGAAGAACCGTTCGACTTCGAGCGCGGCCCGCTGTTCCGGGCGGTGCTCATCAGCCGCGGACGCGAGGATCACGTCCTGCTGCCGCTGGCTCATCACATCGTCATCGATGGCCAGTCGATCGTCATCCTGCTCGACGAAATCGGACGCAGCTATCAGGCGCGGGCCCGCGGCGAGGTCCCTCAGCTCCCTCGCGTGGAGCGCAGCTATGCGGATTTCGTGCGCTGGCAGCGCACGATGCTCAGCGGGGCGCGCGGCGAGCAGCTGTGGTCGTACTGGCAGTGGCTGCTGTCCGGCGAGCTTCCCGTGCTCGACCTGCCGCTCGATCATCCGCGGCCGGCGCAGCGCCGCCAGCGCGGCGAGCAGATCGACCTCGCCATCGCGCCGGAGCTGCTTGTACGGCTCAAGGCGCTGGCGCGACGCCACGAGACCACGCTGTCCGTCGTGCTGCTCGCCGCCTACAGCCTGCTGCTGCACCGGTTGAGCGGGCAGGACGACATCCTGCTGGGCGCGGTGGTGGCCGGGCGCACCCAGCCGGCCTTCGATCCGACGGTGGGCTATTTCGTCAACACGGTCGTGCATCGCACCCGCCTGGTGGACGGCCAGAGCCTCGCCGCCTTTCTCGACGCCACGAGACGGGCGGCCGCCGAAGCGGCGGAGCATCAGGACTACCCATTCGCGGTGCTCGCTCAGCGGCTGCAGACGCAGCGCGATCCGGCGCGGACCCCTGTCTACGAGGCTTGCTTCAACTTCCTGCAGTTGCGCGGACAGCATGCCGTCCAAGGGCTCATCGCGCCGCTGGCGGATGACGGCTGGAGCACGTGGGGCGGGCTGGCAGCGCGCGTCTACCAGTTTCCGCAGCAGCTCGGGCAGTTCGATTTCGTGCTCGAGCTGTATGAGGCGAACGAGGCGCTGTTCGGCAATTTCAAGTTCAATCCGGATCTGTTTGCCCGGACGACGGTTGCGCATTGGGCCGGCGCGTTCGAGATGCTGCTGCGCGGGCTCGCCGATGACCCCGCAATCCCGGCGGCACGGCTGGCGCTGGCCGCCCCCGATCTGGCGCGGGCCGATGGTCCCGGCGCGCCCCCCTGTCTCACGGCGGTCGCGCCGCGCGAAACGCTTGCCACGCGGTTCGCGGCCGAGGTCCGCCGCATCCCCGACGCGATTGCCATTCGCACCGACGACCATACGCTCACCTATCGCGATCTCGACCGCCGCGCCAACGCGCTCGCGCACGACCTGATCGCGGCCGGGGTCCGGCCGCAGGACCCGATCGCGCTGCTGTTCGCCTGCTCATCCGAATTCGTCATTGCCGTGCTGGCGGTGCTGAAGGCCGGCGCGACCTATGTTCCGCTGGAGCCGGGCCAGCCGAGGGATCGGCGCGATTTCATCCTGCGCGAGACCGGCGCCCGCTTTGCCCTGGCCGCGCCCGCGCTCGTGGCCGAGCTTGCCGGCCATGGCGGCCTCGGCATTCTTTCACCTCGTCCCGACGCCTTCGATGATCGGGATCCCGGCGTCGCCGGCGCGGCCGATGATCTTGCCTATGTCATGTTCACGTCGGGCTCGACCGGCCATCCCAAAGGCGTCGGCATCAGCCATCGCAACATCCTCTCGCTCGCGGACGACCCGGTCTGGCACGACGACGGACCGCAGACGATCCTGCTGCATTCCAATCCCGCCTTCGATGCCAGCACCTTCGAGCTGTTCGTGCCGCTGCTCCACGGCCACACGATCGCGATCGGACCAACCGGCGCATTCGACGCGCGCCGGCTGGCCACGGCCATCCGTCAGCATGGCGTCACGCGCCTGTTCCTGACCTATCAACTGTTCGCAGCGATCGCGGAGGAGCATCCCGACTGCTTCGACGGGGTGCACGAGGTGCTGACGGGTGGCGAGACCGTGTCGCCGGATGTCGTGCGCCGCGTGCTCGAATACAGCCGCACGGTGGTCTCCAACGCGTATGGTCCGACGGAGACCACGACCTTCGTCACGCGGCATGCTCTGTCTGACGTGGCCGCGATCACGTCACCCCTTCCGCTCGGGCGCACTCTTGCCAATCGCTCCGTCGTCATTCTCGATGACGCCCTCAATCCGCTGCCGCCGGGCGTCGTGGGCGAAGTCTATGTCGCGGGCGCGAGCTTGGCACGGGGCTACATCAATCGTCCCGGATTGACGGCGGAGCGCTTCATCGCCGATCCATTCGGACCGCCGGGCACCCGGCTGTACCGCACCGGCGATCGCGCCCGCTGGCGCGCCGACGGCACGCTCGAGTTCCTGGGACGCGCCGACCATCAGGTCAAGATCCGCGGCTTCCGCATCGAGCCCGGCGAGGTCGAGAGCGCGCTGCGCCGTCACGACGGCGTCGCTGC
>NZ_JAUEUL010000034.1:0-48844 GCF_032487575.1 Bradyrhizobium sp. SZCCHNRI1009 | reverse complement strand
ATTTGGCGATGCTCAAGATCGCAGAAGAATCCACGCCATGCGCCTTGTCCAGCCTGCCTGAACCGGACAGCCGTGGGGTTGTCCCGGCCATGACGGAGTAACTAACTAGCCAGCTCGCGCGTTGCGACGTTGGGCTGTTGCCAGCCTAGATCCGCGATCAATCTCACCAGCCCCGCCACGATCACTCGCGCTGAGGCAGCAGCTCGATCACCTGCTCACCGTTCCGGATCGCTGTCGGCAGGTCCTGCGCGACGAGATCGGCAATCCATCGGACCAGCTCGGGAAGAGCTTCGTCCTTCGCCTGCCGGCGGAGTGGGGGCAAGTCGCGCTCGTGCGCTGTGCCCACTTTGATGTTGAGACGCTCATATGGAATGTCGCCGTCCGGCGGCCGATATCGCGCATCGAACAGACGCCGGCCGTGGCTGCGAACGAGGTGGATGCGAATGCCGCCAAGATCTCGTGCGGTCAGTGCGGCCAGGATGACGCTCGGCTTGAGAAGGTACCCATAGCCCTTGGGTATTTTGCCGGTTTCTGAGGTGAACTCCATGTTGTGTCTCTGGCACGTTCGGATATCGCGGTGGCCGCGCTTCGGTGCGGAAGCGATAACATGTAGTCCGTAGGGTGGGCAAAGCGAAGCGTGCCCACCATTCTTTTCTTTTTTGCGGGGCGAGGGTGGGCACGACGCTTCGCGTCTTTGCCCACCCTACGGCTCCGTTGGCCTGGCTTGAGCGGAGCCCGATCACTCCGAATAGCGCTGCTCGGCCCAGGGATCACCGCGGTTGTGATAGCCGCGCACCTCCCAATAGCCGGGTTTGTCGGAGTCGAGAAACTCGATCGCCTTCAGCCACTTTGCGCTCTTCCAGAAATACAGATGCGGCACCACGACCCGCACCGGACCGCCATGCTCCCTGGTGAGCGGCGCGCCGGACCAGCCGTGCGCGAGCAGCGCATCCTCGGCGGCGAAATCCTCCAGCGTCAGATTGGTCGTGTAGCCGTCGTAGGAATGCAGCACGACGAAATCAGCGCCGTCGCGCGGCCGGCAGGCGGCAAGCAGGTCGCGCGTCGCAAGCCCTTCCCATCGATTGTCGTAACGCGACCAGGTCGTCACGCAGTGAATGTCGGATGTGAACTGGCGCTGCTCCTGGGCGCGGAAGGCAGTCCAGTCCCAGAACAGGGGATTTTCCACCGCGCCGTAGACGTCGAGCCGCCAGCGCTCCGATGTGACCGACGGCGTCAGGCCGAGATCGAGCACCGGCCAGTCGCGGGTCAGGTGCTGGCCCGGCGGCAGGCGCTGGTCGTCGGGCCTGATGATGCGGCCGGTCAGGAACTTGCCTTCGCGCGCCCAGCGCTCCTTGGCTCGGCTCAGCTTGCTCTCGGGCGGCAGCCCGGACTCGTCAGCCATCGGCACCCCTCGTCAGTTCGCCTTGCTCATTCGTGCCTGTGCATCGCCGACGCATGCTTGGTATCGCGCATGGTCGCATAGATGAGCAGCGACAGGAAGATCACGCTTGTGAGATAATAATAGAACCAGGTCTCGTGCCCAATGCTCTTGAAGTAGAGCGCGATCGCCGGCGCGGTGCCGCCGAACAGCGAGACGGTGATCGCGTAGGGCAGGCCGACACCGAGCGCACGGACATTGGTCGGAAACAGCTCGGCCTTCACCACCGCGTTGATCGAGGTGTAGCCCGCCGTGAAGATCCAGGCGCCGCAGATCAGCAGGAAGGCCGTGAACGGCTCCTTGGTGCCCTTCAGCACGGTCAGAATCGGGATCGTCGCCAGCGTGCCGGCGACGCCGAAGAAGATCAGCAGCGGCTTGCGGCCGATGCGATCGGAGATCGCCCCATAGAGGGGCTGCAGCACGCAGGCGAACAGCAGCGAGCCGAAGATCACCATCGTGGTCTGGTCCGCTGTCAGGCCGACCGAGAGTTTCACGAAGGTCTGCATGTAGGTGGTGAAGGTGTAGAATGCGGCGGTGCCGCCCGCGGTCAGGCCGACCACCAGCAGGAGCTCCCGCGGATATTTGAACAGCGCGGTGATCGAGCCGGAAGGGCCGACGGTCTTCTTGGCCTCGACGAACGCCTCGGTCTCGTGCAGGTTCCGCCGCATCACCGCGACGAAGATCGCGAGGCCGGCACCGATTGCGAACGGAATGCGCCAGCCCCAGGCCCGCAATTCGTCCGGGGTCAGGAACACCTTCTGCAACAGCAGGAGCACGATGATCGCGGTGAGCTGGCCGCCGATCAGCGTGACGTATTGGAAGCTCGAATAGAAGCCGCGATGCCTGGCGTCGGCGACCTCGGACAGATAGGTGGCGCTGGCACCATATTCGCCGCCGAGGCTGAGGCCCTCGATGACGCGGGCGAGCGCCAGGATGATCGGCGCGGCGATGCCGATGGTGGCATAGGTCGGCGTCACCGCAATGATCAGCGAGCCGAAGCACATGCAGAGCACCGAGACCGTCAGCGACAGCCGCCGGCCGTGGTGATCGGCGAGATAGCCGAACAGCCAGCCGCCGAGCGGGCGCATCAGGAAGGTCGCGGCGAACACGACAGCGGCGTTGAGCTGCTCGACCACCGGGTCCTTCGATGGAAAGAAGGCCGGCGCGAAATACAATGCGAACGCCGTATAGGCATAGAAATCGTACCATTCGACCAGGTTGCCGGCCGAGCCGATCAGGATCGCCTTGATGCGGCGCTCGACGTCGGCGAGCGACGTGGTCTCGGTGGCAGGCTCGATCGCCTGGTCTGTCATATCCGGTCTCCGGCAAGCGTGATTTGCGGCCCTTCTACGGCAGCCGCAGGGATTGCCAACAGACGATAACGGACATGGGTCCCATGTTCAGCGCATGGAACTCTGGGCCGATCAAAGCAGAACTGCCGCCCTCATGGTGAGGGGCGCTGCTCCGCCTCGCTGGGAGAACCATCAGGCCAAGGTTCGGGGCCTCGCCCTTCGAGACGCTCGCCTTCGGCGAGCTCCTCAGGGTGAGGGGGAAGGTCATGCCGGGAAGAGCGAACTGTGCAGGCCAGCGAGAATCTCAACCCTCATGGTGAGGAGCCCGCCGAAGGCGGGCGTCTCGAACCATGAGGCCAGCGCCCGGGCCTCACCCTTCGAGACGCCGCTGCGCGGCTCCTCAGGGCGAGGGGGAGCATTTCACCTCGGCGCGCGCGGATCGATCGGCGTGGAGCTGGCGACTCCCAGCACGTCCTCGAGCAGCTTGGCACTCGCCAGCAAACCGGCGTCGTTGCGCGGCCGCGCGATCACCTGCAACCCCACCGGCAGGCCCGACGCGGTGAAGCCGCATGGCAGCGACAGCGCCGGGCAGCAGGCGAGCGTGATCGCGTAGACGATGCCGAGCCACTGCACGTAGTTGTCGAACTTCTGTCCGGCGCATTCGGCGACGTAGCGGTTCTCGACAGGGAAGGGCGGCACGATGGTCGCCGGCGCCAGCAGCAGGTCATAGGTCTCGAAGAACTTGACGGCGCGAGCGGTCATCGCCACGCGCTGCGCTTCGGCGCGGGTGATCTGCGCGACGGTGAGCTTCAGCCCTTCCTCGATGTTCCAGATCACTTCGGGCTTGAGCAGGTCGCGCTTGGTGCGCAGCAGCTCCTGCTTGCTCATCGCGAAGTCGAGCGCGCGCAGCACATGGAAGCATTCATGCGCCTCGCTGAAATCCGGATGCGCCTCCTCGACGATGACGCCGAGCTCGGAGAAACGCTGCGCCGCCTTGCGGGTGACCGCGATCACTTCGGGGTCGACTGGCGTGATGCCGAGATCGGGCGAATAGGCGACGCGGATCGGCTTCTTGCCGGAGCGGGCCGCGGTGAGGAAGGAGGTCGCAGGCGAGGGCAGCGAGATCGGGTCGGCGGCGTGCTCGCCGCTCATCGCGTCGAGCAGCAGCGCGAGGTCCTCGACATTGCGGGCCATCGGGCCCTGGACGCCGAGATTGCGGTCGATGGCGACGGCCGGCGTATGCGCGACGCGGCCGAAGCTCGGGCGCAGGCCGACGATGCCGCAGAAGCTCGCGGGGTTGCGCAGCGAGCCGCCCATGTCCGAGCCGTGCGCCAGCCACGCCATGCCGGTCGCAAGCGCAACCGCTGCGCCGCCCGACGAGCCGGCGGCCGAGCGCGACGTATCCCAGGGATTGCGCGTCGCACCGAACACCTCGTTGAAGGTGTTGGCGCCGGCGCCGAACTCCGGCGTGTTCGACTTGGCGTAGATCACGCCGCCATTGGCTTCGAGATGCTCGACCAGGAGATCGGAGTGTTCCGGAATCCGGTCCTTGAAGATCGGCGAGCCCTGCGTGGTCAGTACGCCCTGGACGTCGGTGAGATCCTTGATCGGCACGGGCATGCCGGCGAGCAGGCCGCGTTCAGAGGCCTTCTTCTGCATCAGCGCCTTGGCGTGATCGCGCGCGCGATCGAAGCACAGCGTCGGCAGCGCATTCACCTTGCCGTCGACGGCCGTGATGCGCGCTTCCAATGCATCGAGGCAATCGAGCGGGGTGACCTCGCCGGCCTTCAACTTGTCGACGACGGCGCAGGCGGTCTCGCGGATCAATCCCTGGTCGGCCAAAGCTTGGTTCTCCTGATTGGAAGCATCCCGGCGCTGTGTCGTAGACCATGTTTCGCCGGACGTGGAAAGGTCGCCGCGATCAACCCCACCCTGCACTGATGCCGCCATCGACGGTATAGATCACGCCCGACGTATAGCCGGCGCGGTCGGAGGCCAGGAACGCCATCAGGTCGGCGATCTCTCGTGGATGCGCGGGACGCCCGAGCGGCAGGCCTTTCTGGAATTCCGTGTAGCGGCTCTCGTCGCCGAACTGCTGCTTGGCGCGGGTCTTCAGCAAAGTGACGTGGCGGTCGGTGCCGACCGGGCCCGGATTGATGCCGACCACGCGGATATTGTCGGCGAGGCTCTTGGAGCCGAGCGCGCGGGTGAAGGCCATCAGCGCGGCGTTGCCGGCGCTGCCGCAGATGTAGTTGAAGTCGAACTTCTCGCCGGCCGCGCCGATGTCGTTGATGATGACGCCCGCGCCGCGCGCCTTCATGTCAGCATAGACAAGGCGCGTCAGGTTGATGAAGCCGAACACCTTGAGGTCCCAGGCGTGCCGCCACGTCGCCTCGTCGAGCTTGTCGATCGGCCCGCCCGGAATGTCGCCGGCATTGTTGACGAGGATGTCGATGTCCGCGGCCTCCTGAGCGAGCCGCGTGACATCCTCGGATTTGCGCAGGTCGACCACATGCGCGGCCGCATCGATCTGGTGCTTCGAGCGGAGCTGCTCGGCCAGCGCCGACAGCCGGTCGGCGCTGCGCGCCGCGAGCCGGACGTGGCAGCCTTCCTCGGCGAACGCTTCGGCCGCCGCGGCGCCGATGCCCTTGGAGGCGCCGGTGATGAGAACGCGCTTGCCGCGCAGGTGAAGATCCATGGACACTCTCGCTGAAGGGGAGGAGACCGGATTGTCTTGTGCGATTGTCTTGCGCGTCAGCCATGCGGTCAATCCCGCACCGCAGCGTTGCGCTTCCCGGTCGTTTGGTCCATTCAGGCGATCGACGATTTCAGCCGGAACACGGCGCAACACGCAAGGATCCGCTCGATGAGCAAGAAGCCCTATCGCATCGCAGTCATTCCCGGCGACGGCATCGGCAAGGAGGTCATGCCCGAGGGCATTCGCGTGATCGAGGCGGCCGCCAAGAAGCACGGCGTCGCGGTGCAGTTCGATCATTTCGACTTCTCGAGCTACGACTATTACGAGAAGCACGGCCAGATGATGCCGGACGACTGGAAGACGCAGATCGGCAGCCATGACGCGATCTATTTCGGTGCCGTCGGCTGGCCGGCCAAGATCGCCGACCACGTCTCGCTGTGGGGTTCGCTGATCAAGTTCCGCCGTGAGTTCGATCAGTACGTCAACCTGCGCCCCGTGCGCTTGATGCCCGGCGTGCCGTGCCCGCTGGCGAACCGCAAGCCGGGCGACATCGATTTCTGGGTGGTCCGCGAGAACACCGAGGGCGAGTATTCGTCGGTCGGCGGCCGCATGTTTCCTGACACCGACCGCGAGTTCGTCACGCAGCAGACGGTGATGACCCGCACCGGCGTCGACCGCATCCTCAAATTCGCTTTCGAGCTGGCGCAGTCGCGGCCGAAGAAGCACCTGACCTCGGCCACCAAGTCGAACGGCATCTCGATCACGATGCCGTATTGGGACGAGCGCGTCGAGGCGATGGCCAGGAACTATCCGGGCGTGAAGTGGGACAAGTACCACATCGACATCCTCACCGCGAATTTCGTGCTGCATCCGGACTGGTTCGACGTCGTCGTCGGCTCCAATCTGTTCGGCGACATCCTGTCCGATCTGGGACCTGCCTGCACCGGCACCATCGGCATCGCGCCGTCGGGCAACATCAATCCGGAGCGCAACTTCCCGTCGGTGTTCGAGCCGGTGCACGGCTCGGCGCCTGATATCGCGGGGCAGGGGATCGCCAACCCGATCGGCATGATCTGGTCGGGCGCGATGATGCTGGAGCATCTCGGCGAGAAGCAGGCCGCACAGGCGATCGTCGGCGCCATCGAGCGGACGCTGGCGGAACGGACGTTGCGCACGCGGGATCTGGGCGGGAATGCTGATACCGAGGCGTGCGGCAAGGCCGTTGCGGAGATGGTGGATTAGTTAGGCGCCGCTGATTATTGTCGCCCCGGCGAAGGCCGGGGCCCATAACCACCGGCCGTTGTTATTGAGCAAGGCGTCTGCCACCGTTCGCTACTGATAGATCACGCGGTATGGGTCCCGGCTTTCGCCGGGACGACAGCGGTGGTTGGAGTGATAGCTCGTGCAACAAGCCGCCATTGCGAGGAGCGCAGCGACGAAGCAATCCAGGGCCGTCGCGGGACTCTGGATTGCGTCGCTTCGCGCGCAATGACGGAGAGAGCCGTAGGGTGGGCAAAGGCGCGGCCTGCATCTCCATACGAAGTCGCGGTGGCGCCGTGCCCACCGTCTTGCCGCGGCCGCGCTGATCGACGGTGGGCACGCTGCCGCCTGGCGGCTGCTGCTTTGCCTACCCTATGCGTTCACAACTACGACTTCGCCACGCGGCGGCAGTGCTCCCACGCGGCGTGGATCAGATTCTCGCTCGCTTCCGGCGTGCGGAACGCCGAGTGCGCGGACAGCGTCACGTTGGGGATCGTGGTCAGCACGTGACCGGCGGGCAGCGGCTCGGTGTTGAAGACGTCGAGGCCGGCGTGGCGGATGTGGCCGGAGCGGAGGGCGTCGATCATCGCGGTCTCGTCGACGATTGCCGCGCGGGCGGTGTTGACGAAGATCACGCCGGGGCGCATCTGCGCGATGCGCTCGCGCGACAGGAAGCCGCGGGTCTCGTCGTTGAGCAGGAGATGTAGCGAGACGACGTGGCTGTTCTGGAGCAGCGTCTCGAGTTCGACGAACTCCACACCGGGATGGCTCTTCGGCGAGCGGTTCCAGGCGATCACCTTCATGCCGCTGCCCGAAGCGATGCGCGCGACTTCCGCGGCGATGCCGCCGAAGCCGATCAGGCCGAGCGTCTTGCCGGTGAGCTGCATGCCGTCGTCACGCAGCCAGTTGCCGGCGCGCATCTCGCGGTCCATCTGTGCGATGCCGCGGGCAGAGGCCCACATCAGCGCGATGGCGGCTTCGGCAACCGCGGTGTCGCCGTAGCCCTTGATCAGATGCACGGTGATGCCGAGCTCGGCGAGCTCCTCCGGGTTCATGTAGCTACGTGCGCCGGTGCCCAGGAAGACGACGTGCTTGAGCCCCTTGCATTGCCTCGCGACGTCGGTCGGCAGCGCGGTGTGATCGACCACGCCGATCTCGGCGCCGTCGAGGATCGCCGGCCAGTCCTCCGGCTTGATGTCGGGGTCGAGATGCACGCGCATCTCGGGATCGCCGGATTTGCGCTGCCGCTCGAAGATCTCGGCAAGCGAGTCGTTGGCGTCGATGAAAACTCCGCGCACGTTTTGAATCTCCTCTAGGAAGCGGACGAAACGGCTGCGCAGGCGGAGGTGCACTCCCTCCCCCCTTGTGGGGGAGGGCTGGGGAGGGGGGCGGCCCCGGGCGACACTGCCCGTGGGGACCCCCACCCCCAGCCCCTCCCCGCAAGGGGGAGGGGAGCTCAGTGTGCCCGCGCGAATTAGATCGGGGAAGGATAAATTCGAATAGGACCGAGTGTGAACTAACAGCCCGTCACGACGCCACGCCGGCCAGCGACAGCACCGTGTGCAGCAGCACGTTCGCGCCAGCGGCGCAGTCGGATTGGGTGGCGTCCTCGAGCTCGTTGTGGCTGATGCCGTCCTTGCAGGGGACGAACACCATGGCGGCCGGCATGATGGTGTTGAGGTTGCAGGCGTCGTGGCCGGCGCCGGAGGTGATGCGGCGGTGCGCGTAGCCGAGCGTGCCGGCGGCGCGCTCGACGGCGTCGACCAGCTTGGGATCGAAATGGGTCGGCGGCTTGCGCCAGACCTGGTCGATCGCGATCTCGACCTTGCGCTTCTTCGAAATCTCGCCCGCAGCCGCGCGCAGGCTGGCATCGAGCGCCTCCAAGGTGTCGGCATTGGCGCTGCGGCAATCGATGGTGAAGGCGATCTCGCCGGGGATGACGTTGCGCGAGGGATTGGCGATGACGGCCTCGCCGATGGTGGCGACCGCGTTCGGCCCGAGCCTGATCGCGATCTGCTCCAGGGTCAGCGCGAACTCCGACAGCGCCAGCAGTGCGTCGCGGCGCAGCGGCATCGGGGTCGAGCCGGCGTGGCTCTCGAAGCCCGTGACCTTGCCGTCGTACCAGAACACGCCCTGGCCGTGATCGACCACGCCGATGGTCTTGTTCTCGGCCTCCAGGATCGGGCCCTGCTCGATATGCAGCTCGACGAAGCCGGAGAATTTCTGCGTGCCGACCTTGGCCTCGCCGCGATAGCCGATGCCGTCCAGCGCTTCGCCGACGGTCGTGCCGTCGGCATCCTTGCGCGACAAGATGTCCTCGACGGTGAAATCGCCGACATAGGCGGCAGAGGCCATCATCGCCGGCGCGAAGCGCGAGCCTTCCTCGTTGGTCCAGTTGACGATGCACAGCGGCGCGTCGGTCTCGATGCCGGCGTCGTTGAGCGTGCGGATCACCTCGAGCGCGCCGAGCGTGCCTAGGATGCCGTCGAACTTGCCGCCGGTCGGCTGCGTATCCAGATGCGAGCCGAGTCCGACCGGGGCCTTCGACATGTCACGCCCCTTGCGCAGGGCGAACATCGAGCCGAGCGTGTCGACATGGACCTCGAGCCCGGCCTCCTCGCAGGCCTTGCGAAACCAGTCGCGGACCTGCTTATCCTCCTGGCTCAGGGTCAGCCGGCGCACGCCGCCCTTCGGCGTGGCGCCGAACCTGGCGGTCTCGTGGATGCTGTCCCAGAGGCGGGCGGAATCGATCTGCAGATTGGTGACGGCGCGGCTCATGCTTGAATTCCCTGTACTCCGGCATCCTGTCCATCGCGCGCCGCGACGGCGGCGTCAACCGACGCAGAGGGATGGCTGGCCGTCTGCGCCGTCCTCGCTGCGAGCTCGGCGACGCGTTCGATCGCGACCATCTCGGGCGACGACAGCCAGCTCGCGGTGAAGGTCAGCGGCGGAATCCGTAAATCCGTCTGCAGCTCCTGCAGGCGGCCACGCTCGATCTCATGCGCCACGATCGCCGCCGGGATCACGGCGACGCCGAGGCCCTCGACCGCCATGTGGATCACCGTCGCCAGCGAGGCGCTGGCGTGCAGCCGCATCGGCGGCAGATGCGGGCGGTTGAACAGCGAGCGCACATTGTCATAGGGCTGGGTGTTGCGCGGAAAGGTGATGATCGGGAAGCGCGCCATCTGCTCGGCGGTGACCACGCCCGTGCCGAAGCCGAGGGCAGGGCTGGCGAGGAAGCTGATCGGATAGTCGCACAGCACGCGGCTGCGGATGCCGGACTCGGACGGCGCGCCCAGTGCGAAGGCGAGCTCGATCTCCTGCGCGAGCAGGCGCGCGTGCAGGTTCGGCGTGACGTCGACCTCGATCTCCAGCGACAGGTTCGGATAGCTCTCGTTGACGCTCTTGATCAGCCGCGGCAGCCAGTCGTGCACGATGGTCTCGGCCACGCCGAGCCGGAGCACGCCGCGCATCGCCGAGCGGTCGCCGACCTCGGCCAGCATTTCCGCGCGCAGGCCGATCAGCTTCTCGGCATAGACCAGCATCTGCCGTCCGCTGGCCGTCGGCGACGCCACGCGATGATCGCGGTTGAGCAGCTTGACGCCGAGCTCGCGCTCGAGCTGGGCGATGCGCTGGGAGATGGCCGGCTGGGTGGTGTTCAGGCGCTGCGCCGCGCCGCGGAAGCTGCCGAGCTTCACCACCCAGAGAAAGGTCTCGATGGAACGGAAATCCAGCATCGCGCCCCGCTCGGATCAATTTGTTTTATCGATCCTGATTAAAAACGAAGATTAGACTTTATAGCATGGCTGATGTTCAGTGAGTTTGTCGAGATATTAGGCAAGTGGCACAAATGACTGTTTCTGCGGCACTGCAGCAATCAGCGGGCGAGACAGACCTTCTCCCGAGCCATCAGGCCCGCCTGGACTATCGCACCGGCAAGGGCTGGAGCACCGCCGGCGTCGCCAATGGCTTCGTGCAGGGCAATCTGGCGATCCTGCCCGAGCAGTACGCCGGCGCCTTCCACCGGTTCTGCCAGCTCAATCCGAAGCCGTGCCCGATCATCGGCATGTCCGATCCGGGCAATCCTCATATTCCGGCACTCGGGGCCGATCTCGACATCCGCACCGACGTGCCGCGCTACCGCGTCTGGCGCGACGGCGAGATGGTGGAGGAGCCGACCGACCTGATGTCGCATTGGCGCGACGACCTCGTCACCTTCGTGCTGGGCTGCTCGTTCTCCTTCGAGGAAGCGCTGATGGCCGACGACCTGCCGATCCGCCATATCGAGCAGGGCTGTCGCGTGCCGATGTATCGCACCAACATTGCCTGCACGCCGTCCGGGCCGTTTGCGGGACCGATGGTGGTGTCGATGCGTCCGTTCAAGCCGGCGCAGGCGATCCGCGCCGTGCAGATCACGACGCGCTTTCCGGCCGTGCACGGCGCGCCGGTGCATCTCGGTCTTCCCGAACAGATCGGCATCGCCGATATCAACAAGCCGGACTACGGCGATCCGGTGCCGGTCGGCTCAGACGAAATTCCCGTTTTCTGGGCCTGC
This sequence comes from Bradyrhizobium sp. SZCCHNRI1009, assembly GCF_032487575.1. Classification (NCBI taxonomy): domain Bacteria; kingdom Pseudomonadati; phylum Pseudomonadota; class Alphaproteobacteria; order Hyphomicrobiales; family Nitrobacteraceae; genus Bradyrhizobium; species Bradyrhizobium sp. SZCCHNRI1009. Next base: position 37,601 of record NZ_JAUEUL010000034.1, on the reverse strand, counting down.
GGGGTGACGCCGCAGGCGGTCATCGCCGCGGCCAAGCTGCCCTTCGCCATCACCCACGCGCCGGGGCTGATGCTGATCACCGATCTCAGGAACAAGGATCTCGCCGTCCTCTAATCAGGCAGCCTTTAATCAGGCAGTCTTGCTGCTTATTGAGCCTTTACCACCGATCTCAACCGCTTCATCGATGCGCTTTCATCAGAGGATCTTGCCATGACCATCACGCGCCGAAACGTCCTGCTTGGAGCCACCGCTGCCGCCGCGCTCGGCCCGATCGCCGCCCGCGCCCAGACCTCGGAAGTGAAGATCGGCGTCATCTATCCGTTCTCGGGCGCCAGCGCGCAGATCGGCGTCGACGCGCAGCGCGCGTTCGAGACGGCGGCCGAGATCATCAACGGCAAGTATGATTACGACCTGCCGCTCGCGCGCACCGAAGGGCTGCCGGGCCTCGGTGGCGCCAAGATCAAGCTGGTGTTCGCCGACCACCAGGCCGACCCGCAGAAGGGCCGCGCCGAGGCCGAGCGCCTGATCACCCAGGAGAAGGTCGCCGCCGTCATCGGCTCGTATCAGAGCGCCGTCGCGGTGACCGCGAGCCAGATCTGCGAGCGCTACCAGATCCCGTATCTCTCCGCCGACAACTCCTCGCCGAGCCTGCATCGCCGCGGCCTGAAGTATTATTTCCGCGCCGCGCCGCATGACGAGATGTTCTCGCAGGCGATGTTCGATTTCTTCGACATGATGAAGAAGAAGGGCACCAAGATCGAGACCTTGGCGCTGTTCCACGAGGACACGATCTTCGGCACCGATTCCAGCAACGCCCAGCTCAAGCTCGCCCAGGAGCGCGGCTACAAGGTCGTCGCGGACATCAAGTACCGCGCCAACTCGCCGTCGCTGTCGGCCGAGGTGCAGCAGCTGAAGGCCGCCAACGCCGACGTGCTGATGCCGTCGAGCTACACCACCGACGGCATCCTGCTGGTCAAGACCATGGCCGAGCTCGGCTACAAGCCAAATGCGATCGTGGCCCAGGACGCCGGCTTCTCGGAGAAGGCGCTGTATGACGCGGTCGGCGACAAGCTCGAGGGTGTGATCTCGCGCGGCTCGTTCTCGCTCGACCTCGCCGCCAAGCGGCCGATGGTCGGCAAGATCAACGACATGTTCAAGGCGAAGTCGGGCAAGGACTTCAACGACTACTCGTCGCGCCAGTTCATGGGCCTGATCGTGATGGCGGATGCCATCAACCGCGCCAAGTCGACCGACGGCGAGAAGATCCGCGACGCGCTCGCCGCCACCGACATGCCGGGCGAGGCGACCATCATGCCGTGGAAGCGGGTGAAGTTCGACGAGAACGGCCAGAACAACGACGCCGATCCGGTGCTGCTGCAATATGTCGGCGGCAAGTTCGTCACCATTTTCCCGGCCCAGGCCGCCGTGGCGGAAGCCAGCTGGCCGATGAAGTAACGAAAACCGGCCCGCCGGGCCGGGTGTTCGTGAGATCGTGGCGGAGCATCGGTCATGCTTCGTCATTGCGAGGAGCGCAGCGACGAAGCAATCCAGGGGCCTCAAGTCAGGTCTGGATTGCTTCGCTTCGCTCGCAATGACGGGGAGCAAGTAAAGTGACAGCAGAAACAATCATCCAAAGTCTCGCCAGCGGCCTGTTGATGGGCCTGCTCTATGGCCTGATCGCCGTGGGGCTGGCGCTCATCTTCGGCCTGATGGACGTCGTGAATTTCGCCCATGGCGAGTTCCTGATGATCGCGATGTATGCGAGCTTCTTCCTGTTCGCCTATTTCGCGCTCGATCCGCTGCTGGCGGCGCCGCTGGTCGCAGCCGCCCTGTTCGTGTTCGGGGCGGTGGTCTATCTGCTGATCGTCAGATTTGCGGTCAGGGCCAAGGCCAACACCGGCATGGTGCAGATCTTCTCCACCTTCGGTCTCGCCGTCCTGATGCGCGGCGTCGCGCAGTATTTCTTCACCCCGGACTATCGCAGCATTCCGCACTCATGGCTGGGCGGCAAGACGATCTCGATCGCCGGCATCTACCTTCCGCAGCCGCAGCTGGTCGGTGCTCTCATTGCGATCGCGGCCTTCGCCGGCCTGTATTTCTTCATCCACCGCACCGATTTCGGCCGCGCGCTTGAGGCGACGCGTGAGGATGCCGGTGCGGTGGCGCTGGTCGGCATCGACAAGAACAAGGTGTTCGCGCTCGGTTGGGGTCTTGGTGCGGCGCTGGTCGGACTCGCCGGTGCGGTCATGTCGATCTTCTTCTATGTGTTCCCCGACGTCGGCGCGTCGTTTGCGACCATCGCCTATGTCACGGTGGCACTCGGCGGCTTCGGCAGCGTGTTCGGCGCGTTCGCCGGCGGCATCGTGGTCGGTCTCGTCGAGGCCACCACCACCTTGATCATGCCGCCGTCGCTGAAGACGGTCGGCATCTACGGTGTCTATCTCCTCGTCGTCTTCATTCGCCCGCGCGGCCTGTTCGGATCCATCTGATGGACAAGGTATTCATTCAACGCCGGCGGCGCGACCTGATCGTCGCGGCATGCCTGGCACTGCTCGCGACCCAGGTGCCGCGCTACGTCACCGATGTGTACATCCAGAACATGATGATCATGACCCTGATGTATGCAGCGCTGTCGCAGAGCTGGAACATCCTGTCCGGGTATTGCGGCCAGATCTCGCTTGGGCACGCGCTGTATTTCGGGCTCGGCGCCTACGTCACCGCGCTTCTGTACACCAAGTTCGGGATGCTGCCCTGGTTCGGCATGTTCGCCGGCGGGCTGCTGTCGGCGGTCATCGCGATGGCGCTCGGCTATCCCTGCTTCCGACTGGGCGGACACTATTTCGTCATTGCCACCATCGTGATCGCGGAGATTGCGCTCGTGCTGTTCCAGAACTGGGAATGGGCGGGAGCAGCGCTCGGCATCACGATCCCGCTGTCGAAGCAGGATAGCTGGCTGACCCTTCAATTCGCCAAGGACAAGCTGCCTTACTTCTACTTCGCGCTCGCTCTGGCCTGCGTCGCCTGGTTCGTGACCTGGTGGCTGGAGGACTCAAAGTGGGGCTATTGGTGGCGGGCCGTGAAGGACAATCCGGTCGCGGCCGAGAGCTTGGGCGTTGTCGTGTTCAATTCCAAGATGGGCGCGGCGGCCGTGTCGGCGTTTCTCGTCGCCGTCGGCGGCGGCTTCTATGCGATGTACGTCACCTACATCGATCCCGAGAGCGTGATGGGCTTCCAGTTCTCGCTGCTGATGGCGCTGCCCGCCGTGCTCGGCGGCATCGGTACCCTCTGGGGCCCGATGCTCGGCGCCGTCATCCTGATCCCGCTGACCGAGCTGACGCGCTCCTATATCGGCGGCTCCGGCCGCGGCGTCGACCTGATCGTCTATGGCGGCCTGATCATCGCGATCTCGCTCGCCCGGCCGCAAGGACTCGTCAGCCTGTTCTCCCGCAAGCCGAAGCGGGGTGCCCAGCCGGTCAGAGAGGCGGTGGCGTCATGACCGCGCTGTTGGAAACGCGCAACATCACCCAGCGCTTCTCGGGACTGACCGCCAATTCGGAAGTCTCGATCTCGGTCGGGCGCGGCGAGATCGTCGGCCTGATCGGGCCGAACGGCGCCGGCAAGTCGACCTTGTTCAACCTGATCGCCGGTGCATTCAAGCCGACCGAAGGCCAGATCATCTTCGACGGCGAGGACGTCACGGCGCTGCCCGCGGCAGAGCGCTGCCAGCGCGGCATCGGCCGCACCTTCCAGGTGGTGAAAAGCTTCGAGAGCATGACGGTGATCGAGAACGTCATCGTCGGCGCGCTCGTTCGCACCACCAATATGCGCGAGGCGCGGCGGAAGGCACATGAGGTGCTGGCCTTCTGCGGGCTCGATGCGCGGGCCGACGTGCTCGCGAGCGACCTCGTGCCGTCGGAGAAGCGGCGGCTCGAAGTGGCGCGCGCGCTCGCGACCGAGCCGAAGCTGCTGCTGCTCGACGAGGTGCTGACCGGCCTGACCCCGGTCGAGTCGCAAAAGGGCGTCGAGCTCGTGCGCCGCGTGCGCGACACCGGCATCACGGTGCTGATGGTCGAGCACGTCATGGAGATCGTGATGCCGCTGGTCGACCGCGCCATCGTGCTCGATCTCGGCAAGGTGCTGATCGAAGGCAGCCCCAAGGACGTCGTCCGCGACCCCAAAGTCATTTCCGCCTATCTTGGAGACCGCCATGCTGTCGGTGCGTGACGTCACCACCGCCTATCAGGGGCTGGTTGCGATCTCGAACGTTTCGATCGACGTCGAGAAGGGCGAGATCGTCTGCGTCGCCGGCGCCAATGGCGCGGGCAAGTCGACGCTGCTGAAGTCCATCGCCGGCGCCGAGCGGCCGCGCGCGGGCAGCGTCACCTTCGATGGCAGCCGCATCGACGGCATGGCGCAGCACCTGATCACGGCCAAAGGGATTGCCTATGTGCCGGAGAACCGCCGGTTGTTCCCGCGGCTCTCGGTGCGCGACAATCTGCGGCTTGGCAGCTATCTCTATCGCAGCGAGGCCAATCGCGAGCAGCCGCTGGAGTTCGTGTTCACGCTGTTCCCGCGCCTGTCCGAGCGGCTCGAGCAGCGTGCGGAGACCCTGTCCGGCGGCGAGCAGCAGATGCTGGCGATCGGCCGCGCGCTGATGACCCGGCCGCGGCTCCTGATGCTCGACGAGCCGTCGCAGGGCATCATGCCGAAGCTGGTCGACGAGATCTTCCAGGCCGTCAAGCGCATCCGCGACGCCGGCATGACGGTGCTCATCGTCGAGCAGCGCATGGCGGAATGCCTGGAGATCGCAGATCGGGCCTACATCCTGCAGACGGGTCGCGTGCTGATGCAGGGGACATCAGCGGAGATCAGCGGCAACAAGGATGTGCGGAAGGCGTATCTGGGGCTTTGAGGCAATGACCTCGTAGGGTGGGCAAAGCGCCGCCGTCAGGCGGCGCGTGCCCACCAGCGGTGCCGATGAGGAAAGACGGTGGGCACGGCGCGGGAGATGGCGTCGTAAATCATCGGAGACTTTGGCGCGCCTTTGCCCACCCTACGCACCGAGCAAAGTCGCGAGACGACGGCGCTGCGAGATACAGCGCCCTCGCCCCTTGTGGGAGAGGGCATGTACGGCCCATCCACGTACGCGGTTGGGTGAGGGGTATCTCTCCGCGAGTGTCGCTCATAGAGAAAAACCCCTCACCCAACCGAGCTTGCTGCGCTGTCCTATATGCCCTCTCCCACAAGGGGCGAGGGCGCATTCACAGGCACCGCGCTCGCTGCTTGTTGTCAAGCTTTGCCACGATGAGTTCGATCGTGACTGCTTTTCGGCGCTGAACTTCTACACCATCCCCTTGCCGGCATCCGAGCCCTGCCGGCGCTGCCGCGCCTGCAGCACCAGAATCACCGACAATGCCGCGAAGATCACCACGAACGACACCGCCGAGGTCAGCGTGCCCAGCGCGTAGATGTCGGGCTTGGTCACCGTCGTCGTCAGGCCCTGCAACTCCAGCGGCAGCGTGTTCACCGAGCCGATCGCCTGGCTCGAACGTGCGAGCTCGTCCCAGGACAAGGTGAAGCCGAACAGGCCGATGCCGACCACGGAGGGCAGAATGATCGGCAGCACGACGTGGCGGAAGGTCTGCCAGGGCGTGGCGCCGAGGTCGCGGGCGGCTTCCTCCAGACGGCCGTCGAAGCGGTTGAAGATCGCGAACATGATCAGCAGGCCGAACGGCAGGGTCCAGGTGAGATGCGCACCTAAGCCCGAGGTGAACAGGCCCATGGCGGTGGTGTAGCCATCGGCGAGCCAGCCCAGGCCAAAGTCGGCGCCGTGCTTGTTGACGAAGTCGTCGATCAGCCGGAACTCCAGCGCGATGCCGAGCGAGGTGATGATCGACGGCATGATCAGGCTGGCGATCGCGGTGTAAAACAGCACCGATGCGCCGCGGAACGGCTTGCGGAACGCCATGCCGGCGGCGACCGACAGCACCACGGTGATGACCATCACGACGAGGCCGAGCGCCAGCGAGCGCTTGAACGCGGCGCCGATGTCGACGATGCCGCCGCCGGAAAACACCTTGCCGAACCAGGTCAGCGACACGCCGTTCATCGGAAACGTCAGGCCGCCGTCCGGTCCCTGGAACGACAGGATGTAGATCGCGATCATCGGCCCGTACAGGAACAGCACGTAGGCCGAAAAAAACGCGGCGAGGATGTAGAAGGAGCGAGGGCGCTTGTCTCCCATCTCAGAGCTCCTTGCGCACGTCGACGATCCGCGTCAGTGCGGAGATGATGATGATGGTGATGCCGAGCAGGATCACGGCATTGGCCGCGGCGGCCGGGAATTGCAGCGCCGACAGCCGGGACTCGATGATCTTGCCGGCGGAGGCGATCTGCTGGCCGCCCATCACGCCGATGGTGACGAAGTCGCCCATCACGATGGTGATGACGAAGATCGAGCCGATCACGATGCCGGGCTTCGCCAGGGGAATGATGATGTTGACCAGCGTCTGCCAGCCCGACGCACCGGCGTCATAGGCGGCCTCGATCAGGCGCTTGTCGATGCGGATCATCGAATTGAAGATCGGCACCACCATGAAGAAGGTGAACAGGTGCACCAGCGCCAGCACCACCGAGAATTCCGAGAACAGCAGCCATTCGACCGGCTTGTTGACCACGCCGGCGCCGATCAGCCCCTGGTTGACGAGGCCGTTGCGGCCGAGCAGGGGAATCCAGGCGATCATCCGGATCACGTTGGAGGTCCAGAACGGGATCGTGCACAACAGCGACAGCACGATCTGCCAGGTCTTGCTGCGGACGTGGAAGGCAAGGAAATAGGCGACCCAGAAGCCGATCATCAAGGTCAGGCCCCAGGTCAGCAGGCAGAGCTTCAGCGTCTTGAGATAGGTCTTCAGGATCGTGCACAGCTCGGGCAGGTTGGCGACGCAGCCCTCGAAGGTGTCGGTGTAGCCGCGGAAGCTGAACGCCGGGATCATCTCGTATTCGTTGTAGTCCCAGGCGCTGACGACGACAACGAGCACGAGCGGCAGCAGGAAGAACAGCGCAAACACCAGCATCATCGGGCCGGCCTGCAGCCAGGCGATCGAGCGCATGGTGATCTTGCGCAAGGCGCTCTCCGCGGGCGCTACGGTGTCGGGCGAGTTGTCGATCGTCACGGCCACGGGGATACCTGTCGTCCGGTCGCGAATGAGCGCTTAGAAAGCCTGCCGCGCCCACGATATCATGGGCGCGGCAGTATTCTCACATCAGGCGGCGATGAACTCGTTCCACTTGCGGACCATGTAGTCGTTCTCGTCCATGACGGCGTTCCAGCAGACGACGGCGCCCATGCGATCGTCGTAGGAGCCGCCGTCGCGCACCGCGCCGGCCTTCTCCATCAAGGTGCCATCCGGCGCCTTGATGTCGGCCTTGGCCGGCTTGCCTTCCATCCAGTAGCCCCACTCGTCCTCGGTCATGTTGGCCTTGGCGGTGGAGAGTACGGCCGAGTAGTAGCCCTGGCGGTTGAGATAGGCGCCGGCCCAGCCGGACAGGTACCAGTTGACGAACTCATAGGCCCAGTCGAGCTTCGGTCCGCCGGCCACCGCCTTCGAGACGCAGAAGCCCGAGGCCCAGGAGCGATAGCCTTCCTTCAGCGGCTGGAAGGTGCAGGCGATGCCCATCGAGCGCACCTTGGTGACGGCGGGCGACCACATCGACTGGATCACGGTCTCACCCGAGGCCATCAGGTTGACGGACTCGTTGAAGTCCTTCCAGAACGCGCGGAACTGGCCGGCCTTCTTGGCCTCGGTCAGCACCTTCATGGTCAGGTCGATCTCGGCCTTGGTCATGTTGCCCTTGTCGGCATATTTGTACTGGCCGGTCGCCTCGACGACGAGGGCGGCGTCCATGATGCCGATTGAGGGAATGTTGAGGATCGAGGCCTTGCCCTTGAATTCCGGGTTGAGCAGCTCGGCCCAGGAGTTGATCGGGCGCTTGATCAGGTCGGGGCGGATGCCGAGCGTGTCGGCGTTGTACACGGTCGGGATCAGCGTGACCCATTCGGTCGGGGTGGCCGAGAAGGTCTTGGAGTTCGGCCCGTCGAGATAGAGCACCTTCCACGGCGCGGTGCCCTGACCGCCGATCTTCTTGCCGTTGGGCAGCTCGCCCTTGGTGAACACCGGCGTGATGTTGTCGAACTCCTTGATCTTGCGCGCATCGAGCGGAAAGATATTGCCCGACGGCACCAGCTTCTTGAGCGAGAAATACTCGGTGTCGAGCACGTCGAACGAGTTCGGCTGGGTGATGACGCGCTTGGTCACGTCGTCCGTCGTCGCCGTGATGTATTCGATCTTGATGCCGGTGTCGGCGAGGCACTTCTTGGAGATCTCGTCGCCCTCGTTCACCGCGGTGCCGAGATAGCGCAGTACCTTGGCATCGGCGGCGTGGACGTAGGGCGCGCTGAGCAGCGTGCCCGAGCCGGCGAGACCGGCGACGCCCGCCGCGCCCTTGAGCAGCGAACGGCGGCTGATGGATGTTGTCTTCGATCGATCGGTCATGATTATCTCCTTGGGAAAAGCAGGCAAACGAAATCAGGCGACCAGCTCGGCAGCCGGCGTGGCTGTTGCGGCGGGGCGGGAAGTCAGGGCATCGGCGAGCGCCGGATTCCAGGTCACGACGACGCGCTCGCCGATCACGTGGGTCTGTGCATCGAACTGATCGTCGCTGAGCTGCGCCGAGATCTCGGGGCCACCGTCGGTGGCGACCGCGACCAGCACATAGGTGCCCTGATATTCGATCTTGCTGATCGTGCCCGACACGGCCGGACCGTCGACCGCGGCATTCGGCGCCTTGAGCTGGATGCGGTCGACACGCACGGCGAAGGTCTCGCCGTTCAGCGGAATCACGTTGTGGCCGCCGATGAAGCGGGCGGCGAACTCGGTGCGCGGGTGATTGAAGATCTCGCGCGGGCTGCCCTGCTGCTCGATGCGGCCGCCATTCATCAGCACCACGAGATCGGACAGCGCCATCGCCTCGTCCTGGCCGTGGGTGACGTGGACGAAGGTGAGGCCGAGCTCGCGTTGCAGCCGCTTCAGCTCGGCGCGCATGCGCAGGCGCAGGAAGGGGTCGAGCGCCGACAGCGGCTCGTCGAGCAAGAGGATCTGTGGCGAGGTGATCAGCGCGCGGGCCAGCGCCACGCGCTGCTGCTGGCCGCCGGACAGCTGCGCCGGCAGGCGGCCGGCATAGCTCTGCATGTCCACCAGTTCGAGCAGCTCGCGTGCCTTGGCGTGGCGCTCGGGCTTGGAGACGCCTTTCATCTTCAGCGCAAACGCGACGTTGTCGATCACCGACAGATGCGGAAACAGCGCGTAGGACTGGAACATCATCGCCGTGCCGCGCGCGGCGGGCGGCAGCTCGGTGACGTTCCTGGCGCCGACGATGATGTCGCCCGATGTCGCCGATTCATGGCCGGCGATCATGCGCAGGGTGGAGGTTTTGCCGCAGCCGGACGGGCCGAGCAGGCAGCAATAGGAGCCGGCGGGAATCCGCAGGTCGATTGCGTCCACGGCGGTGACGTGACCGTACATCTTCGTCACCTTCACCAGTTCCAAGCTCGCGCCCGCCGCCATCCGCCCTCCGTCGCCCTGTCCCTTATCGGTCATGATCGCAGCTCGCTCCGTCGCGCGGCCGCGATCCGACCCGTCTGACGTCTGCAACGGATATGCCAAGGGCCGCCGCGGGGGCGGCGCAGCCCGGGACGATTGCGCGTTGGGGGAGATGTGTATGCAATGCTCGAAAGGGCAATCCGCGGTCCCGGCGTCAGCCCGCTCGGATCCGCCGCCGATCCGGTCAAACGGCCGCGCCCACGCCGATGTGGAAGCATTTTGCCCTGTCCTTTCGTGGCTCGGGGCGTGCCATACGAAGGGGCTGCAATCGATGGTGGACGAGCGGGGCGCATCCTCGCGCCACGGCAGTGATGGGCTGCCGGTGCCGTCCTTGTTCGACCGATCCATCCCTGATGGCTGCCGCAGCCGCACTTTGCCCGAATATTAGGCATCGTTGTCCTCCTGAGGCAAGGCAGCTTGATGAGCGACAAGGCGGCGCAGGCTCCGCCGTATGCAAGCCGGGTTGACGGGACGCTAGACCCGCCGTGCCCGCGATCTGGCCTGCGCGGCGGCCACCAGCATGCGCTCGGCGATGCCGCGCAGCTCGCTGGCCGCGATCGGATCAGAGGCGGCGAACGCGTCATAGGAGTCGGCTGCGATCGGAAACCAGCGATAGAAGCGGGCCTCCTCATAGAGCACCTGGACGGCGGCATCGATCTCGGCCGGCGTTGTTGCGAAATAGTGCATGCCCATCATCCGCCGGTGGGATCAGTGTGATGATCGCTGTGAGGCAGGGTGAGGCCGAACACTTTGACCAGATCGTCGACCTGCTGCGGCGACAGATGACGCGGGTTGAGCCCGCGCAGCAACAGATAGAGCTTTGCGGTCTCCTCGAGCTCCTCCATCGCGAACACGGCGGCTTCCAGCGTGTCACCGGACACGACGGGCCCGTGATTGGCGAGCAGCACGGAGGCGTATTTGCCGGCGAGACCCTTGATGGCATCGGCGACCGCGGGATCGCCGGGACGATGATAGGGCACCAGCGCGGTCTGGCCGCAGCGCATCAAGTAATAAGGTGTCAGCGGCGGCAGCACGGCGCGCGGATCGATCTCCGGCAGCATCGAGATCGCGACCGAATGCGTCGAGTGCAGGTGCACGACGGCGCGCGCCGCGTCGCGCGTCTGGTACAGCGCCGTGTGCAGCGGCACCTCCTTGGTCGGCGCATCGCCCGAGACCAGCTTGCCCCGCGCATCGAGCCGCGACAAGCGGGCCGGATCGAGGAAGCCGAGCGAGGCATTGGTCGGCGTCACCAGCCAGCCGCCATCGTCGAGCCGCACGCTGATGTTGCCGGACGATCCCGGCGTCAGCCCGCGCTCGAACAGCGAGCGACCGAACCGGCAGATGGCCTCGCGAATCGCAGTTTCCGCCACTGGTCTTTCCTCGCATGTCGCTGTTTTGCCGCTTTGTCTCACGCTTTGGCAACGCGGCCAAGCCGTGATACCCAGAGTGCAGTCCGGGGCAACCGGACGTCTCCGGGAAACGCTTCAGGGATCTGCCACATGCCGTCGCCATCGCAATTGAAAGTCGCCGTGATCGGGCTCGGCTCGATGGGGTATGGCATGGCGACCTCGCTCAAGCGCGCAGGCTTCGAGGTGACCGGATGCGATGTCTCGGCCGATAGCGTGGCGCGCTTCGTTGCCGAGGGCGGCAAGGGTGCGAAAACTCCCGCCGAGGCGGCGCGAGGTGCCGACATCGTGGTCAGCGTCGTCGTCAACGCGGCGCAGACCGAGGCCATTCTTTTTGGTCCTGGCGGCGCGGCCGAAACCATGCCGAAGGAGGCCGTCTTCGTCTCCTCCGCGACCATGGATCCCGACGTCGCGCGGCGGCTGGCGAAGCAGCTCGAAGCCACCGGCCGGCACTACCTCGACGCGCCGATCTCCGGCGGCGCGCAGCGCGCCGCGCAAGGTGAGCTGACGATCCTGGCCTCGGGCAGCGCGGCTGCGTTTGCCAAGGCGCGGCCGGCGCTCGATGCGATGGCGGCCAAGCTCTACGAGCTCGGCGATGCCCCGGGGCAGGGCGCCGCGTTCAAGATGATCAACCAGCTGCTCGCCGGCGTGCACATCGCCGCCGCCAGCGAGGCCATCGCCTTCGCCGCCAAGCAGGGGCTCGATATCCGCAAGGTCTATGAGGTCATCACCGCCTCGGCCGGCAATTCCTGGATGTTCGAGAACCGCATGCCGCATGTGCTCGACGGCGACTACACGCCGCGCAGCGCGGTCGAGATCTTCGTCAAGGATCTCGGCATCATCCAGGACATGGCGCGCAACCACCGCTTCCCGGTCCCGGTCTCGGCGGCTGCGCTGCAGATGTTCCTGATGACGGCGGCCGCCGGCATGGGCCGCGACGACGACGCCTCTGTGGCGCGGATGTATGCGCAGGTTACCGGCACGAAATTGCCGGGCTCCTCCAAGTAACAGCACGACGAGTTCTTGCACCATGCCCCGCTTCGCCGCCAATCTCTCGATGATGTTCACCGAGCATCCGTTCCTCGATCGCTTTGCGGCGGCCGCCAAGGCCGGCTTCACCGCAGTGGAATTCCTGTTTCCCTATGATCATCCGGCCGAGGAGGTCGGCAAGCGGCTTGATGACAACGGCCTGACTCAGGCGCTGTTCAACCTGCCGCCCGGCAATTGGGATGCCGGCGAGAAGGGCTTTGCCGCACTGCCGCACCGTTTCGATGATCTCAAGGCGAGCCTCGAGACGGCGCTGCCTTACGCCAAGGCCACCGGCGTGAAGCGGCTGCATCTGATGGCCGGCATCGCCGATCGTCATGATGCGAAAGCCGTGGAGGCGTACACCAAGTCGGTCGCCTGGGCGGCGGAGTTCTTCGCGCCCCACGGGCTCGATGTCGTGATCGAGCCGATCAATTCGCGCAACGTGCCCGGCTACTTCCTCAACGATTTCGGCTTCGCCCGCGATCTCATCCGCGAGCTGAAGATTCCCAATCTCAAGCTGCAGTTCGACATCTATCACTGCCAGATCATCCACGGCGACGTCACGATGCGGCTGCGCGAGATGATGGACATCATCGGCCACATCCAGATCGCCAGCATTCCCTCGCGCAACGAGCCTGACAGCGAGGAGCTCAACTATCCGTTCCTGTTCGCCGAGCTCGACCGGCTCGGCTATGCCGGCTTCGTCGGCTGCGAGTACAATCCGCGCGGTCGCACCGAGGACGGGCTCGGCTGGTTCGCGCCCTACAAGGGAGTGAAGCCGTGACCTTGAAGCTCGGCTGCATCGCCGACGACTACACCGGCGCCTCCGACCTCGCCAATACCCTGACCCGCGCCGGCCTGCGCACGGTGCAGACCATCGGCGTGCCGGCTGATGACCTCACGCTGCCGGAGGTCGATGCCGTCGTCGTCTCGCTGAAGAGCCGCTCGATCGAGGCGTCGCTCGCCGTGGCCCGCTCACGCGAGGCCGATACATGGCTGCGCGCTCGGGGCGCTGACCACGTGCTGTTCAAGATCTGCTCGACGTTCGACTCCACCGACGCCGGCAACATCGGCCCTGTCATGGATGCGCTCGCCGGCGATGCCGGTGACGCGATCGTGCTGGTGACGCCGGCTTTCCCGGAGACGAAGCGGACCGTCTATCAGGGCAACCTGTTCGTCGGCTCCGTGCCGCTCAACGAGAGCCCGCTCAAGGACCATCCGCTCAACCCGATGCATGACGCCAACCTGGTACGCGTGCTGGCGCGCCAGAGCCGGCGGAAAATCGGCCTGGTCGATCTCGCCGCCGTCGTGCACGGGCCCGAGGCGATCGGCCGCCGGCTGCAGGAGCTGGCCGGGCAGGGCATGGGCGCGGCGATCGTCGACGCCGTCTTCGATGCCGACCTGACCGCGATCGGTGCGGCCGCCTTGAAGAGCCGGGTCTCCGTCGGCGCGTCCGGCATCGGGCTCGGGCTGGCACGCGCGCTGGTCGAGACCGGGCAGGTTCATTCCCACGGCTTGGCGCATCACGCCGATGCCCCCGTCGGCGGCCTGGCCGCCTGCCTCGCCGGCAGTTGCTCGCAGGCGACCTTGCAGCAGATCGCGCAGGCCGAGACCATCATGCCGGTGCTGCATCTCGATGCGGCGGGCCTGGTCGCAGGCCCGGACGAGGCGCGGCGAGCGCTCGCCTGGGCGCGTGAGCGCGTCGCCAAGGGACCCGTGCTGATCGCCTCCAGTGCGACGCCGGATCAGGTCAGCGCGCTGCAATCCAGGCACGGCCGCGAGGCGGCGGGGCACGCGATCGAGCAGGCAATGGCCGATCTGGCCGCGGGGCTGATCCAGGCCGGCGTGCGGCGGTTGATCGTCGCAGGTGGCGAGACCTCCGGCGCCGTCGTCGACAGGCTCAGGATTCCCGGCTTCCTGGTCGGTCCGGAGATCGCGGCCGGCGTGCCGGTGCTTCGCGCGATCGGCGCCGAGGCGGGCGACATGCTGCTGGCGCTGAAGTCCGGCAATTTCGGCGGTCCGCAGTTTTTCGCCGATGCGCTCGGGCTGTTGCGCTAGCTGCGCATCGGCTGCGTGAGCGTGTGCCGGATTCTGGAACGACGCGCAGGGCCTCGGTGCCGATTACATCATCTGCTTAGTTTGTGAGCCGTCGCTCGGCGCGGCAGCGCCGTCGTGCCGCCGTAAGCATCGGGGCGCACACAGAAAAAGCAGATGTTTTTTGCGTGTAATGCCCGATAACTCCCGTAAATTAACGGTCTCTAGGGACCTCACCGCTATACCTCCAGTACGGACCGTCGCGTGACGCGTCCATCTGTGGGTAGGGCAATGAAACTGAATCGGATCGGCTACAAACTCGGGCTTGCTGGCGCCATCGGCGCGTCTCTCGCGGTCGGCATGATCGCTAACCAGTTGATGGCGGAAAGAGCGGTCAACCATGCCAATCAGCAGGCCGAGCGCGCGCGGCGCGTGGTCGAGAGCGTGCTGTCGGCCAGCATCAACATGCAGCAGACCCAGCTCGGCGGCCGTTCGGCGCGGCTGGCGCGTGCGCCGGCCGAGGCAGAGAAGGCAGCCGCCGACATTCAGCAGTTCTCGACCGCGATGGTGACCGACATCGACGCCGCGCTCGGCAACGTATCGACCGCCGACAATCGCGCCCGGTTGACCCGGATCAAGGAGCTGATGACGAGCTATGCCGCGGGAGCGGTCGATCTCGCCGAGGCGCAGAAGAAGTTGTTGACGCAGATCGAGAAGCGCAGTGCGGTCTCCAACGAGTGGAACACCAGCCTGAAGGCGCTGCTCGCCTCGCCGTCGCTGCCGAACCTCGCCTTCCGCGAGCGGGTCGAGCGCCAGCTTCACGCCGCCGATGCCAAGTTGAACTACATGCGGTCGCAGGCGTGGCGGTTCGGCATGACTGGCGACGCCGCAACCATCCTGACCGTGAAGCAGACGGTGCCGGGGCTGAAGAGCTCGCTGACCGACGCTCGCATGCTCGCCGACAACCGCGAGATCCAGGCCACGATCACCAAGCTCAATGGCCTCGCCTCCGACTTCGTCGCCGCGAACGACGAGGTGGTGAAGACCGAGGGAATCAAGGAGGCCGTGCTGCGCGACCGCACGCTCATCTATCTCGGCGAGGCCGGCGAGCTGATGTCCTCCGCCATCCAGGACGCGCGCGCGCGCAACGCGAGCGCCCGGTTCGAGGCAGACCAGGTCGCCGCGCAGGCGAGCTATATCACGCTGTTTGTCGGATTGGCGGTTCTGTTGTCGGTGATCGGTTCGGTCGTGTTCTCGTTCCTCGGGATCGCGCGGCCGCTGACGCGGCTCAACGCGGCGCTCGGCGAGATGGCGCGCGGCCGCATCGACATCGCCATTCCCGGCGCATCGCGGGGTGACGAAATCGGCGATCTCGCCAAGACCGTCACGGTGATCCGTGGCAATGCCGAGGAGAAGGCGCGCACCGAGGCCGAGGAAAAGAGCGCGCTGGATGAGGTCGCGGCGCGCCAGCGCAAGGCCGACATGCAGCGGCTGGCCGAGCAGTTCGAAGCCGCGGTCGGCGAGATCGTGAACACCGTCTCGTCGGCCTCGAGCCAGCTCGAGCAGTCCGCCACGACGCTGACCCAGGCCGCGACGCGCTCGCAAGGCTTGACGACGGCGGTTGCGTCTGCCTCGGAGGAAGCCACGACCAACGTCCAGTCGGTGGCGTCTGCGACCGAGCAGATGGCCTCGTCGGTCACCGAGATCAGCCGCCAGGTGCAGGAATCGGCGCGCATCGCCAACGACGCCGTCGGCCAGGCCCGCACCACGACCGGGCGCGTCAGCGAGCTGTCCAAGGCCGCCACCCGCATCGGCGACGTCGTCGAGCTGATCAACACCATTGCCGGCCAGACCAACCTGCTGGCGCTCAACGCCACCATCGAGGCGGCGCGCGCGGGCGATGCCGGCCGCGGCTTTGCGGTCGTCGCCTCCGAGGTCAAGGCGCTGGCGGAACAGACCGCGAAGGCCACCGGCGAGATCGGCCAGCAGATCTCCAGCATCCAGGTCGCGACGCAGGAGTCGGTCAGCGCCATCAAGGAGATCTCCTCTACGATCGAGAAGCTGTCGGAAATCTCCTCGACCATCGCAGCCGCCGTCGAAGAACAGGGCGCGGCGACGCAGGAGATTTCGCGCAACGTCCAGCAGGCGGCGCATGGCACGCAGCAGGTCTCGTCCAACATCGCCGATGTCGAGCGCGGCGCGGCCGAGACCGGGTCGGCCTCGGCCCAGGTGCTCTCAGCGGCACAGGCGCTGTCCGGCGACAGCAATCGTCTCAAGCAGGAGGTCGCGAGCTTCCTCGGCTCGGTGCGGGCGGCATAACGCTGGGCCGCGGAAGCGGCCAACTCCTGGTCGCGCAGGGGATTGGAAGGCCGGAGCATCGAACGCTCCGGCCTTTTGCGTTTTCTGACCCGACGTTTTCTGACCCAACAGAGACACTCCGCGGCCCCGTTGCCTGCGGCTTTTCTGTTCGCGTTGCATTTGCGCCGGCAAAACTAACCTGCGTAGTCAATCTGCGTTTTTAACTTGTGTTAAGAGTCGGCGTGTAGGGTCTGGTCATTCGCGGCCAACGCGCAGTCGGGCTCCACGGGCAAACGGTGCTTCTCTCACGTGGTCGCACCACATGAGACGACGCGTCGCACGGCCAGGCCGGAGCGCGTTACCGATCTGGACGGGCAACGATCATTTTCGATCGCTGCTCCGTATTCGTACGGACATCGTCTTAACCAGACTTAATATTCGGTTCCGTAGCTTCCACGCGTGGGCTGCGGGCCCGTTTGCGTGCATACGAGGGCGAGCCCACGCCCGTCGCCGTGATCTGTCCCCGAGCGCCCCAAGCATGAGTTGCGCCCGTGGAGACTGACATGTCGTTTGCAATGCCTCATCGCCTCAAGCTCACCATCGGTATCAAGATCTATGCCCTGATCGGTCTGAGCTTCCTCGGCCTGATCGGTCTGACCGCCTTCAATTCCCGTGAGCTCGCCGCGGGCCTTAAGCAGCAGAAGCAGCTCGAGCTGCGGCATCTGACCGAGCTCGCGCTCGGCATCTTTGCCGAAGAGCATGCGGCCGCGCAGAAGGGGACGATCTCGGTCGCTGACGCGCAGAAGCGCGCGCTCGAGCGCGCCTCCCAGCTGCGCTATGGCGGAAACGAGTATTTCTTCGTCACCGACATGACCGCGAAGATGCTGATGCATCCGATCTCGACCAAGCTGGTCGGGCAGGATGTCGCGGACATGAAGGATCCGAATGGCAAGAAGCTGTTCATCGAGATGATCGACGTGGTCCGCCAGCATGGCCGCGGCTTCGTCGACTACGATTGGCCGAAGCCCGGCTCCGAGACGCCGCAGCCCAAGCTCACCCATGTCGCCGGCTTCGCCCCCTGGAATTGGCTGGTCGGGACCGGCGTCTATATCGATGACCTCTCGGCGCAGGCCTGGGCCTCGACGCGGCAGTCGTTGATGGCGGCCGGGATCGTGCTGCTGGTCCTGCTCGTCGTGTCGACGATCGTCGGGCGTGGCATCACCAGCCCGCTGCATCGCATGACCAGCGCGATGAAGAGCCTCGCCGGCGGCCGTCTCGACGTCGAGGTGCCCGGCGTGGGACGCGGCGACGAGATCGGCGAGATGGCCGGCGCCGTCGAGGTGTTCAAGAGCAATGCGGTCGCACGTCACGCGCTGGAAGCGGAGCAGAAGGAAGCCGAGCAGCGGGCGCTGGCCCGCCGCAAGGCCGACATGCACAAGATGGCCGACGATTTCGAAAGCGCCGTTGGCGAGATCGTCGAGACGGTCTCGTCGGCTTCGTCCAGACTGGAGGTCTCGGCGGATACCTTGAGCAAGACGGCGGTCCGCGCCGGCGAGCTCGCAACCACGGTGGCGGCTGCGTCGGAGGAAGCGTCGACCAACGTGCAATCCGTCGCCTCGGCCACCGAGGAGATGACGTCCTCGGTCACCGAGATTGGCCGCCAGGTGCATGAATCGGCGCGCATGGCCAACGAAGCGGTCGAGCAGGCGAAGAAGACCAACGAGCGGGTGAGCGAGCTGTCGCGGGCGGCGAGCCGCATCGGCGACGTGGTCGAGCTGATCAACAGCATTGCCGGGCAGACAAATCTGCTGGCGTTGAACGCCACCATCGAGGCGGCGCGGGCCGGCGAGGCGGGGCGGGGCTTTGCCGTCGTCGCCGCCGAGGTCAAGGCGCTGGCGGAGCAGACCGCCAAGGCGACCGACGAGATCGGCCAGCAGGTGGCCGGCATCCAGACGGCGACGCAGGAATCGGTCGCGGCGATCAGGCTGATCTCCGGCAGCATCGAACGGCTGTCGGAGGTGTCCTCGACGATCGCAGCCGCCGTCGAAGAGCAGAACGCCGCGACCAAGGAAATCTCGCGCAACGTGCAGCAGGCGGCTCACGGCACGCAGCAGGTCTCCGTCAACATCACTGACGTGCAGCGCGGCGCCACCGAGACCGGCTCGGCCTCGACCCAGGTGCTGGAGGCGGCCCAGGGGCTGTCGACAGACAGCAACCGCCTCAAGCGCGAGGTCAGCCGCTTCCTGGAGACGGTCCGCGCGGCCTGACAGACCTGCGGCGATCTCATCAGCTCACAACGATCCGACCAACATGTTTCAACGAGTTCGAATCCCGACATGATGACCTTCCTTGACCTTCGGGCCCGCCACGAGATGATGAGCCGGACGCGATCGTTCGCGACTTCCTCGGCGATCATCTTCACCCTCATGCTCACGACCTCTGTCGGGGCCGCGCCTGGCGACAACCTTGCCGTCGTGCGCGACCTCGGCGGCAGGATCGGTCCCGCCATCGGGGCGGCCCTTGCCTGCAGCGATATCCCTCGGCCGCGGATCCAGGCCATCATCGGCAAGTTCCAGGCCGTCATCCGCGAGGCGTCGAACAACGACGGCGATCGCAACGAGCTGACGCGCCAGTTCGACCGCTCCATCGCCGACGGTCGCGCGGCCGTGGCGAGTGGCCGCCAGGACTGCCGGCGGGCCGAGCTCCAGCTTGCCGACATCGAGCGATCGACGGGCACACCGGCGATGGCGGCCGGCGCGCTGCGGGACCCGACGCTCTCCGTCGCTGCGACGGGGGCAACGAGTGCCGTGGCTGCTTCGGCGGTTCGCGGCATCACGGAGCGCGACATCACGTTCGGCAGCGTCTTGCCGCTGTCGGGCGCGAACAAGGAATCGGGCCGCCTGCTCAAGGTGGGCATCGAAGCCGCATTCGACCGCGCCAACGAAGCTGGCGGGGTCAATGGCCGAATGCTCAGGCTCGCCGTGGCCGATGACGGCTATGATCCGAACCGCACGCTTGATGCCATGAAGCAGCTCTACGAGAAGGAGCGCGTATTCGGCTTCGTCGGCAGTTTCGGGACCGCGACGGCGGCCGTCGCAATTCCATATTCGCTGGAGCGTAGGATGCTGTTCTTCAGCCCCTACACCGGCGCGAACGTCTCGCGTCATGATCCGCCGGACCGCTACGTCTTCAACTATCGTCCGAGCTATTCGGAAGAGGCCGATGCGCTGGTGCATTACCTGGTCAAGCTGCGCCGCGTGCCCCCACGACAGATTGCGCTGTTCGCGCAGGACGATTCGTTCGGCGATGCAGGCTTTGCCGGCGTTGCAAAGGCGTTTCGCGTCCTCGGCCTCAACGACGCGGCGATCCTGCGCGTCAACTACACCCGCAACACCGTGGATGTGGAGCCCGCGATCAATCAGCTCAAGACCCAGAAGGTGCCGGTCCGTGCGGTCATCATGGTCGCGACCTCGCGCGCGGCCGCCAAGTTCATCGAGAAGGCGCGCGACGCGCTGCCCGGCGTCCTCTTCGTCAACGTGTCGGCGGTCGGTGCATCGGCGCTTGCCAACGAGCTCATGCTGCTCGGCCCACGCTACGCAGCCGGGGTGGTCGTGACCCAGACCGTTCCCGCCGTTTCCGGCTATTCGAGCGTGGTGCTCGACTACAAGGCCGCGCTGGCGAAGCATTTCCCCGGCGAACCGCCGGACTACACCTCGCTCGAGGGCTACATCGAGGCAAGCATCCTGGTTCAAGCCTTGAAGCAGGCCGGTCCGCAGCTCGATACCGAGCGGCTGATCGATACGCTGGAGTCGATGCGCAACATCGATCTGGGGCTTGGCGCCTCGCTCAACTTCGGCCCCGCCGAACATCAGGCCTCGCACAAGATCTGGGGCACCGCGCTCGACGAGACCGGCGCCTATCAGCCGATCGAGCTGGAATGATCCGCGGCGCGGGGGAGCGCGAGATGAAGCAACTTGCCGGCGCGCCCTCGAAGCGACGGGCTCGCGGATCGTCGGCGTGCGCGTCCTCTGCCTCCGGTGAGTTCGAAGCCTCGGTGAAGATCCCCGACCCTCGGTGGCCGAGCGCTCGCAGCGGTTGGCCACTACCGTGGCTGTCTATCGGGGCGAGCGCGCGGCGGGGAAAAATACCGTCCGCGCGTATCATTTGATCCGAATTTTTACGGTCGAGAAAATTAAGATTTTTTTCGATTCAAGCGCAACAAGGTCGGCTCACCCAACATCACCGGTGATGCAGGAGCGACTTCGATTGCGTCCTCGACGTAGTCTCGGCTTCGTTTGACGTCATCGGCCTTCATGAGAGGTTGTAGATGTCGTTTCTTTCGCGCTTTCGCGTCCTGACTAAGATTCTTACGATCGTGCTCCTGCTCAGCGCCATGATGGGTGCCCTGAGCTACATCGCCGCCGGTGCATTGCGCGATCTCAACGAGAACGCCGAGCGAATGGCGCGGGCTGCTCGGCGCTCGATGCTGGCCGCGCGAGCCAACACGAATGTGGCGTCCATCGTCGGCGCTGAGTTCCGTAGCGCACTCGATCCTCGCGACGACAACCGCAACGCAGCGCATCACATCATCGACGAGCAGATGAAGGCGTTCAAGGAACGGTTGGACGAAGTCTCAAAGACGAATGACCAGGAAACCCAGGCGATGCTCGGCGGCGTTCGAGACGCATTCGCAGCCTATCAGATAAGTATCGGCAAGACGCTGGCCGTGGTGGAGGCGGCGTCCTCCAACCAGATCAGCGACTCCGCTCAGAAGTTGCTCGAAACGGTCAAGGCCAGTGATGCCGTTGCCGAGACGCTCCGAGCCAAGATGCGGGCAGTGGCCGAGCAGGTAGATCACCGCGTCGAAGAATTGGCCAAGTCGTCGGCTGATGAGTATGTCGAAACATCACACAGGTTGATGGTCCTCTCCGCCATCAGCATCATCGCCGGTCTGTCGCTCGGCTTCGTCATCGGCCAGTACGGCATTGCCAAGCCGATGCGCGCGCTGGTCGCCGTGCTGCAGCGCATGGCAAAGGGAGAGGAGGTAGCCATCTACGGCGAGGGCCGCGGCGACGAGATCGGCGATACGGCGCAGGCCGTCAACCAGATCAAGGTGATGCTGGCCGAGAAGGCGCAGCAGGAGGCCGAGGCCAAGATCGCGATGGACAAGCTGATGGCCGAGAAGCGCCGCGCCGAGATGCATCAGATGGCCGACGGCTTCGAGCAGGCCGTCGGGCAGATCGTCGGCACCGTGTCGCATGCCTCGACCGAACTGGAGGCGTCGGCCACGTCGCTGAGCTCGACCGCCGCGCGCTCGCAGACATTGGCGACCACGGTCGCCGCCGCCTCCGAGGAAGCCTCGACCAACGTCCAGTCGGTCGCTTCCGCTACCGAGGAGATGGCCTCCTCGGTCACCGAGATCAGCCGGCAGGTGCAGGAGTCCGCGCGCATGGCCAGCGATGCCGTCGACCAGGCGCGGCGGACCAATGATCGCGTCGGCGAATTGTCGAAGGCCGCGACCCGCATCGGCGACGTCGTCGAGCTGATCAACACCATCGCCGGCCAGACCAATCTGCTGGCGCTCAATGCGACCATCGAGGCCGCCAGGGCAGGTGAAGCCGGCCGTGGTTTTGCCGTGGTCGCCTCCGAGGTGAAGGCGCTGGCCGAGCAGACCGCCAAGGCCACCGGCGAGATCGGCCAGCAGATCGGCAGCATCCAGACAGCGACGCAGGAATCCGTTGGGGCCATCCGCGAGATCTCCGGCACCATCGAGAAGCTGTCGGAGATTTCCTCGGCCATCGCCGCCGCGGTGGAGGAGCAGGGCGCGGCGACGCAGGAGATCTCGCGCAACATCCAGCAGGCATCGATCGGCACGCAGCAGGTGTCGTCCAATATCGCCGAGGTGCAGCGCGGTGCCAGCGAGACCGGCTCGGCGTCGTCCCAGGTGCTCTCGGCGGCGCAGATGCTGTCCGGCGACAGCAACCGCCTCAAGCTCGAGGTCGGACGTTTCCTGGACACTGTGCGCGCCGCCTGATCCCGGCGGACAGATCCCAACGAGACCAGGGCGTAGCCGGGAGGCCGCGCCCTTTTTCGTGGGCCGGTCGGCGCGGAAGGCGGGCGAGTCAGTCGGCCAGTCGCGCTCGACCACCGATCGCCTCGGCGAGCTGTCGAGGGCCGCGACCCGCATCGGCGACGCGCTTCCCGCAAACGGTTCGCGCCGCCTGAGATCCCGAGCGGCCAGGAGCGCAACGATCTGTGCGCTCCGTCAACGGCGGCAACATGGATGCGCCGTTCTGTCTGCACTCGTGTGGCGACACACCGGCTACAGGTCTTGCGCGATTTGCAACTGCCATCAATGAGCGCCAGCGCCCGTATTTCAACGGTGGCGGCATTTTATCTTAGGTTAATCGGCGACTGCGACGATCGATGCATCTCTTGCAACAAAATTAGTCATGCCAGTGCCGGCACGGCTCACGGCCATCATCGTCGATTGAAAGACTCGCCATGCGTAAGAATTTGCCCGTCACCAACGTCGAGTATCCGATCACGGATGACACGCTGATCGTGTCCAAGACCGACACGAAGGGCAAGTTGACCTTCTTCAACCAGGATTTTGTCGACGCGGCCGGCTTCACCGAAGCCGAACTGATGGGGCAGCCGCACAACATCGTGCGCCATCCCGACATGCCGCCTGAAGCCTTCGACAATCTCTGGACCACGCTCAAGGCCGGCCGTCCCTGGGTCGGCGCGGTCAAGAACCGCCGCAAGAATGGCGACTATTACTGGGTGCTGGCGACGGCGTCGCCGATCTGCAAAGACGGCCAAGTCGTCGGCTACACCTCGGTGCGCACCAAGCTGCCCGCCGACCAGCGCGCCGAGGCCGAGCAGGTCTATGCGGCGATTCGCGAAAAGCGGCCACATGGTTACAAGATCGACGACGGCATCGTCCGCCGCCGCTCGGTGTTCGACCATCTCTCGATGTTCGCCGGCACGATCGCGGCAAGGCTGCGAACGCTGGTTGGATTGCAGACACTGTTCCTGCTCGTGCTTGGCGTCATTTCGTTCGGGGAGGGCGGGCTCGCCGGAATGACCGCCGTGGCGATTGCTGCCGCTGGTGTCGTGCTGTGCGGCCTGGTCGGGCTGCGCACGATGAACGTGATCGTGGCGCCGCTCGATCATCTGAACGAGACGATGGAAAGCATCACTCAGGGCAAGCTCGACACCCGCATGCGCATCGAGCGCGACGACGAGATCGGCCGCGCGCTGCGTAACCTGCAGACCGTGCAGACGATGGTGCGGTTCAACGCCAGGGAGCTCGGTGAGCAGGAGCGGCGCGCAGCCGCCTCGCGCAAGCGGGAGATGTCAGAGCTTGCCAACAGTTTCGAAGGCGCCATTGGCAACATCGTCAATACGGTGTCCTCGGCCTCCAGCGAGCTCGAGAGTTCGGCCAATTCGCTGTCGAGCACCGCCGTGCGGGGGCAGGAGCTGTCCACCACCGTCGCCGCGGCCTCCGAAGAGGCGTCGGCCAACGTTCAGGCCGTCGCCTCGGCGACCGAGGAGCTCACCTCGTCGGTCCGTGAGATCAGCCGCCAGGTGCAGGAGTCGGCGCGCATCGCCTCCGATGCGGTCGAGCAGGCCCGCCGCACCAATGATCGCGTCGGCGAGTTGTCGAAGGCGGCGACCCGCATTGGCGACGTCGTCGAACTGATCAACACGATCGCCGGGCAGACCAATCTGCTGGCGCTCAATGCCACCATCGAGGCCGCACGGGCGGGCGAAGCCGGCCGCGGCTTTGCCGTCGTCGCCTCCGAGGTCAAGGCGCTGGCCGAACAGACTGCAAAGGCGACCGGCGAGATCGGCCAACAGATTTCCGGCATCCAGGGGGCCACGCAGGAGTCGGTCGGTGCCATCAGGGAGATCTCGACGACGATCGAGCGGCTGTCGGAGATCGCCGCGACGGTGGCGGCCGCGGTCGAGGAGCAGGGCGCCGCAACCGCCGAGATCTCGCGCAACATCCAGCACGCCGCCGCGGGTACACAGCAGGTGTCCGCCAACATCGCCAACGTCCAGCGCGGCGCCAGCGAGACCGGCGACACCTCGGGGCAGGTGCTCAGCGCCGCGCGCCAGCTCTCCGGCGACAGCAACCGGCTCAAGCAGGAGGTCAGCCGCTTCCTGCAATCCGTTCGCGCCGCCTGATAGGCATGACGAAGCGGGCGACAGCGGCCGAGATGGGCCGCTGTCCCATTCGATCATCGAACGACACAGCCTGCCGATAGCCGTACGCAGAACCGATGGCGCCCCCGGCGAGCCGCGCCGGCGCGGAACGCACATGCCTGCGCCGTTCGTCAGGCGGCGCCCCGCTCGACGGGATCATCCCCGACCGTTGCAGACTCCCCACACCTGACGCCCCGGCCAGAAAGGCCGTTGTCGCGCCATAATCCCGCTAAGGTGCAGAGGTTAACTTGTGTTAGATATTTATTCAACCAGCGGTACATTTAGTGGCAGGCAATGTGATTGCGAGCGGCCCTTCGCGCAGGACCTTGGTGCTATCGGCCGCGACGGCCGCGGCCGCCCTCGGTCTCGATGCGGGGCTTGCCGTCGTTGCCGCCAAGCCGCGCCGCCGCACTGAGGATCCCACGCCCGGCTATCGCCGGATCACGATCGGCGAGGCCGAGGTGATCGCCCTCTATGACGGGATCTGGGAAAAGCCGCACGAGGCCGGCTTCATCGGCAACGCCAGCATCGGCGACGTCAAGCAGGCGCTGCACGCCGCAGGCCTGAGCTCCGCCTTCGTCCCGATCCCGATCTCCACCTTCGTGGTGCGGCTGAAGGGCAAGACCGTGCTGTGCGATGCCGGCGGCGGCGGCCAGGTGCAGGGCTACAATTCCGACTCGATCTTCATTTCAGGTCGCATGCTGGACAATCTGAAAGCAGCCGGCATTCGCCCGGAGGACATCGACACCATCCTGATCTCGCACTTCCATCCCGATCACATCTTCGGACTGCTCGGCGAGGACACCAACGCGCCGGTGTTTCCGACCGCCGAGATCATCGTGGCCGCGGCGGAATACAAGTTCTGGACCGACGCATCTCTGACCAGCCGGCTGCCCCCGTGGCGGCAGTCGTTGGCGCGCCGCATCCAGAGCGTGATCCCGGGGTGGAAGAACGTGCTGCCGGTCGAGGGCGAGGACGAGGTGGTGCCGGGCATCCGCTTCGTCAGCGTCCCCGGACATACGCCGGGGCACACCGCCTTTCATCTCAGCTCCGGATCGGAGCAACTGATGATCTCGGGCGACACCGCCTATGTGCCGGCATTGTGCCTGCGCCATCCGGAATGGCACGGCGCCTATGACCAGGACGGCCCGGCTGCCGAGGTCAGCCGGCGCAGATTGCTCGATCGTATCGTTGCAGAAAAGATGTTGGTTTGTGGATCTCATTTTCCGTGGGCCGCGTTTGGCAGGCTCACCCGCGATGGCGCCCATTATGCGCTCGACCTGCTCCCCGCGTGATCCCGAACCGGCCTCGGTAGAGAGGCACGGGATCGCACCATGAAGACGCATTACGAGGTGCTCGGCGTATCGCCGCGGGCCGATCTCGACACGATCAAGCGGGCGTTCCGCCTGGCCGCCAAGGCGCACCATCCCGACCTCCGGGGCGGCGCCGATGCGGCGTCGGAGCATCAGCTCAAGATGATCATCGTCGCCTACAACGTGCTGCGCGACCCTGGCCTGCGCGCCGAATACGACGCCGATCTTGCCGCCGAGCGCGATCGCGTCCGCCGCGAGCGCTGGGACGCCATCCTGCAGTTCACCGCGGCGACCGCCGTGCTCAGCGCGATCCTGATCGGCCTCGAGATTCTGCTGTTGCCCTCCGCCGGCGACTGGATGAGCAGGCAGGCGACGCGCTCGATCGTGACACCGTCGCCGCAGGCCCGATCCGCGCCGCAGCGCAAGGTCGCAGGTGAGACCATCCCGGCGCCTGCCGTCCAGGATGCGACCGGAGCCGTGCTGCCGGTGCAGCCCCCGGCGATGGAGGCGCCTGCGCCGCAAGCCGCAGAGCCGGTCGTCCCGGCCGAACCGATGACCGCCGCATCCCTGGTGAAGCGCGCGATGGACCGCAGCCGCCAGGGCGATGTCGAAGGGGCCGTCGCCGATCTCGACGAGGCGATCCGGCTCGCGCCCCGCAATGCCGATCTCTATCGCTACCGCGCCAGGGATCTGGTCCGCATGGGCCGCTTCGACCGGGCGCTTGGCGATTATGAGCGGGCGATCCGGCTCGATCCGAACAATCCGATGCTGTTTCACGATCGTGGACTGGCGTTCCAGCGCAAGGGAGATCTGGACGAGGCCCTCGTCGATCTCGACCACGCCGTGCGCATGGGCTTCAACGATGCCGCGACGTACAGCGACCGCGGCGCGGTGTGGCTGGAAAAGGGGCGCTACGACCGCGCGCTCGCCGACTTCAACCAGGCGCTCAAGCTGGATCCGGAATCGGCGGTTGCGGCCGCGCGGCGGGATGAGGCCGTCGCGCTCAAGCGCGACCAGCAATTGGCGGGCGACAACAGCTCGCCCCCGGCGGCTGCGGAGACCACCGGCACGGTGCCTGCCGACGTGAAGCCCAGGCGAAGTGGGCGCTGACCGCCGGACCGTGATCTGCGCGCCGACATCCAGGACGCGGTGAGCAGCGTTGTGCTCACACCCGCCGGCGCGACCGTTCCCCCCGCGACGGGGTGCGATCCAGGAGCGCGCCATGAGCGTCTACGTGTCCGTCACCGGCTTCCGCCCGCACCGCGGCCTCACTCGGCTGGCGCGATTCTGGTGGCACACGCTGCGCGCCGTCCGCCAGGCGCGCGCCGCTCCCGGAAATCTGCGCGTCGAGCTTCGTCCGGTGAATGGCATCTATCACACGCTGACGGTCTGGACCGACGAAGCCAGCATGCGCGCTTATGTCAGGAGCGGCGCGCACCGGCGCGCCATGATCGGCTTCCGCAACCTCGGCGGCGGCCGAACGCTCGGCTTCGTGGCGGAGCGCGATCCTGATTGGGATACGGCCTATGCACGCTGGCAGCACGAGGCGCGGGAGGTGTGAGGTGACGGAAGTGGACTAATTCGCCCGCCACTCCGGCACGCCATCGGCGGCCATCGTGATCGTGCCGAGCAAGCCGACCGGCGACCTGTCCTGATCCATCAGCCGCGCCAGCGTGGCTGCGTCCTGCGCCGGCACGCGCGCCAGCGTGCGCGCGTCCTGCTCGGTGCGCAGCATCACCACGCCATGCTCGACCTCGCCGTTGCGATCGAACAGCGCGGTGAAGCTCTCGACCCTGCCGCCGCCGCTGGCCTCGCTGACGAACTCCGGCGCGACGGCGCGGTGCCGGTCCGCCTCGGCCTGCACGCTCACCTCCTGTGACAGGGACGACGGCGGCTCGCGCGAGATCACCAGCGCATGATGCTTGGTGACGAAGCCGCCCTGGCCGTACAGCAGGCCGCGCTTGGCGCCGCCGCGCAGCCGCCGCACCATCGCGCAGGCGGCATGCGTCATGTAGGTGTTGAGCGGCGCGCCGAAGAAGGTCAGCCCGCCGGTGACGGTGGGCTCGACGTCGGCGCCGAGGCCGAGGGTTCGCCGTGCCATCTTCGGCACGCAGGGAAAGCAGCTGTAGAGCTCGATGGCGTCGAACGCGGCGCCGCTGCCACCGGCGATGTTCATCGCGGCCCGCAATACAGCGTTCTGCGGATGGCTCTCGGCGAACTGGTCGCGCGTGAGATAGTCGCGCGGATCCTCCGCCGATGCGCCGCCGAGCGGATAGATCATGCGGTTGTCGGCGATGCCGGCGGCGCGCGCCTTGGCGAGGCTGGTCAGGATCAGCGCCGCGCCCATGTTGACCATGGGATTGGCGACCATCAGCTTGGTATAGGGCCAGGCGATCGGGCGATTGTCGGCCGACGGCGTCGTGATCTCGTCGGGCGCGAAGTGCCGCTTCAGCCAGGCGTTGGGATTGTAGGCGGCGACCGCCGAAAAGCGCGACCACAGCTCGCCGGATTCGGCGAGCGCCTGCCGCGGCGTCTGGCCCCATTTTGCCGCGCTCGCGACCTCGTAGAACGGATAGACCGAGACCGGACGGAACACGCCGAGCTTCACCGCCAGCGGCTTCTGGAAAGCGGCGCCGCGTTTCGGCTCCTCGACATCATGGGCGAACGGCGTCCACGGCAGAGTGATGCCGGCACGCTCGGCCTTGGTCGCGGTCGATTGCGCCTCGGCGCCGCAGACCACGGCGACCTCGCATTCGCCGCGCGCGATGCGCAAGGCGGCCTCGTGCAGAAAGCGGATCGGGCTCTCGCCGCCGACCGGACCATAATGGCAGTGCGCCGGCGCGACGCCCAACCGCTGCGCGAGAAGCTGCTCGGGGGCGCGGTAGCGCCAGCTCAGGAAGTTGACGACGTCGAGCGAGCCGGTGTCATGGACGAGCTTGGCGCCCGCGTCATTTTCCGCGCGGCGGATCGCCTGTTCGAGCAGCGCCAGCGGCTCCAGACCGTCGCGAATGTCCTTCGGGCGATCGACGATCTCGCCCACGCCGACGATCACGGGAATGCGGTCGGGGGGCAGGGTAGTTGCAGTCATCGGCGTTTCCAGGAACGGGCCCATGACGGACCGTCATTGTTGTCTTGTCTCCGTTCTGTCATCGCAGGTTCGACCGCGCAATGCAGAAAATGCTGATGGCGCCCGCGCGCGGTGCGGCTTCCGCTCGACGGTATATGCGCCTAAAACGCTCGCTCCTGACGCTCATGCCGGAGTCTGCCGTGTCCGAACAGAACAGCTATGTGCCGCCCAAGGTCTGGACCTGGAACAAGGCCAGCGGCGGCCGCTTCGCCAACATCAACCGGCCGATCGCAGGTCCGACCCACGAGAAGGAATTGCCTGTCGGCCGTCATCCCTTGCAGCTCTATTCTCTGGGAACGCCGAACGGCGTGAAGGTCACCGTGATGCTCGAGGAGCTGCTGGCGCTGGGCCACAGCGGCGCCGAATACGATGCCTGGCTGATCCGGATCGGCGAGGGCGATCAGTTCGGTTCGGGCTTCGTCGCCATCAATCCCAATTCCAAGATCCCGGCGCTGCTGGATCGCAGCGGGCCCGAGCCGATCCGCGTGTTCGAGTCCGGCGCGATCCTGGTCTATCTGGCCGAGAAGTTCGGCGCCTTCCTGCCGACCGAGCCGGCCAAGCGCGCCGAATGCCTGTCCTGGCTGTTCTGGCAGATGGGCGCCGCGCCGTATCTCGGCGGCGGCTTCGGCCACTTCTATGCCTATGCGCCGACCAAGATCGAATATGCCATCGACCGCTTCGCGATGGAGGTCAAGCGCCAGCTCGACGTGCTCGACCGCCGTCTCGCCGAAAGCGAGTATCTCGCCGGCCCCGACTACACCATCGCCGACATCGCTGTGTGGCCGTGGTACGGCGCGCTCGCCAAGGGTTTGCTCTACGAAGGCGGCGAATTCCTCTCGGTGCAGGACTACAGACACGTCCAGCGCTGGACCGACCAGATCGCGCAGCGCACCCCGGTGAAGCGCGGCCGCATGGTCAACCGCGTCTCCGGCGATCCCAAGAGCCAGCTCCACGAGCGCCACGACGCCGGCGATTTCGACACCAAGACGCAGGACAAGATCGGGCAGGGCGGGTAGTTCGGTCGTCGTGTCGTAGGGTGGGCAAAGGCGCGCCTTCCATCATTGTTGGCGTTCACATCTGTGCGACGCGCCGTGCCCACCGCGCTCCCTCACATCAACCGCCGGTGGGCACGCGCCGCCTGATGGCGCCGCTTTGCCCACCCTACGGACGTCAGCCGCTCATCCGGGCTACAAATCCGCGACGATCCAGGCACCCGGGCTAACACCCGTCATTGCGAGGAGCGCAGCGACGAAGCAATCCAGAGTCGACGCGGGACTCTGGATTGCTTCGCTCGCAAGGACGACGCGACCCACTAACCGCCCCTTTCGCCGGCACGACTCGCGTGCGCGCTCCGTCGCCCGCGCGCGGTCTTCATTTTTGCCGCAGTGCGATGAATCGCGATGGTTTGATCTCTGACATCACGTCTTTTCTTGTCACGAGAGAATCGTGCAACAATCATCTGGCGCCGCAATGCATGCCGTGTGCTGACCAACTCGTCCCGAGGTGATGACCCCTGGCGAGAACCACCACTCCGGAGGGAGACCCATGATCGACAGACGTGATCTGCTCAAGGGAGCGGGGATGGCTGCTTTGCTGGGCAGCTTCGGCGCGACCCGTGCGCTGGCCGGGGAGACGGTGACGTTGCCCTTCGCCAACGGCGAGCGGCCGCTGATGAAGTATCCGCAGAAGCGGCCGATGATCGGCCTGACCAGCCGGCCGCCGCAACTCGAAACGCCATTCGGGGTGTTCAATGACGGCGTGATCACGCCGAACAATGCCTTCTTCGTCCGCTATCATTTGGCGGGCCTGCCTTACGATCTCGATCCGGACAAGTTCACGCTCGCGATCAAGGGGAAGGTCGACAAGCCGCTCAAGCTGTCGCTCAAGGACATCCGCAAGATGAAGGCGACCGAGATCGTCGCCGTCAACCAATGCTCCGGCAACAGCCGCGGCTTCTTCGAGCCTCGCGTCGCCGGCGGCCAGCTTGGCAACGGCGCCATGGGTAATGCGCGCTGGCGGGGCGTGCCGCTGAAGACCGTGCTCGACATGGCGGGTGTCCAGGCCGGCGCCAGACAGGTCACCTTCGGCGGCATGGACGGCCCGGTGATCGACAAGACGCCGGATTTCGTCAAGGCGCTCGACCTCGATCACGCCATGAATGGCGAGGTGATGCTGGCCTACGGCATGAACGGCGAGGATCTGCCGTTCCTCAACGGCTTTCCGCTGCGCCTGATCGTACCCGGCTACTACGGCACCTACTGGGTCAAGCACCTCAACGAGATCACCGTCGTCGACGGCGTGTTCGACGGCTTCTGGATGAAATCGGCCTATCGCATCCCGGACACGCCGAACAATGCCGTCGAGCCCGGCACGACGCCGAAAGCCACCATCCCGATCAACCGCTTCACGGTCCGCTCGTTCATCACCAGCGTGGCCGATGGCGCGAAGCTGAAGGCAGGCAGGGCAACGCTGCGCGGTATCGCATTCGACGGCGGGGCCGGGATCAGGCAGGTTGCCGTTTCGACCGACGGTGGCCAGAGCTGGACCGATGCCCGGCTCGGCAAGGACCTCGGGAAATATTCCTTCCGCGAGTGGAAGCTGCCGGTGAAGCTTGCCGCGGGATCCCACGATCTCAAGGTGCGGGCCACGAGCAATTCCGGCGAGACCCAGCCGGAGACGCCGCGCTGGAATCCGGCCGGCTATCTTCGCAATGTCGTCGAAACCGTCCGCGTCACGGCGGCCTGAGGAGGATGACCATGCAACGGATGTCGTTCCTCATCGCCTCGCTGGCTGCCGGGCTTGGTTGCCTGGCGGGTAGCCCCATCGCCCTCACCGCAGCCCCGGTGAACTATCAGGTTCCGCAGGAGACCGCGGCGTTCAAGCCGGGGCCCGACCTCGCCGTCGTGCAGGGCAACTGCACGGCCTGCCACTCCTCCGACTACATCAAGACGCAGCCGCCGATGCAGAACAAGAAGGAGTTCTGGCAGGCCGAGGTCACCAAGATGATCAAGGTCTATGGTGCCCCGATCGACGCGGCCGATGTCGACAAGATCGTCAGCTATCTGGCCGCGACCTACTGACGGCGTCCGGCCGGGAGCGCTCAGCCGGCGCCCTTCGCCGGCGGGAAATCCATGCGGTCGTCGGTGCGGCAATAGCGGTCGGCGAACATGCGCCCCACGGGGTGGAACAGCTCCATCTCGACCCGCATCTTCTCGGTGTCCCACAACTCGTCGCGGATGTGGAAGGCGAGGCCCTCGCCGAGCACCAGCACGCGGTCGCCGTTGACGTCGATGAGCTGCCAGGTCCTGCACTCCATCGCGAACGGTGCGTCCGCCAGCCGCGGCACGCCGATCATGCGCGAGGGTGCGAGCTTGAGTCCGAGATGATCGGGCTCGCCGATCTCCGGCGGAAAGTCGCCGCCGGTCTCGTGCATCGCCTGCGCCAGGGGCTCGTCGGTGATGTGGACCACGAACTCGCCTGAGCGGCGGATGTTGACCAGGGTGTCCTTGGTCCGGCCGTCCGGCCGCAGGTTGATCGCGAACACGCAGAGCGGCGGGTCCTCGCCCATCACGTTGAAGAATGAGAACGGCGCGGCGTTGACCACCCCGGTCTCGCCCCTGGTCGTGACCCAGGCGATCGGCCGTGGCAGCACGAAGGAGGTCAAGATCTTGTAGCGCTCGCGCGGGCTGAGATCGGTGGAGAGGTATTCCATGTAGGGGCCTCTGGTGCGTCGGTTCCCCGACCGTAGTGGTCCGTGACGCGATCCGGAAGCCAATAAAGCGGGCAGGGGGTGCGCACATCGGCGTCCTCGCGCGGGAAACTCCATGTTTCCGGGAACGGCTCCGCCAGCGTCACGTTCGGACAGCACAGCAACTACAAATGGAGGTCGCGCCATGAAACCAATGATCAGTCTGATTGCTTGCGCGTTCGCCGTCTCGGCTACGTCCGCGCTGGCGCAGGGCAGCCCGCAGACCACGCCGCCGCCGAGTGTGCAGAATTCCGGAGCAGGCATCCAGGGCGCGCCCGGCAACAAGAACGGACCGGGCACTGAGACGACAGGCGGCACGGTCGGCTCGTCCACGATCAACCGCCACAATCCGGACGTCAGCGCTCAGGATCCGTCGAATATCAAGGGAATGCCGGGGAATAAGAACGGCCCGCCGGCCAAGAAACCGCAGAACTGACGGCTGCGATGGCGGCTGCGCGATTGCGCCGCTGCCATGCGCATGCCGCCCCGCCGACGTATCGTCAGATCAGGGCAGGGCCGCTGCGCCGTTGGTGACGATCAGATTGTCGGTGTCTGCCGGTGCGAGCTCGCTGGTGGTGTCGCCGCCGAGATATTTGTCGAGCGTCGCCTGGATCCGCTCCCGCGCCGTATAGGGACCGCGATCGCTCATCCAGGTGTGCTGGAACTCGGTCTTGATGATGTCGATGCCGCTCTTCTTGCCGACCTGCGATGGCAACACGCCGGGATCGGTCTTGAACTGCGGATCGTCGGAGCGGAACGACAGGATCTTCAGCTTGTCCCGGATCACGAAAGGCACCCGCAGATTGTCGAGCGTCACCACCTGCGAAACGATGTTCGGATGCTCCTTGGCGAAATACATCGCGGTGTCGCCACCATTGGAATGGCCGACCAGGGTCAGATGTTCATAGTCGGCATTCGGATGGCGCTTCTTCATCTCCTTGAGCACGCACAGGATGTTGGCCTCACCCTTCTTGTAGACGTCGAGCCGGCCGACATAGGGCATGCCGACCTTGGTGACGAGCGGCGGATCGGTCGGCAGGTCCTGCTGAACGCTGGCGACGAGATAGCCGCGCGCGGCGAACACGTTCGCGAGGAAGGAATACTCGGTGTTCTTGACGGTGTTGCCGTTGCTGATGATCGCCACCGGGAGCCGCCACAGCCCGGCATTGGCCTTCATCTCGTAATCCGTGCGCACGGCCACGTCGACCGTGATCGGCCGCTGCCGCTCGGCATCGAAAAACTCACGGCTCTCGTGCTGGATGCCCCACTTCGCAATAGCGAAATAGCCGGCCACAGTCAGGGCAGACACACAGGCCAAAACCGTCACGCCTCGCTTCATGGCTTCCTTCCCCTCGGCTTCTCCTCGTTATGTGATGAGGGACAACGCCGAGGTCACGAGGGCGTGGCAGCCTGGACAGCATTAAATTTCGGAAATCTTGGAATACGGATGTGGAACAAATCCGGGTTCGGCAGACCGGCGCACCGGCCCACCGGTCGCTGCTGCCGGTCAGAAGGCGGTATAGCCGCCGTCGATCACGAAGCAGTCTGCGGTGTGATAGGACGACGCCTTGCTCATGAGGTAGACGGCGATGCCGCCGAAATCCGACGGCTCGCCGAAGCGGCGCACCGGGATGCGCGGCATGACGTTGGCGACGAACTTCTCATTGCCCATGATGCCCGCGGTCATGTCGCTCCTGATCCAGCCGGGCAGGATCGCATTCGCGGTGACGCCGTGGCGTGCGAGCTCGACCGCGAGCGCGCGGCACAGCGCGTTGATCGCGGCCTTGGTCGCGGCATAGTGCTCGTTGCGCGCGGTGCCGAACAGCGAGGCGAGGCTCGAGGTGGCGACCAGGCGGCCGAACGCATCACCGGCCTCCGCCCGGGCCGTCATGTGCCGCGCGGCAGCCTGGAAGGCGTGGAAGACGCCGTCGAGATTGGTCGCGAACATCGTGCGCCATTCCTCCTCGCTGCGCTCGATGAAAGGCTTGCGGCCGCCGCCGCCGATGCCCGCATTGGCGAAGCAGCCGTCGACGCGGCCGAAGGCGTCGAGCGTCGCTTGCATCGCGTCGTTGACGGAAGCAGGGCTCGTCACGTCGCAGACGCGGGTGTCGACCTTGCCGGGACCAGCCGCCATCGAGGCCGCGGCTGCCTTGTTCTTCTCGGCGTTGCGGCCCCAGATCGAGACGTTGCAGCCACTGGACGCAAGTGCCTGGGCGATTCCGAGGCCTATGCCTCCATTGCCGCCGGTGACGACGGCCACGCGGCCGGTGAGGTCGAACATGTTCATGGGGTTCTCTCGGACGTTTCCGTGATGATGTGAGTGCGCTGCGCGCCGCTTCAGTTATTGGGATGATCCAACCATGGACAAGCGCAGCGCAAAAATCAAATATGCTGCACGAACCGGCGATGCAGCGAATTTCCGCCGTAAAGAATGCAGCGCTCGAAAAGCTCTTGAGAGGAAACCATGCAGTTCAAGCACGTCACGCTCGATTTCGACGGGCCCGTCGCCGTCCTCACGCTCGATCATCAGGAGGTGATGAACGCGGTCTCGATCGACATGCTGGGCGGGCTCGCCGAGGCACTCGACGAGATCGAGGAGAAGAAGGCGGAGGTGCGTTGTCTCGTCGTCACCGGCGCGGGACGCGCGTTCTGCACCGGTGCCAATCTGCAGGGCCGCAACACGCAGGCCAAGCCCGGCCGCAGCAATGCCGGCGCCGCGCTCGAGACCGCCTTCCATCCGTTCCTGCGCCGCCTGCGCAACCTGCATTGCCCGATCGTGACGTCGGTCAACGGCCCGGCCGCGGGCGCCGGCATGAGCTTCGCGCTGATGGGCGACATGATCCTGTGCGCCAAGTCCGCCTACTTCCTGCAAGCCTTCCGCCGCATCGGCCTCGTTCCCGATTGCGGCTCGACCTGGCTGCTGCCGCGCCTTGTCGGCAAGGCGCGCGCGATCGAGCTGTCGCTGCTCGGCGAGAAGCTGCCGGCCGAGACGGCACTGCAATGGGGGCTCGTCAATCGCGTCTATGACGATGCGGCGCTGAAGGAGGAGACCATGAAGCTCGCGCATGAGCTCGCCAATGGCCCGACGGTCGCATTGTCTCAGATCCGCAAGCTGTATTGGGACAGTCCCGAGAACTCGTTCGAGGAGCAGCTCAACGCTGAATTCCAGGCGCAGCGCGTCGCCGGCAGCACGTCGGATTTCAAGGAAGGCGTCACCGCGTTCCTCGAGAAGCGGCCGGCCAAGTTCAAGGGCCAATGATCGAGGCCGAGCTGTACCGCTGCGTCGCCTCGTTCATGCCGGGGGCGGCCGGCGTGCACGGCGCCGCAAAGCTCTCCGGCGGCGCCAGCCAGGAGACGTGGCGCTTCGACATCGTCCATCCCGCGGGCGATGTCGGTGCGATCTTGCGCCGCTCGCCGAAGGGCTATGGCGCCGCGCCTGGCCGCGCCGCCGGGCTCGACAACGAGGCGGCGCTGATGCGGCTGGCGCGTGCCGCCGGGGTGCCGTCGCCCGAGGTGCTGCACCTGCTGACGCCGGAGGACGATCTCGGCGCCGGCTTCATCATGCGCCGCGTCGAGGGCGAAACCATCGCGCGCAAGATCCTGCGCGATGCCGAGTTTGCCGAGGCGCGCCCCCGTCTCGCGCGCCAGCTCGGCGGCATCGCCGCCGGCATCCACGGCATTCGGCGCGAGGCACTGCCGGCGTTGCGCGAGATGAACGCGGTCAGGGAGATCGCGGAGCTTGCGCGCGAATATCAAAGCTTCGACTGGCCGCGCCCGGTGTTCGATCTCGCGTTGCGCTGGCTGTCGCACAATGATCCCGGCCCCTCGGCGGAGGTCACGCTGGTGCACGGCGATTTCCGCAACGGCAATCTCATCATCGGCCCCGACGGGGTGCGCGCCGTGCTCGACTGGGAGCTCGCCCATCTCGGCGATCCCATGGAGGATCTCGGCTGGATCTGCGTCAACTCCTGGCGCTTCGGCGAGATCGACAAGCCCGTCGGTGGATTCGGCTCGCGCGAGGAGCTGTACGCGGGCTACGAGGCCGCTGGCCGCAAGGTCGATGCCGGCAGGGTGAAGTTCTGGGAGGTCATGGGCACATTGCGCTGGGGCGTGATGTGCTGCGGCATGATGCAGCGGTTTCGCTTGGGTCCCGACCACTCGATGGAACGCGCCATGATCGGCCGCCGCGCGTCGGAGACAGAGATCGATCTGCTGCGGCTGCTGGCGCCGCGGGGAGAGGGCTGATGCAGGACGAACCGACTCCGACCGAGCTGGTACAGGCGGTGGCCGATTTTCTGCGCAACGATGTAGCCCCGCTGATCTCGGGACATCAGGCGTTCAAGCTGCGCGTCGGCATCAACGCGCTCGATCTGGTCGTGCGGCAATTGACACAGGCGGCGCCCGCGGAGGCTGCAGAGCATGCGCGTTTGAAGGATTTGCTGGGACAGGACGGTGCCTTGCTCGACCTCAATCGCGCACTGGCGGAGCAGATTGCGAGCGGTGCTGTCGATCTCGCGACGCCGGGTCTGAAGGAGCATCTCTGGCAGACCACGCTCGACAAGCTCGCCGTCGATCAGCCGAACTACGCATCCTACAAGCGCGAGGCGGGGAGGCACGAATGACGTGTAACTCTCCGTCGTCATGCCCGGGCTTGACCCGGGCATCCATCCTCTCACGAATCTGCCGCAGGACGTGGATGGCCGGGTCAAGCCCACGGCTGTCCGGTTCAAGACAGACTGGACATGGTGCATGGCGTGGATTCTTCTGCGG
>NZ_JAUEUL010000033.1:0-51486 GCF_032487575.1 Bradyrhizobium sp. SZCCHNRI1009 | reverse complement strand
CGCAAAACCTCATGCACCGCAGGAGGATCGATGGACTGCTCGATCCTCCACAGTCTCTCACCCGAGACGACCGCCAGATGAGCCTTAGTATATGCTAAAACCTCAACCGGACAGCCGTGGGACAACCCCGGCCATGACGATGAGGAGACAGGTGAGCGCAAAACTCCGCTCGCAGATAGCCTTGGCACCCGGGCGGTATTGCCGCTATTGCCAAAGCTCGCATCCCAAAACATTCCCCTTGCCAATTTCTGAAAATCGTTATTTACTCCCACCGTCCCGCCTCGTTGCAGAGGGGCGTATCGCGATCGTCACGGACGTGGAGCGCGGGATGCGGTGGGCGCAACGGGTCGCAGCATGGTTGTCCATGCGGACGAACGATCCGGTGCGCACGGTGAAATCGTGTGGTCTCGGCGCCGCGGTGCTGGCGTCAAGTCGTGGTGCGGTTGACGCGCATCGCGATGACGGGGGCAAGACAGCCGTTCCCCGGAGAGAGCGCGTATAAGCCGTTCCAACCATTGCGCAGGGAAGGCCGGGATGTCCTCAGCCGAACCTGTGGTTCTGCCGTCTGCATTTTTTCCGCAGGCGGGCCATGGGGGCGGCAGGCTCCCGGCCTTCCCTGCGCCCTCTCGTTTCAAGAGGGCGAATAGCCGCAAAGCTCGGGCCGTGCGGGCCGCGAGAATGCGCCATCATGTCTGCGCGTATGGCCATATCTGTTGTATGACGATGTGAGACGATGCGGTGTCGTCGCCTCGAGCGGCCGTGAAGACGCAACAAATGGGGACCACATCATGCCAACCGAACGTTTCCAGTTTGAAGGCGCCAGCGGCGACAAGCTTTCTGCCGCGCTCGATCTGCCCGGCGGCGCGCCGCGCGCTTACGCGCTGTTCGCGCATTGCTTCTCCTGCGGCAAGGACACCCACGCCGCGCGGCGCATCGCCATGGCGCTGACGGCGCATGGCATCGCCGTGCTGCGGTTCGACTTCACCGGCCTCGGCTCCAGCGAAGGCGACTTCGCCAACACGACGTTCTCCTCCAACGTCGCCGACCTCGTCCGCGCCGCCAATCATCTGCGTGAAACGCGGCAGGCGCCGGCCATCCTGATCGGCCACAGCCTCGGCGGCGCCGCCGTGCTGGCCGCGGCCGGCGACATCCCCGATGCGAAGGCGGTGGTGACGATCGCGGCGCCGTCGGATCCGGCCCATGTGACGGCGCTGTTCAAGGACCGACTCGAGGCGATCCGCCGCGACGGCTCGGCCGAGGTCTCGCTCGCGGGGCGCCCGTTCCGGATCAGCAGCTCCTTCCTCGACGACATCGCCGAGCAGCGCCTGCTCGACAAGATCAAGCATCTGCACAAGGCGCTGCTGGTGATGCACTCGCCCCTCGACGACACCGTCGGTATCGACAACGCAACGAAGATCTTCGTCGCCGCCAGGCATCCCAAGAGCTTCATCTCGCTCGATCACGCCGATCATCTCATCAGCGGGAAGGAGGACGCCGCCTACATCGCCGAGGTGATCGCGAGCTGGGCCGGCCGCTACGTCGCGCCGGAGGCCGCCGAGCCGGCGCCCGCGGATGGCCCGCGCGACGTGGTCGTGCGCGAGACCAGGTCGAGCAAGCTGCAGCAGGCCATCGCGCTCGGCCCGCATCATCTCACCGCTGACGAGCCGCTCTCCGTCGGCGGCCAGGATACCGGCCCGGGCCCCTACGACCTGCTGCTCGCGGCGCTCGGCGCCTGCACCTCGATGACGATGCGGCTCTATGCCGACCGCAAATCCCTGCCGCTCGACCGCATCACGGTCACCCTGCGCCACAGCAAGATCCATGCGGAAGATTGCGCGGAATGCGAGACCAAGGTCGGGCTGATCGATCAGCTCGACCGCGAGATCCACCTCGACGGCGCGCTCGATGAGGAGCAGCGCAGGAAGCTGATGGAGATCGCCGACAAATGCCCGGTGCACCGGACGCTGACGTCGGAGATCCGCATCGTCACGCGCGCGGCGGAGTGATCAACGCGCCGCCTGCGGCTCGATCTTCAGCGGCCTGACGCGCAACGCTCCGCGCAGGCCGGCCGCCGTGCCGATGAAGATGCCGGCGATGGCGACGAACGAGGGCAGCGCCAGGGTCGACAGTCCCGTGAGCCCCTGCCCGACCGAGCAGCCCAGCGCCATCACGCCGCCGATGCCCATCAGCGCGGCGCCGCCCGCCGAGCGCAGCATATGCTGCGGCGAATGAAAGCCCTCGAGCTTGAAGCGGCGCGTCGCCACGGCGGTAACGAGGCTGCCGGCGAGCACCCCGGCCACGGTGGCGATGCCGAAATTCGCGGTCGAGCCGGTCGACAGCATGATGTATTGCAGGGCATCGGCGATCGGCGCGACGAAGGTCAGGGACGCCACCGGCACGGGGTTGAAATCGTCCGCGCCGAGATAGCCGGTCGCGAACCAGCCGGCTGCGATCAGCAGGCCGACGATGAGGCCCGCGAGCATCTGGCCGGGCGCGCGCCGGAAGGGCGCATGCGCAAAGGCGAAGACGATCAGCGCGCCGCCGAGCGCGAGCGCCGGCAGCAGCCGCGCCGCTGCACCATGCAGGCCACCGACCGAGAGCACGGCCGGCAGCGACGTCGCGGTCGCCGTGGTCTGCGAGCCCTGCATCAGCGCGATGCGCAGCGGCGCGATCAGGCCCTTCAAGGTCATCTCGGCGGCGATCGCCAGCACCGTCACGACAACGAAGGAGCGCAGATTGCCGCGGCCGAGCAGCACCAGCGCGCGCGAGCCGCAGCCATTGGCGAGCACCATGCCGTAGCCGAACAGGACACCGCCGGCGAACATCAGCGGCACCGAGAAGGTCGGCTGCAGATAGATCGACTTGCCGAGATCGACGGCGCCGTTGGCCGCGAGCAGCTGTGTGGCGATGATGGCGATGCCCATCGCCAGGGCGTAACTTCGCACCAGGCGGCTGTCGCCGTCGGCCCACCAGCCGCGCAGGCTGCTCATCATGCAGAAGCCGCTGAGCAGCCCCACCACGCCATAGACCAGGCCGATCCCGAGACCGGTTACGACGGCGACATCAGCAGCTTCCGGCACGCGCAGGAGTCCTTCTGGTTGCGGAAAAGAGGCGGCGGCACGCGGGCTGCGCAAGCACCGCTTTCGCTTGACGCGCGCGGATTATTCGCCACGATATCGAGCTTAACTAGTTCAGAATGCTTGTTCCAACAAGCATCAACGGGAGAGAATGCCGTGGTGTCACCAGCGCATCCTCATGCGCCGATCTTGGCCTGTTCGCCGCCGGGGGCTCGCCGGTGAGTGGCGCGGCCCCGCTCTCCCCCGACGCGCTCGCCCGCGCTTGCGCCGACGCCATGTGGCAGGACGATCGCGCCAGCCAGGGCCTGGGCATGCAGATCATCGAAATCGGCCCGGGCTGCGCGACGCTGCGCATGACCATCCAGCCGCACATGGTCAATGGCCACGGCATCGCCCATGGCGGCTTCATCTTCACGCTGGCCGATTCCGCGTTCGCGTTCGCCTGCAACTCCCACAATGACCGCACCGTGGCGGCCCAGGGCAGTATCAGCTTCATCCGGCCGGGCAAGCTCGGCGATGTGCTGACCGCCCGCGCCAGCGAGGTGTCGCGCAGCGGCCGCTCCGGCATCTACGACGTTCGCGTCACCGCTGAAGACACCGTGATCGCGGAGTTTCGCGGCCATTCCCGCAGCATCGGCGGCACGCTGGTGCCGACCCCCACGGCTCCGCCGGAGGACTGACACGATGACATCGAGCAAACCTCAACCGGCCGGCAGCTACGTACCCGAGATGGACGACACCGAGCGCGCCTCGCGCGACCAAATCATGGCGCTGCAGACCAAGCGCCTCGCCTGGTCGCTGACGCACGCCTATGACAACGTCGCCCATTACCGTCGCACCTTCGACAAGGCTGGCGTGCATCCCTCCGACTTCCGCGAGCTCGCCGACCTCGCCAAGTTTCCGTTCACGGTCAAGACGGACCTGCGCGACAATTACCCGTTCAACATGTTCGCCGTGCCGCGCGAGCAACTGGTGCGGGTGCATGCCTCGTCGGGCACGACGGGCAAGCCGATCGTGGTCGGCTATACCCGCAACGATATCGCGACCTGGTCCACCGTCATGGCGCGCTCGATCCGCGCTGCCGGCGGCCGCAGCGGCATGATCATCCACAATGCCTATGGTTACGGCCTGTTCACCGGCGGTCTCGGCGTCCATTACGGCGCCGAGCAGCTCGGCTGCACGGTGGTGCCGATCTCCGGCGGCATGACCGAGCGGCAGGTGCAGTTGATCAATGATTTCAGGCCCGACATCATCACGGTGACGCCGAGCTACATGCTGGCCATCCTCGACGAGTTCAAGCGCCAGGGGCTCGACCCGCGGCAGAGCTCGCTCAAGATCGGCATCTTCGGCGCCGAGCCATGGACCAATGCGATGCGCGCCGAGATCGAGG
Organism: Bradyrhizobium sp. SZCCHNRI1009; assembly: GCF_032487575.1. NCBI lineage: Bacteria > Pseudomonadati > Pseudomonadota > Alphaproteobacteria > Hyphomicrobiales > Nitrobacteraceae > Bradyrhizobium > Bradyrhizobium sp. SZCCHNRI1009. Next base: position 47,019 of record NZ_JAUEUL010000033.1, on the reverse strand, counting down.
ATGCGTTCGCGATGGACGCCACCGACATCTACGGCCTGTCCGAGGTGATCGGTCCGGGTGTGGCGCAGGAATGCCTGGAGACCAAGGACGGGCTGCACATCTGGGAGGATCATTTCTATCCGGAGATCGTCGATCCCGACACCGGCAAGGTGCTGCCCGACGGCGAGATCGGCGAGCTGGTGTTCACCTCGTTGACCAAGGAGGCCTTTCCCGTCATCCGCTATCGCACCCGCGATCTGACGCGACTGCTGCCGGGCACCGCGCGGCCGGGCATGCGCCGCATGGAGAAGGTCACGGGCCGTTCCGACGACATGATCATCTTGCGCGGCGTGAATCTGTTTCCGTCGCAGATCGAGGAGATCCTGCTGTCGACCGAATGGTGCGGCGGCCATTTCATGCTGGAGCTGACCCGCGAAGGCCGCATGGACGAGCTGACGATCTACGCGGAGTCGCGCCCGGAGCACTGGGACGAGACCGGCCTCGGCGCGCACGCCGAGCGGATCTCGATCCACATCAAGAACACCATCGGCCTGACCGCCAAGGTGAAGGTGGTGGCACCAGACACGCTGGAGCGCTCGGCCGGCAAGGCGAAACGGATCAAGGACAAGCGGCCGGTGGGGTAGTTGGGGAGTGCGCCGCGCTGTCACCCCTCATGGTGAGGAGCGCCGAAGGCGCATCTCGAACGACGAGTCCCGCTCCATACATCGCCATCTCACATATGATCGTAATCCACCACCACCCGCTCCGTCACCGGCTTGGCCTGGCACGTCAGCACGAATCCGGCCTTGAGCTCCCACGGCTCCAGCGAGTAGTTCAGCTCCATCTCGGCCTTGCCTTCGACCAGCTTGGCGCGGCAGGTGGAGCACATGCCGCCCTTGCAGGCGAATGGCAGGTCGACGCCGGCGCGGAGTGCGGCGTCGAGGATGGCCTCGCCGTCGGCGACCGGGACCTCGCGGCGCTTGCCGTCGATGATCAGGGCGGCGACCGCCTTGGGCGGCGCCGTATCGGGCACGACAGCTCTCGGCCGCGGCTTGCCGCCCGCACCGGAGACGAAGCGCTCGACATGGATGCGCTCGTCGGCAATGCCGAGGATGTGGCAGGCAGCCTCGATGTCCTCGCTCATCCCGGTCGGACCGCAGATGAAAACGTGGTCGACCGTCTCCGCCGGCACCAGCGAGCGCAAGAGCATACGCACCTTTTCGCCGTCGAGACGACCGTGCAGGATCGGAAGATCCTGCTCCTCGCCGGAGATGACGTGGAACACCGAGAAGCGGTCGAGGAAGCGATCCTTCAGCTCCTCCAGTTGCTCGCGGAACAGCATGCCGGCGGTCGTGCGGTTGCCGTAGAACAGGAAGAAGCGGCTGTCCGGCTCGCGCGCCAGCACGGCCTTCACGATCGACAGGATCGGCGTGATGCCCGAGCCAGCGGCAAATCCGACATGGGTGCGCGCCGCCGCAGGATCCAGCGCCACGCCAAAACGTCCGGTCGGCGTCATCACGTCGATCTCGTCGCCGCGCTTCAATTCGTCGGTGACGAAGCTCGAGAACGCGCCGCCATCGACGCGCTTCACGGCGATGCGGATCTCGTTGTCATCGGGGCCGGAGCAGATCGAATAAGAGCGCCGGACTTCCTCGCCGCCGAGCGTCGTCTTCAGCGTGAGATACTGTCCGGGCGCGAAGCGATAGTCGTCCGCGAGTTCGTTTGGAATGGCAAACGTCAGCGACACCGCATCCGGTGCCTCCCGGCGCAGGTCACGGATGGCGAGACGGTGAAAGCGCGGCGTTGTCGACATCGAACCTATCCTCACGTCATTGCGAGGAGCGAAGCGACGAAGCAATCCAGGGCTCCGGGCGTGGCCCTGGATCGCGTCGCTGCGCTCGCGATGACGGCTTTAGCATCAGTGACACTTGAAGTAATCGAACGGCTCGCGGCACGATCTGCAGCGCCACAACGCCTTGCACGAGGTCGAGCCGAACTCGGCGAGTTGCTCGGTGTCATCAGACCCGCATTGCGGACACGCCACCTCGGCCACACCAAACAGCGCGCGCCGGCCACTCGACGGCGGCGGCGGCGCGATGCCGTACTCCCGCAGCTTGCGTCGCCCTTCCTCGCTCATCCAGTCCGTGGTCCAGGCCGGCGACAGCACAATGCGCACGCTGGCCTCGCGGAAGCCGGCGCGCTCCAGCGCCAGCTCGATCTCCAGCGCGATCATGTTCATCGCCGGGCAGCCGGAATAGGTCGGCGTGATCGCGACCTCCACCCGTTCCCCGACCACCTCGACCTCGCGCAGCACGCCGAGATCGTCGATCGTCAGCACCGGGATTTCCGGATCGGCCACCGACGCCGCCGCCTCCCAGGCGCGCTGGCGGAGTTCGGCAGGACTGGTGTCGGCGACTACCACGTCGCACCGGGGAAGCTGCGCTGCATGTATTGCAGCTCGCTGAGGAGATGGCCGAGATGCTCGCTGTGGCGGCCGTCGCGGCCGCCCTGCTGCATCCAGTCGTTCTCAGGCAGCACGAGGGTCGCCTCGCGCGCGACATGCGAGACGATCGACAGCCATTCCGGCAGCAGCATCGTCGGGTCGATCGCGATGCCGGCATCGATCAGTCCGCGCTCGGAGTCGTCGACGCTGAACATCTCGCCGGTGTACGCCCAGAGATCGTCGACCGCGGCCTGCGCGCGGCGGTGGCTCTCGTCGGTGCCGTCCCCGAGCCGGATCACCCACTCGCTGGCATGGCGCAGATGATAGGCGGATTCCTTCTCCGACTTGGCCGCGATGGCGGCGAGCGTCGCATCGGTCGAGCCCATCATGCCGCGCCAATACAGATCGGCGAAAGCCGCGTAGAACAGCTGCCGCACCATCGTGTGCGCGAAATCGCCATTCGGACGCTCGACCAGCAGCAGGTTGCGGTACTGCCTGACGTCCCGGAGATAAGCGAGCTTATCCTCGTCATTGTCGCGGCCCTCGACCTTTGCCGCGTAGCCATAGAGCTCGCGCGCCTGGCCGATCAGGTCGAGCGCCATGTTGGACAGCGCCATGTCCTCTTCGAGCATGGGCGCGTGGCCGCACCATTCGGAGAGGCGATGACCGAGGATCAGCGCATCATCGGCGCGGCGCAAGGTGTAGAGCACCAGCGGCGTTTCGGAGACAGTGATCGAGGGGGCGGTCATGACGTTTCGCCTCTGAAGCCACGCATTTGACCTCCTCCAGGAGCCCGCCGCAGGCGGGCGTCTCGAGGATGGGCCAGGAGCCGTATCGGGCCTCATGGTTCGAGACGGCGCTGCGCGCCTCCTCACCATGAGGAGTTGCACCTACATATGTCCGACTTCATCGGGCACTTCATAAAAGGTCGGATGCCGATAGATCTTCGTTTCCGCCGGCTCGAACATCATGCCCTTGTCGGCGGGATCGGACGCGGTGATGGCGCTCGACGGCACCACCCAGATCGACAGGCCCTCGCCGCGGCGGGTGTAGAGGTCGCGCGCGGCCTGCAGCGCCATGGTCGCGTCCGGCGCATGCAGCGAGCCGCAATGCTTGTGCGCGAGCCCGTTGCGGCTGCGGATGAAGACCTCCCACAACGGCGTGTTCGGCGTCGCCATCTCGCTCTCCCTTGTCTATTCGGCGGCCTGCGCCATCCGGCGCTGCGCGCGCTTCTCGGCGTAGGCGGCCGCGGCTTCGCGCACCCACGCGCCGTCGGCATGCGCCTTGCGGCGCGCCGCCATACGGTCGCGGTTGCACGGGCCGTTGCCGGCCAGCACCTGCTTGAACTCGTTCCAGTCGATCGGACCGTGCTGCCAGTGGCCCTGCTCGTCCTGCGTCATCGCTGGATCGGGAATCGTCAGGCCGAGATACTGCGCCTGCGGCACGGTGGCATCGATGAACTTCTGGCGCAGCTCGTCATTGGAGAAGCGCTTGATCTTCCACTTCGTCGAGGCGTCGCTGTGCTGGCTGGCCTGATCCGGCGGGCCGAACATCATCAGCACCGGCCACCACCATCTGTTCAACGCATCCTGCGCCATCGCCTTCTGCTCGGGCGTGCCGCGGCAGAGCGTGAGCATGATCTCGTAGCCCTGGCGCTGGTGGAACGATTCCTCCTTGCAGACGCGGATCATCGCGCGCGCATAGGGGCCGTAGGAGCAGCGGCACAGCGGGATCTGGTTCATGATCGCGGCGCCATCGACCAGCCAGCCGATCACGCCGATATCCGCCCAGGTCAAGGTCGGGTAGTTGAAGATCGAGGAGTACTTGGCCTTGCCGGCCAGCATCGCGTCAACCAGTTCCTCGCGCGAGGCGCCAAGCGTCTCGGCCGCGGCGTAGAGATACAGCCCATGGCCGCATTCGTCCTGGACCTTGGCGAGCAACGCCGCCTTGCGGCGCAGGCTCGGCGCGCGCGTGATCCAGTTGCCCTCGGGCAGCATGCCGACGATCTCGGAATGGGCGTGCTGGGAAATCTGCCGGACCAGCGTCTTGCGATAGGCCGACGGCATCCAGTCGTTCGGCTCGATGCGCTCCTCGGCATCGATGCGCGCCTGAAAGCGCGAGGCGCGTCCGGCGTCCTCGGCGAAGCTGCCCTCCTCGGGCGAATTGAGCGCCTGCGTGTACATGCGGCGGCGTCCTCCCAGGACTTGGTTGCCGCCAATATATAACGAGATTTTATCCGTGCAATCGAATTCTGTAATATATCAGCCCACCTCATGGGCATCGGCGAACCGCCGCAGCAGCGTCGCGCCGGCCGCAGGCAAAGGCCCCTCTTCATTGGTCGCGTGAGCGTCGAGCCATCGCTCGGAACCCGGCAGCAGCAGCCGGTAGATGTCGCCGCAGAGCACACGCGCTTGTCGTCCCGGCCAGTTCCCAGGCAGCAGCTCGGCCGGCAGCAAGGGATCGCGCAGCACGATGCGGCGGTAGTGATGGATCAGCAGGATGCGGGCGGTGAAGGCCTGGCCGTCGGACAGCGGCTCGCCGCGTTCGATGCTGGCCTTGAGCGGCGCAAAGGAGGCGCTGAACTTGCGATAGGCTTCCGCAGTCCGCTCCAGCGCCCAGCTCTCGGCGACCAGCCGCCGCGCCATATCCGAGCCTGCGGAGGCCTGCAGGCGGACCGCCCCCTCCACCGCGTCCGGCACGGCGATGCTCGAGGGCGCCACGAACACGCCCGGCAGCGGGCTGCCGAAGCCGGCGTCGCGCAGCGCGATCCGCGCCTGCTCGCGGTCATCAGCGCTGCCGATGAGCAGCAGTTCGAAGCTGCCGTTCCATTCCGCCGGCGGCGAATCGTAGATGTGGCGGGTGGCGCCGGCAAAGGTCTGCTCGCCGCGCCGGGTCAGGCGATAGAAGCTGTTGCGGCCGCTCTTCGTCCGCTCGAACCAGCCTTCCGCCGTCAGCCGCGACATCGCGGTGCGCACCACGCTGCCGTCGATCGCGAGCCCTTCGAAGAAGGCCAGCAGACTGCCGAGCCAGACGCTGCCGCCGCGCGGCACGATGGCGTCGCCGAACACGGTGATGATCAGCGAGCCCGTGCGCGACGGCTCGCTCTTGAGCTCATGGACGATGCGGGACAGCGGCTGCGGCATGGTGCAGGCTTTAGCCGGTTTCGCCCGATCGCAAAAGAAAAGGCCCGCATGGAGCGGGCCTTGCAGATGGATCGACTGACGCGCAAGGCGATCAGGCGGTCTTGTTGTAGGCCTTGGCCATGTTCTCCTGCGCGAGCTTGGCACCCTCGGTGACGAGCTTGCCGACATACTCGCTGGTCGACTTGGCGCGGGCGACGAGCGCCTCGCCACGGGCACGGGCCAGCTCACCCTGGATCTGAACGGCTTCGCTGATCGACTTCGCGGACGCCAGCTTGTCCAGGCCGTCGAAGAACGCTTCGGTGTCCTGATACAGCGCCTGCTGGATGTTGCGGCTGATCTTGCCGGCCTCGGTCACGCCGTCGAACACGGCGGTTTCGATCGCCGACGTCACCTTCTCGGAGCCAGCGAGGGCCTCCGCAGCGCGCTCCTTGGCGGTCGACGCGGTCTTCTTGACGAACTCCCGCGCGGACTCCGGCACTTCCATCGTCTGCAGGTTCTTGAACGCGTCGGTCACCGGCGCAAAGGCATCCTTGACGGTGTCGAACACGGTATTGGTCTCGGTGGTCATGGCTGTCTCCATCCTCAATGCTTCTGAGCTATGGCTCGCTCCGTCCCTTATGAAACCGGAGTGACTCAGCTATACCAGCATACATAGTGCATCGCAACAAAAATGTTGCAATGCACCATCCAGGGAGGATGGGGGAAAGGCCGTCCCCGCTCAAGTGCCCGACGGCGCATCATTGCCTTGGCGCGAGCCTCGATCAGGGCCGCCCCCATGCTTCTTGTTGCGAGACTTTCCGGGCCGGACCGGCTCGGCCGTTCCCGGCGCGGTCTCGACCGCCGCGGGTTCTGGTTCCGCCGGCGGCGACGGTTTCATCACCCTGTCGAGCACCTCCCGGATCTCGCGCAGCTGCGCCTCGATGGACGCCATCGGGGCAGGACCGGACGGCTGCGCCGCCTTCAGAATCTGGTCGAGCAGCGCCTTGATCTCGCTCAACTGGGGCGTGACATCGATGGCAGGCTTCGTTCCGGGGGGCGGCGCTTTGGATGTGGCAACAAGCTCGTTGAGCAAGGCCTTGATCTCGTTGAGCTCAGGCGTGACGTCGACCGGAGCCGGCGCAACCGGCTGCGCCTTGGATGCGGCGAGAAGCGCGTCGAGCAAGCTCTTGATCTCATTCAACTGGGGAGCGAGATCCACCGGCGGTTTCGATGCCGGCAGCGGCACCTTCGCGGCGCCCAGCAGCTCCTTCAACAGCGCCCGCGTCTCCGCCAGTTCGCCTTCGATCGACGCCAGCCGCTCGTTGAGCGCAGTCAGTTGACCGCGGCTCGGCACGTTCATGCCGGCGAAGTAGTTTTCCATCAGATCGGCCATGGGCTTCTGTCCGTTTCCAGAACCAGTTGCAGGATCGTCGGAGGATGAGCGGGCCGCGCCCAGCGGGCGCAATCGCGTGAAGGCCGTGAAGCTCTTCTGCATCTCACCGACCATCTGCTGCCAGAATGCGATCGGATCGCCGGACTTGTTCACCATCGGCACGCTCCTTCAGGCCACGCGGAGACTCAACACAACCTATCATAGCACGTCATCGCTGCGATGCGGGAGGATCATGGGGCCGCTTCTCTCTGTCGGCGGAACCATGCCATAGATGGCCTGTTGGCCTTGAACGAGGGATCATCGTGACTGCAAATGCTCATCAGCCGCCGCAGACCGTGCGCGCCAACGGTATCGACATCTGCTACGAGATCTTCGGCGACCCGGCGGCCCCTCCTCTCGTGCTGATCATGGGCCTCGGCGGGCAGATGATCATCTGGTACGATGAGTTCTGCGAACAGCTCGCAAGCTGCGGCTTTCGCGTGATCCGCTTCGACAACCGCGACATCGGCCAGTCGAGCAAGCTGCATGGCGGACGCCGCCTGACGCCGTTCGAGCTGCTCAAGCTGCGCTTCTTCAACATTCCCGTCGCCGCGCCCTACAAGCTGCTCGACATGGCCAAGGACACGGTCGGCCTGATGGACGCACTCGACATCAAGTCGGCGCATCTGGTCGGCGCGTCGATGGGCGGCATGATCGCGCAGGAGATCGCGATCTCCTTTCCGCATCGCGTGCGCTCGCTGACATCGATCATGTCGACGACCGGCAATCCGCGCATCCCGCCGCCGACGCGCGAGGTCGCGATGCTGCTGATGGCGCCGCCGCCGAAGACCAAGGACGAGTACATCAAGCGCTTCCAGAGGACCTGGAAGGCGCTGCGCGTCGGCTCCTTCCCCGAGGACGAGGCGAATGACGTGGCGCTCGCCGAACGCTGCTTCGCGCGCGGCATCAATCCCGCCGGCGTCGGACGTCAGTTGCGCGCGATCCTGGCCTCCGGCAGCCGCAAGCCGCGGCTGCATCTGGTGACCGCGCCGACACTCGTGATCCACGGCAAGGTCGACCCGCTGGTTCATCCCACCGCCGGCAAGGACACCGCGGAGTCGATTCCGAATGCCAAGCTCCTGATGATCGACGGCATGGGTCACGCCACCCCGCGGCCGATGTGGCCGCAGATCATCGACGCCATCGCCGAGCACGCGCGCGGCGCGAATGCGCAGGCGGCGTAGAATGGCAGTCGGTGGTCACCGCCGCCGCCCGGAAACGAGCTGTCGTCCCGGCGAACGCCGGGACCCATAACCACCGGCTTTGGTGATGGCGACGGGCTGTGGCTCCAGCCCGCTTCAGCCATCCGGGCCTGTGGTTATGGGTCCCGGATCGGCGCCTGCCGACGCGTTGCGTCGACAGGCTTGTCCGGGACGACTCCGGGACGACACATGTTGCTGAGGGTCGCTATTGCGTCACGCGACGCGAGTCTGTGTCTCAGCCGTTCTTCAAACGAACCGCCGGAAGCCCCTAACCGAACCTTCTTCGCCGCCATTCGATCAGCTTGGCGCTGACCTCCTCCGGCTGCTCCTGCTGCGTCCAGTGGCCGCTGTTGCGGACGAGATATTTCTCCAGGTCCGGGACAAGCTTCTCCATGCCGTCCGTGGCCGAGGGCGGCAGCACGGCGTCGTTCTCCGCCATGACCATCAGCGACGGCACGCGCACCGTATGGTCGAGCCCTTCGGCGCGCTGCCAGTTGCGCGTCATGTTGCGATACCAGTTGATGCCGCCGGTGAAACCGGTGCGCGTGAAGGTGTCGACGAACACCTGCTTCTCGGCCTCCGACAGGATCGGCTGCCGCGTGTCCTTGGCGGCGTCATAGGCCGCGATCATCTGCGGGAACGCCAGATTGAGCGACGGCGACGCTGCGATCCCTCCGGCCGGCGGCTCCGTCGGCGGCGCGTCGCTGCGCGGCAGCGGCTTGCGCATGAACGCATCGAAGGTCTCCGCGACACGGCTGCCGAAGATGCGGTCCGGCTCGCGTGCGGGATCCTGGAACTGCACGATGTACATCATGTCGCCGAACCGCTTGCGCATGATGGCGATGGGATCGGCAGGCGCGCGCGGCAGATGTGGCGTGTTGATGCCGACCACGCCCGCGACTCGGTCGGGGTATCGCAGCGGCATCTGCCAGACGACGAAGCCGCCCCAATCGTGTCCGACGAAGATCGCCTTGTCGATGTTGAGATGATCGAGCAGGCCGACGAGGTCGGCGGTGAGATGCTCGAGGTCATAGGCCTCGACCGGCTCCGGCCGGTCGGTCGCGCCATAGCCGCGCTGGTCGGGTGCGATGACGCGGATGCCAGCCTCGGCCAGCGCCTTGATCTGGTGCCGCCAGGAGAAGGCCAGCTCCGGCCAGCCGTGACAGAGGATCATCGGCGGCCTGTCGCTGACGGGGCCCGCTTCGTAATAGCCCATGCGAATGCCGTTGGTCGTCGCGAACTGCAGCGCCGGCATCCAAGACGGATCGGTCATGCATCCTCCCCTGAAGCTGTTCAGCCGGCCTTTTTCGACCGGTCTTCGGCTCCGGCGTGGAGCCTGCTCCATGCCGTGACGTCACGCCGCTTCTCCTCGGAGTTCCGCGCGAGCGAAATCCGAGCAGCCGTTTGCCGCGTCAGGCCGACTTCTTGTCGCTCGAACGGCTGCCGCCGAGGCCTGTCATGGTCAGCATCAGGTCCTGAAACCGTTCGGCCAGGCGAGGATCGAACGTGAACCAGCTCTGCATGATGGCTTCGGGCGTGAGCTTGTCGATGTTGCTCGTCATCTGATTCTGCAGCCGGTCCATGACCGCGGCCTGCATCGGACCGACATCGGGAAGTCCGAAAAACTGCCGCGCTTCGAGCGGTGTGCAATCGATCTCGATATTGACTTTCATGTCCGCTCCGCTGTTCGAACCATCCCGACGCCAGGCCCGGGCCGGGCTCCCTTCACAAGGAACGCCCATCCCGGACCCGCGGCAGGGATGTCCAGTATCGCCGCGCCGGCCCCCCTCTAGCAAGCGGCGCGTTGCTGCAGGTGCGCAATTCCCGGGACATGGTCAATCCGGCGGGCCGTCAGCCCAATCCGGACGCCGCCGCTCGCGTGCGCTGCACAGCGGCCGCGGGGGATAACCATATCGTTTAGGCTTAAACAAACTGCACTTGTGTGCCGCCGCTGAACTCTGGCAACATATTCGGATCGATCTGCCGCGGGTCGTACGGCGCACCGCCAGGCCAGAGCCAACGGGATCAGTTCATTCCGGCGCGGCATCAGACTTGCAAGCATATCGCCCGGCGTCTTGTTGCTTCTTGAAGTTCGTGCAAGAGGCGCTGCAGACAACACGAACTTCGAAGCAAAGCAGGCCGGACATAATCGCGCCTGCCGAAAAACCAAGCGTCAAACGCGGAGAATTTGGACATATGTCGGGACGCAAATCCCTGCTCATCGCGGCAGCGGTCGCATTCGGCCTCGCCGTCATGCCGGCCTCGGCCCAGACCCTGCGCTATGCCAACCAGGGCACCCTGAAATCGCTCGATCCCTACACCTTCAAGGAATCGACCACGATTGCGCACCATGCTCACGTCTATGAGGGGCTGACCGCGCGCGACAAGGATCTGAAGATCATCCCCGCGCTGGCCGAGAGCTGGGAAACGCCCGAGCCGACCCGCTGGCGCTTCCATCTGCGCAAGGGCGTCAAGTTCCACAATGGCGAACCCTTCACCGCCGACGACGTGATCTTCTCCGCCGATCGTGTCCGCGCCACCGGCTCCAACTTCCTCTCCAACGTTCCGCCGGACGCAAAATTCATCAAGGTCGACGACTACACCGTCGACGTGAAGCTCGATGCCCCCAATCCCATCCTGATCTCGCAGTGGGATACCTGGTACATCATGAGCAAGAAGTGGTGCGAGGACAACAACTCGGTCGCGCCGACGCCGGTGTCGGCAACCACGCCGAGCTACGCCGCGCTACATGAGAACGGCACCGGCCCCTTCATCATCGAAAGCCATCAGCCCGGTGTGAAGACCGTATTCAAGGTCAATCCGAACTGGTGGGGCAAGCCCGAGCACAATCTGAAGGAGATCGTGTTCACCACCATCGCCTCCGACGCCACGCGCGTCGCGGCGCTGCTGTCCGGCGAGGTCGACATCATCGAGCCGGTCCCGGTGCAGGATATCGGCCGCGTCGATTCCAGCCCGAACGCCCATGTCCTGAAGGGACCGGAGCTGCGCACGATCTTCCTCGGCATGGACGAGACGCGCGACGAGCTGTTGTACTCGAACGTCAAGGGCAAGAACCCGTTCAAGGACATCCGCGTGCGCGAGGCCTTCTACAAGGCGATCGACGTCGAGCTGATCAAGACCCGCGTCATGCGTGGCCTGTCGACGCCGTCGGCGCTGATGATCGCGCCGCAGCTCTATGCGCTGTCCAAGGACTTCACGCGGCCGAAATACGATCCGGACGCCGCCAAGAAGCTGCTGACCGAGGCCGGCTATCCCGACGGCTTCGAGGTCGGCATGGACTGCCCGAACGACCGCTACGTCAACGACGCCGCGATCTGCCAGGCCGTGGTCGGCATGCTCGCCCGCATCGGCGTCAAGGTGAACCTGAACGCGCAGCCCAAGGCGCAGTACTTCGCCAAGGTGCTGAAGCCCGGCGGCTACAACACCTCGTTCTTCCTGCTCGGCTGGACGCCCTCCTCGATGGATGCGCACAACGTGATGCACGACATCATGGGCTGCCGTGACGATGCCAAGGACCCGACCCGGGGCGAGGCCAATCTCGGCGATTACTGCAACAAGGAGTTCGACGCCCTGACCGACAAGGTCCTGGTCGAGACCGATACCGCCAAGCGCAATCAACTGATCAAGCAGGCGTTCGAGATCGGCATCAAGGATTACGGCTACATCCCGCTGCATCAGCAGGCGGTGGCCTGGGGCGTCTCGAAGAAGGTGAAGATTCCGCTGCGCGCCGACAACGCCGTGCTGTTGTTCCTCGCCACCAAGACCGAGTAGTCCTCACGCGACGACAAGTCCCGGAAAGCAGAACTGCTTTTCGGGACTTTTCATTTCCTGCGGCAGGTGCTACGCGCCGCCGCATCTCGAGGGACCTGAAAGGATCAGATGCTCGCCTTCGCGCTTCGCCGAGCAATTCAGGCCATCGGCGTCATGATCGCCGTCGGAATCATCGCGTTCGCCATGTTCCGCTTCGCCGGAGATCCGGTGAGCCAGCTGGTGCCGATCGATGCGTCGGCGGCGGAACGGGCCAGCATCCGCCAGTCGCTCGGGCTCGACGATCCCTTCATCGTGCAGTTCGGGCGCTATCTGTTCGACGCGGCGCAGTTCAAGTTCGGCGTCTCCTATCAGTTCCGGCAGCCGGTCTCCGATCTCCTCAAGGAGCGCATGCCCGCCACCCTGGAACTGGCGGTCTGCGCGACGATCCTGGCGCTGGTCTTCGGCATCCTGATGGGCGTGTTCTCGGCGCTGCACCGCGACTCTCTGCTCGCCAAGCTGTTCCAGATGCTGTCGCTGATCGGCATCTCCCTGCCGACCTTCCTGATCGGCATCCTCCTGATCTACCTGTTCTCGGTCACGCTGGGCTGGCTGCCGTCGTTCGGCCGCGGCGACACCGTCAGATTCGGCTGGTGGACATCGGGCCTGTTCACCGTCTCCGGCTGGAAGGCGCTGATCATGCCCTCGATCACGCTCGGCCTGTTCCAGATGACCTTGATCATGCGGCTGGTCCGCGCCGAGATGCTCGAGGTGCTGCGCACCGACTATATCCGCTTCGCCCGCGCCCGCGGGCTGACCACGCGCGCGATCCATTTCGGCCACGCGCTGCGCAATACGCTGGTGCCGGTGATCACCGTGGTCGGCCTGCAGTTCGGTTCGGTGATCGCGTTCTCGATCATCACCGAGCAGGTGTTCCAATGGCCGGGCATGGGCCTGTTGTTCGTCCAGGCGGTGCAGAATGTCGACATCCCGATCATGGCGGCCTACCTGATGATGGTGTCGCTGATCTTCGTCACCATCAATCTCGTGGTTGATATCCTCTACACCGTGGTCGATCCGCGCCTGCGCGCGACCATCAGCCGTCCGGCCTGATCATGAGCGACGCAGCCCTCCCCCACCCCACGCCGGTCGAGACGCCGCGCGCCGCCGACGGCTGGCTGAAGCGTGCGTTTGCGAGCGACCTGTTCTACTCGTTCCGCCGCTCGAAGCTGACGGTCGCCGCGGCCGTGATCACGCTGCTGTTCTTCCTGCTGGCGATCTTCGCGCCGCTGCTGTCGCCGCAGAACCCGTTCGACCCGGCGCAGTTGCAGCTCCTGAACTCGCGCATCTCGCCGCTGTGGACCGCCGACGGGCAGAGCCCGTTCCTGCTCGGCACCGACGAGCAGGGCCGTGACGTGCTCTCGGCCATCCTCTACGGCCTGCGCATCTCGCTCCTGGTCGGCATTCTCGGCGTCGCCTTTTCCGGTGCGCTCGGCATCGGTCTCGGGCTAATCGCGGGCTATTTCGGCGGCCGGGTCGACACCGTGATCATGCGCATCGCCGACGTCCAGCTCACCTTTCCGCCGATCCTGATTGCGCTCTTGGTCAACGGCATCGCCAAGTCCGTCTCCGGCAACCGGCTGGACTGGCTCAGCATGCTGGTCGTGCTGGTGCTGGCGATCGGCCTCTCCTTCTGGGTGCAGTATGCGCGCACGGTGCGCAGCTCGGTGCTGGTCGAGAAGAACAAGGACTACGTCGCCGCCGCACAACTGATCGGCCTGCCCGCGCCCGTCATCATGCTGCGCCACGTGCTGCCCAACACCACCGGTCCCGTGCTGGTGATCGCCACCATCAACCTCGCGCTGGCGATCATCACCGAGGCGACCCTGTCGTTCCTCGGCTCGGGCATGCCGGAGACGATGCCGTCGCTCGGGACCCTGATCCGGATCGGCAACAACTATCTGTTCGCCGGCGAATGGTGGATCGTCGCCTTCCCCGGCATCGCGCTCGCCGGGCTGATCCTCGCCATCAACCTGCTCGGCGACTGGCTGCGCGACGCCCTCAACCCGAAACTGCGATGACCCGCGTGTTTGCGTCCTTCCGAGGCTCGAGCTCATGACCGCCCCCGTTCTGTCCGTGCGCAATCTGCAGGTCGAGTTTGCGACCCGGCGCGGCACCCTGCGCGCGATCGACGGCGTCTCCTACGACATCGCCAAGGGCGAGGTGCTCGGCGTCGTCGGCGAATCCGGCGCCGGCAAATCCGTCACCGGCCTTGCCGTGATCGGCCTGATCGATCCTCCGGGCCGCATCTCCGGCGGCGAGATTGAGCTCTCCGGGCTGCGCATCGACAACCTGCCGCCGGAGGAGATGCGCAAGGTGCGCGGCAAGCGCATCGGCATGATCTTCCAGGATCCGCTGACCTCGCTCAATCCGCTGTATCGTGTCGGCGACCAGATCATCGAGACAATCAGGACCCACACCAATCTCACCGACCAGCAGGCGCGCAAGCGCGCCATCGACCTGCTCGCCGAGGTCGGCATATCAGCGCCCGAGAAGCGCATCGACGGCTATCCGCACGAATTCTCCGGCGGCATGCGCCAGCGCGTCGTGATCGCGCTCGCGCTGTGCGCCGAGCCCGAGCTGATCATCGCCGACGAGCCGACCACCGCGCTCGACGTCTCCGTGCAGGCGCAGATCATCTCGCTGATCAAGCGGCTCGGCCGCGACCACGGCACCGCCGTGATGCTGGTGACCCACGACATGGGCGTCATCGCCGAGACCTGCGATCGCGTCGCGGTGATGTATGCCGGCCGCGTCGCCGAGATCGGCCCGGTGCAGGAGGTGATCCAGAACCCGCTGCACCCCTACGCCAAGGGCCTGATGGGCGCGATCCCGACGCTCGCAGGCGAGGAGAAGCGGCTGGTGCAGATCCCAGGCTCCATGCCGCGGCTGTCGGCGATCCCGCCCGGCTGCTCGTTCAATCCGCGCTGCGGCGTCGCATTCGAGCGCTGCCGCGTCGACCGGCCGGAGCCACTGCGCCAGGGCACGCAGGCGGTCGCCTGCCATCTGTATGATCGCGCGACGGAGACCGCGGCATGAGCGATTTCGTCGAAGTCAGGGATCTGCGCCGGGTGTTCGACGTCTCGAAACCCTGGCTCAACCGCGTGATCGAGCGCCAGCCGCAGGAATTCCTGAAGGCGGTCGATGGCGTCAGCTTCGGCATCAGGAAGGGCGAGACCTTCGCGCTGGTGGGCGAATCCGGCTCGGGCAAGACCACGGTCGCGCGCATGGTGGTCGGGCTGCTGGCGCCGACGTCGGGCGAGGTCATCATCGACGGCGTGTCGATGAGCGAAGCGCGCCAGGCGCAGGTGCGGCGCAAGCTGCGCCGGCGCATCCAGATGGTGTTCCAGGATCCCTACGCCAGCCTCAACCCGCGCTTCCGGGTCGACAGCATCATCGCCGAGCCGATCCGCGCCTTCGACATCATCGAGGGCGAACGCCAGATCAAGGACCGTGTCGGCGAGCTCCTGACCCTCGTCGGCCTGCATCCCGACGACGGCCAGAAATTCCCGCACGAATTCTCCGGCGGCCAGCGCCAGCGCATCGCGATCGCGCGCGCGCTGGCCTCGGAAGCCGAATTCATCGTCTGCGACGAGCCGACCTCGGCGCTCGACGTCTCCGTACAGGCGCAGATCCTCAATCTGATGCGCGATCTGCAGGACAAGTTCGGCCTGACCTATCTGTTCATCAGCCACAATCTCGCGGTCGTGCGTCACATGGCGAGCCGCATCGGCGTGATGTATCTCGGCCGCATCGTCGAGATCGCCGACGGCCGCACCCTCTTCAACGATCCGCGCATGCCCTACACCAAGATGCTGCTCGGCGCCGTCCCGGACCTGTCGATGTCCGGCCGCCAGCGCATCCCGGTCAAGGGCGAGATCCCGAACCCGATCAATCCGCCTTCGGGCTGCACCTTCAACCCGCGTTGTCCGCTGGCGTTCGATCTGTGCCGGCAGAAGGCACCGGAGCTGATCGGAGGTGTGGCCTGTCATGCGGTGAACCAGCCGGCCGACACGGCCGTTGTGACGGCATCGGTGGCGTGAAGCAGCACGACGGAATTTGAATGAGGTCGTCATTGCGAGGAGCGAAGCGACGAAGCAATCCAGGGGCGTCAACCTGGACCCTCGATTGCTTCGCTTCGCTCGCAATGACGGCGACTAATAAGACAGATCAAAGGGCGCCATGAGCTTCATCAACCCCGATCCCTTCACCACCCGCCCCGAGATCGACGGCACCTTCGGCGTCGTCACCTCCACACATTGGCTTGCCACCGCGGTGGGCATGGCGATGCTGGAGCGCGGCGGCAATGCCTTCGACGCCGGCGTCGCGGCGGCCTTCACCCTGCAGGTCGTCGAGCCGCATCTCAACGGTCCCGGCGGCGACGTGCCGATCATCCTGCACGACGTCAGGCGGGGGCGCACCGAGGTCATCTGCGGCCAGGGCCCGGCGCCATCAGGCGCCACCATCGCGCACTACAAGCGCGAAGGCTTGGACATGGTGCCCGGCACCGGCCTGCTCGCTGCCTGCGTGCCCGGCACGTTCGAGTCCTGGATGCTGTTGCTGCGCGACTATGGCACGATGCGGCTGCGCGACGTACTGGAGCCGGCGATATGCTATGCGCGCGACGGCTATCCGCTGGTCGAACGCGTCTCGGCGACGATCCAGACCGTCGAGCAGTTGTTCAAGACGCATTGG
This sequence comes from Bradyrhizobium sp. SZCCHNRI1009, assembly GCF_032487575.1. Taxonomy (NCBI): domain Bacteria; kingdom Pseudomonadati; phylum Pseudomonadota; class Alphaproteobacteria; order Hyphomicrobiales; family Nitrobacteraceae; genus Bradyrhizobium; species Bradyrhizobium sp. SZCCHNRI1009. The sequence goes on along the minus strand of NZ_JAUEUL010000033.1, from coordinate 30,318 downwards.
CCGACCTCGGCCGCGCTCTATCTGCCCAACGGCAACGTGCCGCGGCCGGGCACGCTGTTCACCAATCCACAGCTCGCGGAGACCTACGCGCGCATTCTGAGCGAAGGCGAAAGCGCGGGTGCTGATCGCGACGCGCAGATCGAGCGAGCCCGCAAGGCCTGGTCGCACGGCTTCGTCGCTGAGGCGATCGACCGCTTCTGCCGGACCCAGGAGGTGATGGACGTCTCGGGCGCGCGTCACAAGGGCGTGCTGACCGCCGACGACATGGCGCGCTGGCAACCGACGATCGAGGCGCCGCTGACCTATGAGTACGGCCGCTACACCGTCTGCAAGGCCGGCGTCTGGAGCCAGGGTCCGGTGCTGCTGCAGCAGCTTGCGCTGCTCAAGGGCTTTGCGCTCGACGGCCTCGATCCGACCGGACCGGACTTCATCCATTGGCAGATCGAAGCCGCCAAGCTGGCCTTCGCCGATCGCGAGGCGTTCTATGGCGATCCCGCCTTCGCCGACATCCCGATCCAGACGCTGCTGTCCGATGCCTACAACGACGCGCGGCGCAAGCTGATCACCGACAAGGCCTCGCTCGAGCTGCGTCCCGGCACGCTCGACGGCTACGGCGCCAAGGTCAAGCTGCGCGAGGCGACAGGCCACCGCGAGGCCGTCGGCGCGATGGGCTCGGGCGAACCGACCGTCGGCCGCTTCGGCGAGGTGCGCGGCGACACCGTACATTTCGACATCATCGATTCCCAAGGCAACATGATCTCGGCCACGCCGTCCGGCGGCTGGCTGCAGTCCTCGCCGGTCATCCCCGAGCTCGGCTTCTGCCTTGGGACTCGCGCGCAGATGTTCTGGCTGGAGGAGGATCATCCCGCGGCGCTGGTGCCGGGCAAGCGGCCGCGCACCACGCTGTCGCCGACCATGGCGCTGCGCGATGGCGAGCCCTATGTGGCCTGGGGCTCGCCCGGCGGTGACCAGCAGGACCAGTGGAACACGCAGTTCTTCCTGCGCCACGTCCATGCCGGCATGAACCTGCAGGAAGCGATCGACGCGCCGGCGTGGCACTCCGAGCACTTTCCGATCTCGTTCTGGCCGCGCACCGCACGCCCCGGCGTGCTCGTGGTCGAAAACCGCGTGCCCAAGGCGACCGTCGAGGAGCTGCGCCGCCGCGGCCATGTTGTCGAGGTCGGCCCCGACTGGTCGGAGGGCCGGCTCACGGCCGCATCACGTGTCGGCCGCCGCCGCCGCGCCGCCGCCAATCCGCGGGGCATGCAGGGTTACGCCGCCGGACGATAAGAGAGCAACGCGACGATGACCTGGTCGATCATTGCCAAGGACGATCTCACCGGCCGGATCGGCGTCGCCGTCGCCACCCGCTTCTTCGCCGTTGGCGCGCGCGTGCCCTTCATCGTCGCCGGCCACGGCGGCATCGCGACACAGGCGCTGGTCAATCCCTATTACGGCATCGACGGCGTGACGCTGCTCCGCGATGGCCGCCATCCGCGCGAGATCGTGCAACTGCTGACGTCGGCCGATCCCGGCCGCGAGAGCCGCCAGCTCCACATCCTCGATCACAACGGCCAGATTGCCGCCCACACCGGCCGCGACTGCATCGACTGGTGCGGCCATCTCGAAGGCCGAGGCTTTTCGATTGCCGGCAACATGCTGGCCGGCCCGCAGGTGCTCAACGAAACCGCGAACGCGTTTCTCACTCATGGCGCCCTGCCCTTCGCGCAGCGGCTGATCGCGGCCATGAAGGCCGGCGAGGCCGCCGGCGGTGACAAGCGCGGCAAACAGTCCGCCGCCCTCCTCATCCACGGCAAGGAGGAATGGTCCGAGCTCGATCTGCGGGTCGACGATCACGCCGATCCGCTCACCGAGCTCGCACGCCTGGAAGGCGTCAGCCGCAGGCATTGGGCGGTGTTCCGGCAGTTCATGCCGACGCGCGACAATCCGGCGGGGATTACGGATCGCGCCACGATCGATGCCGGCATCGCCGCGGCGCTCGCGAACCAGACATGACCGAGCCGGAAGGACGGCGCGTGACCGGGGTTGGTATGGATAGTGCAACAACGCAGGCTGCATTTTCGTAGGGGACATCGGATGATGAGGAACTGGTGCTTGGCCGCCGTCGCGGCCGTTGTCGTGGCCTCCTGGGGGCCGGCCGCGCAGGCGCAGACCACCCTGCGAATCGGCCTTGCCGAGGACCCCGACGTTCTCGATCCGACCATGGCCCGCACCTATGTCGGGCGCATCGTGTTCGCCGCCACCTGCGACAAGCTGTTCGACATCGACGAGAAGCTCAACATCGTGCCGCAGCTCGCGCTGTCGCAGCAGACATCCGCCGACGGCAAGGAGGTCACCATCAAGCTGCGGCCCGGCGTGAAGTTTCACGACGGCGAGCCGTTCGACGCCGAGGCCGCCAAATTCTCGCTCGACCGCCACCTGACCTTTCCCGGCTCGTTCCGCAAGCCTGAGCTGGCCTCGCTCGATCATGTCGACGTCGTCGATCCCCTGACGATCAAGCTGGTGTTGAAAGCGCCGTTCTCGCCGCTGATCGCCCAGCTCACCGACCGCGCCGGCATGATGGTGTCGCCGAAGGCCGCCAGGGAGGCCGGCGACAAGTTCGGCCTGCATCCGGTCTGCGCCGGTCCGTACAAGTTCGTCGAGCGCGTCCAGCAGGACAAGATCGTGTTCGAGAAGTTCGCCGACTACTGGAACAAGGACAACGTCTTCATCGACAGGATCGTCTACCAGCCCATCGTCGATGCCACGGTGCGGCTGGCGAACCTGAAGTCGGGTGCCCTCGACCTGATCGAGCGCGTGCTCGCGACCGATATCAAGGATGTCCGCGCCGATTCCAGGCTTGCGCTGTCGACTGCGATCGAGCTCGGCTACCAGGGCATCACGCTCAACATCGGCAAGGACAAGGCCAAGGGCCCACTCAGCCAGTCAGCCAAGGTGCGCCAGGCGCTCGATCTCGCGATCGACCGCGAGGCGCTCAACCAGGTGGTCTTCAACGGCGAATTCATGCCGGGCAACCAATGGGTCAATCCCTCGCATCCGTATTATCAGAAGGCCTTCCCGGTGCGTGCCCGCGATGTCGAGAAGGCAAAGGCGCTGCTGAAAGAGGCCGGCGTGACGACGCCTGTCGCGGTCGACTTCATGGTACCGAAGGGTGCCGAGACCGAGGCGGCCGCCCAGGTGGTACAGTCGATGGCCGCCGAGGCCGGCTTCGACATGAAGATCCGTGTTACGGAGTTCGCGACCTCGCTGAAGCAGGCCGAGGCCGGCGACTATCAGGCGTTCATGCTGTCATGGAGCGGCCGGATCGATCCCGACGGCAACAGCTACGTGTTCCTGCACAGCAACGCGCCGCAGAACTACAGCGCCTGGGCCAACGCCGAGGCCGACAAGGCGCTCAGCGACGCGCGGCTGGTGACCGACATGGCCCAGCGCAAGGCGCTCTACGAGAAGCTGACCAAGCTCGAGATCGAGGACGAGCCGATCCTCTACCTCTATCACCGCCGCATCCTGATCGCGCACACCAAGAAGCTCGAGGGCTACAAGCAGATGCCGGACGGTCTGGTGAGGGTGGTCGGGCTGAAGCTGAAGTGAGCGGTCAGGTGGCACCTGGTCGTTGGGACGCGCAGCCGGCGCCCCGCACTCACTCCGCTCCCTCCCCCCTTGTGGGGGAGGGTTGGGGAGGGGGGTGCCACGCACTCCGATCTCGCTTGGGGCACCCCCCTCCCTGTCCCTCCCCCACAAGGGGGGAGGGAACGCAAGCGGCACGACCGGAGTCTGATTGCAAGCATCAGCGTCGGGAGAGGCACTGATCATGCTGACCTTCCTCGCCCGCCGCATCGCCCAGATCATTCCGACCTTGATCTTCGTCTCGATCCTGATCTTCTCGCTGCAGCAGCTGCTGCCCGGCGATCCCGCGCTCGTCATGGCCGGCGAGGAGCGCGATCCCGCTGTCATCGAGCAGATCCGCAAGCAGTATCGCCTCGACCAGCCGCTGCCCGTCCAGTACGGCTACTGGATGAAGGGCGTGCTCTCGGGCGATTTCGGCGAGTCCTTGCGCATCAAGATGCCGGTGCGCGATCTCATCCTGCAGAAGCTGCCCGTGACCCTGCAGCTCGCCTCGATGGCGATCGTGATCGCGTTCCTGATCGGCATTCCCGCCGGCATCGTTTCCGCCGTGAAGCGCGGGACGGCCTGGGACTATGCCGCCAACCTTTTCGCACTGTGGGGCATTTCGACGCCGAACTTCTGGCTCGGCATCATGCTGATCTTCCTGTTCTCGATCCAGCTCGGCTGGCTCCCCGCCTCCGGTTACGTCTCGCCCGCCGAGGACTGGCGCGCCAGCCTCGCCGCCACCATCATGCCGGCCTTCGTGCTCGGCAATGCCATCGCCGCGATCCTGATGCGCCACACCCGCAGCGCCATGCTGCAGGTCCTGGGCAGCGACTACATCCGCACCGCCCGCGCCAAGGGCATCTCCGAGCGCCAGGTCATCCTGCGCCACGCGCTGCGCAACGCCCTGACGCCTGTCATCACGCTGGGCGCGCTCGAGCTCGGCACGCTGTTGTCCGGCGCGGTGCTGACCGAGCAGATCTTCTCGATCCCCGGCTTCGGCAAGCTGATCGTCGACGCCGTGTTCAATCGCGACTACGCCGTCGTGCAGGGCGTCGTGCTGGTCACCGCCACCGTCTACATCATGCTGAACCTGATCGCCGATCTCGCCTATGTCCTCGTCAATCCCAGGCTGAGGAGCTGAGATGGCCGAGACGACGCTGTCGGCTCCATCAGGAGCACGCGCCCTCGCTCCGCTCGAACGGCCGATGCAGCGCACCTGGCGCCGGCTGGTGAAGCGCAAAGGCGCAATGGTCGGGCTCGGCCTGATCACGGCCTTCATCCTGCTCGCCGTATCAGCGCCGCTGGTGGCGCCCTACGATCCCGTCAAGACGAGCTGGGCGCTCGTGCGCAAGGCGCCGTCCGCGGCGCATTGGTTCGGCACCGACGATCTCGGCCGCGACGTGCTGGCCCGCGTGATCTATGGAGCGCGCGCCTCGCTGCTGGCCGGCGCGATCTCGGTCGCCATCGCGCTGGCGATCGGCGTCCCCATCGGCATGACCGCAGGCTATCGCGGCGGCTTCATCGATGCCCTGATCAGCCGCATCACCGACGCGATGCTGGCCTGCCCGTTCCTGATCCTGGCGATCGCGCTGGCGGCGTTTCTGGGCCCGAGCCTCGGCAATGCGATGATCGCGATTGGCATCTCGGCGACGCCGATCTTCGTCCGGCTGACCCGCGGCGAGGTGCTGAGCGTCAAGGTCGAGGAATATGCCGAGGCCGCCCGCAGCGTCGGCGATACCGACCTGCAGATCGCGGTCAGGCACATCCTGCCCAACATCATGCCGGCGCTGCTGGTGCAGGCGACGCTGTCGGTCGCCGCCGCCATCATCGCCGAGGCCGCGCTGTCGTTCCTGGGCCTGGGCCAGCAGCCGCCGGCGCCGTCCTGGGGCAGCATGCTCAACGCCGCCCAGCGCTTCCTCACCAATGCCCCCTGGATGGCGATCTGGCCGGGGCTCGCGATCTTCCTGGTGGTGCTGTCCCTCAACCTCCTCGGCGACGGCCTGCGCGACGCGCTCGATCCGCAGCAGGAAGAGTGAGCGAGGTCTCTCCATGCTAGCTCGAATGGCTGAGGATCTCCTGCGATTGTTGACGATCGTCGACATGGGGGCTGGCGTCGTGATCTGGGCGCTGGCGTTTCGCGAGCGGGTCTTGATGGCGAGCCATGCACCGGAATGGCGCGGCTGGTTCACGCTCCGCCGTGTGACTGCCGACGAATATTCCCGCGCCTATCGCGCGCACTTCCATCGGTCATTGCACTACGCCTTCGCGTTTCTCATCATCATCGGCATCGCCGCTCTGCTGATCCTGCTCGACCATCTGTTCTTTAGGAGGCCGCTGTGCTGAGCGCCGCGGCGGGCGCCGCCGGCCGTGACGCCAGTAAAGGGAGTAAGAGACGGCCCGACAAAAACGGCGACTGCCAGGAGCAGCCGCCGTTGATCTTCAGCAACCCAAAGAAACTGCCCGCTCACGTCGCCTTCAGCGCATGATCGGTCTCGGCGTCGAACTGGGCGATCTGCCGGGCGCGCTGCGACTTGGCAGCGGCCTGGTGGTTGGTGGCGATGACGGTGTAGACGGCCGGCAGCACGAACAGCGTGAACAAGGTGCCGATCGACATGCCGGCGACGACCACGAGGCCGATCGAGAAGCGGCTGGCGGCTCCGGCGCCGGTCGCGGTCAACAGCGGGATCAGGCCGGTGACCATCGCCGCCGTGGTCATCAGGATCGGCCGCAGGCGGATGCGCGCGGACGTCTCGATGGCGGTGCGGCGGTCCATCCCCTCGTTGAGCTGCAGCTCGTTGGCGAACTCCACCATCAGGATGCCGTGCTTGGTGATCAGGCCGACCAGGGTCAGCAGGCCGACCTGGGTGTAGATGTTCATGGTCGCCAGCCCGAAGAACAGCGGAATCAGCGCGCCGACGATCGCCATGGGCACGCTGATCATGATGACCAGCGGATCCCTGAGGCTCTCGAACTGCGCCGCCAGCACCAGGAAGATGATGATCAGCGCGAAGCCGAAGGTGATGGCGAGCTGATTGCCCTCCTGGACGTATTGACGGGCGTCGGCGAGATAGTCGTGGCTGAAGCCGGACGGCAGGTTCTTGGCCTGCTTCTCCAGGAAGTCGACCGCCTGCCCCACGGTGACGCCCGGCATCGGCACGGCGGAGAAGGTCGCCGAGTTGAGCTGGTTGAAATGCGTCAGCGAGTTCGGGTCGGTCGCGGTCTCGATGTTGACGACGGTCGACAGCGGCACCTGCTGGCCAGCCGAGGTCGCGACATAGTAGCCGGACAGCGATTCGGGCGAGATCCGCTTGTCGCGCGGCACCTGCGGAATCACCTGATAGGAGCGGCCCTCGAGGTTGAAGCGGTTGATGTAGTTGCCGCCGAGCAGCACGGCCAGGGTGTTGCCGATCGACTGCATGGTGATGCCGAGATCGCTCGCCTTGCTGCGATCGATCCAGACCTTGACCACCGGCTGGTTGAACTCGAGGTCGCTGTCGGAGACGATGAACATGCCGCTCTTGCGTGCGGCGTCCTTCAGCTTGGCCATCTGCTCATAGACCGCCTGGAAGCCGCTGGTCGAGCTGATCACCATCTGCACCGGCAGGCCGCCGGGGCCGCCCGGCAGCGCCGGCAGGTTGAAGGCGAAGGCGTTGATGCCCTCGATCTTCGACAGCTCCGCCTGCACCAGCGGCTTCAGCTTGATCGAGGAGCGCGTGCGCTCGTCCCACGGCTTGAGCAGCATGCCGGCAAAGCCGCCTTGCGGGCCTTGGATGCCGTTCAGGACGAAGCGAAGATCGGTCTCCGGGAACTTCTGGAACGCCTTGTCGACCTTGTCGGTGTAGAAGTTGATGTAGTCGATATTGGCGTATTTCGGCGCCTTGGTGATCGAGAACACGATGCCCTGATCCTCCTCCGGCGCCAGCTCCTTGGCGGTGTGCATGTAGAGGAAGCCGACGAGGCCGAGGATCGTCAGCGCGAACAGCGCCGTCACCGGCCGGTAGTCGAGTGAGCGGTCGAGCTGGCGGCCGTACCAGCGCGTCATCGCGCCGAACACCCGGTTGACGAGCCGCGCGAAGCGGCCCTCCTCGGCGCTGCGCAGCAGCACCGAGCACATCATCGGCGACAGGGTCAGGGCGATCACGCCGGAGACGATGACCGAGCCGGCGAGCGTGAAGGCGAATTCGCGGAACAGCGAGCCGGTGAGACCGCCGAGGAAGCCGATGGGGGCATACACCGCGGCCAGGGTGATCGTCATCGAGATGACGGGGCCGACGATCTCGCGGGCGCCCTGCAGCGCAGCCTGCACGGGTGCCTTGCCCTCCTCCAGATGGCGGTGGATGTTCTCCACCACGACGATGGCGTCGTCCACGACGAGGCCGATCGCCAGAACCATCGCCAGCAGGGTCAGCAGGTTGATGCTAAAGCCAAGCGCCAGCATCATCGTGCAGACGCCGATCAGCGACAGCGGGATCGTCACGACGGGGATGATGACCGAGCGCAGCGAGGCCAGGAACAGGAAGATGACCACGATGACGATCAGCACGGCCTCGCCGAGCGTGTGCTCGACCTCGTCGATCGACGACTGGATGAACTTGGTGGAATCGTAGGCCACCTTCATCTTCATCGACGGCGGCAGGTTGCGCTCGAGGTCCGGGAACAGCGCGCGCACACCCCTGACGATGTTGAGCGGGTTGCCCTGTGGCGTCGCATCGACGCCGATGAAGATGGCGCGCTCGCCGTTGAAGGCGACGCTGGCGTCGGTGCTCTGCGCCGCGAGCTCGACGGTCGCGATATCCTCCATGCGAACGAAGCCGCCGTCCTTGGCCTTGACGATCATCCGCTTGAACTGGTTGACGTCGGTCAGGCCGGTATTGGTCGTGACGTTGGAGACGATGAAGTAGCCCTTGGCCTGTCCGGCCGCGGACTGGAAGTTGTTGGCCGCGATCGCTGCCGCGACGTCGGTCGGCGACACGTTGCGGCCGGCCATCTTCTCGGGGTTGAGCCAGATCCGCATCGCAAAGGTCTGGCCGCCGAGAATGTTCGCCGCGGCGACGCCGTCGACCGTCGACAGCACCGGCTGGACCACGCGCGTCAGGTAGTCGGATATCGCCGATCCCGACAGCTCCTCGCTGGAGAAGCCGAGATACATCACCGAGGTCGTCTGGCCCGTCGTCTTGGTGACGATCGGGTCGTTGGATTCCTTCGGGATCAGGTAGCGGACCGAATTGACCTTGGCGAGCACCTCGGTGAGCGCCTGGTTCGGATCGAAATTCAGCTTGATGAACACCTGGATCGTGCTGGTGCCCTGCACCGAGGACGAGGTGATGTAGTCGACGCCCTCGGCGGAGGCGACCGCCTGCTCCAGCGGGGTGGTGATGAAGCCCTGCATCAGGTCGGCGGACGCGCCGGGATAGACCGTCGTGACGTTGACGACCGTGTTCGACAGCTTCGGATATTGCCGGATCGGCAGCACGAAGGCGGCGCGCAGGCCGAGCAGCAGAATGAGCAGGCTGACCACGACCGACAGCACCGGGCGCTTGATGAAGATATCGGTGAAACGCATCGCGGCAATCCCGTCAGCAGAGGTCAGATGAGGTCCGGACGGGCCGCCACGATCAGGCGGCCCGGCATTGGCTCAGAGGTCGCTCAGTAGCGCGGCGGCTTCGCCGGGACCGGCGGCAGCGGATCGGTGGAGATCGCGACCGCGGCGCCGGACTGAATCTTGAGCTGGCCGACGGCGACGACGCGATCGCCTTCCTTGAGGCCCTTGAGGATCACCGCGCGGCCGTTGATGCGGTCGCCGGTCTGCACATAGATGCGGTCGGCCGTCAGCGCGGTCTTGCCGTCGTCGGTCTTCTTCTCGTTGATGACGAACACCGAGTCGCCATAGAGCGTGTAGTCGACAGCGGTCTCCGGCACCGTCAGCACCGGCGGCTTGTCCGGCAGTACGACCGTGGTGGTCGCGAACATGCCGGGCCTGAGGATGCGCTCCGGATTGGCGATCGTCGCCTGCACCCGGATGTTGCGTGTGTCGGTCGCGATCTGCGGCTCGATCGTGGTGATCTTGCCCTCGAACGTCTTGCCCGGATAGGCATCGACGCCGACGCGCACGGTCTGTCCGACCTTGAGCTGACCGCTGTCCTTTTCGGTCACGGTGAAGTTGACCCAGAGCTGCGACAGATCGGTCAGCGACACGATCTGCGATCCGGCGGACAGATACTGGCCGACTTCGACCTTGCGGACGCCGAGGTCGCCGTCGAACGGCGCGCGCACGAGCTTCTGCGCGATCAGCGCTTCGGTCTTGGCGACGCCGGCCTGGGCCTGGTCGTAGGCGGCCTGGGCCTGGTCGACGGTCGCCTGCGGGCCGAACTGGCGCGAGGCCAATTGCTTGGCTCGGTCGAGCGACAATTGCGCCACGGTGACCTGGGCCTTGTAGTTGGCGAGGTCGCCCTGCTCCGGCGCATCATAGAGCTGCACCAGCGGCGTGCCCTGCTTCACCGTCGTGCCCGGCGTGAACATGATGTCGGTGATGCGGCCCGAGGCGTCGGAGGTGACGTTGACCTGATGAACGGCGGCGAGATCGCCGACTGCGGTCAACAGGTTCGGCACCGTCTCCGAACTCGCCGTCGCGACGCTGACATTGAGCGGCGGGGGCTTCATGTTGGCGAAGAACTGCGCGATCATCTTGTCGCGGAACATGTTGAACCACACGAAGCCGCCGACCAGCGCCGCGAGCAGCGCGCCCACGACGATGAACCACAGCACCGGGCGGGTGCGCTTGCGCGGCTTGTCGTCGACCGGCTTTCCGGAGAGCTTGGGTTCCGTCGCAATGTTCATGTCATGCACTTTCTGCCGTCGCCGGCCGGGCCGGAGGTTGCGACAATTCGTGATCGAGGTGGCACGCAATGGCGGCATCGGTCAGGCCGATGCCGCGGAGAATGAATTCGCTGAGCTGGCGCTCCAGGCTCGCAGCAGTTCCATACGGCACACACGGAACGGATGGAAGCCGCGTCAAGGCCGCCATCAATACGGTGTGGTGCGCGAACCAGAACAGGTCACGGGGCGCAGCCACGAGACGCACGGCATCACCACACGCAACCGCGCTTTCCAAGGAGTTAACGAACTTGGCGCCGATCAGATCATCGATCTTCGTATACAGCAGCCTTGCGAATTCGCCATCGTCGAGATGGCTCGACGCCATCAGCCGCAGCCGCTGCTCTTCTTCCTCATTGGGGCCGTCGGCGATCCCGAGGAAATGCCGGACCATCCCGGCCATCATCATGACCAGCGTCGCGGTCGAAGGTTCCTGACTGAGCAGCACCTCGAAATCCGGATCGGTCTCGCACTCCTCGGTGAGGATCTCCGCATAGAGCGCCGCCTTGGAGGGGAAATGTTTGAACAGCAGCGCTTCGGAGATCGCCGCCGCCGCGGCCACGCTCTTGGTCGTGGTGCCGGCATAGCCATGACGCGCGAAGCAGCGCTTGGCTGCACCGAGGATCAGCTGCCTCCGGAGATCGCTTGTCATGCGCAAAGTGGACATCGGCCGTGAGTAAATACTCACTTGATTGATGTCAAGAAAGATGCCGCGGCGCAGCAGGGTCGGCGGCCAAGTCCCTGAAATTGCAGGTGGGATTTCACGACCACCAAAGGCACTTTTATACCTCTCAAAGCGGCGGATCTGCGGCACCGCCCCATCAGTGGATGCAGTGCCGCGCCGGGACCGCCGCGGCGGGCGCATTTTCTTCCGCCGCGCGCCATGCGACGGTCACCGGGACAAAAACAAGAATCGGCCGGGAGGACCAGACATGACCGACGACGCAGCGCTCGCCAGCCAGTTCGATCTCGAGAGCCTGACGCGGGAGTTCTACGCCGATCCCTACCCGACCTATCGCGCGCTGCGCCGGCACGCCCCGGTCAAGCGCATGCGCAACGGCTCCTATTTCCTCACCCGCTACGACGATCTGGTCACCGCCTACAAGGCGACCAAGACGTTCTCGTCGGACAAGAAGCGCGAGTTCGCGCCCAAATACGGCAACTCGCTGCTGTACGAGCATCACACGACGAGCCTCGTCTTCAACGATCCTCCGGCGCACACGCGGGTGCGCCGCCTGATCATGGGCGCGCTGTCGCCGCGCGCGATCGCCGAGATGGAGCCTGCGCTGATCGCGCTGGTCGACGGGCTGCTCGACCGGATCGCGACCAAGGACAGATTCGAGCTGATCGAGGATTTCGCCGCCGCGATTCCGATCGAGGTGATCGGCAACCTGCTCGGCGTGCCGCATGACGAGCGCGCGCCGCTGCGCGACTGGTCTCTCGCCATCCTCGGCGCGCTGGAGCCGGTGCTGACGCCGGAGCAGTTGTCACGCGGCAACCAGGCCGTCGGCGACATGCTGACCTATCTCGAAACCCTGGTCGCGCGCCGGCGCGCCGCCCCCGGCAATCCCGAGCGCGACGTGCTGACGCGGCTGATCCAGGGCGAGGCCGACGGCGAGCGGCTGAGCGAGACGGAGCTGCTGCACAACTGCATCTTCCTGCTCAATGCCGGCCACGAGACCACGACCAACCTGATCGGCAACGGCCTCGTGCTGCTGTGCCAGCATCCGGCCGAGCGGCAGCGGCTGATCGAGGCGCCCGGCCTGATCCGCACCGCGGTCGAAGAAATCCTGCGCTACGAGAGCTCCAACCAGCTCGGCAACCGGATGACCACGGAGCCCGTCGAGCTCGGCGGCGTCAGGCTCGAGGCTGGCACCTCCGTCACGCTGTGCATCGGCGCCGCGAACCGCGACCCCGCCCAGTTCGACGACCCCGAACGCTTCGACATCGCCCGCCCCGCCAACCGTCACCTCGCCTTCGGCACCGGCGCGCACCAATGCGCCGGCATGGCGCTGGCAAGGCTGGAGGGCGCGGTGGCGATCTCGCGGTTTCTGGCGCGGTTTCCGAACTATCAGCTGGACGGCGAGGCGGTGCGTGGGGGGCGGGTCAGATTTCGCGGGTTTGCGAGCGTGCCGTGTGTGGTTGGGGGGCTGACGCGATCGTCGCTCTCGCGATAGCCCCTCGGTCTTGACTTCAGACGGCCCAGCCATGACGGCCTGGGCGGCAGTTCGTAGGGCGGATTAGCGAAGCGTAATCCGCCGCTGACACGGTCAACTGCTGTTGAAGGACACGCTCTTCATCAGCGATCCGGCCCCCGGTCACAACCACGCTCAAGCGACCCGCTGTTACAATGCCGCTGCTGCTGGCGCGGCGGATTACGCTTCGCTAATCCGCCCTACCGACTTTACGTAGCGCTCCTCGCTTTGTTTTCGAATTGCAAGATTTTTGTTTCGCTTCATCAGAAATCATGTTATACGCGCGCCGTCCCGTCTCACAAGAGGGGCGCTTCGCGGTCGTCACGAACGTTGAGGCGGGATGCGGTGGGCGTGTTGGTGTCGCAGCGTGGTTTTCCGCGCCGACGAACGGCATCGATGCGCACGGTCAAGTCGCGTGGTCCTGACACCCCGACGCTGGTGTCACGCTTGCGTTGGCGCTCACGCGCCGCGCGGGCAACGGTGGCCAGAAAGCCCGGAGCACCGGGGAGAACGCGAAGCAGCCGTCAAAACCATCGCGCGGGGAATGCCGGGATGTCTCGGCTGAACCTGTGGTTCCTGCCGCCTGCATTTTTTTCCGCAGGCGGGCCATGGGTGCGGCCAGCGCCCGGCATTCCCCGTGCCCTCTTTTCGGAGAGGGCAGGACGAAGCGCAAAGCTCGGACGCGAACCGCGCCGCGAGGGGGTGACCGCATGTCTCACCGCCTTCAGCACAAGTCTCATCGTCCCAAACACAGCTCTCACCATCGTCATTGCGAGCGATGCGACGTGTCCGCCAAAGCCCGAAGGGCGACGGCGGAAGCAATCCAGGGCTGGGCATGCGACTCTGGATTGCTCCGTCGCTTGCGCTCCTCGCAATGACGCCGCGCATAAGGAGACCGCCGAGGGGCGAGCTATTGAGTTACTCGTCATGCCCGGGCTTGACCCGGGCATCCATCTTCTCGCGAAGAGTGATGGATGGCCGGGTCAAGCCCGGCCATGACGATGGAGAGGGTGGAATGCTCAACAGCGCGCTGGCGATTTCAGAACACCGCGTGGTCGCCGCGCTCGGCCGTGGCCTCGCCGCGGATCAGCCTGGCGTAGTAGTCGAACAGCGTCTCCGAACCCGTCGACGGCGTGGCGTCGGCGTCGTAGCGGCCGGTGGCGGGGTCGAGCACCAGCATGGATTCGGTGGCGTAGTAGCGGCCGATGCGGGCGAGCTCCGCCTTGTCGGCGAGCGACGGCACGACCCGACCGGCAAGATCGAGCCCGCGGATGACGACGTCGAGCAGCGCCACCGGGACGTGGCGGATGTGCGGCTTGCGTCCGAGCAGCGCGAACAGATGCTCGCCCTGCTCCAGCGGCGTGATGGCCGGTCCGGGGCCGCCGATTGGCAGCACGCGATTGCAGCGGCTCTCGTCATCGAGGCAGCCGGCCAAGTAGTCGCCGAGATCGGCGTCGCTGATCGGCTTGCACGCGGTGAGACGGCCATCGCCGAACACGAGATATGGCCGGCCCTGTCTGACACGCTCGACCTGCCCGGACAGCGACTTGAAGAACGCGGTGGGACGAACGATCGAATGGATCAGGCCCTGCTCCATCAGATGCGCTTCGAACGCCAGCTTGGCCTGCTGAAACGCCAGCAGCGGCTTCTGCACGCAGATGGCAGACAGCATCACGAAGTGCGTCACGCCTGCATTGCGGCCGGCCTTCAGCACGTTCACATGAGCCTGGTGGTCGACCGCCCAGGCATCGCGCGGCACGCCGGTCCGCGATGCCATGCAGGACACCACGGCGTCGAAATGCTCACCGCGAAAGCCGTCGCGCGCGAGCGAGACGGGATCGGTGACGTCGCCCGTTCTGACGGTGGCGCCCTGGACCCGCACGGCGTCCTGGCGCGGACGGACGAAGCAGACCACCTCATGCCCCCGCGCGACCAGCGCACGCACGGTGGCGCGGCCGATCGTTCCCGTCGCGCCGAGCATGAAGACACGGCGCGGACCAGACGAAGGGACGACGATAGGAGAGGTCATCGGCTGAGGCGAAACTCTGGAAACCGTCCCAATCTATATCACCGCCTGCCCTTGCGCGGCGTCGAGACTGCCAAGGGAATTCTCGTCATTCCCGGGCCCGTCCCGGCCATCCACGTCGTTCGGCGTGTGCGGTGCTACGTGGATGGCCGGGACGAGCCCGGCCATAACGAGTCGAAAGAGCTGAGCGCATCCCGACGCCCTAGCGTTGCTCGCGACCTGCCGTGCCGTTGTCCGAACGCCTCTCCACGCTCCGCGAATCCCTCACTCCGCCACGCGCGGGGTCTTCTCCAGGATCAGCGTGTGGATGCCGCAGGTGCCGCTGTAGAGGCTCATCACCCGTGTGCCGGGCTTGCGCCCAACTCTGGGCTCGGAGACCTGCAGGCCGGCGGCGAGCAGCCGCGCGCGCGTGGCATCGATGTCGGCGACGCGCCAGCTCAGGCCCCACAGCTTGTCATGGGCCTTGTCGTTGCCGGCGACCGGCCGCTTCACCACCTCGACGATCAGGTCGCCGCAGCGGAAGAACATCAACTGCCCCCATTCCTGATGGCTGCGGTCGAGCGCCATGTCGAGGCCGAGCCGGGCGCCGTAGAGCGCGGCGGCGCGTTCGGGATCCTCGGTCGAGATCACGATATGGTCGAGGCCGAGCACGGCCGTATCGGCGGTCTTGGCGGACGGCGGGCGCGGCTCGGCAAGCTCGAGGAAGAACATGCGCACGCCGCGCGTCAGATCGGTCATCGCACGGGTGCGCTTCCAATGCAGCGTCTGGCCGGAGACGCGATCGGTGTTGTCGACCTCGGCAATCGGATCCGGCTTCAGCGCGACCCGCTCGAGCCGCCGATGCATCTTGCCGATATCGCCGGTGGCAAAGCAGATGCTGGCGAGCCCCTCTCCCCAGATCTTGATGACGTTGCGGATGCGGTCGGCGGCGGGGCTCTCCCCCGCCGGCGCCATCAGCTCCAGGCTCATGTTGTCGAGCGTGAACAGGACGCGGTCGGCGCCCTCGCCCGAATTCTGCCAGGACGGCTTGCGCGCCAGCAGCGTCTCGAACGCGGCGCTGCCGGCCTGGATGTCCTGCAGCAGGACGACGACGTGGTCGAGCCCGGTGATCACGGAAACAGCCCTCGCGAGTTCTTGGCGTTGCGCACCTTCTCTACCCCGATCGCCATCGCCGCGGTCCGGTGCGAGATGTCGTCGGCCTTGGCGCGCGCCAGCATCCGCTCGAAGGCGCGGTCGAGGATCTGGTACTCCCTGCGCATCACCTCCTCTTCCTCCCAGAACAGCTGCTGCAGATCCTGCACCCATTCGAAGTAGCTGACGATGACGCCGCCGGAATTGCAGAGGATGTCGGGAATGAGGAAGATCTCCTTGCGGCGCTGCTCCAGCACGAGATCGGCATCCGGCGTGGTCGGACCGTTGGCGGCTTCCGCGATCACCCGGCATTTCAGATGCGCCGCCACCTTGGCGTCGATCACGCGCTCGACGGCCGCCGGCACGAGGATGTCACAGGCCAGGGTCAGTATCTGGTGTGGATCGAAGGCGAGTTCGGTGGAGAAGCCCGCAATGCTGCCGTGCCTGGTCGCATGCTCCATCAGCGCCGGGATGTCGAGGCCACGCGGATCATGGAGGGCGCCAGTGTGATCGCTGACCGCAATCACCTTCATGCCCATCTGGTGGAAGCCGAGCGCGGCGTAGGAGCCGACATTGCCGAAGCCCTGCACTACGGCCGTGGACGTGGTCGGGTCGATGCCCAGCTCATCCATCACCCGCCGCGACACATGGGCGACGCCGCGGCCGGTCGCCTCGCGGCGGCCGAGCGTGCCGCCGGAGAACACCGGCTTGCCGGTGACGATCTCGGTCACGGTCTGGCCCTGGTACATCGAATACGTGTCCATGAACCAGGCCATCACCTGCTCATTGGTGCCCATGTCGGGCGCCATCACGTCGGTATGCGGGCCGACGAACGGGATCATCTCCTGCATGTAGCGGCGCGACAGCGATTCGAGCTCGCGCTTCGACAGCTTGGAGAGATCGACGTTGATGCCGCCCTTGGCGCCGCCATAGGGCAAGCCGACCAGCGCGCATTTCCAGCTCATCCAGATCGCGAGCGCGGCGACCTCGCCAATGTCGACCGTCGGGGCGAACCGCGTGCCGCCCTTGGTCGGCCCCATCGTCAGCAGATGCTGGACCCGGTAGCCTTCGTAGACCGAGATCGTGCCATCATCCTTGTGGATCGGACACGAGACGGTGATCGCCCGCTTCGGCAACAGCAGCCGGTCCCGCTCGTCGGCTGGGATACCAAGATGGTCGGCGATCACGTTGAACTGATTGGTGGCCATCTCGAACACCGGACCCGCATAGACAGTCATATTCCACTCCCGAATCTGCGTTTCTGCAGGCCGGCAACCATAGCGCGACCCGCGCGCCGGCGGCAGGGGGCCACCGGTAGCAGACGGCCGATCTCAACCACCAAGGTGACGATTTGACGAAGAATTTCAGCGTTGATCCGCTTTGACCGCTTGCTAATCTGCGGCGCCGGGGCCGCGATCACCCCTTAGTGAGACAGAAATGGCAATGCAGGCCCTCTTCATCGGACAGACCTACATCGACGTGACATTCATCACCGACCACATGCCGACGGGGGACGAGAAGCACGTGGCGTCCGACTATGCCGTCTCGTTCGGCGGCAATGCCGTGACTGCGGCATTTTGCTGCGCCAAGCTCGGCATTGTGCCCGACCTGATCGCGACCGTCGCGAATGACTGGCTCGGGCGGATGTTCCAGGACATGACCGCGAAATACGGCATCTCGGTCCACCCCCGGAAGGTCAATGCCTCCTCGCTGTCCTTCATCATGCCGAAGGACGGCAAGCGCGCCATCGTGCGCTGCCGCGACGACGCGCATATCCACCCGTTCCCGCTGCTCAATCTCGGCAATTGCAGGGCGCTGCATGTCGACGGCCACCAGCCCGACGCCGCGTTGCATTATGCCAAGCTGTGCCGCGAGGCCGGCATCCTGACCTCGCTCGACGGCGGCGGCCTGCGCACCAACACCCATGAGCTGCTCGAATATATCGACGTCGCGATCGTCGCCGAGCGGCTGTGCGAGCAGATGGATCTCACGCCGGAAAAGATGCTCGACTACCTGAAGAGCCGCGGCTGCCGCATCGGCGGCGTCACCCAGGGCGAGAAGGGCCTGCTCTGGTATGACGAGGTCGGCGCCGTGCATACGCTGCCGGCCTATCCGATCCCGCGCGAGCGCGTGATCGACACCAATGGCGCCGGCGACGTCTTCCACGGCGCGTATGTGTATTCGTACCTCGCCGATCCCGCCAAGGGCTGGAAGGAGCATTTCGAGTTCGCGCGCGCGGCCTCGACGTTCAAGATCCAGAAGCTCGGCAACGAGGCCGGCCTGCCGACGCTCACCGATATCGAGCTGGTCCGGCAGGAATTCGAGGCGCGCGTCTAGCGGCTGTTTGGGAGAAAAGCGGATGGGACGGGTCGTCGTCGCCGGCAGCATCAACATGGATGTGGTGGCGGCGGCCGAGCGCCATCCGCGCATCGGCGAGACCGTCGCGGGCCGGTCGGTGATGTACTTTCCCGGCGGCAAGGGCGCGAACCAGGCGGTCTCAGCCGCCAAGCTCGGCGCGCCGACGGCGCTGATCGGCCGCCTCGGCCGCGACGCCTTCGGCGAGCAGCTGCGCGCCTTCCTCGCCGGCCAGGGCATCGACCTCGCCGCGGTCAAGGACAGCGCGGACGCGTCGACGGGCACCGCGATCATCACGCTGGCCAACGCCGACAACACGATCGTGGTGATCCCGGGCGCCAATGCCGAGGTCAGCGCTGACGATGTGGCGCAGATTGCGTTGACAACGGGCGACGTGGCGGTGAGCCAGTTCGAGATCCCGCAGGCGACCATCGCCGCCTTCTTCCAGCGCGCGAAGGCCGCCGGCGCCACCACGATCCTCAACCCCGCCCCCGCCAGCGCCTTTGGCCGCGAGCTGTTCGCGCTGGTCGACGTCCTCGTGCTCAACGAAACCGAGCTCGGCTTCCTGGCCGGCATCGAGCTTGGCGACGCGCCGACGCCGCAGCAGGTAATCACGGCGGTGCTTGCGCTCAAGCCTCGCGACGATCAGACGGTCTGCGTCACGCTCGGCGCGCGCGGCGCGGTCGCGGTCTCTGGTGCCGAGGCAAGGCTGGTCGAAGGCCGCGCGGTCAAGGCTGTCGACACCACGGGCGCCGGCGACTGCTTCGTCGGCGCGCTGGCGGCGCGACTGTCGCAGGGCGCGGCGATCGCGGATGCGATCGCCTACGCCAACGCTGCGGCGTCGATCTCGGTGCAGCGGATGGGCGCCGGCCCGTCGATGCCCACTGCCGAGGAGGTGCGCGCGCTGCTCTAGGCGAGAGCGCTCTTCAGGTCGAAGCTGGGATCAGCGGCCTTGGCTGCATCCAAGGTGCCGCCCGCAGCAAGCAACTTGCGGCCGAACATATGGTCGCCGGCGCGGTTGACCGACTCGATGCCGACCAGCCGGCCCTCTTTGTAACAGAATGCGGAGAATGCCTTTTGCGCCGGATCCCCGCGCAGCACGACCTGGTCATAGCCCGTGGTGAGCCCCGCGATCTGGAGCTTGTCATTGCCCTGATCGCTCCAGAACCACGGCTGCCCGTCATAGGGCTTGACGTCGCCCGTCAGCCGCGCCGCGACGCAGCGGGCATGATCGGTGGCGTTCTGCACCGACTCCAGCCGCAGAGTCCCGCCGAAGCGCTGGCTGGCGAACAGCGCGCAATCGCCGATCGCCGAGATGTGCGGATCGCTGGTCAGCAGATACTCGTCGACCACGATGCCGGAGGCGACCTGCAATCCCGCCTCGGCGGCGAGCTCGACATTCGGCAGCACGCCGACGCCGACCACGACGAGATCGGCGGGGATGTGCCGACCATCGCTGAGGCTGACGCCGGTGACCTTGTTGCCGTCGGCCTCGATGCTGGTGGACTGCACTCCGAGATGAATCTGCACGCCGGCATCGGCATGCTGCTTCTGGAAGTAGTCGGAGATTTCCGCCGTCACGGCCCGCGCCATCACCCGCGCGCCGAGCTCGAGCACGTCGACCTCGAGGCCCTTGATCCGCGCGGTCGCCGCGAATTCGAGACCGATGAAGCCGGCGCCGATCACCACGGCCCGCTTGGCATCGGCGAGCAAGCCTCGCAGCGTTTCGCTGTCGTCGAGAATGCGCAGATAGCGCACGGCCGGGAGATTGGCATTGGGAATGTCGAGCAGCCGGTTGCGCGCGCCGGTCGCGAACACGAGGTGCCCATAGTCGAGCGTCCGACCGGAGGCGAGCTGCACCTTGCGCTGATCGCGCTGAACCGCGACGGCACGATCGTAGACGAGATCGATGGTCTGGTCCGCGTAGAACTTCTGCGGCCGAAACATCAGGGTCTCGGGACCGCCGGTGCCCTTGAGATAGGCCTTCGACAGCGGCGGGCGCTGATACGGCAGATGCGGTTCGTCGTTGATCAGGTGAATGGGATCGGCAAAGCCTGCCTGACGCAGCGAGGTCGCGAGCTGGAATCCCGCATGCCCCGCACCCACGATCACCACCGGTCCCTTCGTCACTGCGCGCTGCCCCATTCTGTCATTGTCCATGCCGACGGAACCGGGTTTTGGCAGACTTGCCCGGCATTGTCACCGGTCCCGCCGTGCGGTTTAAATGCGGCAACAAGAACCACGCCCGGGAGGTATGAATGTCGGACGCCGTAGCGGAACCTGCCCGCCTGAGCATCGAGGGTCCGATCGCGACCATCACGCTCGACCGCCCGGCGGCGTTCAACGCCATCAACCTTGCGATTGCGAAGCGCTTGGAGCTGCTTGCGGCCCAAGTAGAGGCCGACAAGACCATCCGCGTGCTGATCCTGAAAGGCGAAGGCCGCGCCTTCTGCGCCGGCGGCGACCTGCAGACGATCGGCGCTGCCGCTGAGGCCAACACCATCACGCCTGTCGTCAGCGAACTGCTGCATCACTACCATGCTTTCATCGCGAGCCTGCGGCGCATGCCCAAGATCGTGCTGGCGAGCGTGCACGGCTCCGCCGCCGGCGCAGGGATGTCGCTCACCTTCGCCGCCGACCTCTGCATCGCCGCCGAGGACGCGCGCTTCACGCCGGCCTATGCCAAGCTCGGCGTGTCGCCCGACGGCGGCGGTACAGTTGGCATGGTCGCCACTGTGGGCATCAGGCGGGCGTTGCAGATCTTCCTGGCGGAGGACAGCTTCACGGCCGCGCAGGCCCATGAATGGGGCTTGGTCGCGAAAGTCGTCCCCGCCCCCGGGCTCGCTGCAGCCACCGAAGCGCTGGCGCAGCGACTGGCGCAGAACATGCCGGCGGGGATCGCTGCGACCAAGGCGCTGATCCATCGCGCACCGACCAGCTCGGTCGAGGACCAGCTGGCGGCCGAGCGGGATGCAATCATCAATTGCATGCACACCGACGAATTCCGCGCCGCCGTGAAGCGTTTCACCAGCAAGGGAAAGTAGGACTGCGCTCAACTCTTCCCTTTCCGGCGCATGAAATCGAAATCGCAGCCGTCGTCGGCCTGCAGGATCGTTGCATGGAAGAGATGCGCATAGCCGCGCTCGGCCCATTCGGGCGTTGCGGCTTGCTTCAGCGCAGCGCGACGCCGGTCCAACTCGGCGTCGTCGACCAGCAGGTCGATGCTGCGCTTTTCGACATCGAGCCGGATCATGTCGCCGCTCCGCACCAGCGCCAGCGGACCGCCGACGGCGGACTCCGGAGTGATGTGAAGGACGATGGTGCCGAACGCTGTGCCGCTCATGCGCGCATCGGAGATGCGCACCATGTCCTTGGTGCCGCCGCGCGCGAGCTTCTTCGGAATCGGCAGGTACCCCGCCTCCGGCATGCCTGGCGCGCCCTTGGGTCCGGCATTGCGCAACACCAGGACGTCGTCGGCCGAAACATCGAGAGCGGGATCATCGACCCGCAGGGTCATGTCCTCCACCGACTCGAACACGACGGCGCGCCCGGTATGTTGCAGCAGCTTCGGGCTCGCCGCCGAATGCTTGATGACTGCGCCGCGCGGCGCCAGATTGCCGCGCAGCACGGCAAGGCCGCCTTCCGGCTTGATCGCGTCATCGCGCGCGCGGATCACGTCCTGCCCGGGAACATCCTCCGCCGCAGCGACGATGTCGCGCAGCGACTGGCCGGTGATCGAGCGGCAATCGAGGTCGATGAGATCGCCAAGCTGCTTCATCAGCTTCGGCACGCCACCGGCGTGGTGGAAATGCTCCATGTAGTGATCGCCGGACGGCTTGAGGTCGACCAGCACCGGCACCTCGCGCCCGATGCAGTCGAACGCATCGAGGTCGATCCTGTGCGGCGTCCGGCCGGCGATGGCGGTGAGATGCACGAGCCCGTTGGTCGAGCCGCCGATCGCCTGCAGCACCACCTGCGCATTCCGGAACGCCGCAGGGGTCAGCAGTTCGCTCGGCTTCGGTCCCTTCACCTTGGCCATCTCAGCCGCGACCCGGCCGCTGGCCTCGGCCGAGCGGAAGCGCTCGGCGTGCGGCGCGGGGATGGTCGCGCTCATCGGCAGGGACAGGCCGAGCGCCTCGGTGACGCAGGCCATGGTCGAGGCCGTGCCCATCACCATGCAGGTGCCGACCGAAGGCGCGAGCCGGCCGTTGACCGCATCGATCTCGCTGCCGTCCATCTCACCGGCGCGATACTTCGCCCAGAGACGTCGGCAATCGGTGCAGGCGCCGAGCACCTCGCCCTTGTGATGCCCGACCACCATCGGTCCGACCGGAATGACCACGGTCGGCAGATCGGCGGACACCGCGGCCATGATCTGCGCCGGCAAGGTCTTGTCGCAACCGCCGATGACGACAACGGCGTCCATCGGCTGCGCGCGGATCATCTCCTCGGTCTCCATCGCCATCAGGTTGCGCAGATACATCGAGGTCGGATGCGCAAAGCTCTCGGCGATCGAGATGGTCGGAAACACGAACGGCATCGCGCCGGACAGCATGACGCCGCGCTTCACCGCTTCCAAAATCTGCGGCACGTTGCCATGGCAGGGATTGTAGTCGCTGTAGGTGTTGGTGATGCCGACGATCGGACGATCGAGCGCGTCATCGGAATAGCCCGCCGCCTTGATGAAGGCCTTGCGCAGGAACAGCGAGAATCCGGCATCGCCGTAAGCGGTCAGTCCCTTGCGCAGGCCGTCGGTCATGGTCTTCTTTTCTTTCGTTGCTCTGTCTCGTTATTCCGGGGCGCGCGGAGCGCGAACCCGGAATCCAGAAGTGGTTTAAACTCTCATGTCGAGATTCGGGGTTCGCGTCCTGCGGACGCGCCCCGGAATGACGACCTTGGATCACCCCCAATCGATGATCCGGCTGGTGTCGCCATCGAACTCCGTGGTGCAGAACGCGCCGCCCTGGAAATAGTCCCCAATCGGATCGGCCGGCAGCTTGGCCTGCTCGGCCATGGCGTGCTCGCGGAAATCCTCGGCGCGGCCGGTCGGGCGGTAGCCGAGATCATAGGCGCGCTGGTTGTCCCACCAGGCGCGTTCATTGAGCGAGGCGCCGTACAGCACCTCGAAGTGGATGTCCGGATGCTCCAGGCCGATGCGGCAGAGCTGCACGAGATCCTCCGGCTTCAGCCAGATCGACAGACGGCGCTTGTCGAGCGGCTTGTCGCCGAAATTGCCGATGCGGAGGCACGTGACCTTCAGCCCGTGCTTGTCGGCATACAGAGACCCGAGCGCCTCGCCGAACACCTTGCTGACGCCGTAGCGGCCGTCGGGGCGCGGCTGCACGTCGTTGTCGATCTTGCGATGGCGCGGATAGAAGCCGACCGCGTGGTTCGACGACGCGAACACCACGCGCTTCACACCCTTGCGGCGGGCGGCCTCGAACAGGTTGTAGCCGCCGATGATGTTGGCCTGCAGGATGTCGCTCCACGGTCCTTCGACCGAGTAGCCGCCGAAATGGATGATGCCGTCGACGCCCTCGCACAGCGCCTCGACCTGGGACAGGTCGGCAAGATCGGCCGCCTTGAACGTCTCCTGGCTGGACAGATCCGCCGGCGGTCTGAGGTCGCTGAGCAGAAGGTCCGGATAGATCGGCGGCAGCAGCTTCCGCAAGGAAGTGCCGATTCCACCGCTCGCTCCGGTCATCAAGATACGTGGCATTTCATCCCTCTTGTTCGGCCCGCAGGTTTGCGGTCATTGCTTGGCGATGATAGCAGAGATCGTAACGGCGCAATAACAGGACCGGCCAAATGTCCGACGGAAACGCTCACGCGCAGGGCTTTCGCCCTGCCACCTTCTATCCCGATCCGGCGATCCAGGCGCTGGATCCGCGCTTCGAGAAATACTGGCTCAAGCTCTCCGCGGTCGAGCGGCTCGCCACCGGGCTGCGCTGGGCAGAGGGGCCGGTGTGGTTTGGCGACGGGCGCTATCTCCTCTGCAGCGATATTCCCAACCAGCGCATCCTCAAATGGGAGGAGGAGACCGGCGCGGTCTCGATCTTCCGCAAGCCCTCCAATTTCGCCAACGGCAACACCCGTGACCGGCAGGGACGGCTCGTCACCTGCGAGCATGGCGGCCGCCGCGTCACGCGCACCGAATACGACGGCTCGATCACCGAGCTGATGGATTCCTTCAACGGCAAGCGGCTGAACTCGCCGAACGACGTCGTGGTGAAGTCCGACGGCTCGATCTGGTTCACTGATCCGACCTTCGGCCTGCTCGGCAATTACGAGGGCTACAAGGCCGAGCCGGAGATCGACACCCACGTGTACCGGATCGACGCTGCCACCGGCCAAGCGACCATCGTCGCCGAAGGCGTGCTGGGGCCGAACGGGCTGTGCTTCTCGCCCGACGAATCCATCCTCTACATCGTCGAATCCCGCGGCGTGCCGACGCGCAAGATCCTCGCCTATGACGTCTCCGCCGACGGCACGACGCTCACCAACAAGCGCGTCCACATCGATGCCGGCCCAGGCACGCCGGACGGCATGCGCTGCGACGTCGACGGCAATCTCTGGTGCGGCTGGGGCATGGGCACGCCCGAGCTCGATGGCGTCATGGTGTTCGCGCCGGATGGCGCGCCGATCGGCCGCATCGCTTTGCCCGAGCGCTGCGCCAACGTCTGCTTCGGCGGCCTCAAGCGCAACCGCCTGTTCATGGCTGCCAGCCAGTCGATCTACGCACTCTACGTGAACACGCAGGGCGCGCTGGGGGGCTGACATCCGGTCCCGTAGGGTGGGCAAAGGCGCGGAGCGCCGTGCCCACCTGCTTCGTTGTCGGCGCGAACGGTGGGCACGCTGCGCTTTGCCCACCCTACGCATCCTCATCGATCAGGCCGCGTTGTAGCCCGCGACCGCCTTGACCTCGAGATACTCCTCGAGACCGAACTTGCCCCATTCGCGGCCGTTGCCGGACTGCTTGTAGCCGCCGAACGGCGCGGTGCGGTCGTTCGGCACGCCCTGCAAATTGACGTTGCCGGCGCGGATCTTGCGACCGACCTCGCGGGCCTTCTCGATCGTCGGAGCCGAGACGTAGCCGGCAAGACCATAGGGCGTGTCGTTGGCAATCTTCACCGCCTCGGACTCGTCCTGCGCACCGATGATGACGAGAACCGGCCCGAAAATCTCCTCGCGCGAGATCGTCATGTCAGGCTTGACGTCGGCGAAGATGGTCGGACGGACGTAGAAGCCCTTGTTGACGCCCTCGGGCAGGCCCGGACCGCCAGCCACGAGCGTCGCGCCCTCCTCGATACCCTTGTTGATGAGGGCCTGGATCTTGTCCCACTGGCCGCGATTGACGACCGGGCCGATCGTGGTGCCCTCGCCGCGGGGATCGCCGGCCTTGGTCTTGTCGGCGACGCCCTTGGCGATCGCGGCCACTTCCTTCATCCGCGCGGCCGGCACGATCATGCGCGACGGCGCGTTGCAGGACTGGCCCGAGTTGTTGAACATGTGCATGACGCCGCCGGTCACCGCCTTGGTGAGGTCGGCCCCCTCCAGGATCACGTTCGGCGACTTGCCGCCGAGCTCCTGGCTGACGCGCTTCACCGTCGGCGCTGCGCGCTTGGCGACGTCGATGCCGGCGCGGGTTGAGCCGGTGAACGAGATCATGTCGATGTCCGGATGTTCGCTCATGGCGGCGCCGACCTCCGGCCCGAGGCCGTTGATGAGGTTGAACACGCCCTTCGGCACGCCGGCTTCATGCAGGATCTCGGCGAAGATCAGCGCCGAGGTCGGAGTGAATTCCGACGGCTTCAGGATCATGGTGCAGCCCGCGGCCAGCGCCGGCGCGACCTTGCAGGCGATCTGATTGAGCGGCCAGTTCCAGGGCGTGATCATGCCCACCACGCCCACCGGCTCGCGCACGACCACGGACGCCGGAAGCGTCTCCTCGAACTCGTATTTCTTAAGCACGTCGAGCGTCGACATCAGATGGCCGAGGCCGGCGCCGGCCTGCAGCTTCTCCGCCATCGGCAGCGGCGCGCCCATCTCGTCGGAGACGGCGGCGCCGATCTCCTTCATGCGGCCCTTGTAGATCGCGATGATCTTTTCGAGCAGCGCGACGCGCTCATCGCGCGAGGTCTGCGAAAAGGTATCGAAGGCGCGCTTGGCGGCGGCGACGGCCTTGTCGACATCGGCCTTGGAGCCCAGCGCAACCTCATACATCGCCTCCTCGGTCGCCGGATTGATGACCGGGGTGGACTTCTTGACGACCGGATCGACCCAGGCGCCGTCGATGTAGAATTGCAGGCGATTGACCATCGGAAAACCTCTTCACGTGGAAGCATATGGAGGGGCGGCAGCGCGCGGGCCGGCATCCTGGCACGCGCGATCCGCGGGATGAACCCGCCACATGCGGGGGCCGGGGTTGCGTCCCGCGGATATAGGAGCAAGCCCGCGACCGGCGCAAGCCGACGCGCCTGCGTTTCGTCGCCGCTCCATTTTGCATCGCAACAAGCGTGGCTCCCTCTTTCGCCGCTAACCGGCCATCATTCCGGATGGCAGAATTCCCGTCGCCGAAGATTCATTTCCAAGATGTGAACTGCTTCACATCGCCGTTGGATCGCCGTGGCTAATCTCCCCGTCATAGACATCCCGGCATCTCGAAAGGACGCCGGACACGATTTCAGAACCGATATTTTCGCCTGTTCTTATTGCGTGGCCTTTTAGCACGTAGACATTTGATCCAAGTTGCGACGCCGTCTCCTTCACCCCAGGTGAGCGAGGCGGCGTCCTTGTTTCCGCCCCCTTCTCACACCGCCATCTTGCGATGCCTCACCGGGGCGCCGGTGAGGCTCTCGGCGGCGTCGATGATCGCGTTCGCGTCCATGCCGTTGTGGCGATAAAGGTCGTCGATCGTGCCGGTCTGGCCGAATTTCTCCACACCCAGCGCCTCGACGCGATGGCCGCGCACCGAGCCGAGCCAGCCGAGCGTCGCCGGATGGCCGTCGATGACGGTGACGATGCCGCAATCGCGCGGCAGCGGCGCCAGCAACTGCTCGATGTGGCTGAGATGCTGCCCGCCGCGGCGATGCCGGCGCAGGCTGCGCGCCGCCGTCCATCCGGCATGCAGCCGGTCGGCCGAGGTGATCGCGAGCAGGCCGACGTCGCGGCGGGACTCGCCGATCAGCCCGGTGGCCTCGATCGCCTCCGGCGCGACCGCGCCGGTGTAGGCGACGATCACCTCCGCATTCGGGCCCGGCTTGCGCAGCCAATAGGCGCCCGCGGCGATGTCGGACTCCAGCTCGGGCGTCATGATCCGCTGCGGCTGGTCGATGGTGCGCGTCGACAGCCGCAGATAGACCGAGCCGCCCTCGCCCGGCGTGGCTTGCATGTGGGTAAAGCCCCACTTCATGATCGCGGCGAGCTCGTCGACGAAGGCCGGCTCGAACGAGGACAGCCCATCCTGCGCCATGCCGATCAAGGGCGTCGCGATCGACTGATGCGCGCCGCCTTCCGGCGCCAGGGTGACGCCCGACGGCGTCGCGACGACCATGAAACGCGCATCCTGATAGCAGGCGTAGTTCAGCGCATCGAGGCCGCGCTCGATGAAGGGATCGTACAAGGTGACCACCGGCAGCAGCCGCGCGCCGTTGATGGCGTGCGACAGCCCGAGCGCGGAGGCCATGATGAACAGGTTCATCTCGGCGATGCCGAGCTCAATATGCTGGCCCTTCGGCGAGGCCGCCCAATTGAAGGTCGAGGGGATCTTCTCGCTGCGGAACAAATCGGCCTTCTCGGCGCGCGCGAACAGGCCACGGCGGTTGACCCAGGCACCGAGATTGGTCGAGACGGTGACATCGGGCGACGACGTCACGATGCGCGAGGCCATTGCGGTGTCGCCGCGGGCGAGATCGTTGAGGATCAGGCCAAAGCCCTGCTGCGTCGACATCTGGGCCGCGGCGGTGAAGGTCAGCCTGGGCACGTCGAACACGGCGTCATCGAGCCGGCGGCCATCGCGGTTGAACGGCACCGAGGCGAGGAACGACTCCAGCGTCGAAGCATCCTGCGTCAGTCCCTCGAACTTGTCCCATTCATGGCCCGGACGGATGTTCTGCTGCGCGCGCCATTTCTCCATCTGCGCCACCGTCATCAGCCCGGCATGGTTGTCCTTGTGGCCCTGGAACGGCAGGCCGACACCCTTGATGGTGTAGGCAATGAAACACACCGGGCGGTCGTGATCGATGGACTCGAACGCTTCCAGCATGCTCGCCATGTCATGGCCGCCGAGATTGGACATCAGCGCCAGCAGCTCGTCGTCATTGCGCTTGTCGAGCAGCCGCGTCACGTCGCCCTGGTCGCCGATCTCGTCCTGGATGTGCTTGCGGAAGGCAGCCCCACCCTGGAAGCACAGCGCCGCGTAGAGCGCGTTCGGGCAATTGTCGATCCAGCGCCTGAGCGCCTCGCCGCCGGGCTCGGCGAAGGCCTCGCGCATCAGCCGGCCGTATTTCACGATCACCACATCCCAGCCGAAATTGCGGAACATGGTCTCGAACTTCTCCCACAGGCCCTCGCGCACGACGGCGTCCAAGCTCTGGCGGTTGTAGTCGACGATCCACCAGGTGTTGCGCAGGCCATGCTTCCAGCCTTCGGCCAGCGCCTCGAAGATGTTGCCCTCGTCCATCTCGGCATCGCCGACCAGCGCGATCATGCGGCCTTCGCGGCGATCCTTCATCCAGCCATGCGCGTGCACGTAGTCCTGCACCAGCGAGGAGAACAGCGTCTGCGCGACGCCGAGGCCGACCGATCCGGTGGAGAAGTCGACATCGTCGACGTCCTTGGTGCGCGACGGGTAGGATTGCGCGCCCTTGAAGCCCCGGAAATTCTCCAGCTTCTCGCGCGTCTGCCGGCCGAACAGATATTGGATCGCGTGGAACACCGGG
The DNA here is from genome assembly GCF_032487575.1 of Bradyrhizobium sp. SZCCHNRI1009. Taxonomy (NCBI): domain Bacteria; kingdom Pseudomonadati; phylum Pseudomonadota; class Alphaproteobacteria; order Hyphomicrobiales; family Nitrobacteraceae; genus Bradyrhizobium; species Bradyrhizobium sp. SZCCHNRI1009. The sequence goes on along the minus strand of NZ_JAUEUL010000033.1, from coordinate 1,165 downwards.
CTCGCATGCGGCTTCACTGCGACGCGGTCCTCGGGGCGCAGCACCGAGAAGTACAGCGCCGACAGGATGGTCGCGAGCGAGGCGGACGAGGCCTGGTGGCCGCCGACCTTCAGGCCATCGGTGTTCGGCCTGATGTGGTTGGCGTGATGGATGGTCCAGGACGACAGCCACAACGCCTTGCGGGTCAGCGCGTTCAGGATATCGAGACGGTCTGACGATGCGGATGGCGTGGCCATGGCGCTGCTCCCCGGGTATTGCTGGATTCGTGGACTTTAATCCTCTTGCCACGGCCAGAATTCTCAATTTTTCGCGCACAGAGCGGCTCTATTGGGATATTTTATCAACCTGAACTCATTTTCAGCGACTTGATTCCAATGCCAGAACTCGACGCCATCGACCGCAAGATTCTCGGCCACCTCCAGGCCGACGGCCGCATCACCATGCAGGAGCTGGCCGACAAGGTGGGCCTCTCGGTCTCGCCCTGCCATCGCCGCGTGAAATTGCTGGAGGAGCGCGGCGTCATCACCCGCTACATCGCCACCGTCGACCAGAAGGCGCTCGGGCTGCACGTCTCGGTGTTCATCTCGATCAAGCTGGCTCGGCAGAAGGAGGAGGACCTGAAACGGTTCGAGAAGGCGATCTCGGCCTGGCCCGAGGTGCTGGAGTGCTATCTGATGACAGGCAATCGGGACTACATGCTGCGGGTGGTAGCGGCCGACCTGTCGTCGTATGAGGCGTTCCTGAAGACCAAGCTGACAAGGCTCGACGGCATCGCCTCGATCGAGAGCAGCTTTGCCCTGAGTCAGGTCAAGTACTCGATTGCACTGCCGGTGTGAGCCAAGCAATCGCCACGACCTCCGCTGTCGTCCCGGCGAACGCCGGCACCCATACTCCGCGGCGGCCGTGGTGAAACAAGCCTGGTCCAACATCTCGCGCAACAACATCTTCCTGGGGTTACGGGTCCCGGCGTTCGCCGGGACGACACCGTGTTTGTTGAAACGAGACGCCCACCAAGATTTCCGTCATTGCGAGGAGCGCAGCGACGAAGCAATCCAGAGCGCATCCGCGGCAAGATCCTGGATTGCTTCGCTGCTGTTTAGCCCGGAGACATAGCTTACACCTGTTCGGGGACATGGTTGACACTTTTGGGGTCACGCAAATCGAT
>NZ_JAUEUL010000032.1:0-52234 GCF_032487575.1 Bradyrhizobium sp. SZCCHNRI1009 | reverse complement strand
GTCTCGTTCACCGTGACCCGCGCCGCGCCGCGCACCACGATCCAGTGCTCGGACCGGTGATAGTGCTTCTGCAGCGACAGCCGCTGGCCGGGCTTGACGATGATGCGCTTGACCTGGTGGCGCTCGCCATTGTCGACCGACTGATAGCTGCCCCAGGGCCGGTGCACCTTGATGTGCGCCTCGGTGACCTCCGGCGCGACGGTCTTGAGCTTGGCGACCAGCCGCTTCAAGCCGTTGGCATCGCGCTGGCGCGACACCAGCACGGCATCCTGCGCCGCCACCACGACGAGATCGTCGACGCCTTCGAGCGCGACCAGCGCCTTGTCGGTGACGACGTTGCAGTTGCGGGAATCCTCGAACACGGCGGTGCCGCGCGCGGCGTTGCCCTGCCCGTCCTTGTCGGACAGTTCCCAGACGGCATGCCAGGAGCCGACGTCGGACCAGCCGCACGACACCGGGGCCACGGCCGTCCGCTCGGTCTTCTCCATCACGGCATAGTCGATCGAGATCGGCTTGGCCGCGGCGAAGGCGTCGGAGTCGAGGATGATGAAGCTGAGGTCGCGGCCGGCCTTGGCAACGGAGTTGGTGACCGTCTGCACGCTGTCGCTATCGAACTTGCGGTATTCGTCGAGCAGGACCGACGCGCGGAACATGAAGTTGCCGCTGTTCCAGAGATAGCCCTCGCGGATGTAGCGCTCGGCGGTCGGCTGGTCCGGCTTCTCGACGAATTTTGCGACCGCCCGCACCTCCCCGGATACCGGCGCGCCAGGACTGATGTAGCCGTATTCTGTGGCCGCGCGCTCCGGATTGACGCCGAAGGTGACGATGCGGCCGGCCTCGGCGGCCGCGAGCCCCTGGCGGCACGCCGCGAGAAAAGCCGGGGTGTCGCGAACGACGTGATCGGCGGCGAGCGCCAGCACGACGGCATCCTGATGGCGCGACTGGGCGAAGGCCGCCCCAGCGGCGATGGCCGGGCCTGAATCGCGCCGCATCGGCTCCAGCAGGACGTCGGCCTCGATGCCGATCTCGGCCAGTTGCTCCAGCACCATGAACCGATAGGCCAGATTGGTGATGATGATCGGCCGCTCGAACAGATCGGCATCGGAGACGCGCAGCAGCGTGTCCTGGAACGTGGAACGGGCGCCGAACAGCGGCAGGAACTGCTTCGGCCTGACCTCGCGCGAGGCCGGCCACAGCCGGGTTCCGGCGCCGCCGCACATGATGAGAGGAATGATGCGTCCGGTCATGAAATCAATCCGTCAAATCCCGTGATACTCGCGGTACCATTTTGCAAAACGCCCAATGCCGTCGGCGATCGAGGTCGCCGGCCGGAAGCCGATGTCGCGCTCGAGGTCGCTGACATCCGCGTAGGTCGCCTCGACGTCGCCGGGCTGCATCGGCAGCATCTCCCTGATGGCTGGCCGCCCGAACTCCTTCTCCAGCAGCGTTATCACGTCCATCAGCTGTTCGGGATGATTGTTGCCGATATTGTAAATCCGCCATGGCGCCCGGCTGCTCGACGGATCGGGCCTGTTTCCGTCCCAATCCGGGTTTCCCTGTGGCGGCCGGCCGAGCAGGCGGACGATGGCCTGCACGATGTCGTCGACATAGGTAAAATCACGCCGCATGCGGCCATGATTGAACAGCTTGACCGGCTGTCCGGCGCGGATGGCCTTGGCGAAGATGAACATGGCCATGTCGGGCCGGCCCCAGGGACCGTAGACCGTGAAGAAGCGCAGACCGGTCGCCGGCAGCCGGTACAGATGGCTGTAGGAATGCGCCATCAGCTCGTTGGCCTTCTTGCTCGCCGCATAGAGGCTGATCGGATGATCGACATTGTCCCTGACCGAGAACGGCAGCTTGGTGTTGGCGCCATAGACCGATGAGGACGAGGCGAACAGCAGATGCTCGCAGCCATGATGGCGGCAGCCTTCGAGGACGTTGATGAAGCCTTCGAGATTGGCGTCGACATAGGCGTGCGGATTTTCCAGCGAGTAACGCACGCCGGCCTGGGCGGCGAGATGCACCACGGCTGGAAAGCGATGCTGAGCGAACAACGCCTTGATGCCGGCGCGGTCGACCAGATCGAGCTTGTGGAAGGTGAAGCCGGGCTGCCTCTTGAGAATGTCGAGACGCGCTTCCTTCAGCTTCGGATCGTAGTAGGCATTGACGTTGTCGATGCCGATCACCTGGCGTCCGTCGGCGAGCAACCGCTGCGACAGGTGAAATCCGATGAACCCGGCGGCGCCGGTCACGAGGATGGGATGATCAGCCATGGTCGCTCCGTCAGGGTCGCCACAGTTCGATGGCGGCGGGTTTGCTCGCGCGGTCGAGCTTCATCTTCACGTCGAGCACGAGGCCGCTCTCCTCGCGCAGCAGGCCCTGTACGAGAGGCCAGCCTCCGGCGAGATATCGATCGTGCGACACGGCCAGCACGACCGCGTCGGCCGGACGCAGCGCCTCGATCGCCGTCAGGCCGATGCCGTACTCCTCATGCACGGCCGCAGCATCGGCCAGTGGATCGGCGACCTGCACCTCGACGCCGAACGACTGCAATTCGCTGATGATGTCGATCACGCGCGAATTGCGGATGTCCGGCACGTTCTCCTTGAACGTCATGCCGAGAATGGTGACGAGGCCACCCCGGCCCTTCCGCCGCAGCAAGCCGCGGATGCATTCGCGCGCGATGCGCCGGCCCATCTCGTCGTTGATGCGGCGGCCCGCCAGAATGACCTCGGGATGATAGCCCGCCTTCTCGGCGCGGTAGGTGAGGTAGTAGGGATCGACGCCGATGCAGTGACCGCCGACGAGGCCGGGCGTGAACGGCAGGAAGTTCCACTTGGTGGCGGCGGCGGCGAGCACGTCACCGGTATCGATCTCCAGTGCCTGGAAGATCAGCGACAGCTCGTTCATGAACGCGATGTTGAGGTCGCGCTGGGTGTTCTCGATCACCTTGGCCGCCTCGGCGACCTTGATCGAGGGCGCGCGATGGATGCCAGCGGTGACGACCGAGCCGTAGACGGCGGCGACGATCGCGAGCGTCTGCGGATTCTGTGCCGAGACCACCTTGGTGATGGTCTCGAAGCGATGCGTCTTGTCACCGGGATTGATGCGCTCCGGCGAATAGCCGACGTTGAAATCCGTCCCCGCCTTCAGCCCCGAGCTGCTCTCCAGCAGCGGGACGCAGTCTTCCTCGACGGCGCCCGGGTATACGGTCGACTCGTAGACGACGATGTCGCCGCGCTTCAGAACGGCTCCCACCGTGCGCGTCGCGGCCAGCATGGCGCCGAGATCGGGCCGCCTTGCGTTGTCGATCGGGGTCGGAACGGTAACGATGAAAAAATCGGCAGTCGCGATATCATCCGGCTCGCTGGTGAAGCGCAGGCCCGGCCGGCGCAGATCGGCCGCATCGACCTCGCAGGTCCGGTCCCTTGCGTCCTTCAGCTCCGCGACCCGGACCGCATCGATATCGAACCCGATCGCCGGGCAGCCTGCCCGCGCGAACGCAGCCGCGACCGGCAGGCCGACATAGCCAAGGCCTATCACCGCAATCTTCCGGCCATGAGACATAAATTGATATTCCGGTCGTTTCGGAGGCCATTGACGCCACCCCTGCGACTGTTTAGCCACCGGGGCATCAGGACCGCAAGGGGCGGCTACGGCTCCCCCTGGACCCGGGGTCCAGCCTTGCCAGGACGGGAGTTGCGCGTATCGCACTCGGCTTGGAGCGTTTCAACCAAGAGCGAAGCCAGCCTGGCATGCGTGCGTTTTTGATTCTTCTCCTCCGGATCGTGGTGTCGCTGGCTCTGCTGTATCTCGCTCTGCGCGGGATCAACTTTGCGGCGATCCGTGAGCGGCTCAGCCAGATCAATATCGGCTGGATCGGACTTGCGGTGGCCATCACGCTGGTGCAGATCTTCATCGGTGCCCTGCGGTGGCGCGAGATCTCGGCGCTGTGCGGCGCGCCGCTGACGGACATGCAGGCGTTCCGCTACAACATGATCGGCGCCTTCTTCAATCAGACCCTGCCGTCCTCGATCGGCGGCGACGCCGTGCGTCTGTGGCTGATCGGGCGCACCGGCGCCGGCTGGCGCGCAGCCAGCTACTCGATCCTGACCGACCGCGCCGTCGGCTTCATTGCGCTGGCACTGATCATCGTCGCGAGCCTGCCGTGGAGCTATGGCATGATCGCCGACGAGCACGGGCGGCTGGCCCTGGTGCTGGTCGACGCGGCGGCGCTGGCCGCCGGCGTCGGCTTCCTCACCATCGGCTATCTGCCGGCCAAATGGATGAAGGCGTGGTGGCCGACGCGGCACGTCTATGCCTGCTCGGTGATCGCGAACAAGGTGATCTTCGGCCCAGGCACCGCTGCGAAGATCGCCGTGCTGTCGCTGTCGATCCATGTGCTGGCGGTCGTCATCGCCTGGTGCGCCGTGCGCTCCATCGCGGCGCCCGCCGCGTTCGAACAACTGTTCCTTCTGACCCCGCCGATCATGCTGATCACGATGCTGCCGATCTCGATCGCAGGCTGGGGCGTGCGCGAGGCGACGATGATGATCGCGTTCGGCTATGCCGGCCTGGCGCCTGCCGACGGCACCGTCGTCTCGATCCTGTTCGGCGCGGTCTACTTCATCGTCGGCGGCATGGGTGGGCTGGTGTGGATCCTCAGCGCCGAAAAGGGCGCCGGCCGCCTCGCGGTTCCCGCGACGGTCGAAGACTGACCTGGATCATGATGCGATTCCAAGGAATCGCATCATGATCTCATCTCTTTGTTTGAGCATGATCTTTTCGGAAAACCGGTTTCCACTTTTCCGGATCATGCTCTAAGCGGCGCGCGCCCATTCGTCGTGCCAAGCTTGCGCCATCAGCACGTTCCACAGCCAATAGGAATGATTATGGCGGCGGCTGACGTGCTCGTCGAACATGCGCGTCACCCGCACCGGATCGAACAGACCCTGCCGCCTCAGCCGCTCCGGCGACAGCAGATCCGATGCCCAGGATTTCAACGGCCCGCGCAGCCACGCGTCGAGCGGAATGCTGAACCCCGTCTTCGGCCGATCGATCATCTCAGCCGGCACGTGGCGATATAGCACCTGCCGAACCAGCCATTTGCCGCGGCCGTCCCGCACCTTCATGCCGGAAGGCACCTTGGCCGAGAACTCGACGACGTCCTTGTCGAGGAACGGCACGCGCGTCTCCAGCGCCACTGCCATCGCCGCGCGATCGACCTTCTGCAGGATGTCGTCGCTGAGATAGCTGAGGGAGTCCGCCAGGGTCATGCGGTCGAGCGGATCGAGCTTCGCCGCAAGCTGCCGCATCTCGTTCCCCGCCCAACTCTCCCGCTCCGTGCCGCCCACCACCGTCCCGGCCGGATCCTGATCGACCGAGCACAGCGCCCGGTAGAGGCCATCAAAGCCGTCGGCGGCAATGACGCGGCCGAGCTTGGCGACCTGATCACCGGCATGCCGAACCTTCAGTCGAGCCGGCAACAGCGGCTGCAGCGCCCTGAGGACCGTATCGGCCGGCTCCGGAGCAATCGCGCCGAGCACGACACCGATCGCGCGCCGCAGCGGCATCGGCACACGGCCCAGGCGCGCCTGCAGCGTGCCGCCCCAGACATGCCTGTTGTAGCCGCCGAACAGCTCGTCGCCCGCGTCACCTGACAATGCGACGGTCACGTGCCGGCGCGCGAGCTGAGCGACCAGATGCGTCGGGATCTGCGAGGAGTCGGCGAACGGCTCGTCGTAGATCCGCGGCAGCTTCGGTACCACGTCCATCGCGGTCCGCGCATCGACATACAGCTCGGTATGATCGGTACCGAGATGCAGGGCGACCCTGCGGGCATCCTCGGCCTCGTTGTAGCCGCCCTCGGCAAAACCGATGCTGAAGGTGCGGACCGGCTGGCCCGACTGCGCCTGCATCAAGGCCACGATGGTCGATGAATCGACGCCACCGGACAGGAACGCGCCGAGCGGCACGTCCGACAGGCACTGCCGCTTCACGGCGACCGACAGCAACTGCTCCAGCCGATCGACGGCCTCGCGCTCGTCGGCAATGCGATCGCCCTGGGCGGCGACAACGCGATCGCGCAGCGACCAATAGGGTTGCGGCGCGGGCCAACTGTCGGGAGCCGCATCCGCGGAGAAGCGCACGAACGACGCCGGGGGCAGCTTGCGGATGCCGGTCCAGATCGTGGCGGGCGCAGGCACGTAGGAATAGCGCATGAACGCCGTGAGCGCCGCGCGGTCGAGCGACGGCGCCCAGGACGGATGCGCCGCCAGCGCCTTGAGCTCGGAGCCGAACACCAGATCGGCGCCGCTCCAGCCGTAGAACAGCGGCTTCTCGCCGAAGCGGTCGCGCACCAGGATCAATTGCCGAGTCTCGGCGTCCCAGAGCCCGACGACGAACATGCCGATCAGGCGCTGAAGCGCCGGCTCAACGCCCCATCGGCTGATCGCGGCGAGCAGCGTTTCGGTGTCGGAATGACCGCGCCAATTCGGTGCGGCGCCGGCGGCCTCCAGCTCGGCACGGACATCGAGATGGTTGTAGATCTCGCCGTTGAAGGTGACGGTGTAGCGTCCGCAGGCACTGTGCATTGGCTGCGCCCCGGCCTCGGAGAGATCGAGGATCGCCAGACGGCGATGTCCGAAGGCAACTCCCCTCGCAGCACTGATCCAACTGCCGGACGCATCGGGGCCGCGATGCGCCAGCGCCGCCGTCATCCGTTCGACGATCCCGGCCAGTTGGGCCTCGTCAGCTCCGCCGGGGCGAAACAGGCCGGCTATGCCGCACATGGTGCCATCTCCGCCGCTTCGTCCCCCCTCTGCATGGCTCAGTCACCCTCACCGGTGTCGTGCAGCAACTCCGTCTCATGATTGGCCAGGAAACCGAGGCTCGGACGGCTGGTGCCATAGTAATAGGGCAGCTCCAGCGCGCGCCTCCAGCGCGACAACAGTCGCGCGCCATCGTGACCAGCTTCGAATTCGGCCAACCGACCGTCGGCGACGGCCAGGACCTCGTCCGCCGTGTGGCGGATGTCGTCCGCCGAGTTGGTCTCTGGATGCGCACCGCTCCGGCCCAGCACGGCCGCGTCGAACACGCGCCAACGCCAGGGCGACGTTGTCAGTTGGTGCTGCGTCAGTACGGTACCGTCTGCCAGTCTGACGGGCTTGAGGGCAAAACGGACGTTGCTGTTCCACAGCTGGGCGTCGGTCGTGATCGCATTCACGATCGCACAGGGAATACCGAAACTGACAGCGACATTCGTCAACCCGGACGTCGTCCCGATGAAGGCGTGGGCGTGGCGGATCAGGTGGATGTCCATCGGCTCCGATCTGAATTCGCTCAGCGCGTAGTCGATCGTGCGCGCCATCGGAGGAAGCCGCGGCGAGTTCGGACCGCCGAGCTTGACGACCCATCCGCCACGGGAGGTGACCAGACGAATGGCGTCCAGAGACGTCTCGATCGGCGCATTGCGGTGGGTCTGCCCTGTGCCCATGAACTCGAAATAATGCGCTGCGTCCCGGGTATGCAGGCACACATACCAGTCGTCGGGCTTCATGCCGTATCTGGAACGGAACGCGTCGAAGCGAGCCGTTGCGGCGGCCGCGCTCCGATCGTAGGCATCACGCAACGGATGCCCTCTTCCCTCGCGCTCCCATTGCTCGATGGCGATCGCTCCCGCATCCTGCCAGGGAACGACCCGCCCATCGGGCAACCTGAACGCGTTGAAGTTCAACCCGCACCAGCGCTGCAGGGACAGCAGTTCCTCACCCAGTCGCTCGGACACGGTTTCACCGATCACCACGACCTTGCCGAAACTCTCAAACAGCTTGAAGAAGACCGCGTTGGCGATGCTATCGGGACGGACGACGATCACGGCTTCGCCTGACCACCAGCCCAGCGCTCGCATCCGAAACAGAATGTCGAGCATGCCCAGATGGCCGATCTGCGTCGCCCATTCCTCAGGAACGAGCCGCAACGTATCGAAGGTGACGCCGAGCCGGTCGAGCAGACGCTTCAACTCATCAGAAAGCGGTGGCGGCGATGCCCGCAGTTCCTGCTGCGCATCCAAGGCGCGCTCGTACAACCGAATTGCAGTCTCGCCGCGACCGACATGCATCACACGCTGGCCCGTGAAGTTGCACAGGTCGAACAGCCGGCCTCGAGCGCCGCAGAGGAAGTCGAGGCTGTTCGGGACATAATACGGTGAATTCCGAGCCGCGATGTTCTGGTGGGGACGGAGAAAATGCAGGCTGCTCCGACACGCCCAGAACATGGCGTCGAGCGCCGCCGCGTCATCCCCTCCGATCACGTCGACCATGGCCTTGTAGAAGGCGAGATCGACCATCGCTTCGAGCTGTTCGGGCTTCGCTCCCGCCGCGGCATCGCGCGCTTCCGAAAACTCGCCCAGCTCGAACAAGGATCGAACCAGCGCGTATCTGGTCTCCGCATCATCGAACGCCAAGGTTTCGCGGCCGACAGTCCCGGCCGCCTCGCCATAGGCGCCGATGCTGCTCAGGGCTTGAATCGAAGGGCCGGGGAAATATCGGCTGAGAGCCGTCGAAAAACGAAACTCCGGCCGAGCTGCAAGATGCGACGTCACATAGGGAAAATACGCCTGAGCCAGGCGCCGCCGGAGTGGAAGTCTCGCGGCGAAAGCGATGACCAGACCAAAGAACACCGCGCGTCGCGGCAGCAGGTTGAGGGTCGCTCCGACTATAACGAAGACCTGGTAGACAATCCGTCGGCGGCCGCCGCGCATCGGCCTTTGCTTTTGCAGTTTCATACGACCAAGTTCCACACAACCTTGAAATCCCGGATTCCGCGCGTTCGGATCAAGGCGGAGCCTGGACGACCGGCCGTTCAAGTCGCCTGCGCGCCAAGGATCACGTCTCGGGATGAGGACAGTACGCTCGCCGGGTCCAATGCGAGAATTCCCCGTGCAGACATCGCCGCCGCAAATGCCAACCAAGGATTGAGCCGATTGGATCGCAGCTATAACAGAGGTGCCGGGAATTTTCCAAGCCGAACATGGGGATGAACGCAAGCAAAACTGGACGAAATGAGAATTCAGAATTCTAAGCCCCGGTGGCGATTAGTCTCGGGGAGCCCCACCTTGAGCGAGGGCCCTCGATGGCTCGGACGAAGCGTGTCGGACGAACCCGCGTGGAGCCGGCGGCTCCTTGGCTGGAATTCAGCAACATCGGCATCATTTGCCGTCGCCAGTTCCGACTGGAAATGCCCGTTTGAAAGCCGCCGTCTTGACGATCTCGCGAGCGAGATAGCTCGTAAAGACTTGCGCGCCGTGCCTGTCCAAATGGCCGCCGCCGTCGATCGTCGTCAGGCCATCGAATGGCGGCGCGATCAGTTCGATGTTCAATTCCTTCGCCAGCTCTGCCGCCTGCTGGACGCAGGACTGGCTGTGCGGGACCAGTGTGAGCACGACCTCTCCGCCCACCTCGTGGAGAAATCTCTTCGCATAGTCGACAATCGCGGGGGTCGTATGACAGTCCGGATCACGGGCCGATAGCATCGGCTTGTTGCCCGCGGCGACATAGCCCGGATTGGCATCCAGCCCCATGTCGCCGTCCGTGATGTTGCGATAGAGGCCGGTGGGCGAAAAATGGCCATTCTGATAGGCCGCAACGAGGTCCTCGATGCGCCAATGCAGATTGCGGCCGATCACCGTCAGGTACCCCCGCATTCGGTTGCGCTGGACGGCGGCGATGGGCTGCTTCTGCGGACCAAGAGTGACGCTGAGATCGTTGCTGAAAAAGTGCACGAACTGATCGTCGGCATTGATGACCCACAAACGCGGACGGATTTTCCAGCGCTGGATCACGAGCCGCGAGTACTCCCCGCCGCGAATGCCCACGAAGGCCATGTTGTAGATCCCCAATCGACCGAGCACCGGTGATTGCGCGAGCGTCTGCCGGTCTACCGCATAGCTGACGAAGGACGGGCCGAGAAAGACGAGATCGGCCTGCTTTGCGGCTTCGACCGATCCTCCCAGATTGCTGTAGAAGATATCCTGGTCCTGGATCTGCGGAATGCTGCGGCCGCCGAAATCACGATACCAGTTGGTGTCGCCTTCCCGTGGAATCTGCAGCAGCCCATCACGCAACGTCCACACGTCCGACGAAAAGAGCGACAGACCGAGCGAAAACGCGAGCGCGGCCGCCACGCCGACAATTCCGACTGCGATGAGATAGCGCCCGAATCCGCCCGGTTCAGCTGACTTTTCCGGTGCAGAACGGCCGACTGTCGACATGACGCAATTCCCGCTCGATAGGTTGTCTCGGTGGGTGTCGTGGCAGCTGCTTCGGCTCCGACAACGAGAGTCTAGACACGACGTCAGCCGGTGGAACAGAGGGCTTTCCACTCCTCCCCAGCTTGCTTTGCGCGCGAGAGCGCAGACCTATCGAGATGTCATCGGCATGGTCCATCGAGGGGTTTCTTGGCCGCGGCGGCCATCGGCTAGAGTGATTGCGCGAAACCCCATCATGGCATCATTGGATTGGCGTCGTTGGTCGAGTTGAGCTGCCATAGCAGAAGAATCATTGATCGAAAAGTGTCCGCCCCAGTCGAGAGGCTGGTCCCACGTCGCTGTCGTCAGGGAGCGACATCCCCCGAAATTCGCATCGCGAGAGGTGCGCCCAACTTGGCAGCGCCCTCAATCATTGATAAAGCAGCGCAATATGCAGCAACATCAAGAAACTTGTTATGCTCTTCACGCAGTTTGAGTTTCTGTTCCTGTTCCTGCCGGTGACCCTGGTCGGCTATTTTCTGCTGGCTCGCTTTTTCGCCGCTCCCGTCGTGCGCCTCAGCTGGCTCGGCGCGGCGTCGCTCACCTTCTACAGCTATTGGGACATTCACTTCGTCCCGATCATCATAATCTCCATCGTCTTCAATTATACGATGGGTCTGCTGATTGCCGGACAGACCGGCAAGCTCCGCACCGGCCTGTTTTCAGCTGCCGTCACGCTCAACCTGGCCGCGCTCGCGTTCTACAAATATACGAATTTCGGCATCCAGATCCTCAATGCGATCACCGCGTCGAAGCACCCCTCGCTCGCGATCGTTCTCCCGCTCGGCATTTCGTTCTTTACCTTCACCCAGATCGCCTACCTCGCCGACGTCTATGGCGGGTATTCCGATGAACGAAGCTTTGTGAAATACGGCCTGTTCGTCACGTATTTCCCGCATCTGGTCGCGGGTCCGATCCTGCATCACCGCGAGATGATGCCGCAATTCGGCTCGGAGGAGAGCCGACGGATTTCCATCGAGAAGGTCGCGGTCGGCCTCACGATTCTGACCATTGGACTTTTCAAGAAGTCGTTCATCGCGGACGGGTTCGGCCTGATCGCGAATCCCGTGTTCCAGGCCGCCAATTCGAGCCACCTTCACCTGATGGACGCCTGGGGCGGCGCGCTCGCCTACTCGCTGCAGATCTATTTCGATTTCTCGGGCTACTCCGACATGGCGATCGGCATTTCGATCATGTTCGGGATCCGGCTGCCTTTCAACTTCGATTCCCCCTACAAGTCGCTGAGCATCGTCGAATTCTGGCGCCGTTGGCATATCTCACTGTCGCGCTTCCTGCGCGACTATCTCTACATCCCGCTCGGCGGCAACCGCTACGGCGAGCACCGGAGAAACGCCAACCTCTTCGCCACCATGCTGCTCGGCGGTCTCTGGCACGGAGCAGGCTTCACCTTCATCATCTGGGGAGCGCTGCACGGGCTGTTTCTGATCGTCAATCATCGCTGGAGCAAATTCGTCGCGCAGCGACCGGGCCTCACCCGCCTGTCGGCGACCGCCTGGTATGCGGTGGCGGCGCTATTGTTGACACAGTTCGTCGTGGTTCTGGCATGGGTTTTCTTCCGGGCCGACAATCCGAATGCCGCGGTCAGGCTCATCAAGGGAATGCTTGCCCTGTCCAACCCGGAGAAGATCACGGCAACGAACCTCGTCGATCCGCGCCTCATGATCGCGATCCTGGCAGGCTATGTCGCCTGTTTCACGCTCCCCAACGTGAACACGATGTTCGAGCGCTGGAAAGTCGGGCTGGAAACCTACCACAACCCTCGTCCCTGGAGCATTCTGAACCTGAAGTGGCGGCCGTCCCTGCCGTGGGCCATCGGAACTTCGATTGCGCTCGTGGCGGCGGTTCTGATGAACATCATTGCCGGAGACACCTCCCAGTTCCTCTACTTCCAATTCTGAATGCGCAGCAGATGGCAAGCGACGGGCCTCGGGCCCTTCCCACCGATATTCGGCGTTACGAAGGCGGATATGTTCTCGCCGAGGCTGTCCGGGCGGACGGCGTGCCGGCGGCGCATCATCCGCTTGCAGCGGTCACGCCCAGCCATTAGCCTGATTCTGGCGCAATCAACTTCCAGCACGGCGCGGATTACTCGCTTAATCCCGAAGCACAATCACCAAGGCGGGCTCGAACTTTGGCGCGGTATCTTGCGATCATAGTGGCGCTGTTCGCCATCGTCTTCCTGCCGCTGCTGGCTGTATTCGAATGGGTCGGCTGGCGATTGGGCGCGACCGTCCCACTCTCGGTGCTCGCAGCCGAGCAATCGCGCACCGAACGGATGGTCTGGCTCGGCACCTTCAAGGACTACGCTCCCTACAAGCTCGAACGAATCAAACAGGTCCAACCCGAGGTTCTGCTGGTGGGAAGCTCGCGCTGCGGTCAGGCGCGTGAGCAGATGTTCCGTCCCTACGTGGCCTACAATGCGTGCCTGACGGCCTGGCCTCTCACGCACGTTGTGGATTTCGTCGATCGAGCGACCACGGTGGCGAAGCCGCGCGTGGTCGTCGTGGCGCTGGACTACTTCCTGTTTGGCGACTTCCTCGCTGACGTCTGGCGGAAAGAGCGCACGATGGACTTCGCCCAAGGCATCGATTCGCATCGGCGGAAGCTGCACGACGTCGCGGACTTCGTCATGCGGAATCACGGAGATCTCGATGCGATCCGTTCGGCCATGATGACGCCGCAACTCGAGCCCGTTGACAACAACAGGCTCGTCGGCACGGAGGCAATCCGCGGCAAGTTCGGCTTCCGCAGGGATGGTTCCGTCATGGTCGCACCGCCCTATCGAAATGCAGCGGCCGAAACCTTGGCGCGCGGCGCTCAATACGTCACCTCCTCGTTTCCGGGCGCCCCTCATCTCAGCGAACGCGAATTTGGCGAGATCGAGCGACTGTCCAGGCTTTCCCGCGAGCGCGGGTTCTCGGTGGTTGCGATCCAATATCCGTTCCTGGAAAGCGCTGGCGCCTTTCTCGACACCGATGAGGCCTATTGGCCCTATTCCGGACTCTGGCGCGAGATCAGGAGCCCACAGACCGCCGAAAGATTTGCGCAGCTTGGGATCCAGTTCTTCGATATGAGCCGCACCGAGATATCGCGCGATTCCGGCAACTTCTTCGATCCTGCGCATCCCTCGGAAAGGGGCATGCTCAAGACCTACCTCGCCCTGCTGAACCGGCCCGAGTTCAGCAAGCTGTTTCCGCGGATCGACCGCAGCGCCTTGGCTGCCGATCTCGAAAAGGGACAGGGCGAACAGTTCGATCTCTATCACTGAGGCATGCTGCGAGAGACTTGCGTCTCCGAGGCTTTTCCGCGGAGCCCGCCCACCAGCGCGCCGCTGCCCGTCTCTCGTCGGAGCGTCCTCGGATCCATCCTCCGCCTGATTCGCCAGCACAGGCGCTGAGCATCGCCGTGAAAGGACGATGAGCTCTCCGGAAGCCGCGTTCCGACGCGACCACACAACCGTAAGCTAACAGGACTGTTTGTGCTGCTGCGCACACCTGATAAAGAGACCACTGGAAATGATCGGCCGCCGGCCCCTCCATCGCTCCGATCGCGGGACCGCGCTTGTTTTTTCGCAACGAAATCAATGTCGAGCATGAAAGATGCAGATCGGAACGGGATTCGCGGTGCAGATGTGCCGGGCGACAGCGACGCTTTGCATCGGAGTCGCTCGGCCGGCGAATGACACGGTGGCCGATTGTCCGACCTCAGCCCGATCGAGCCGGAGGCGAATTCCTTGGATCAGGTGATCGATATGAGTGAGATGGATCTGGCCTGTCAGACGGTTCGCGCCTCCTGTGACTCCGGGCAGACGATTGCATTCGTGTCCGGCAATTTCAACGTCGTGCACCCCGGACATTTACGGCTTTTGAAGTTCGCTGCCGAGCAGGCCGACGTGCTGGTCGTGGGCGTCAATCCCGATTCGACGCCAGGCGTGACCCTGGCGCAGGACATGCGCCTCGAAAATGTGCGTTCCATCGCCTTTGTGCACCATGTCGTGCGCTTGGAAACGTCGGCGTCCGACTTCATCGCGCATCTGAAGCCGACCGTTGTCGTCAAGGGCAAGGAGTTCGAGGATCGCGCCAATCCAGAGCAGGAGGCCGTGGACGCCTATGGCGGACGGCTGATCTTCTCGTCCGGTGAATTGCGCTTTGCGTCGCTGTCGCTGCTGGAACGCGACGCCAACATCGACATCTCCACGGTCCGCAAGCCGCAGGAATTTCCAAGGCGCCACGGCTTCGAGATCGGGAATCTGAAGGACCTGCTCCGCAAGCTCTCCGGCATGCGAGTCGCCGTTATCGGCGACCTGATCGTCGACGAATATGTCACTTGCGATGCGGTCGGCATGTCCCAGGAAGATCCGACCATCGTCGTGACGCCGCTGATGACCCGTACCTTCGTCGGCGGCGCTGGCGCGGTTGCGGCCCATGCGCATGGCCTGGGCGCAGACGTGAAGTTCTTCACGCTGGTCGGCGACGATGAAGCGGCGCGGTTCGCCCGCAACACGCTGGAACAGCATGGGGTGAACTTCAACGCCTTCACCGACCAGAGCCGGCCGACCACGCGCAAGCAGCGTTTTCGCGCGCTCAACAAGACGCTGTTGCGCGTCAATCATCTGCGCCAGCACGCCTCCGATGCCGACCTTCAGCGGCAGATGCTGACCTCGGTCGAGCGCGCCTTGAAGACCTGCGATCTGCTGCTGTTCTCCTGCTTCAACTACGGCTGCCTGCCGCAGGATCTGGTCGACGCGATCGCCGATCGCGCCCGCGCGCAGGGCGTGATGATGGCGGCCGACAGCCAGGTGTCCTCGCAGACCGGCGACGTCTCGCGCTTCAAGGGCATGACCCTGCTGACGCCGACCGAGCGCGAGGCCCGCGTCGCGCTGAACGACTTCATTTCCGGTCTCGCCGTCATCAGCGAGCGCCTGGTCGAACGGGCCCGCACCAAGAACCTCGTGATCACGCTCGGCGCTGAGGGCGCGCTGATCAATACGATGGCAGAGGGCATCTTCACCTCCGACCGCCTGCCGGCGTTCAATCCGTCGCCGAAGGACGTCTCCGGCGCCGGCGACAGCTTCTTCATGGCCTGCTCGATGGGCCTGCGCGCGGGCGCCGATATCTGGCAGGCCTCCTATCTCGGATCGCTGGCGGCCGCGCTCCAGGTTTCCCGCGTCGGCAACCTGCCGTTGACGACGGCGGAGCTGGTGCGGGAAATCGACGAGACCGGATTCAGCCAGGAGTAGGATGTCGACATGCGTGCCCTCCTGCTCGCGGCGGGGATCGGAAGCCGGCTGCGCCCGCTGACCAATACGACGCCGAAATGCCTGGTGCGTGTGCACGACCGACCCTTGCTGGACTATTGGCTCGACCTCGTCTTCGAAGGCGGCATCGAGCGGGCGTTGCTGAACACGCACTGGCTCGCCGAGCAGGTTCGCGCGCACGTCGGGCAGTCGCGCTGGCGCGACCGGATCGATCTCGTTCACGAAGATGAACTGCTCGGGACCGGCGGCACCGTGCTTGCGAACCGCACCTGGTTCGGCGACCAGCCGTTCCTCGTGGCCCATGCCGACAATCTGACCGATTTCGACGTCGCAGGGCTGCTCGCCGCCCATCGCAACCGCCCTGACGGCTGCATCATGACGATGCTCGCGTTCCGGACCGACGATCCGAGCTCGTGCGGGATTCTCGAGCTGGATGCTCAGCACAGGGTGATCGCCTTCCACGAGAAGGTCAAAAATCCGCCTGGGAACCTCGCCAATGGCGCGGTCTACGTCTTCGATCCCGCCGTCATCGCCGACATCGCCGCGCTGGGAAAGCCGATCGTCGATCTCTCCACCGAAATCATCCCCAACTATTTGGGACGCATTTTGTGCGTGGAAACCAGCGGTTATCATCGGGATATCGGTAACCCGGAAAGCTTGCGCCGGGCCCATTTGGAGTTTAATCACGAACCGCGCCGTGGCGGGGACGCTTGACGGGCGATTTTCGCCGCTGGGCTGGTCGCCTTCCCCCGCCAATTTGTATAAAGGTGCGCGCGACGCGCCAGCCGGCGACACGACAGGCGAGCCACGGGGATTGCTCAGATGAAGATATTCGTGACCGGAGCGTGCGGCTACAAGGGCAGCGTGCTCGTGCCGAAGCTCCTGAAGGCCGGCCACAAGGTCGTCGCATTCGACATCATGTGGTTCGGCAACTTCCTCGATCCGCATCCGGATCTCACCGTCGTCCAGGGCGACGTGCGCAATCCCGACGCCATCGACCTCACCGGCGTCGATGCCATCATTCATCTCTCCAGCGTCGCCAATGATCCCTGCGGTGATCTCGATCCCAAGCTGACCTGGGAGATCTCCTGCCTCGCCACGATGCAGCTCGCCGATCGCGCCTACCGCCACGGCATCAAGCGCTTCATCTACGCGTCCTCCGGCAGCGTCTACGGCGTGAAGGAAGAGGAGCAGGTCACCGAGGATCTCGAGCTGCTGCCGATCTCGGAGTACAACAAGACCAAGATGTGCGGCGAGCGCATCGTGCTGTCCTACAAGGACGACATGGTGGTGCAGATCGTGCGTCCCGCCACCGTGTGCGGCTACTCCCCGCGCCAGCGGCTCGACGTTTCCGTCAACATGCTGACGATGCAGGCGCTGATGAACGGCCGCATCACGGTGTTCGGCGGCGACCAGACCCGCCCGAACATTCATATCGACGACATCACCGATCTTTATCTGTTCCTGCTCGATCATCCTGAGCACACCGGTGTCTACAATGCCGGCTTCGAGAACATCTCGATCCTCGACATCGCCAATCTGGTCACCAAGCACGTGCCGGCCGAGGTCATCGTGACGCCCTCGAACGATCCGCGCAGCTATCGCGTCAACTCCGATCGCCTGCTGGCGACCGGCTTCCGCCCGAAGAAGACGGTGGAGGACGCGATCAAGGAAATCATCGGCATGTACTCGCAAGGCCAGCTCAAGAACGAGGACCGCTGGTACAATCTGAAATGGATGGAGAAGGAGGTCGTGAAATGAACGTCCTGGCCTTCAAGACCCCCGGCAGCCTGTTCGCCGACTACACCAGCCGCTTCAGCACCGTGCTGAAGGATTTCGACTGGTCCCCCGTCGAGAAGCTCGCCTACGATCTGCGCGACTGCTGGCAGACCGGCCGCCAGGTGTTCTTCTGCGGCAATGGCGGCAGCGGCGGCAACGCCAACCATCTCGCCAACGACTTCCTCTATGCGCTGTCGAAGACGCCGGGCTCCGGCCTGCGCGTGCATTCGCTGTCGTCGAACCCGTCGGTGATCACCTGCCTCGCCAACGACGAAGGCTATGACCAGGTGTTCTCGCTGCAGCTCGCGGTGCTCGCACGCAAGGGCGACGTGCTGATCACCTTCTCCGGCTCCGGCAACTCGCCGAACATCCTGAAGGCGCTCGAAGAGGGCAAGAAGCTCGGCATGACCAGCTATGCCGTACTCGGCTTCACCGGCGGCAAGGCCAAGGCGCTGGCCGACGTGCCGATCCATTTCGCGGTCGACGACATGCAGATCGCCGAGGACGCGCAGATGGTGATCGGCCACATGATCATGCAGTGGCTGTACGCCCAGCGCGGCGACATCATCACGACGCGCGAGGTCTGACGGGCAAGGACGATGGCTGCGAACGAAAAGTACCTGATCCTCGGCTCGAACTCCTTTTCGGGCGCAACCTTCGTCGACTTCCTGGCTGCCGCCGGTCACGACGTGATCGCGACCAGCCGCTCGGACGAGCCGCATGATGCGTTCCTGCCCTACAAATGGCAGAAGCGCCCAGGCAACGTGCGGTTCAAGCGCGTCGACCTCAACCACGATCTCGATGCGCTGAAGGCGCTGCTGGTGGCCGAGCGGCCGACCCATGTCGTGAACTTCGCGGCGCAGAGCATGGTCGGCGAGAGCTGGCTGTACCCGGACCACTGGATGATGACCAACGTCGTCTCCGCCGTCCGCCTGCACGACATCCTGCGCAACTATGACGGCCTCGATCGCTACGTTCATGTCACGACGCCGGAGGTCTATGGCTCGACCGAGGGCTGGGTGCGAGAGGACGCGCCGTTCAACCCGTCGACGCCCTATGCGGTGTCGCGCGCCGCCGGCGACATGAGCCTGCGGACCTATTTCGCCAACTACCAGTTCCCCGTGGTCTTCACCCGCGCGGCCAATGTCTACGGCCCGGGCCAGCAGCTCTACCGCATCGTGCCGCGCACCATCGTCGCCGCGATGACCGGGCAGAAGCTGCGGCTCGACGGCGGCGGAAAGTCGGTCCGCGTCTTCATCCACATGACCGACGTGTCGGACGCGACGGTCAAGATCGGCCGCAGCGGCAAGCTTGGCGAGACCTATCACATCTCCGGCTACGAGCTGGTGTCGATCCGCACGCTGGTCGAGATGATCCTCGCCCGGCTGGGCAAGAACTTCGAGGATTGCGTCGAGATCGGCCCCGAGCGGCCCGGCAAGGACACCGCCTACACGCTCGACAGCTTCAAGCTGCGCACCGAGCTCGGCTGGCGCGACACGTTCTCGCTGGAGCAAGGCATCGACGACGTCATCGCCTGGGCGCGACGCTTCGAGGATGTCATGGCCAAGCTGCCGACCAAGTACGAACATAAACCCTGATCGAGACCCCTGCGCTTTCAAACGAAAGCGCGACTGGAGAGCACGATGAACGTGGCAGTCCGGAACACCGCGGCCAAGCCCGACGTGGCCGCCCTGAAGGCGCAGGCCGCGAAGCTGCGCGGCAAGATCATCGAGATGTCGCACAAGGCGCAGGCCGCGCATCTCGCCTCCTCGCTGTCCTGCGCCGATGCGATGACCGCCGCCTATTGGCACGTCCTGAACATCGACCCGAAGAACCCGACCGATCCGCTGCGCGACCGCTTCATCCTCTCGAAGGGCCACGCCGCCGCGGCGCTGTTCGCGACCTTGGCGATGAAGGGCTACTTCCCGATCGAGGAGCTCGACACCTATTGCCAGGACGGCGGCCGGCTCGCCGAGCATCCGCCGGCGAACCTGCTGCCTGGCGTCGAGGCCGCCACCGGCTCGCTCGGCCATGGCCTGCCGCTTGGCTGCGGCATGGCGCTGGCCGGCCGCATCAAGGGCGAGACCTACCGCGTGTTCGCGCTGCTGTCCGACGGCGAGAACAACGAGGGCTCGGTGTGGGAAGCGGCGATGTTCGCCGCCGCCCAGAAGCTCGAAAACGTCTG
This sequence comes from Bradyrhizobium sp. SZCCHNRI1009, assembly GCF_032487575.1. Taxonomy (NCBI): domain Bacteria; kingdom Pseudomonadati; phylum Pseudomonadota; class Alphaproteobacteria; order Hyphomicrobiales; family Nitrobacteraceae; genus Bradyrhizobium; species Bradyrhizobium sp. SZCCHNRI1009. Next base: position 32,683 of record NZ_JAUEUL010000032.1, on the reverse strand, counting down.
CGTCGTGGTCGACTACAACAAGTGGCAGGCCACCGCGCGCTCCAACGAGACCCTGATGCTGGCGCCGCTGCGCGACAAATGGGCCGCCTTCGGCTGGGACGCGCACGAGATCGACGGCCATGACGTCGGCGCGCTGGCGGAGGCCATGCAGAACATCCCGAACGGCTCCGGCAAGCCGGTGGCGCTGATCGCCCATACCGTCAAGGGCAAGGGCGTGTCGTTCATGGAGGACGACAACAACTGGCATTACCGCGCCCCCACCGCTGAGGAAGTCGTCAAGTCGTTCAAGGAGCTCGGCCTGTCATGAGAAATGCTTTCGCCGACGAGCTGACCAAGCTCGGCAATGAGGACAGCCGCGTCGTGATGCTCTCGGGCGACATCGGCAACCGCCTGTTCGACAAGTTCAAGGACAAGCATCCGAGCCGCTTCTTCAACTGCGGCGTCGCCGAGGCCAACATGATGGGCGTCGCCGCCGGCATGGCCATGAACGGCCTGCGCCCGGTCGCCTATACGATCACCCCGTTCGTGACGACGCGCTGCCTGGAGCAGATCCGCACCGACGTCTGCTATCACGAGGCGCCGGTGACGATCGTCGCGGTCGGCGCCGGCCTCGCCTATTCCGGCCTCGGTCCGACCCATCACGCCTGCGAGGACATCTCGTTCCTGCGCTCGATCCCGAACATGGTCGTGATCTGCCCGGGCGATGCCTTCGAGGTCCGCGGCGCCCTGCGCGCGGCAATGCAGCAGGACCGGCCGGTCTACATCCGCATGGGCAAGAAGGGCGAGCCGGTCGTTCACAAGGGCCCCATCGCTGACTTCAAGATCGGCAAGGCGATCACGATCGAAGAAGGCTCGGACGTGTGCCTGCTCTCGACCGGCAACATGCTGCCCGAGGCGATCGAGGCCGGCCACAGACTGAAGGAAAAGGGCATCTCCGCCGAGGTCGTGAGCTTCCACACCGTGAAGCCGCTGGATGAGGACAAGCTCAAGCAGGCGTTCAGCCGCTTCAAGCTGGTTGCGACCATCGAGGAGCATTCGCTGATCGGCGGCTTCGGCGCTGCCGTGTCGGAATGGCTCGTCGATTCAGAGACATCGGCGAAGAAATTCCTGCGCTTCGGCACCCCGGATGCCTTCTTCAAGAAATCCGGTGAACAGGAATATGCCCGCGAGGTGCTCGGCCTGACCGGGCACCAGATCGCGGACAAGATCATCCACGCCTTGAGCTGAGACATCACATGAAGACCCAAGCTGCCCTGCTGGTCCAGACCGGCCAACCGCTCGTGCTGGCCGAGATCGAGACCCCCGCCCTCAAGCCGGGCCAGGTGCTGGTCGAGATCGCCTATTCCGGCGCCTGCGGCACGCAGGTGATGGAGTGGCGCGGCGACAAGGGCGAGGACAAATGGGTGCCGCATTGCCTCGGCCATGAGGGCACCGGCACCGTGATCGAGGCCGGCAGCGCCGTCACCAAGGTCAAGGTCGGCGACAAGGTCGTGCTGTCCTGGATCAAGGGCAGCGGCATCGAGGCCGGCGGCGCCGTCTATGACTGGGACGGCAAGAAGGTCAACGCCGGCGGCGTCACCACCTTCCAGCGCCACGCCGTCGTCAGCGAGAACCGCCTGACCCTGCTGCCGCCGGACCTGCCGATGGATGTCGCGGTGCTGCTCGGCTGCGCCGCGCCGACCGGCATGGGCGCGGTCTACAACGTGCTGAAGGTGCAGCCGGGCGATGCGGTCGCCGTGTTCGGCACCGGCGGCATCGGCCTGAACGCGCTGATGGCCGCCGCCCTCGCCGGAGCGATGCCGGTGATCGGCATCGACCCCAACCCGACCCGCCGCGCGCTCGCCCAGATCTACGGCGCCACGCATGTGATCGACGCGGCTTCCGACGTGCTGGCCGAGATCAAGAAGATCGTGCCGCAGGGCGTTGATCTCGCGGTCGAATCCTCCGGCATTCCGGGCGTCATGGATCAGGCCGTCAACGCCACCCGCCAGCAGGGCGGCCGCGCGGTCGTGATCGGCAATGCCAAGCATGGCGCGGCGCTGACGCTGAATCCGGGCGTGTTCAACCAGGGTAAGAGCCTGCTCGGCACCTGGGGTGGCGACAGCGTGCCCGATCGCGATTACGGACGCTATGGGCGCCTGCTGAGCTCCGGCCGCTTCCCGGTGCGGGACCTCTTGTCGAAGCCCTACAGCCTCGCCCAGGCCGACCAGGCGCTGGCCGATCTCGCCGCCGGCAAGGTCGGCCGTCCGCTGATCGACATGTCCTTGCGTTAAGTCCAAGCCATGCGGATCGGGATCGACTTCGACAACACGATCGCCTGCTATGACGGCGTGTTTCATGCGGCAGCCCTCGAGCGCGGCCTGATCCCGGCCGATCTCGGCCGCGACAAGAACAGCGTCCGCGACCATCTCAACGGCAGCGGGCGCAAGGACGACTTCACCGAGCTGCAGGGCTATGTCTACGGCGCCCGCATGGACCTGGTGTCGCCCTACCCCGGCTTCGCCGCGTTTGTCACGGCGGCCCGCGCCGCCGGCCATGACCTGTTCATCGTCAGTCATAAGACGAAGCACCCCATTCTCGGGCCCAAGCACGACATGCATGCCGCCGCGCGCGGCTTCCTGACCGATCGCGGCCTGATGGGCGAAGCGCCCGGACAGATCGCGCCTGACCGGGTGTTCTTCGAGCTGACCAAGGACGAGAAGGTCGCCCGGGCCCATGCGCTGGCCTGCGAGCTGTTCGTCGACGACCTGCCGGAGATCCTGGCCATGACCGGCTTCCCCGAGGGCATGCGCAAGGTGCTGTTCGATCCGGAGAACCAGTTCGCGGCCAAGGCCGTGCCGTACGAGCGCCGAGTCTCCTGGGCCGAGATCGCGGCGGATGTCGTCCGTGACCCCCACTGACGCCGGCGCGGATCGTGATGCCGCCCTGCTGGCGCTGGCGCAGCGCCTCACCGCGCAGGCCGGCAGAGCGAGCCCGACGGCGCTGACCCGGCTCGCCGGCGGCCGCAACAACCAGGTCTTTCGCGTCGACACCGCAAACGGTCCGCTGGTCCTCAAGCGTTACTTCACCGACGCGCGCGACACCCGCGACCGGCTCGGCGCCGAGTGGAGCTTCATCAGCCATGCCTGGTCCCACGGCGTCCGCGTCGTGCCGGAGCCCTTGGCCTGCGACCGCGCCGAGCAGGCGGGCCTCTACAGCTTCGTCGCAGGCCGCAAGCTGACCGCGGCAGAGCTCGCGCCCGCCCATGTCGATGCCGCGATCGACTTCGTGCTCGCGGTGAACGCCCCGCCCCGCCCCGCGCTGGCGCCAGGATCGGAAGCCTGCTTCTCCCTCGCCGAGCACCTCGCCACCGTCGAGCGCCGGGTGGCGCGACTGGCCACGCTCGATGCCGAGGTGCCGCATGTCGCCGACGCCCGGGCATTCGTGGCGGCGCGGCTGCAGCCGGCCTGGACCGAGGTGAAGGCAACCATTCTGCGCGGAGCGGCGGCCGAAGGGCTCGCCTTCGAGGCCGCCATCCCCGCCGATCAGGTCTGCCTGTCGCCATCCGATTTCGGCTTCCACAACGCGCTGATCGACGACCAGGACAAGCTCACCTTCCTCGACTTCGAATATGCCGGCCGCGACGACCCGGCCAAGCTGGTCTCCGATTTCTTCTGCCAGCCTGAAGTGCCGGTGCCGCTGCCGGTGCACGAGCATTTCATCGACCGGCTGACGGACGGCCTCGGGCTCGACGCCGCCAGCGTGGCGCGCTGCCGGTTGCTGATCGACGCCTACCAGGTCAAATGGACCTGCATCATCCTGAACGACTTCTTGCCGCTCGGCGCCACGCGTCGCGCCTTCGCCGACACCGGCGCCTGGGCGCAGCGCTGCGCTGCGCAGCTCGCCAAGGCCGAGGCACAGCTCAGCCTGATCGGCGCCACATCCGATTAACCGACACTCACACGCCCGGAGATATTCATGGCCTATCGCGAGTTCGTCAGTCTCGTCCACAAATCGACCAAGCGCGACTATCTCGCGCGCGTCACCCAGCGCGACAAGGCCGATGTCGCGGAGATGGCGATCAAGTTCGACTACGACTACTGGGACGGCAGCCGCGAGACCGGCTATGGCGGCTACAAATATGACGGCCGCTGGCGCAAGGTCGCCGACGCCATGATCGAGACGTACGGCATCAAGCCGGGCATGCGCGTGCTCGACGTCGGCTCCGGCAAGGGTTTCATCCTGCACGATTTCCGCGAGGCCATCCCGGATCTCGAGGTCGCCGGCATCGACATCTCATCCTACGGCGTCGAGCACACGATGGAGAGCGTCAAGCAGTTCTGCCAGGTCGGCTCTGCCGCCAAGCTGCCCTACCCGGACAAGTATTTCGATCTCGTCATCTCGATCAACACGCTGCACAACCTCTACAACTACGATCTCGATGCGGCGCTCCGCGAGATGGAGCGCGTCAGCCGCGGCGCCAAATATCTCTGCGTCGAGGGCTACCGCAACGAGCGCGAGAAGGTGAACCTGATGTACTGGCAGCTCACCTGCCGCATCTTCCACACTCCTGAGGAATGGGCCTTCGAATTCAAGCGCTCCGGCTACACCGGCGACCACGAATTCATCTTCTTCGAATGAGTGTGAGCTGAGAGCGTCGACAGGCGCTCTCGCGACGCATCGGCGCCCGAGCTGTGATCTGATCGTCGCCCTTTCGACATGAGAGGGCGCGAGGAAGGCCGGGAGCCTGCCGCCCCCATGGCCCGCCTGCGAAAGAAAATGCAGGCGGCAGGTACCACAGGTTCGGCTGGGACATCCCGGCCTTCCCCGCGCGACTGGTTTTAACGGTGTCCTTCGTGCTCTCCCTGGGGATCGGCTTTCTTGCCCCCATTTGCGACAACGCGCCTTAAGGCACGTTGCGCAGACCTCAGCGTCGAGAGGCCAGGACCACACGACTTCGCCGTCCGCGCCGGCCAGCGCTCGTCTGGCGCAGCCCTCACGTCCATCGCAGCCCACCTCCACGTATCGTGACGACGCGTACGTCCCTCTGCATGAGGCGGGATGACGAGAGAGAACCATATTTTCCGATAAAACGAAAGAAGAATATTTTTCCTGGCGGGACTGGACAGGGGTGATGCACCTGAAGATGCGGGCCAATTCGTCGTGTACGCGCACGCAGGACCAGTTCGGCCACCAGCGCCGCCTCGCCGGCCGACACCCACGCAAAACGAGTGCAGAGCCCGCATGCCGCTTTTGCGATCTCTGCAAAATGTATCTATAAATTGGCGGCGAACATCGCGAGCGGCGGGGAACGGGGCTGTCATGACGAAGTCATTGAAGGTGGCGATTGCCGAAGGCCTGCCCCCCCAGACGCTGTTCAAGCTGCGCTCGATCAAGCGCGCGCTGATGGGGCAGCCGCCCCCCGAACGGCCGCAGGCCGCTGCGGAGCCGCAGCCCGAACCGGCGCCTCAACCGGCCCCCGCGCCGGTCGTCGAAGCACCGTCGGAGCCGCGGACGCGGCAGACCGAAGCCCTGGAGCGGCTCGACGCCCACAAGATCAGCGCGCCGTATTTGTTCTTCGACGTCGACGACGTCCTGATCCTGCCCGCCAAGGAGATCGCGCGGACGCTGACCTTGAGCACGATGTACATCAACAGCGCCGACGTCAAAGGCGACATCGCCGAATTCGGCACCATGGGCGGCTTCACCGCGCGCACCCTGGCGAACGCGATGGTGTTCGACCCGCGCTATCAGCCGAACCAGCCGCTGCGCAAGCTGCGCCTGTTCGACAGCTTCGAGGGCCTGCCGGAAATCACCGCGCAGGTCGACCTCGAGTCGCAGCATGTGAAATCGGGCACCTGGTCGAAGGGCGGCTGCCGGATTCTCAGCGCCGCCGATCTGCGGACCATGGTCGAGGCGATCATTCCGCCGAGCCGGGTCGAGATCTATGAGGGCTGGTTCGCCGACACGGTGAAGCTGCTCCCGGACGATACGCGCTTTGCGCTGATCCATTTCGACGGCGACCTGTATTCGTCGACCATGGACGCGCTGGTGCCGTGCTTCGAACGCGGCTTGATCTCGAAGGGCGCCGTGCTCTGCTTCGACGACTGGAACTGCAACGAGGCCGACCCCGAGGCCGGCGAACGCAAGGCCTGGGCCGACCTCGTCAGCCGCTTCAACATCGTCGCCAGCCATTCCGGCGACTACTCGATCCAGGGTACCAAGTTCATCATTCATTCCTATCTCGGAATGAAGCCGAGGGCTTGAGCAGCATGCGCTTCGCTTTCGTTGCGTCGCGGCCCCATGCGGTCAGAGGGTGAGTGCATGAATTGTCCCTACACCACGCTGCCCGCGAGCAGCTTCTGGCGCCAGGCCGTCGCCGAGCGCAGCCCATCCGATCTCGATCCGCATCTGACCGCGCGGCTCCGCTTTGGTCCGGATCAGCGCGTCGCCTCGGCTGGCAGCTGTTTCGCGCAGCACATCTCTCGTGCCCTGAAGGAGCGCGGCTACAACTACTACGTCACCGAGCCGGCGCCACCGCATCTGACGCCCGAGCAGGAGGAGCGCTTCGGCTACGGCCTGTTCTCCGCCCGCTACGGCAACATCTACAGCACCCTGCAACTGCTGCAGCTGGTGCAGCGCGCCTTCGGCGCTTTCCGGCCAGCCGATCAGTTCTGGACCGACAGCGACGGCTGGGTGTTCGATCTGCTGCGCCCCCGCATCACGCCGCGCGGCTACGTCTCGATGGTCGAAGCCGAGGCCGATCTGAAGCGGCACTTGCAGGCGGTCCGGAAGCTCATCGAAACCACCGATGTCTTCATCTTCACGCTCGGCCTCACCGAGTGCTGGGTCTCGAAGCTGGACGGCACGGTGTATCCGACCTGTCCGGGCTGCGGCAGCGCCGGCGACTTCGACGACACCAAATACGCGTTCCACAATCTCTCTGTCATGGAGACCACCGGCTATCTTGCCGAGGCGATCAACCTGATGTCGGCCGCCAATCCGCGCCTGCAGATCATCCTGACGGTTTCGCCGGTCCCGCTCGCGGCCACCATGGAGCCGCGCCACGTGTTGCAGGCCACGACCTATTCCAAGAGCGTGCTGCGCGTCGCCGCGGAGGAGATGGTCCGGCGCTACGACAACGTGCATTACTACGCGTCCTACGAGATCATCACCAATCCGAAGAACGCGGGGAGGTATTTCGCCAACGATGCGCGCTCGGTCACGGCCGACGGCGTCGCGCGCGCGATGAAGCTGTTCTTCGCGCAGTTCACCGCAGAGGACGCCGGCTCAGAGGTGCGATCCGCCGGCGACGGCACAGCGAGGCGGCCGACTGCTCCGGCCGCGGCGCCGCAAATCATCTGCGACGAGGACGAGTTCTACCGCGCGCTGGCCGCGCGCCGGAGCAACTGAGGACGAGCGGCAGCCGAGGCTGTGATGTAAGGGGACGTATCAGCGTGGACACCGAACTCGAGACGGTTCTGCCGGTCTATATCGTCGGAGACAGCCATTCGCTGCCGTACCGGAACATGGTGTTCCGGGAACGATGGACCGGCGCCTGGGTGATGGCCCGCACCAAGTACATCCCCGGCGCCACGGCGCGGGAGTTCTACGATCCGGCCACCGGCGAGTTTCATCCCGACTTCATCGCTTTCCTCGAATACGAAGGCCTGGTGCGCAACGGCCGCGCGACGCACCTGTCGATGGACGAGACCGACTTCGCCATTGCCAAGGCGGTCGGCCAGGCCGTGCGGCCGCCGCTGATCATGATCACCGTCGGCGAGATCGACGTTCGCGGTCCGCTCCTGCAACTGCTCAAGGACACCTACGACTTCGTTCCGCCGTTCGCGACGACGTTGCCGCTGCTCGACAGGCCGCTGGTGCCGTGGGATCTCATCGACGAGGCGATCGAGGCGCGTCTCGGGCCGTTCGTCGCCGGGCTCGATCAACTCGTCAAGGCCGGCTTCAGGCGCGTCTACGTCCAGAGCGTGGTTCCTCCGACCCGGCAGGAAGCGCGCATCCGCGAGCTGCAGAGCTACGACTGCCCGGTGTCGGTGCGCACCAAGCTGGTCCAGGCCTTCAACTGGAAGCTGGCGCAGAAGGTGCGCTCGGTGAACCTGTTCATGGTCGACCGCTGGTCAGACCTGACGGACGGCGATCTGTTGCGTCCGGAGTTCGATTTCGACGGGGTGCATCTGCCGCCCAAGGGCGCCCGCCTCCTGCTGGAGTCGCTGATCGATCACGCGATCGACAGCCGCGGCCTCGTGGCCAATCATCCGCGTTACGAACTGTATTATCGAATGGCGTGCGGCCTGGATCCGTTCCAGCCCACCAAGCCGAACGCAGCATGAGGACAGCATGGCCTTGGGACCGATGATCAGCACTGCCAAGCAGCGGCTCAAGGGCGGCGTCAACCAGGCGCTCAGCGCTCTCGGCTACCGCCTGGTCCGGGCCGACACGTTCGACCGCCTGAACGGGCACCTCAGTCCTGACGCAGCCCCCGCAGACAAGAACGGCACGGCGCAGCCGCGCCGGCTGACGCTCGTGCCGGCCGCGAACAGCGCTCCACCGCTGTGCACGGCCCATGCACCGAAGTTCGATCCGCACAAGACGCCGAGCCAGCTCGCCGACAAGATCGTCGCCTTCCAGCAGAACGGCGTCACGGTGATCGGCACGAATCCGGAAAAGGCGGCCATGTTCCGGGAAACCGAGAGCTTCGACCGCGACGTCAGCAATCGCCACTCGGCGTGGGACTGGGCCGGCAACAGTGTCGCTTCCTACACGCAGGATCTGCAGACCGGGATGCCGTCGGCCGCCCTCGTCGACTATCTGCATCAGCTGTTCAGCGGCGGCGATTTCGACTCGTTCTTCCGCGGCGTGCTCGGCTGTCCTGCCAAGGTCGCCAACGTCCGGCTGGTGCGCTCGAAGCCGCATGTGACCGAGGGCGTCGGCCCCCAGGAATGGCACAGCGACCACTGTCCCGCCGGCGTCATTCGCGGCGTGCTCTATCTCTGCGATGTCGACGAGCAGACCGGTCCGTTCCAGTATCGCGACGCCAATTACCGGGAGCACACGGTTCTGGGCAAGACCGGCGATCTGCTGGTGTTCGATGCAACTCGCCTCATGCATCGCGGCAGCCCGCCGTCGCACAAGACGCGCTCCGCGATCGATCTGGTCTTCATGCCGCGCATGCCCGACGAGGAGATGACGATCATGGTCGCCGGCATGAACCACTGGCCGGCGGACCCGTTCTTCGTCAAGCCGCCGAAGGAGCGGCCCGCGGACGTCCACGACGCGCTGGCCGACGGACGCCGCGCTGCCAACCTCTATTGACGCATGGCCGCCCGCTTGCACCAGGGATGGAGGACGGCTAAGCCAGGAGGCAGCAGGTGGGCTTGCGCGCGACGGCGCGCTCACCGCCGATGTCGACCTCTGGATGGCCATGCGCGGGATCGCTCGGAGATTTCGGATGTTCATCCCGTTGCGGCCGGTGCATGCGGAGACGCCGCCGTCACCGAGCGCGCAATCCCGTCCCGGCATGACGCCGCCTGCCTGGCGTTGCCAGGCGAACACCTCTCTTCTCTTCGGCGCAGCGCCATGTCTGCGCCATCCCTCAAGGTCGTTTTGCGGTCATCGAACAGCGCCGCGTTGGAGATTTGAATGCTGCAACCGTTGAAGAATGCGCTCGCCACCTCGCTGCCGCCGGACGTGCTGTACTGGATGCGCTCGGTCAAACGAGCGATCCTGTTCCAGCCGCCGCTGCCCTGGCCCTATGGAAACGGCAGCAGCAGCGCCAGCGTGCAGGACAGGCTTCCGGCCGTGGCGATCGCAGCCCCGTCCGTCGACACGGTCGATGACGGACGCATCATCCAGGACATCGCGCTGGAGAAATACAGCGCGCGGCAGCTTCCCTCGCCCGGCGCCTATTACAGCTATGCCGACGTGCTGATCCTGCCGGCACAGGAGATCGCCAAGACGCTCACGCTGTGCGTCCAGTACATCAACAGCGCCCATGTGAACGGCGACATCGCCGAATTCGGCACGATGGGCGGCTTCAGCGCCCGCGCGATCGCCACCTCGATGGTGTTCGACCTGCAGCGCCAGCCGCTCGGCAAGAGCGCGTCCGGGGAAAACCCGTTCCGCATCCTGCGCCTGTTCGACAGCTTCGAGGGCCTTCCCGAGATCACCTCGCCGGTCGACCAGGGCGCGCCGCACGTCATCTCCGGCGCGTGGGCCAAGGGCGGCTGCAAGGTGCTGGCCGCGCCACAGCTGAGCGCGCTGATCGGCAAGATCATTCCGCCGCACCGCTTTCAACTCTACGAAGGCTGGTTCGCCGACACCGTGAAGACGCTGCCGCCCGAGACGCGGTTCGCGATGATCCATTTCGACGGCGACCTCTACCAGTCGACCATGGATGCGCTCGTCCCGCTGTTCGAGCGCGGCATGATCTCGACCGGTGCCGTCATCTGCTTCGACGACTGGAATGCCAATCGCGCCATTCCGACCACGGGCGAACGGCAGGCCTGGAAGGAGCTGGTCGAGATGTTCGCGATCGAGGCGTCCAACGGCGGCGACTATTCGGTCGGCGGCACCCGCTTCATCATCCACGCCTATCGCGGCATCCCGGCCGATCCGGTTTGATCTGCTTACCGCGGCGGCTGCCGGGCAGGCCCCAGGAGGTCGTCGATGGCGTGGCGCGCCAAGAAGATCGAGGCGGGCACCGTGAGGTGCCCGGGATCGAAAGCCGTCAGTTGCGAGCCGCCGGGGCCGATGCGGCTGAGACAGCCTTGGTCGTTGCAGAACACGTCGCGGACGGAGATGAATTCGATATCGAGCTGACGCGTCAGCTCGCGAAACAGCGCGTCGCGGCCGCGCGTCCATTCGTCGTTGGAGCGGAACAGCGTCCGCTCCGGCAACACGGTTCCGGTCTGCCGGTAGTAGTCGAGCACGTTGTGCGACAGGCCGACGCCCTGCCAGCTCGGCGGCGGTCCCATCAGCACGATCTTCGCAATGCCGTTGGCCCTGAGCTGCGCGACCGTGCGCGGCAGATCCTCGCGCAGCACGGACTCGGCGTGGCCCCAGGTCGCGTCGAGGATGACGACGTCGGGCCGGAGACGGCCGATCCGCAGCACGACGTCGTCGTTGATGCTCTTGCAGAACGGGCGGGCCTCCAAGGTATAGCCGATCAGCGGCGGACAGGCGGAGGCCGTATATTGCGCGACGTCATAGCCGCGCTCTGTCGAGAGATGCAGCAGCCCCGGATACAGCGCCGCGCCGTAGGAATCGCCCCAGATCAGCAGCAGCGGCCGGCGCCCCTGCCCGGCGCAGTCGGCGCCGAACGCGGAGGCCGGCTGCAGCAGCAGCAGGCAGCGGCCACGGCGCCAGTGCGAGGAGGTCTCGGAGCCCGAGAGCATGAAGCCCCTGATCTCCGGCGCGAACCGGACCGGCAGGCCGCGCGTGCTTGTCGCCGCGACACCGATCGGGACCAGGGCTGCCATCGCCGCCAGCAACGGCCCCACCCGCCACGCGACGGGCGCGGCTCCGAACCTGATCGGCAGCTCGATGAAGCGATAGGTGAGGAAGGCCAGCACGGTGCTCAGCCCGAGCACCGCGAGCAGGATCCACGCCGGAACCGCTCCGCCGAACTGCAGCTTGGTGAAGGCGATCAGCGGGAAGTGCCAGAGATAGAGCGGGTAGCTGATCAGGCCGACGAACACCAGCGCGGGCCACGCCAACACCCGCTGAACCGGCGTGTCGCCGGCCGCAATCAGGGCCATGGTCGCCAGGACGGGGATGGTGGTGCGAATGCCGGGCCAGGGCGAGGTGGCGCCGAACGCGAAGAAGGCGACGGCGAGGCCCGCCACGCCGACAGCCGCGAGAATGTTGCTGGTCGCCGCACCGATCGGACGATCGGCCCGCCGGCGCAGCCACACCGCCAGGAGCGAGCCTGCCAGCAGCTCCCAGCCGCGCGTGGTCGGCGAATAGAAGGCCCACGCCGCCTCCCTTGCGGGGGTCGACAGACAGACCGCGAGGGATCCGAGCCCGAGCGCGGCCACGATGGCCGCCTTCTGCGATGGCCATCGGGCAATCAGCACGAACATTGCGGGCCAGACGATGTAGTACTGCTCCTCGATGCCGAGCGACCACAGATGCAGCAGCGGGAGACGCTCCGCGCCGGGATCGAAATAGCCCACGATCTGCTCGTGCAGCATGAAGTTCTCGACAAAGGCGGCGGCGCCCTTGATGTTGGATCCGAGCGCTTCCATCTCGGCGACCGGGAATATGAACCAGGCGATCGCGAACGTCGCCAGCACGACGGTGATGAGAGCTGGGAAGATCCGGAGGATGCGGCGGGCGTAGAAAGTCGCGAAGCTGAAGCTCTTGTCCGCGCACTGCCGGTCGATGATGCCCGTGATCAGATAGCCCGAGATCACGAAGAACACGTCGACGCCCGCGAAACCGCCGGGCAGCAGCCGCGGGAAGGCGTGAAAGACGAGCACGGCGATGACGGCGACCGCGCGCAGGCCGTCGATGTCGGGACGATAGAGCAGCGCGTGCGCCCGGCTGATCGGCCGCTCGTGGCGATCCGCTGCGGCCGCAGGGTCAAGGCTTTCGATGATCGCCATTCTCACGCATTCCCTGAAACGTTCGCGTCCTTTCCAGAGCGCCAACGAGGTCGCGGGTGAAATCGGCCGCGCCCCTGGCGTCGAGATGACCCCCGCCATCCCAGCTCGAATAGTCGGTCCGCGCCGGCGTCGCCGTCTCGACGCCGATCGCATCCGCAATCTCACGAACCTGGGTCAGGCAGCCGTGAAAATTCGGAACGAAGGTCAGAACCACGGGCGCGCCGAGCGACTGCACGAAGTCACGCGCATTGGCGATCACGTCGGGCGTGGTGTGACAGTCGGGATCGCGCGTCATCTTCACGCCCGGATTGCCGTCGGCGAGAAAGCGCGGAAACGTGCTCATGTCGGCGGCGCCGGTGCGGTCATCGCGGTCGAAGCGCGGCAGCGGTCCGGATCGCGGGCCGGTGATCGCCTGGCGCCATGGCCGGGTCACGTCCTCGAAGCGCCAGCGCAGATTGCGCCGGATGATCTCGTAGGTCGCGCCGTAGCGGCTGAGCTTCGTGCTCGGGATCGGACGGACGTCGGCGCCGAACGCGCGGGTCAGATTGCGGTGGAAGAAGTTGCCGCCGCCGCCGCCATCGTCGGCGTTCAAGATCCACAGGCGCGGATGGAGGTGATACTTCAGCGCGATCTGCCGTGCGAACTCGCCGCTGGCAACGCCGACGAACGCCATGTTGTAGAACTTCAGGCCGTAGGGCTGCTCGAGGCGCTCGCGCATGACGGTCTCGTCGAGCGCAAACGACACCAGGGATGAGCCGAGGATGATGACGTCGGCCTGGCGGGCATTGTCGATCGACCGGCCGATGCCATGGTAGAACAGATCCTGGTCCTGGATCTCGGTGACCCTGTCGCCACCGAAATTGCGGTACCATGACCGATCACCCGGCCTGCTGATCGCGCTGAAATGGTCGCCTCCCTGCGCGGCGAGCCAGACGCCGAGGCCACCCAGCATCGCCGCCGTCAGTCCGAGCAGGCAGCCGAGATAGCGGCGTCCTGCCCGGCCGAGGCCGTCCCCGGCCTCATGCCCGGCCCAACCGGTCTGCTCTGTCCGACGATCCATGGCGACCACGGGCGAACGACGCGACTATTTGTCGAAGCCAGGCAACACCTCAAGCGCCTGTTTGGCAATGAAGAGGGAGCCGGGATAGGTCAAATGGCCGCTGTCATACGCGGTCAGGTTCGATCCGTCTGCGCCGATCCGGGCGAGACAGCCGTCATCATTGCACATCATGCGGCGCGCCGAGATGTACTGGATCCCTACGCGCTGCGCCTGCGCCTCAAGGAACTCATCGAGCGCCCGCGTCCAGTTGTCGTTTGAGCGGAATTTGGTGCGCGCCGGCAGCAGCGAATGCGTCCGGAAATAATAATCGAGCACATTCGCCGGCAGGCTTTCGCCAAGCCAGGTCGCCGGCGGCCCGAGCAAGACGATCTTCGGGACGTTGAGCTCCTTCAATGCGGCGACCGTTCTGTCCAGCCCGTTGCGCAGGTCGTCCGGACCATAGCTCCAGGTCGAATAGAACAGGACCAGATCCGGCTTCAGCTCGGCGACCTTCTGGATGACGAAGTCGTTCGCGCCCTTGCAGAACCGCCGTTCCGGATGGACGAAACCGAGCAGCGGCGGACAGGCCGAGGCGGTGTATTCCGCGACCTCGAATCCCCGCTCGGCACCGAAATGAGCAAGTCCCGGATAGAGCGAGGCCGCATAGGAATCGCCCCAGACCAGGATGAGCGGATGGCGGCCGGTGCCCGCGCAGTCTGGTGAGAACTCGGATGCGCTCTGATCGGGCTTCAGCAGGCATTTGTCGGCCCGCCAGAAGCGCGCCGTCTCGCTCCCGTCCAGCATGAAGCCGCGAAGCTCGGCCGGAATGCGCGACGGCAGGCCGTTGGTGCGGTCGGCGACCACACCGACGATGCCTAGCGCGACCATGCCGCCCACGAGTCCGCCGACCTTGAGCGGCACCAGGCGCCGGCCGAAGCGGATCGGCCGCTCGATGAAGCGGTAGGTGGCCCAGGCCAGCACCATGCTGGCCACGATGATCGCGAGCATGACCCACACCGGCACCGCGTCGATGAACTGGATGCGCGCATAGGCCATCAGCGGGTAGTGCCAGAGATAGAGCGGATAGCTGATCAGGCCGACGAAGACGGCCGGTGCCGAAGCCAGCACATAGCGATGCACCAGCGTGCCACTGGTCGCGATCAGGGCGGCGGCGCCCAGCACCGGCAGCAACGTGTGAACGCCCGGATGCGGCGTGAGCCGGCCGTAGCGCCAGAAGGCGAACACGATCGCGAGCATCGCGGCCAGCGCGACGAGCTCGCGGACGAGCGCGACATCGATCAGCGGCCGCGGGCCGGCCTCCGCGCTGCGGCCGTTGACCCAGAGCGCAAGTCCCGAGCCGACCAGCAGCTCCCACGCCCGTGTCACCGGCAGATAGAACGCATACTCCGGCGCGCGCGGCTGCACGATGAGGCAGGCAACGAACGATGCCGCCGCCAGCGCGACCGTGATCGCGAGGCTCCTGCGCCGCCATGAGCCGATCAGCATCAGCAGCAGCGGCCAGACGATGTAGTATTGCTCCTCGATCGCCAGCGACCACAGATGCAGCAGCGGCTTCTTGTCGGCGGCGAGGTCGAAATAGCCGACCTGCCCGAGCAGGACGAAGTTCTGGATGAAGACCGCACCGCCGGCGATGTTGGTGCCGAGCGATTTCAGCTCGCGCGGCGGCAGGAAGAACCAGGCGATCAGGAAGGTGACCAGCACCACCGTGATCAGCGCCGGAAAGATGCGGCGGATCCGGCGGGCGTAGAAATCGGCGATGCTGAACGTCTTCGACAGCATCTGCTTGTGGATGATCCCGGTGATCAGATAACCGGAAATGACGAAGAAGATGTCGACGCCGTAGAAGCCGCCGGGGACGGCCGCGGGAAACGCGTGGTAGAGCAGAACCGGCAGCACGGCGATGGCGCGCAGGCCGTCGATGTCGGCGCGGTAGCCGAGCGGCGTGGCGCGGGCTTCTTCCAGGGACATGTTCGGTTGGGCGAAGTTCATCGGACCGTTTCGTTTCAGGAGCGATCGAGCAGGGACGCCGCATATTTGTCCAGGAAATAGCGGGACGGCCGCGAATTGCCGAAGAATCCCTGGATGTTCACACATTTTT
This sequence comes from Bradyrhizobium sp. SZCCHNRI1009, assembly GCF_032487575.1. Taxonomy (NCBI): domain Bacteria; kingdom Pseudomonadati; phylum Pseudomonadota; class Alphaproteobacteria; order Hyphomicrobiales; family Nitrobacteraceae; genus Bradyrhizobium; species Bradyrhizobium sp. SZCCHNRI1009. Next base: position 16,920 of record NZ_JAUEUL010000032.1, on the reverse strand, counting down.
CCCAGGCATCATCGACCGGGGGAATGACGGGCGGCGCCCCGGACGACAGATCCAGCACCTCCCGGGTGGTCTCCAGGATCTCGTCGGCGGAGCTCTCGCCGACCGTGAGGCCGGCAGCCTTGACCGACTCATAGGTCGGGAACGTCCAGCGCCACGTCTCGGAGGTGACATCGCTCAACGACAGCATGCGCCCCTCGCGCGTATGCACGGGCTTGAGCGAGAAGCGCGTATCCTTCGACCATAACAGGCCGACCGAGCTCAGGGCATTGACCATGGCGGTCGGAATGCCGAAGCTGGTGGCGACATAGGCGAAGCCCGACGTCGTGCCGATGAACATGCGCGCGCGGCGCATCAGGTGGATGTCCATCTCCGCCACCTGATCCTCGCTTCGCGCGTAGTCGATCACGCGCGGCATGTCCGGCAGCGGCGGCGCCTTGCGTCCGCCCATGCGGATCACCCAGCCGCCCTGCTCGGTGACGTAACGAACGGTGTCGAGATAGTTGCCGATCGTGGCACTGCGGATCGACTCGCCGGTGCCGAGAGTCTCGCCGCGCGCCTCGGCGTCGCGCATGTGCAGGCAGACGAACCAATCGCCGGGCGAAAGCCCCCATTTCCGGCGCAGCGACTGGTACAGCAGCTCGGTCCGGTCATCCGCCTGAATGCGCGCGTCATAGATGTCGCGCAACGGAAAACCCCTGCCTTCGCGCTCCCACTGCTGAAGTGCCATCGCGCCGGCATCGTTCCAATACATCGTCCGGCCGTCCTCGAACTGGAAGGCCTGATGCGAGTCGCCGAGGAAAGGCGTCAGGCTGGCAAGCTCGTGCCAGACGCCGACGCTGACGTTCTCGCCCAAGGTGAGTGTCGGACAGATGTCCGAGAACAGCGACAGGAACGGCTTGTTGGCGATCCGATCCTTGTAGGCGAGCAGGACCGGCTGTCCCTTCCACCAGCCCATGCTCCGCATCATCAGGTGCACGTTCAGATGACCATTGTGACCGATCAGCGCGCTCCAATCGGGTGAAAGCAATCTGACATCGCCGAGCTCGACGCCGACCCCGTCCAGCACCCGCTTCAACTCGGCGGACGGCTTCGGAAGCTGACGGCGAAGGCGACGCTGCGTGTCCAGACCGCGGCTGTACACGACAGGGACCTTGTCTCCTTCCCCGTTGTGGTAAGTCCTGAGCAGGAGTTCGCGATAGGCATAGAACAGGTAGATGTCCAGACAGACCGTGCGATCAGGCAGATAGCTTGGAAGGCTTTCCCAGTACTGCCCGGACTCGTCCAGCTTACGAAGGACGCCCGTCGAATCGACGAGACCAAGTTCCTGCATCAGGCGGACGATCACCTCGCGGTCGCGGAAGAAATAAGGAATGAATTGTTCGGCCGAAACGTCCCTCGGCACGTGATCGAACTCGACACGCCCGCGAAAAGCCCGTTCCTCATATTGAAAGTTGCGATGCTCCAACATCATCCGGACGAAGGTCCGCATCGCCGGCGACCCCTCGGCAACATGCTGCCAGTCAAGAAAATGGATCTGCGTCAGCATATCCATCGAGTAGCCGTCACCGACGACGCCCGTTCCTTGCAAGGCGAGCTCGGCGATCGGGCGCTCCCCGTCCCACGTCAACCGGCGAAACAGCGGGAGCGCTTCCTTCCGGTGCCCCGCGAGTAGAAGATAAAATGCAACCTCGCTCGGGTAGCGCTGCCAAACGGAGCTGTTGAAGATCCAGGGCAGGTGCCTGCCCACGAAAGGACCGCAGAAAAAGACGAAGTGGCGGTCCAGGCCCGGATGCTGGAAGAAATGGCGGAATTGTACCGTCAGCAAAAATCTCGCCCTGAAGGGCAGCACCGTGAATGCCAGATTGCGCAGAAAATGCCGGCCCGGGAGCCGCGCGAGAAGGCGCAACAGAGGATAATATCGGCCGAATTTACGTTCCGCGCGAGTCAGGTCGCGGACCGGAGCGCTGCCGACGGGCCCGCCCTCGGTCGAAATGGTGTCGAGCGGCAAACGGCACCTCCGGCGCAACCTCGGAAACAGCCCGCAACGATTACTGTGAAGGCCCGACCCGATCAACCCGAATCGGGCGGAACAGGCCGGCACGCCCTGGTTCAATCGAGCGAAGCACTGCCGCCGGACTTGCCGACACCCCAGGAGCCCTGCCCCGCTCTCGCGAGCCCAACAGCCGCCTGGACGCCCCGTCCGAGAGCTGCCTGCCATCCTTGAGGGCAGCGGTCCGTTCAAGTCTCCTCCCCTGACAGGCCGCGAACGCTTGGACTGGCGGCCGACCGACTCGCGCTCTATGCTCCTGCCACGCCTGGGCGCAATCCCTGTCTGGTCTGGAACGCTGGCAGGCCCGTTTCAATGCCGGACAGTCGGGCCGCAGAAGTGCTGCGCCGGTGAAATCTTCGATATCGTCATGGGGCCTTGGAAATGCTCTTCGAGTCCGTCCACTCAAATCCAGCCGGGCATTCCGCGCCACGTCAACGCAGTCTGGTACAATCGTTGAAGTCGAACCTCGCCGGCCGCGCCGCGAGGGCGATCGGCTGGTTTCTGAATGCAGCCGGGCAGGAACGGGCGGAATCGTTGAAAGACCTGATCTTCGCCCTGTTGACCTTCAAACAGGCCTTCATGGTGGCGCTCGTCTTTCACCGCTATGCACACCGGAACGAGTTTGACCGGCAATTTCGCTATTTCTGCGGTCCCGACATCGAAAAGGAGATGCAATGGGTGCTGACCCGCGGCCACTCGGGTCAGTACTGCAACGAGCTGATCCTGTTCCTTCTCATGTGCGAGAAGGAGAAGCGCGTTCTGGAGCTGTTTCCCAAAATCGACTGGGAGCGGGTCGATGACGAGTTCATGGAGGCGCTCGGCAAGCTGACGAAAAAGCTGACGTCCGGCTACTTCATGGAGCTGCTGGCGCAGGCCCACACCATCAATTGGACCGCGCTTCGCCCGCAGGACCTGCGCCGGTTTGCCGAGCTGATCAAGATCATGCTGGAGCACCGGAACTTCCGCTTCGAGCAGACGTCCTTCGAAGGACGGCAATACGATGCGCGCAGGGATGGCGAACCCGAGCTGTTCGAAGCCCCGCTCGACCGCTACGTTCCCGACTTCTTCTGCGACAAGGAGCTGATCGAGACCCTCGTCACTCAGCTCGGTCTCCCGCGGCACGACGATATCCTCGTCGCACGCGAGGAGCGCGGCCAATACTGGGAGCGCTTCCCCGCCGACCATCCGCAGCGCAAGGTGCTGTCGGAGATCAACCTGTTCTACGCCTATCGCCACCTCCTGCTGACGACATATCACAGCGGCGAGGGCTTCCATGTCCCGCAGGTCTACACCAAGCTGACGGAGACACAGAAGCGGTTGCGCCGTCATCTTCCCGCGCCCAGCGCCGAGCTCAAGGCCCTTCTCAAGAAGCTCGACACGGATCTGTCGGACGTCAGGCTGCTTTCTCCGGACTGGAGCGCGTTGATCGGCCATAACGGCCATCTCAACGTTCATCTGATGATGCGCGAAATGGGGTGGTGGCAGGGCCAGCCGGTGCTCCTGGCCTACAAGGACCGGATCGCCAACAAGCCGTTCCTGTCGCTGTTCTCCGAGATCTGTCCGACGCTCACCCTGGGCGAGAACGTCACCGCCGGAGTCTGGCACGAACTCGCCAGCCTCACCCCGTTCATTGGCGACTCCCACCAGGCCTTCCGCTTCGAGGACGGACGTGCGGTGTACTGGAACGATGCGGGCTCACTCGCGCTCAAGCAGTGGGAAAGCCGGCAGCGAAGCTTTCCGCTGCGCGACATCTACGACCGCCGCCTGCTTGCCGACAACCGCGTCGAGCAGACGTACCAGGACTACCGGCGCAGGTGGGGGATGGCGGACGGCGACTGGTTCGTCTGCCTGCACGTGCGGGATGCCCAGACCCGGAATGATACCGAAGGCGTCGGCGAATCCATCCGCAACGCGTCGCTCGCGAGCTATCTCGATGCGGTCCGCCACATCACCGAATGCGGCGGATGGGTTGTCCGGATGGGCGGTCGCAAAGTGCCGCCGTTCCCGCAAATGGAACGCGTGGTGGACTACGCCCGCAGCGACGATGCATTTCCGGAGATGGACATTCACTTGATGCGCCGTGCGCGCATGTTCATCGGCACGACCTCCGGCTTCGCCTATGTGGCAAGCAGCTTCGGCATCCCGACTGCGATGGTAAATGCATTGAGTTCGATCGGCCTGCTGTGGTCGACGGACACCCGCTTTGCGCTCAAGCCGGTGCACAGGGCGGACGGCCAGATGCTTTCGCTGAGCGAATGGACCTCGGAGGAGTATCGCTGGGCTTACCCGACCCATGAATCCATGGCGCGTGCCAAACTCGTCGTGAGCGAGAGCAGCTCGGACGAAATCCTGGAAACCGTGCGCGAGGTGCTCGAAATCTCCGATCCCCGGCGGAAAGGACCCGCCCCCGGCGTGGACGGCAAATGGGAGCGTCACGTCCAGGTGCCGGGCTTCTTCGGCAGTTCGCGGCCGAGCAAATATTTCCTCGAGAAATACGCTCAAGACCTGCTGAGAGAACCGTGAGGACAGCGCGATGCATCAAGCGATGCCGCCCGGACCAGGCGCGCACCTGACGACGCAGGCCGCGAACAGTTGGGCCGCGCTGCCAGACTAACGTTGTCGCGCCACAGCGACCTCGGGAAGGCTCCTCGCCGCCGGGGCCGCTCCAGGCACCAGGAATGCGCTTTCGTACTTCGCGAGATAGTGGGCACTGATCGTGCCGCCGCCGTAATAGTGAGGCAGCACAAGCTGCTCCCTCCAGAGCGACAGAAGTTGCTGCGAGGCGGTGTTGGCCGCACGTCCGCAAGCGAGATCGACGACCTCTTCGACGACCGCGAGAATTTCGTCTGACGTGTTGTTCGACGGCTGCGCTCCGTTGCGGCTGAGAACGCAGGCGTCGAACAGGCGCCAGCGCCAGGGGGACGAGGTGAGCTGCGTCTGGGTCAGCATCCTGCCGTCGGCGAGACGCACCGGCTTCAGCGCAAACCGGACAGCGCTGTTCCACAATTGCGGATCCGTGGTGATGCAGTTCACGAGAGCGCACGGAATGCCGAAGCTGATCGCGACATTCGTCAACCCTGACGTCGTGCCGATGAAGGTTCTGGCATTCCGGATGAGGCAGATATCCATCAGTTCGGATCTGAACTTGCTCTGCGCATAATCGATTGCACGGTCGAGCGGTGGAAGTCCGGGTGAATTCGGGCCACCGAGCTTGATCACCCAGCCTCCCCTGCGGGTGATCGCGTGGATGGCATCGAGGTAGGTCTCGATCGGCGCATTGCGATGGGTCTGGCCGGTCCCGTCGACCTCGGAATAGTGAGAACCGTCGCGGGTGTGCAGGCACACGTACCAGTCGTCCGGCTTCATGCCCCAGGATTCGCGCATCCGCCGATAGTCGTCCTGCACCTTCGGCGCCGCCTCATAGATCCGGTCATACTGGTCGCGCAAGGGATGCCCGCGGCCATCCCGCTCCCACTGCAGCATGGCAAGCGCCCCGGCTTCCTGCCACGGCACGACGTCACCGTTCGGCAGCCGAAACACATTGAAGTTCATGCCGTACCAGCGCTGCAGCGACAGCAGCTCTTCGCCGAGCGCGTGAGAGACGGTCTCGCCGATCACGACGATATCGGCGAACCTTTCGAACAGCCGAAGAAACGCCTTGTTGGCCACGCAATTCGGTCGGACGACGATCAGCGGTCTTCCCGACCACCACCCCAGGTCGCGCATTCGGAACAGGATGTCCAGCATGCCGAGGTGACCAATCTGGGTCGTCCATTCCTCGGGAAGGACCCGCAATTGCTCCAGGGGAATTCCCAACCTGCGCAACAGGTGGCTGGCCTCCGCCGATATGGCCGGCGCCGCCCTGCCGAGCAGCTCCGACTGCGCCGCGAGCGCTCTCGTGAACAGACCGATGCCGATGTCGCCAGAGCCGACATGAGTCACGCGCTGGCCGGTGAAGTTGCAGAGATCGAACAGCCTGCCCGCGGCGCCGCAGGCGAAATCAAGAGGGTTGGGATGATAGTTCCGCGCCGGCCGCGACGCCATGTTCTGGTGAGGACGCATGTAGTCGGGAATACCACGGCATGCCTCCGACATGCATTCGACCGCGCGGGCCTCGTTGCCGACCATGATCTCGAGCATGCTCTTGAGAAAGGTGAGATGTATCTCCGATTCCGACCTTGCCCTCAGATCCAGCTGCGAGGCCAGCCGATAGGCCTTGTCGAACTCCCCGAGCTCGAAGAGCGCGCGAACCATCATGTGCGCCAGTTCCGGCGAGCGGGCTGCGAGCTGATGCTGGAGGACCAGATCATAGGCTTCCCAATCGGCCCCGATCCGAAGCAGCAGTTCCGCTGACAGCATCGGAAAGCTCCGTCTGAGCAATCCCGAAAACCGCAGGTCAGGGTCCTTCGCCAGCAGAGACGCGCAGTGGGCCTGATAGGCCCTTTGCAGCAGGCGGCGGTCGCGAAGTTCTCCGATCTCGAAGAAGGCGAGGATCAGGAACGCCAGCCGCGGCGGCAGCAGGCTCAGCAGCCTGGCAGTGCCGACAATCAGGATGCGCGCCCATCGCTGCGGCGCCAGCAGAGACCGCTCTCTCCAACGCGCCGTTTCGGCCGGCAGAGTCTCCAGTGCGTCAAACAGCTCAAGGAGTCCGCGTCTGCGCACAGGGCTCTGCAGAACTAGCGGCTCCTTGAAGCGCTGCATCGGCTACCCCAACTCCATCTCCGGCTCACGGCCAGCCCCCGTTCTCGAACATCCAGACCGCCCTGCGGCAGACCAGGAGAAGGCTATGCCGATTGTCGCCTGTCTCGAATTGGCTTCAGCAATACACGCCGCATGCCGATCGGGCTGTCAAGCCAACCCACGACCAATGAGTATGATGATCCCATGAACCCACTCGGCGATCGGCAGCAGCCCTGCCCTGTCGACAATCAGCAGAATTGTCGACCACAGAGCCAGCCGCTCGAGCGCGAGCCGGCCGATTCCCAGCGAGATGAATACGAAAGCCACAAATCCCGCAAGCAAGGCGTTGAGGAACCCTGCGCCGACCGCAAGAAGAACACAGAAGAGGACCGTGCTCACGCAGACGGTGCGCAAGATCGATCTTAAAACGAGAACCATATCCTTCACGCAGGCGCCCCCTCTTACCAACGTTAGATCTCATATGGCCGAACAATAGCAGCCAAAGCCCCTGATCATCGTCTGTAGCATCTCCGCTGGAAGACTGCCCAGTCGCGCAATCCCCGTTGCGGCAGAACAAAAATCTGCTGACGTTCTTGACACTGATTCGCCCGTTGAACCGACAGGGAGATGCGAGCGCTCAAAGAACAACAGCAGCGCGAAACATCACAATGGACGCGAGTTCCAGGGTCCGTGCCGGACGAACATTTTACGTTGTCATGTTCCCGATTACACTGCTATTGAGGTTGCCTCCAGATGGCAACATCCATAGCGGCCGGCGCGCTGGACACAGCGGCGAGCCCGAGCGTGCCCATTGATCGAGCGATCCAGCCGAGCCATGTCCACCGGACCACTATCCGGCTGCCGATTGTGCGGTCAGCCGATCTCCACGCAGGCGCTCCCGCTTGGTGAGCTCCCGGTCTGCAACCGGTTCGCGCGCGAGACCCGTGTCCAGCTTCGGGTAACCCTCGACGTCGTCGTGTGCGACACTTGTCAGCTCGTCCAGCTCCGCGAGCTTCCACCGGCCGAGGCGCTTGTTCCCGAGGTGCCATGGATCCGCTACCGGGAGCCGGAAGGCCATCTCGACGCCCTGGTCGGAGAGCTGCTGTCGTTGAAGCCGCGGGCCGGCACCGCCCTCGGCACCGGTCCGTTCGAGGGTCCTCTGCTGGGCAGGTTGCAGGCCCGCGGGCTCACCGCGAGCGCCCTCGCGCTTGGCGTCGCCAGCGCTCCGGGGCGCTATCCTTATCTGGAAACCTGGCAGGCCAGCCTCCACGCCGAACGGCTGGCCGCCGAAGCGGCGCAACTTGGCACGTTCGATATTGTATCGTGCCGCTACATCCTCGAGCACACGCCGGAGCCCGTGCAGGCGCTGCAAGCGCTCAAGGTTCTGCTTTCTCCCGATGGCCTGCTGCTGATCGAGGTCCCCGACAGCAGCAAGTTCCTCGCGGCGCGCGACTACTGCTTCCTGTGGGAGGAGCACAGCTGCTATTTCGTCGAGGACACGCTGCGGCGTCTCGCTGAAGTGAGCGGCTATCGCGTTCTGACCCTGCTTCGCTATCCGGGCGCCCTGGAAGATGCCCTGGTCGCCGTCCTCACCCCGGCCGATATTCCCGCCCCTCCGGTGGATCCCCGCGGACCTTCCAGCCTGTTCCAGGCCTATCGTGACAATTTCGCCCCCGCCCGCGCGCGACTGCGCAGCAGGCTGACGGCCCTGGCCGGTCCCGACCGCGATCGGATCGCGCTGTTCGGCATCGGCCATCACGCCATCATGTTCGTCAACGCCTTCGGCCTGGCCGACCTGATCGCGGTGGCCGTCGACGATGATGCCGACAAGGCCGGGTTTTTCCCGCCCGGCTTCCGTACACCTGTGGTAGGCTCCGAGCGGCTGCTCGACGACGAACGGATCAGGCTGTGCCTGTTTGCGATCGCGCCGCATATCGAGGCCAAGGTGCGTGAAAAGCTTGCGCCGCTCGCTGCCAGGGGCGTGGAATTCCGCTCGATCTACGCCGCGCTCGACAATTCGATCATGAGGGATCACGCATGACGCTCGTCCAGAAATCCCCCGAGGTCTTCCTGGCCGAGGGCCCCATTTCATCGGTGGGCGCTGCCGAGATCAACACCCTGAAAGCCGCGGTGAAGGCCAGCCCGAAGCGGCGGGCCCGCATCAACGCCCATCCGGACGGCGATGACAGCCTGCATGAAATGATCATCGCGATCGATTCCAGCTCCTACATCCGTCCGCACAAGCACCCGGGCAAGAGCGAGGCCTTCCACATCATCGAGGGCGAGGTCGATATCGTGGTGTTCGACGACGACGGCCAGATCGAGCGTGTCGTCGAATTGGGGCCGCCGGGCGGTGCGCGGCCGTTCTACTACCGGATGTCGAACGCGTTCTTCCACACCCTGATCATCCGCAGCGACCTCCTGATCGTGCACGAGATCACCAACGGCCCGTTCCGCCCCGGCGCCAGCGTGTTCGCCGACTTCGCGCCCGAGGACAGCGACACCGCCAAGGCCGCAGCCTACCAGGCTGATCTCGTCCGGCGTGTCGCCGCACGGCAGGGCGTCGCGGCATGACCGATCATGCCGTCGTGGTCGGCGGCACCCGCGGCCTCGGCCGCGTGGTCGTCGAACGCTTCCTGGCGCGCGGCTGCGCCGTCAGCGTCGTGTCGCGGCAGCGCCCGGCCGATTTTCCCGATCAGCCCGGCCTGAAGCATTTTTCCGCCGATCTCGAGCGCAGCGAGAGCTTTGCCGGGCTCTGGCGCGAGATCGCCGAGGCCTCCGGCCCGGTCCGCTACCTCGTCCTGAGCCAGCGCTTTCGCGGCCAGGGCGATCCCTGGGCCGGCGAGATCCAGGTCGGCCTGACCGCCTCGCGCGACCTGATCGAGGGCTTTTCCGGCCATTTCGCTGGCGATGGCGACCGCGCCATCGGCGTGGTCAGCTCGGTCTACGCCGAATTCGTCGGCTCCTCGCAGCCGGTCGGCTACCATGCCGTGAAGGGCGGCCTCAATGCGATGGTCCGGCATTACGCCGCAACGCTCGGCCGGCGCGGCATCCGCGTGAACGCGATCATGCCGCTGACCTACCTGAAGCGCGAATCGCGCATCTTCTATGAACAGAACGAGAAGCTGATGGAGACCTACCGGAAGCTGGTCCCGCTGGGCCGGCTCGGGACGGCCGAGGAATGCGCCGACGCCCTCGACTTCCTCTGCAGCCCGCGCGCGTCGTTCATCAACGGGCAGAGCCTGTTCCTGGATGGCGGAGTGTCCACAGTCTGGCAAGAAGAGGTCGCCAAGAGCTTCGCCGGCCTGTAAAACCCGCCGCAAATTCCTCTTCGGCCGACCATCCCGCCTGCGGGATCGCCAACCCAGGATCGACACCTCATGCAGCACGTCAAGCACAAGACCGATTGCCGCCTGTGCGGCTCGACCTCGCTCGATCACGTGCTGCCGATCAGGCCTTCGGCGATCGGCGACGCATTCGTGACGGCCGACCGGCTGAGCGAGAAGCAGGATCTCTACCCGCTCGACTGCTATCTCTGCCTCGACTGCGGCCATCTGCAGAATCTCGACGTCGTCGATCCCGACATCCTGTTTCGCGACTACACCTATCGCACCTCGGTCTCGCTCGGCCTCGTCGAGCACTTCAAGCGCTATGCGCAATCGGTGGTGTCCTCGCTCGGCATCCCCAAGGGCAGTCTGGTCGCCGAGATGGGCAGCAACGACGGCTCGCTGCTCAAGGCATTCAAGAACGAGGGCATGCGCGTGCAGGGCATCGACCCAGCCCGCGACATCGCGGCGACCGCCACCAAGGAAGGCGTGCCGACGATCCCGGATTTCTTCACCAGCGCGCTGGCGGCCCGCATCAAGGCTGAACAGGGCGAGGCCAAGCTGTTCTGCGCCAACAACGTGTTCGCGCATATCGACAACATGTCCGACGTCGTGAAGGGCATCCGTCTGCTGCTCGCCGACGACGGCGCCTTTGTGTTCGAGGTCTCCTACATCGTCGACATGATCGACAACATGGTGTTCGACACGATCTACCATGAGCACGTCTCGCATCACGCGCTGATCCCGCTCGAGACCTTCCTGAACCGGCACGACATGACGCTGTTCCACGTCGAACGCACCGGCACCAAGGGCGGCTCGATCCGAGCTTTTGCGCAGCCGAAATCGACCGGCAAGCGGCCGCGCTCGGCGGAGCTGTCGAAACTGATCGCCGAGGAGGAGCGGCGCGGGGTGACCAAGCCGCAGATCTACCGCGACTGGTTCGTCGCCATCGAAAACTGCAAGCGCCGGGTGCTCGCCACGCTCGACCAGGCCATCGCCGCGGGCAAGCTGGTCGCGGCCTACGGCGCCTCGACCACCACCACCACCCTGCTCTACCATTTCGAGCTGGAGGGCCGGATCAAGTTCATCGTCGACGACAACCAGCTCAAGCACGGCCGCTTCAGCCCGGGCGCCCACATCCCTGTGCTGCCGTCCAGCGAGCTCGCGACGCGCAAGCCCGACATCGTCGTGATTCTCGCCTGGATCTATGCGGAGCCGATCCTGAAGCGCAACCAGGCTTACCTGGACGCCGGCGGCCGATTCCTGGTGCCGCTGCCGGAGCCGCGGATCGTCGACGCCTCGGGCTCGGTCGCGATCTGAGCCTGCGGCGGCCGCCTGAGCTGACCGGTTGACAGTGCCCGCGTAACATGGTCCAGCAAGCCCCGGCGATTGGCCGCCGGCGTGACGGGCGTCCAACCGCTTTCAGCTGGTAAGCCAAATACTTACGGCTCTCGCGAGGTAGAAGGATGACCACCCTGACCGATGGACAGGTCGAGCGGTTCGTGGTTGCGGATCGGCGTCGCATCTCCTGGGCGCGCTGCCGCGAGGACATCGCGCCGTTCATCACCCGTCACGTCACCTGGCGCGCACTCGCTGCCGGTGACATCCGATCGAAATACCGCCGCACCATGCTAGGTCCGTGGTGGATCACGGCCACCAACGCGATCACCGCCCTGATCATGGGTACGGTGGCCGGCCGTTTCCTCGGCGCCGACATGAAGACCTACCTGCCCCACTTCATGGTCAGCATGACCATCTGGAGCTTCATCTCGTCCTCGCTCAGCGAAGCCTGCTACACGATGATCAATGCCGGCGGCATGATCAAAGCCGTCGACATGCCGATCCTGATCCATGTCATGCGCATGGTTCAGCGCAACCTGATCATCTTCCTGCACAACATCGCGGTAATCCCGTTCATCTGGCTCGTCTATCCATGGTCGGTCGGATTCGGAATGGTGCTCGCCATCCTCGGCCTGATGATCGTCTACGTCTTCGTCGTCAGCGCCTCGGTGATCGTCTCGATGATCTGCGTGCGCTATCGCGACGTGCCGCCCGTCATGGCGGCGGTGCTGCAGCTCCTGTTCTTCATCTCTCCGATCATCTGGGAGCCGTCGAGCATTCGCGGCGGCGAGTTGATCGTCACGCTCAATCCGATCGCCTATCTGCTGGCGGTCACGCGTGGTCCGCTGATGGGCGACGTTCCCGGCCTTGCGACCTGGGCCGGTGCCATTGGATCGGTCGCGGTCCTGACCGCGGCCATGATCTATATCTACACGCGCTATCGGTCGCGCGTCGTGTATTGGGCCTGACATCATGGCCGGAGACCTCTGGATCCGCCTCGAATGACTCTCATTGAAGCCAAGCAAATCGGTATCGAATTTCCCGTCGCACCGCCGAACGCACGATCATTCCGGCATCTGGCGATCAAGGCGGCCTCACGCGTCGGCGGCCGGGTCTCGAAGAGCGACGGCTCGTTCCAGTTCGTCCAGGCGCTCGATGACATCAGCTTCACCCTGAAGCAGGGCGACCGGCTCGGCCTGGTCGGCCACAACGGCGCCGGCAAGACCACGCTGATTCGCGTGCTCGCCGGCATCTACGAGCCGACGAGCGGCTCGCTGCGGACCGTAGGGCGGAACGTTCCGATGTTCGACATCGGTCTCGGCATGGACGAAGAGGCGTCGGGCTACGAGAACATCCGCACCCGCGGCCTCATCCTCGGGCTCTCGCCCGAGGAGATCGAGCAGCGCGTGCCGGAGATCGCCGAATTCGCCGAGCTCGGCGACTATCTTGAGCTGCCGATCCGGACCTATTCCTCCGGCATGCTGCTGCGCCTGGTGTTCTCGATCGCAGCCTCGATTCACGGCGACATCATCCTGATGGACGAGTGGATCGCGGTCGGTGACGCGCAGTTCCGCAAGAAGACCCACGGCCGGCTGCAGGACATCACGAACCGCTCGGGAATCGTCGTGCTCGCCTCGCATGATCACGGCCTGCTGCGCGACACCTGCAATCTCGGGCTCTATCTCGATGGCGGCCGCGTGCGCGCCTTCGGCGCGCTGGACGACGTTCTGAAAGAGCTGCCCAAGGTTTGAGCGGCCGGGCTCGACAGCATGCGGCAGGAAGCGCGCTGAACCATGACCACGTCGACCGCCCGCGCCGCCTCCCCGACCGTCACGCTGGTCGTCCCGAACTTCAACCACGCCCACTACCTGCCCGAGTCGCTCGGCAGCATCGCGAACCAAACCCGCCCCCCAGACCGCGTCGTCATCATTGACGACTGCTCGACGGATGACAGCATCGCGGTCATTTCACGCTTCGTGGCGGACCGTCCGAGCTGGCGACTGATCCGCCATGAGACCAACCAGGGCGTCGTGCGCGGTCAGAACGAGGCGCTGGCGATCGTGGACACCGAATGGATCGGCTTTCTCGGGGCCGACGACGCGCTGCATCCGACCTATCTCGAAAAGGCGATGGTACAGGCCACCAGCCATCCCGAAGCCGGCCTGGTCTTCGCTTGCTGCGAGATCATCGGTCCTCAGGGGCCGTCCGCAAGACGGATGCTGCGGCCGGCAATGCTGCCCGCGTCGACCTCGGCGATGCTGGCGCCGGCCGACATTCGCGAGGCGCTGCGCTTTGGCGACAACTACTTCTCGGGGACCACATCGCTGTATCGCCGCACGGCCTTGCAGGCGCTCGGCGGCTTCGACGTCCAGCTCGGCTCGTTCTCCGATGCCTTTCTCGCCCGGCGGCTGGCCTTGACCTATGGCTGCTGCTTCATCGCCGAGGCGCTCGGCTACTGGCGCATCCACGGCCAGAACTATTCGACGGCGACGGCGACCGATCCGGCTTCGCTCAACGCCAAGCTCGCGGACATCGGCGCGCTGATTGCGCAGAGCAAGTTGTTCCCCGAAGGCTATGGCGATCTCTTCACCCGGCGCAACCGCTTCGGCGCGGCGCGGATGGTGCTCGGCGGTGAAACGATGCCGTCGGCCAAGGCTGCGCGCGTCAAGGCTGCGCGCGTATCCGCCTTGCTGGATGGCAACGCGCTCGACACGCACCTGCTTCGGGTGATGCTGAGCTTCGGGGCCGTCGGCCGCCTGGCCGCGCTGGCTTGGGTCACGCTCCGGACGCGGCCGATGTCGCTGACGCGCCTGCTTGCCCAGACCGCCGCCCGGCGCGCGATCTTGTCCGCTACCCCTGGCTATCGCGCGCCATGACGGCCCGCGCCCCCTTCGGCTCTCTCCGTCGCCGCCTCGGCGCCAAGGCTGTTCCTGCGCCGACTCGCGCCGTGCCGGCCGAGCAACCGTCGCCGCAGACGCCGCGAGGCCGCTGGTCGCCGCGGACGTGGCTGACGGCATCCGCGTTTCGCCTCTATGCGTTCCTGAGTGCGCGGCGCCGGCAATTGCTGCCGCTGACCACCCGCGCCGCGAACATCGTCGACAGCAGGCTCATCGTCGCGCCGGCCGGTGCGACGCTGCTCCGGCTGATGGACCGGCAATTGGCAAAGGGATCGCGGCTCGGCCGTTTGCTGGCGCTGACGGCCTCGACCACGCTGGCCGCGGCAGCGCAGGTTCATCTCGCTGCCAGCCGCAAGCCGAGCGCGTTGCGTGCGGTGCGGATCTTGAACCTGGTCTTCCGCAGCAATGTGCGCGCGAGAGCCGGTGTGGGCGCGCAGGCCTATTTCACCGCCATGGCGCTATGCAGCGCCTATGACCGGATCGTGCGCGAGGTGCCGCGGCCGGAGACGATCGACAGCTTCGCGATCAATTTCGCGGTCGGCGTCGCCCACATGTATCGCGGCAATCTTCCAGTCGCGGCGCATTTCCTGACGGCGGCTGCGGCCTCGGGCGACGGCAACGCGCTGCGCAAGCTCGGCGCCGCCCATGCCCTGGCCGGCGACCACGTCCAGGCCGCCGCGTGCTTCAAGGCGTCGGTCGCGCGCGATCCCCGCTCGGTGATGGCGCACCAGAACTATGCCGGCGGCTACGATCCATCGACCTATACGCCGAGCGCCTGGGAGCTGGAGCATGCCGGCGAGTTGCTGATCTACGACAATCTGATCCAGCTCGGCGAGAACTTCTATCACCAGGGCCGCTACGACGACACGTTCCGCAGCTATCAGGCCGCGCTCGACCACCAGGATTCCTTGGCGGCCAAATGGTCGATTCCCGACGCGCTGATCGCGCGCATTGCCGGCGTCAGCAGCATCTTCGATCCCGCGCTCCCGGTTCGGCTGCTCGGCTACGAATGGGTGACGCTGATCGGCCACGTCGGCTTCATCGACTGCCATTTGCGCATGGCCGCGCTCGGCATGCTGCCGCGCGCCAACTACGTGCTGCTTGCCCCGGCAAGCAAGGTTGTCAACCAGCCATTCCTCAGGCTGTTCGATCAGCATGTCACGATCATCGAAGACCCCGCTCTCGTCGACGATCTGCTGCCCTATCAGCGGCTGGTCGGCGACCAGTTCATCGCCGTCCGGGGCAAGGACGGCATCGCCGAGCCGTGGGCTCACGCAGCGTCGCGCGCGCAGGTCGCCTGGGCCGAACAGCAGCGGCTGCCGATCGTGAAGGTCCCGTCGGAGCTGATGCAAACCGCAACGGCCAGGCTGCGTGCCGCCGGTGTCACCGCCGACTGGTTCGTCGCGATGCACATCCGCGAGGGCGGCTATCACGGCGATGGACCCGGCACCACGCGCCAGCATCGCTCCGCCAATGTCGGCGACTACCTCGACGCCATCGCCGCGATCACCGCACGCGGCGGCGCCGTGGTCAGGCTCGGCGATCGCAGCATGACGCCGCTGCGCGGCATGGCAGGCGTCTTCGACTACGCCCACAGCGACATCAAATCGGCGGAGATGGACCTCTATCTTTGCGCCGCCGCTCGCCTGTTCGTCGGCACGACATCGGGCCTGACCACGGCCGTGCAGGCGCTGGGAACGCCGATGCTGCTCGTCAACTGCATCTCCAACGACTGCCAGTTCTGGCATGAGCGCACCGACTTCACCGTGCGACCGGTGTATGACCGGCGCGCGCGGCGCTACCTCTCGCTGCGCGAGACCTATCGGCAGCCGCTGCAGGCGCTGCTGATCGACACCGCCGTGCTGGCCCGTCACGGGCTCGAAATCCACCCCAATACCGCGCAGGACATCACCGCAGCCGTCCGCTACAAGCTCGATTGCCTCGATGGAACGGGCCGGGCGCTGCGTGAAGGCGGGCCGCAACTCGATCGCTATCGCGCCGCGCTCGGCGACAATCCCTATAATTTTGGTGCTGCGCTACCGGTCCCCGCGTTTCTGGACCGCCTGCCCGAGCTGCTGGACTGAACGCGTAAGCGAACCTCGGTTCGGTGAACGCCCGCGACAACCGTCGCCGGTCGTTTTCCGGCGCTTCGGAACGCCCATTAACCTCCGAGCAAGATCGTTGCCCTGTAACTTGGGACGGTCACGATTCGACTCGGCAGCGTGTCGATACGGTCGAGCCATGCGCCCCTCACGCGACGAGCCGGAACTGAGGCAATGCCTGGAGCATCCAACTTACAGTCGGTCACGACTTCACCTCCATACGACGCGGGGGTACCCCCGCCGTCGAATCCCGTGGAGCTGCCCGACGAGGCGGTCGAGGCGCAGCTTGCGCAGGGCGACTTCGGCGGGATTGGCGCGGTCACCGCGGTGAGCGCCGGCGGACTGACGATCAATCTGCTGTTCGACACGGCGGCGATGAATGCACCGGCGAGCTTTCGCGCCGGCATTCAGCAGGCCGCCGCGATCCTCACCTCGATGATCTCGGACCGCATCACCGTCAACATCAAGATCGACTATAGCGGCGTCGGCGGCGGCGCGGCAGCCGGTCCTGACGGCGGCCAGTG
>NZ_JAUEUL010000031.1:0-60067 GCF_032487575.1 Bradyrhizobium sp. SZCCHNRI1009 | reverse complement strand
GGGCAACCGGCGGCCGTTTTTCGTTGAGGTGCTATGGGCTCGTAGGCGCCGCTCCGTTTCGGTGCAGGGATTGCGCCTCTGAGCGAAGCTCTTTCCACACGTCATTGCGAGCGCAGCGACGGAGCAAGCGGGATTATCGGAGCCTTAGCCGATAAAGCCGACGATCATTCGCCAGCCGGCGCCTTACGCTTCGGCGGCGGCCAGCGTCTCGGTCTCGAGGAAATGCTCGGCCGCCAGCAGGCCGCTCAGCAGCAGGTCGCGGGCGCCGCGCAGCGAGCGCAGGGCGCGATTGAACTCGATGCCCGTCGACACCAGACCACGCAGCACGGCCGGATTGCGCGCGACGCCGCGCAGGATCATCGGCAGGTCGATGTCGCCATTCGGCTTGATCGCATCCTTGGCGAGCGACGGCAGGGTGCGATGGGCGGGATCGGAGATCACCCGCAGCGCCGCGAACGGCAGCCCGTACTCGGCGGCATAGGCGGCAGCGATGTGGCTCTCCATGTCGACCGCGGCCGCGCCGGTCTTCATGCGCAGCGCCGCCTTGCGGGCCTGCGCCACCACCACCTCTTCGGCCCCGGCGAGCACGCCACGCACGACGCGGCGCTTCTTCAGGGCGGCGCGGGCGATATGCTCCTCGCGCAGCGACAGGCCCGACAGCCAGCGGGCATCGCCGGCGGTCACCTCGGTGGCGACGACGATGTCGCCAGCCTTGAGGCTCGGATCGAGGCCACCGGCCACGCCGAAGCTGACGACGCCGCGGATCGAGGTCGGATCGAACACGGTGAGCAGCGAGCGCAACTGTCTGGGGTCGCTCGAGCTGCAGATCACCATCATGCCGGGCCCGGCAGCAATCCGGGCCTCCTGCACCAAGCCCGTCACGACCAAGACCGGCCGCGGATCAATCGGGCGATCCGCGGACGTGTCGTCCCCCATCCCCAACTTCACAATCCGACCCCTGACACCTTCTCGGACGTCGCGCGATCCGACGTCTCCGTCTCTTGTTCCAAAGCCTCAGCCGCGGCGGCGCCAGAGCGGAAAGACCTTAACAAACTGAGGATTACGCAGAAAAATTCCACGAGGAAACCCCGTTTGCGCCGCACTGCACCCGCACGTGATGCGTTTTTTGCCGGGTGTTGCCATTTGGCCCCGCCGACCCCTGTTCCGCCCTGGAACAGATCGCGCCAGCGCCTCCAGGCGTGGAACTTTAAGCAAGAACTACGCCACGAAAATGTGAGACTCGGGGCGGGGGCGGCGTGACGGCGCGTCCAGATTCGGCCGCCCTGCGCCCGTCAGCCGTGCCCGAGCAGGAGATTCGCGGCGCGGTCGCCGGAGCGCACCGAGCCTTCGATGGTTGCCGGCAGGCCGGTATCGGTCCAGTCCCCCGCCAGAGCGAGATTGCCGAACGCCGTCTTCACTCCGGGCCGGAGCGCGTTCTGCTCCGGCGTCGCCTCGAAGGTGGCGCGACGCTCGCGCACGATCTGCCACGGCGGCAGCTCGCCCGAGATCCCGGCGGCCTTGCAGACGTCGGCCCAGATCGCGGCGGCGAGTTCCTCGCGCGGCATGTCGACCAGGCGATCGCCATTGCTGATGGTGACCGAGAGCCGCTGCGGGAAGGCGAACAGCCACTCGACCAGGCCGCCGACCACTCCGAGCAGAGCTGGTGCATCGCGCGGCGGCGTGATGCGGAAATGGGCATTGACGATGGCACGATATTTCGTCGGCCCCGTGAGTCCCGGCAGCAGCGCCATCGCCGGCCGCGGCGGCACGGCGAGCACCACGACGTCGGAGGGACCGAGCGCGACGGTTTCATCACCGCCGAACCTGAGCCCGGTGACGCGACCGCCTGCATTGTCGAGGCCGCGCAGCTCGCGGCCGATCCGGACGCTGCCGCCCTTGCCTTCCAGGAATTTCACGGCCGGATCGATCAGCACGCCCGACAACCCGTCGCGCGCGATCAGCGGCCGGCAGGCCTGACCGCCGGCCAACAGCGTCTCGCGGACGATGGCGCCGGCGAGCCCCGCCGAGCCCTCCGGCGGATCGCAGTTCAGCGCCGCGAGCAGCAGCGGCTGCACCAGCCGGTCGTACAGCGCGCCCTTGCAGGGAATCGTGCTGCCGATGGTCTTGGACGTGCCGGCCCAAATCAGCGGCGACAATGCGAGATAGTCGCCGAGCTTGGTATCCGGCACGCGGCGGCCCTCGTCGAACACCCACAGCGGCAGCCGGCCGTTGCCGAGATCGAGCAGCCAGCGCTGGCCGCTCCGGATGTCGACGAATGCGAACTGCGCCTTCTCCGGCCCGACCAGCCCCGCTTCCGAGCCGATCGCACGGGCATAGGACAGCACGTGATGATTGGCCGACAGCAGCAGATGGTTGCCGTTGTCGATCACCAGGTCGGTCGCGGCGTCGTAATAGGACCGGCAGCGGCCGCCGAGCTGCTGCGTGGCCTCGTGGACGTGCACGATGTAGCCCGCGTTGGCGAGCCGCACGCCGGCGGAAAGGCCGGACACGCCGGCGCCGATGATGTGAGCTGTCTTCTGCATCAGATGATTGCGTAACGGAGGATGATGCCGATCTTCGTGAGCTTGCTCACGCGGACGGGCTCGCGCGGCAGCGCGAAGCCGCGTTCGAGCAGGAGGTCGAACACGGCGCGATAATATTTCGACATGATCCGCGGCGCCCGCACGGCGCGCCGACGATTTCGCCGCATGATCTCGTCGGCCTTCTCGAAATGCGTCTTGGCCCTGACCGCTACCGAGTTGCAGACCTTGGGCAGCGCCCGCTCCTGCATCACCTTGACCGGATCGTCGCTGGTGATGCCGGCGAACAGCAGCGCCTCGCGCGGCAGGTAGAGCCGGCCGATGCCGGCATCCTCGTCGATGTCGCGCAGGATGTTGGTGAGCTGCAGCGCGCGGCCGAGATGGTGCGCGAGCAGGATGCCGTCCTCCTCGGGCATGCCGAAGATGCGCACCGAGAGGCGGCCGACCGCGCTCGCCACGCGGTCGCAATAAAGGTCGAGCGTGGCGAGATCGGGCGCGCGGATCTCCGCCGGCACGTCCATCTCCATGCCGTCGATGATGGCGAGGAAGTCCTCGCGCTTCAGTCCGAAGGTCTTCACCGACGCGACATAGTCGCGCAGCCGCGGCGGCGGGTTGCCCTGGTACAGCGCGTCGATGTCGTCGCGCCATTTCTGCAGCGCTGCCAGCCGCTCGGGCCGCGGGCCGTCGGAATCGGCGATGTCGTCGACCTCGCGGCAGAAGCTGTAGACCTGGAACATCGCATCGCGCTGGGCGCGCGGCAGGATGCGCATGGCGGCATAGAACGAGCTGCCGGAGGCCGCCGTGCCGTGATCGACGTTATCCGCGGTCGCCTCGAGGGTCATGCGCCGGCTGCCGATTTGGTCTGGGGATGACGCCCGGCCACGCGGCGGCCGATCTCGCCCATCACCGAGGTGAAGGTGAGACCGAGCATGCCGATGGGCGACAGGTGCACGCGCTCGCTCAGCGGATCGCGCACCTTCAGCAACGCCACGATGCGGTCGGCGAAGGCCTGGATCACGGCGATCTCCAGTCCGAAGCGGAAATCCTTGACGCCGCTGTTGAGGTCCCTGCCCTCCTCGAGCAGCGCCGCATTGCGGACGGCGAGCTTCTGCAGGCAGCTCAAGAGCTGCGGCGACGATTTGGCTGCGCCGAGCATCTCG
Organism: Bradyrhizobium sp. SZCCHNRI1009; assembly: GCF_032487575.1. Classification (NCBI taxonomy): domain Bacteria; kingdom Pseudomonadati; phylum Pseudomonadota; class Alphaproteobacteria; order Hyphomicrobiales; family Nitrobacteraceae; genus Bradyrhizobium; species Bradyrhizobium sp. SZCCHNRI1009. The sequence continues at coordinate 56,367 of NZ_JAUEUL010000031.1, read as the reverse complement.
ACCGTGGCGCCGGCTTCGGCCAGCGCGTCACGCGGCAGATAGACGCGGTTGAGCGCCTTGTAGTCCTTGCCGCAGTCCTGCAGGTGGTTGTTGATCTGAAGGCCGGCGCAGATCGCGTCCGAGGCCGGCCAGGTCGCGGTGGACTCGCCGTGCACATCGAGCATGAAGCGGCCGACCGGCATCGCCGAATAGCGGCAGTAGTGGATGACCTCGTCCCAGTTCTCGTAGCGCAGCTTGGTCACGTCCATCCGGAAGGCAACCAGCAGATCGAGCGCGTGCCGGGGCGACATGCCGCGCCCGGCGAGCGCCCGGCGCAGGCTGACGGCGACGTCCTGGGTCTCGCCCGTTCCCGTCAGCTCAGCCTCGAGCAGGTCGAGCAGCCGCAGCTTCTCGTCGCCCGGCAGGCTCGGATGGTCGGCGATGTCGTCGGCGGTGCGCACGAAATTGTAGAAGGCGAGGATCAGCGCCCGATGCTCAGGACGGATGATCCACGACGCCACCGGAAAGTTCTCGTCCCGGTGTGTCTTGCCGGATCGCAAATCGCTCGCGGTGGTCATGGACGAAACAGCTATCAGGTTGAAGGGGCGCTACCGAAAACAATGCCCGCCGCTTCGCTCATGCGAACGGATTGCTCGCCCCCCATATAGGCGAAGATCCCGCCAAAACCAATGCAATCGATGTCGGGCAGCCCATAGAAGCGAACCGCCGTCCTGCCCCGAGGGGGCGGGCCGGCGGTCGTTAACCAAGAGAGTTCGGAAACAACCGTTCCGAACGGCAACCGCTTACTGGTTGTGGGTCTTCAGCACCTGATCGCAGGCCGAGCTGATCTTGGGGCGGTTCTCCTTGAGGCACGCCAGAATCGTGAAGTCACCCTGATCGATGACCGCACGGCAGAACTTCTGAACGTCACGCGTGCAGGCCGCCTGCTCTTCGGGCGTGCCGCCGCGGCCTTGCGCGAACGCACCGGTGGAAACGGACACCGACGACAGCAGGGAAAGTGCCAGGAAAATCTTACGCATCGTGTTCCTTCATTTTGACAGCAGAGGAGACCTCCCGGATCGCCGATGCTGCCCGGGAAACACCTGTTTGGTTTGGCAAGGACCGCAAGCCCCCCAGCGCCGGAGGTACGCTGCCAAATGCGGCCAAATTTGCGCCCTATGATCCCGAGCGGATCAAGCTCGGAGATCACAGCTTTGGCACAAACAAGGCGTTGATACTAGGGCGTTATTCTCGGAACACGTTTTTCGCATTTGGCTGTTGCAAGCATGCCGCGCGGACCGTTAGATGCGGGCGCCGTCGAGGCGGCTTGCGTGCAGCCGTCTTGCGAGGACGACCATTCGGCGCCGACCGGTCGCACGGTATCGGCGGGCATCATGGCATCCGGTCGCAGCGCCCGACCGGCCGTCATTTGAACCTAACCTTCGGCGAGAACACCAAGTGTTCGAAGCGGCGGCATACGCCGACACAGCGGTGTCATTTTGGATGGGAAACTCGATATGAAACTGTTCGGCTCACCTTTCTCTGGGCACGTCGTCAAGGCCGCCGGTCTCGGAGCGGCACTGTTCGTGGCGGCGACCGCAGTTCACGCTCAGTCGGGCCCGTTCGCCGGCTTCGACGGCTCGTGGTCGGGCAACGGCACGGTCGCGCTGTCGGACGGCACCACCGAGCGCATCCGCTGCAAGGCCAGCTACAAGGTGGCCGGCGCCAATCTGAAGCAGAGCCTGCAATGCGCCAGCGACAGCTACAAGTTCCTCCTGTCCAGTGACGTCACCAGCCAGGGCGACCGCATCTCCGGCAACTGGAGCGAATCCAGCCGCAACGTGAACGGCGAGCTGCAGGGCACCGCCGGCAACGGCCAGATCGACGTGTTCGTGCAGGCCGCCGGCTTCGCCGCCAGCATCACCCTGCGGACCAGCGGCAACAAGCAGGTCGTGCAGATCTCCTCCAAGGGCGAGATTCGCGGCGTCAACATCACGATGTCGAAGACCTGATCTTTGGACCGGAGCGCGTCGCGCGCTCACGGGCAGTCGAATGCGCAAACGGCCCTGACAATGTCAGGGCCGTTTTGTTTTGCGGTGCTTCCGCAGCCGTCGGATACGAATGAGACCCACCGTCGTCGTCGCCCGGCTTGCCGCCTTCGCTCACGCTTCGGCACGCCCCCGAGGTGTTTAGCCGCGTCGAAGCCGAAGGCGCAGACAGGACCGGGCGCCCAGTGTTCCAGAGGCTGTCGTAGTTGAACCGATAGGCCACGGCGTACTGGATCACCCGCTTTCGCGGGTATAACGGCCCTGGTTTACGCAACAGCCTGGGCTAGAGCGGCTTGCGCTTGAGCTTCTGCGACAGGTTGATCAGGAACATCGCGGTCGGGCGGAGGATGAAGAGATCGGCGAACAGCGCCGCCACCATCGAGAACGCGCTGAGCCAACCGAACAGCCGCAGCGACGGCAGATCCGAGAACACGGTGACGACCAGGCCGCAGGCCAGCACCACGGTGGTGAGGATCAGCGCCGGTCCGACCAGCACGGTGGCCCGCTCCACAGCGACTGCGGCACTGACGCCGGGCGCGCTCTCCATCCGCAGCCGGTTCAGGAAGTGGATGGTGGCCGACAGGCCGAGGCCAAAGGAGACCGTGAGCGCGACCACGCTGGCGAATTGCAGCCCCTCCCCCATGGCCCACAGCACGGTGCCTGACATCACGACAGGGAAAATGCCGGGCAGGATGCAGGCGAGCATGACGACCCAGGACCGGAAGGCCAGCCCGATGAACATGGCCACCAGCGCGAACTCGATCGTCAGCCCATGGTTGAGCTTTTCGATCATGCCGGCCGAGTTGCGCGCGGCGATGGCGGCGAGACCGGTGACGGCGATTTCATAGCCGGGATGCTTCTTTCTCACCGCGTCGAGCTCGTGGTCGAGCTTGTCGACCACCGGCAGCAGCTGGCTGGAGTCGACATCCGGCACACGGCCGGCGACCACCACCGCATCCTGCTCCTTGTCGATGAAGCGGCGCACCAGATGCTCGGGGATCAGATTGACGTATTCCTGCAGGGTCGCGGTATCCGACGAGCCGGCCTTCTCGGCCAGCCAGCGCCGGAGCGTCTCGACCGACCAGACGTTGCCGACACCCGCGGTCTTCTCGACCGTGGCATGGACGTCGGCGATGGTCTGCAGGGTCTCCGGGGCATAGAGCGAGGCGCCCTTCGGAAACTGGATGAGCACGTTGACCGGATTGGCGCCGGTCAGCTTGGCATCGAGCCGGTTGCTCGCCGCAACCGCCTGCTGCTTGTCCGGCACCTGGTCGGCGAGGCGATAGCGCGGCTCCAGGGTCGAATACACCACCGCGAGCGAGCCGACGAACAGCACCGCGATCAGGCTGAACAGGCCGGGACGGCCGACCATGCGCACCGCGATCCAGTAGCAGAAATTGCGCAGCGCCTGGACGCCGGCGTCGGCGCCCTGGAATTTGACCGCGAACGTCTTCTCGTTGCGGACCAGCAGCACGCCGAACACCGGCACCAGCGACAGCACCGCGACCAGCGCGATGATGGTGGCGGCGAGCCCCGCCTCGCCGAACTTGCGGATCAGGTCGCTGTCGGAGAACTGCAGGGCGATGAAGGAAATGCCGGCGGTGGCGTGGGTCAGGACGCAAGCCGGGCCGACGACCAGCACGGCGTTCTTGAACGCCGTCACCTTGTCCTGCCCCGCGATCAGGCGGTCGCGAGCGGCGAAGGTGAGCTGCATCGAATCGGAGAAGCTGATGACCATGATGAGCGGCGTCATCACGTTCAGGAACATGTTGAGATTGAAATTGGCCCACCCGAGCGCGCCGAGCGCGAGCATGATCGCGATCAGCGGCGGAAACGCCGCCGCGATCATGAACGAGACCTTGCGGAAGAAGATGATGGCGATGACGCAGCCGGCGAGAATGCCGAGAATGTTGTAGGTCAGCCCGTCACGCTCCACCGCGTTGCGGATCTCGAGCTGCATGACCGGCACGCCGGAAAGCTGGACATTCAGGCCGGTGTCGCCGAGGTCCTCCGCCATCAGCTTCCGGATGTCGCCCACCACCTTCCCGAGATCGTTCGAGGCGACCACCTTGGGCTCGAGCGACAGCACGATCAGGGCCAGCGTGCCGTCCTCCGACAACAGCTTGCCACGGATGATCTCGTTGGACTTCACCGTTTCGATGAACTTGTCGTAGGCCTCGCCCTCCGGCAGATCCGACGGAAACAGCGCGGCCGGCAGCTTGCCGGGCGCCGGCGCCTGACGGGCCGAGAACAGCGACACCAGGCCCCGGGTGCCCTCGACCAGTTGCAGGTCGGTCACGAAGTCACGAAGCTTCTCGAGGTTTTGGCGGGCCAGCAGGGTCTTGCCCTCGACCACGACGAGGACGTCGAATTCCTCGGCCGGGAACTTCTTCGTCACCTCCTCGTACTGGTGGAATTCCTTGCTGTCGGAGCGAAACAGCTGGCTGAGCGAATCGTCGATCTGGATGCGCTTGATGCCGAACACCGCCGCCACGATGAGAACGAGCAGGACGACGCAGGAGAAGATCGGCGCCTTGACCGCGAGGAGGCCGAGCCGCTCGATGCCAAAGGCGATGCTGTCGGCCGGCCGGTGCTCGACCTTCTCGACATGGACTTCGTTGTCGTGCCTGACTTCCAGCATGCGGTGTCCAGTGGTTGGGGCGCGGCCCAATTCGGAAGGCCTGAGCGCATAGGGCAGAAATAAGGCCGCTCAGCGAAGCAGAGATGACCGCATTGTGGCCCGCAGCCGAAGCTAATCCTTGAAAACACGTGAAAATTCGTCGAGGCGGTCTAGCAGGGTTCACTCCCCGGCCGCAACCATGCGCGGCCACACAAGACGGCGAGCCGCGACGGCTTCCGATCACGCCACGATTCTGCCGTGCTTGAAAAGAGGTGGACGGCCCCGACGGACGCGGGGCTCGAAACCTGAACGACTCAAGGACCGGTATCCGACTGAGCCGTCCTTGCCGGAGCAGGCCGCGGCGCCGGCGAGCGCCCCGCTGCCCTGCCCCGGCGAGGCCATCACCCCGCAGGAAGGGCGGCCTCGCGCAGCCGGATCGAGTAGTTCGACGCGTTCTGATGCCCGCGCGAGGCGGCGCGCGCAAACATGATGAGGTGATGCGCGATCAGCGTCACGGCGATGAAATTCTCGATCTCGCCGCGCTTGAGCTGGCTCCAGGCAAAGCGCCAGAACGGCCGCTTGTAGTCGCCGAGCACGCCCACCTTCCAGAAGATCTTGCCCATCATGACCAGGCCGCGCCTGACGTTCGGCCAGCTCTTCATCTCGTCGCTGACCGGCACCTCGATGCGGTTGGCGTAGGTGGTGTCGCATTGGTGCTTGTAGCGCGCGAACAGCCGCTCCGGCTCATAGGCCACCTCCATGCAGCGCCGCCACGCCGTGACCACCTCGTCATAGGGCATCAGGAATTTCACGTTGGAGTCGCGACCGTCGTCGTGGACCAGCCTGCCCTCGCGCTCGAGGCGATCCCACAGGGGCGTCTTCGGGAGCGCCTGCAGCAGATTGATCGTGAGCAGCGGGATCCGGCTCTCCTCGACGAACTGCAGCAGCGCGTCCGCGGTCTGCGGCGTGTCGGTGTCCAGCCCCATGATGATACCGGAGACGACCTCCATGCCGTAGCTGTTGATGGTCCTGATCCCCTCCAGGATCGGCACCATCATGTTGTGATCCTTCTGCATGGCCGTCAGCGCATCCGGATCGGGCGTCTCGATGCCGCAGAAGATGGTGATGAAATAGGCCTCGCGCATCTTCTCCAGGATCTCGGGCCGCTTGGCGATGTTGAGCGTGGCCTCGCAGGCGAGCCGCATCACATAGCCGGTGCGCTTCTGCCATTCGATCAGATGCGGCAGCAGCTCCGTCGCGGCTTTGCGGTTGCCGATGAAATTGTCGTCGACGAAATAGACCGAGCCGGTGACGCCGCATTCCCTGAGCTTGTCGAGCTCGGCGATGATCTGCTGCGGCGACTTGATGCGCGGGTTGCGCCCATAGAGGCCGGGGATGTCGCAGAACTCGCATTGATAGGGACAGCCGCTGGAATACTGGATACTGCCGAGAAAGTACTTCTTCACCTCGGCGAGCTCATAGGCCGGCACCGGGAAATCGGTCATCGCCACCCGCTCGCTGGTCCGCAGCACGACCTGCTGCGCAGGCCGTGACGGATCCCGCGCCAGCCGCGCGATCAGCTCGTCGGTCGCATCGCCAAGCTCGCCGACATGCAGATAGTCGAAGCTCGGATAGTAGTCCGGGCAGGCGCTGACCGAAGGGCCGCCGAGCGCGACCGGCAGGTCGAACGCGTGCGCCCGCTGGCAGATGTCGTTCATCTGCTGACGCTGGATGTGCATGCCGCTGACGAACACCGCTTCGGCCCAGGAGAAATCCTCGTCCCGCGCCGGGCGGATGTTCTCGTCGATGAAGCGCACCTGCCAGGAGCTTGGAAGATAGGCCGCGATCAGCAGCAGCCCCTGCGGCGGCATGAAGGCCTGGATGCCGTCGGTGAGCGGATAGGCATGCTCGAAGGTTCCGAACGACGAGGTGTAGCGCGGAAACACACAGAGAATGCGACGTACCGTTTCGATGCCCTCGAATCTCATCGACTGCCCCTCGCGACAACCCGCTAACTGGTTACCTTACGGCCGAAGACAAGGCTTCGCCACCCCTTCCGGAAAAGTTGAGGTGCGATCGAGTTTTCCGCTCCTGTCGCAAGGCGCGACGTCCCCGCCGCGTGCCCGATGCTCACGCTGCCAGGCATGATCAGACGCGACCTGATGAGGCGACCTGATCCAATGTATCGCAATACGGATGGCGGAATGCGACGGGCGATCCAAGGTTCCAATCAGATGGATCATCGATCGGTCGAGCGCGACGACCGCTCCCGCCTGTCTCCGATCGGCGACCAATTGCTGAGCGCGCGTGCGCGCGGTCACTGGTTTGCAATGCATTTGCAAGGGAACGAGGGGCCTCGAAAGGGCGCATGCCCTCCGTAGTCAACCGGACGCCCCGGCGCGCGCCCCTGCTGCGGAGCACCAACTAATCGATTGAAACGCCAAGCAAAGTACGCTGTGGTTGTATAATACTGACGGTGTCCACTTAACGCTTTCTCCATGAAGGTTTTGCATAACTATTAACAATCAAGCGCCTCCTCCGTCGCAGCAAAAACTCGCGGTGTCTCACCTCATGACCTCACGCCCGACGTCAACGAAGACGGCCACGCGCCGATCCATCGCAGTCAAGCTCTATGCAATCTTCGCGTTGTTTGCGCTATTGACCGCCGCAATCACCTGGCTGTCCGACTACAACTCGCGGCGGGCCACGGAGCTCATCAAAGCCATCGAGACGGCCAATCTCGCCGCTCACAACGTTCAGCTGGTCAACGGCCTCGTCTATGCCGTCGTGATGGAGTCGCGTGGCGTCTACATGTCGACAGATCCGGCCGTCGTGAAGCAATACGGCAACGGCTTGCTCAAATTCAACGCCGAGATTCTGAAGGTCGTCGACAAGTGGCAGGCGATCGTACAGGCCGACGACGCCCAGCAATTCGCAACGTTCAAGAAGCGGATCGAGCAATTCGTCGAATTCCGCGCCGAACTGGTCCGCCGCGCCAATGAAATCAGCCCGGCTGCGGGACGCGAGTGGGGCGACAACGACGCCAATCGCTCCGTGCGCAAGGCGCTCAACACGGACCTCGAAGCGCTGTCCAAAGTCTATGTCGAGCGCGGAGGAAAGATCGCCGAGAAAGCGGCGCTGAACAACAAGCTCTCGCTCATGCTGACAGGCCTTGGCGGCTTGATGTTGGTTCTGGTCGCAGCCGGCGTGGTGATCATCGCTCGCTCGATCGCTCGGCCGCTGTCTCAGATCACCGAGACGATCCGCCAGGTCGCCACCGGCGCCGAGAACGTCGAGGTGCCGTATGCCGGGCGCGCCGACGAGGTCGGCGAGCTGGCCCGCGCCATCGGCGTGTTCCAGCAGGCGATGGCCCACAACCGCGACCTCAATGTCCAGGTCTCGCAGGACTCCGAAATCCGCGAAGCCCGGGCCCGCCACATCGAAACCGCGGTCGAGGAATTTCGCACCGCAATCGGCAGCGTGATGCGGACCGTCACCGAGAACGCCGCCGCGATGCGCGCCACCGCCGAGGCGATCACACGGCTGACGGCGGACGCCAACGAGCGCGCGGTCACCGCAGCCGGCGCGACGTCGCAGGCCTCGACCAACGTTTCCGCCGTCGCGAGCGCCGCCGAGGAGTTGTCGACGTCCGTCGAGGAGATCGGCCGGCAGATCCGGCAGTCGGCCGGCGCCGTCGAGCAGACCGGCCAACGCACCGAGAAGTCGGTCACGGAGATCGAGGGCCTTGCCGCCGCCACCCAGCGCATCGACGGCGTATTGACCCTGATCCAGACCATCGCCGAGCAGACCAACCTCCTCGCTCTGAATGCGACCATCGAGGCCGCCCGCGCCGGCGAGGCCGGCCGCGGCTTTGCCGTCGTCGCTCACGAGGTCAAGGCGCTGGCCGGGCAGACGGCCAAGGCGACCGAGGAGATCAGCCAGAACGTCGGCCTGATCCAGGCCTCGACCAAGACCGCGGTCGACGCGGTCCGCGAGATCGGCCAGGCGGTCCGCGGCATCAACGAGATCACCTCGAACATCTCCAATGCCATCCAGCAGCAGGACCAGGCGACGCGGGAGATCTCGACCAACGCGCAGTCGACCGCCCAGGGCAACCAGACGCTGGTCATGAACATCGGCTCGCTCCGCGACGCCATCAGTGAGACCTCGACGGCCGCCGCCTCCGTCCTGTCGGCGTCCGGCGACCTCAACGCGACCGCGCAGACGCTCGCCAACGAGGTCGAGAAGTTCTTTCAGAACCTGCGCTCGGGTCCGTCCGCGGAGATGCGGCTGCGCAAGGCGAGCTGACCGGGGCGAGCCCTCGGTTGCGGAAATCGCCCCCCGCAAGACGTGATCCGTTCCGACACCGGAACCGTTTCTTGGTTTTTGGAGAGCCGTCGTGCGCCAGACAGCCAAGAAACTTCCGTTCGCCTGCGACCCGGTCGCGGTCACCCAGGATGACGTCGAGGACGCCATCCGCACCATCCTGACCTGGATCGGCGAGGATCCGTCACGCGAGGGTCTCTCCGAGACCCCGGCCCGCGTGGCGCGGGCCTACAAGAGCTATTTTTCCGGCTATGAGCAGAACCCCGAGGAGTATCTGCGCAAGACGTTCGAGGAGACGGCCGGCTACGACGAGATGGTGCTGTTGCGGAACATCCCGTTCCAGAGCCATTGCGAGCACCACATGGCGCCCATCATCGGCCGCGCCTGGGTCGGCTACGTGCCGCGCAACCGCGTGGTCGGGATTTCCAAGCTCGCCCGGGTCGTCGAGGCCTATGCCAGCCGGCTGCAGATCCAGGAGCGCATGACCGCCGAGATCGCCAACATCATCGACGAGGTGCTGCAGCCGCAGGGCGTGGCGGTCGTGATCAAGGCAGCCCATCACTGCATCAGCTCGCGCGGCGTCAAGAAGCACGGCGTCGATCTCACCACCAGCCGCATGCTCGGCTGCTTCCGCACCGACCCGATGAGCCGCCAGGAGTTCCTGGCGATGGTCAATTCCGACCTGAAGGATTGAAGGGGCCGGAAAATCCTCCGCCCGCTGTGATCCAGCCGTCCATGTTCCACGTTATCCAGGGTCAAGCAGCGTGCCGGGGACCATGACCACGCGACTGAGAGCGACTGGATTAGCGCAATGGAACGTGGCATCGTCCCGGCATCGATTTGCACGGGCCTTCAGTGCCCGTACCAGGGTGAATGTGAGCAGAGGGCCGAAGGCGACTGTGGACTGGGCTGAATTGATCGGACGCGTCGCCGCGCGCGGCGATCGCGAGGCATTCAAGGCCCTGTTTGCGCATTTTGCGCCCCGCATCAAAGGTTTCCTCATCAAGACCGGCTGCAACGCCGACGACGCTGAGGAAATCGCCCAATCCACCATGGTGGCGGTGTGGACGAAGGCGGGGCAATTCGATCCGTCGACGGCCGGCGCGGCCGCCTGGATCTTCACGATCGCGCGCAACCAGCGGATCGACGCCGCGCGCAAGGCTGCCCGCGACAGCCGGCTGAGCAGAGAAGTGGGGCGGGACGAGGAAGCCGATCCGACGCCCGCGGCCGACCAGATCGTCTCGCGTGTCGAAGATGCCACACGGGTGGCGGCCGCGATCGAAAGATTGTCGGTGGAGCAATCCACCGTGATCCGCCTGTCGTTCGTTGAAGAACGACCGCATTCGGAAATCGCGGCGGTGCTCGGCCTGCCGCTGGGTACGGTAAAGTCACGAATCAGATTGGCGATGAATCGCCTGAGAGACCTGTTGGACGACGCGACATGACGATCAGCCACCACCCGCCGGAAGACCTGCTGGCCGACTTCGCCACTGGTGCGCTCGACGAGGCCGAGCGGCTGGTCGTCGGTGTCCATGTCGCCGATTGCGGCCGATGCCAGCGCTTCGTCCGCGCCATCGAGCAGCTCGCCGGCGCCTCGCTGGATGCGGCCGAGCCGATCGCGACGGGCGCGGATGCGTTCGATGCCGTGATGGCACGCATCGATCGACGCCCGCAGGCGGCGCCACAGGTGAGCGAGGTCGCCGAGCACGATCCCGAGCTCGCCGACCTCCCCGAGATGGTCAGGCGCTGCAAGATCGGCAAGCGCCGGCGCGTGGCACCCGGCATCAGCATGCGCCCGATCCTGCTGCCTGGCACCGGAAAATCCCGCGCCTTTCTTCTGCGCTCGGAGCCCGGCGCACGGATGCTGGAGCATACGCATTCCGGCAATGAGCTGACCTGCGTGCTGAAGGGTAGCTTCAGCCATCTCGGCGGCTATTACGGACCCGGCGACTTCGACTATGGCGACGACGAGGTCGACCATCGTCCGGTGGTCGGTGACGAGGGCCCCTGCCTCTGCCTCGTCGCCATGACCGGCGACCTGCGCATGCACGGCCTGCTCGGCCGCCTGATCAGCCCGTTCGTCCGGCTCTGAGTCTTGCGACGCATCGTTAGCGAGCCGGCGTGACGCGCTCCGGAGGAGCGTGATCGCCTGGATGATTCGCCAGTTGCCTCCACGCGACCTCGGCTGCACGCTGGCGGTGATCCGCATCAGGCTCTGACCCGTTTTCTCTGGAGGAAGCGCATGGAGGAGACAGATGCGATCAGCGAGCGCGGATCAGAAGGCTTACGTCGCGCATCTCAGCGGGCTTCTCGCCCGTGCCGGACGCAACGACGAGCAGGCCTTTGCCGAGCTGCATGCTGCAACGATCGTGAAGATGCGGAAGACCGTGCGCGCTTTGCTGCCGTCCGCGGCAGATATCGACGACATCCTGCAGGACGGCTACCTGAAGGTCTGGCGGCATGCCGCGAGCTTCGACCCGGCGCGCGCCTCGCCCATCACCTGGATGTGCACCATCATGCGCAACACCGCGATCGATGCGCTGCGCGCCACCGGCGTGCCGACCTCGGAGCTCGATGAGGCGCTGGCGATCCCTGATCCCGCCGACAGCGACGACAAGTTCGACTACGCGCTGGCGGAACCGATCGCCCGCGAGGCGCTCGAGCGGCTGCCGGAGGAGCGCCGACGGCTGCTGGCGCTCGCCTATCTCGAGGGCGAAAGCCGGACGCGGCTGTCGGAACGGTTCGGCGTGCCGGTCGGCACCATCAAGACCTGGCTGCATCGCAGCCTGCTCACGGTGCGCAAGGATTGTCTCGGCCAGGCCCACGCGGTTACCGTGGCGGCCTGATCGTCGGCATGGCGCGATGACCAACGTATCATGATCAGGACACGTCCCGTCAGACATCTCGTCGTCGTGCTGGGCGACCAGCTCGATGCGGACTCGGCGGCCTTCGACGGCTTCGACCCGGAGCAGGATGCCGTGCTGCAGATGGAGGTCACCGACGAGGCGAGCTACGTGCCGCAGCACAAGATGCGCATCGCCTATTTCTTCGCGGCGATGCGCTACTTCCGCGCCGATCTCGAGGGCCGCGGCCGTACCGTCCACTATGTCCGGCTCGATGATCCCGCCAACACCGGCACGCTCGACAGCGAGATTGCGCGGCATCAGGCCGCGCTGCAGCCGGCGGCGACGATCGTGCTGGAGCCCGGCGACTTTCGCGTGCGCGAGGGCTTGCGCAAGCTGCCGCAGCGGATCGACATCCGCGCCGACCGCCACTTCCTGTGCACGGCGGACGAGTTCGACGCCTTCACCGAGCGCCATCCCCGGCCGATCATGGAGACGTTCTATCGCGCGATGCGGCGCAAGACCGGCATCCTGATCGACGACAGCGGCCGCCCGGTCGGCGGCAGCTGGAATTTCGACGCTGAGAACCGCAAGGGTTTCGGCAGGAGCCGCCCGCCCATTCCCGTGCCCCGATCCTATGCGCCCGACCCGATCACGCGCGACGTGCTCAAGCTGGTCGCGGCGCGCTTCTCCAACAGTCCCGGCAAGCTCGACCGCTTCGACCTGCCGGTGTCGCGCGTCGACGCGCTGACGGAGCTGTCGGACTTCGTCACCTGGCGCCTGTCTTTGTTCGGCACCTATCAGGACGCGATGCTGAGCGACGAGCCGTTCCTGTATCACTCGCGGCTGTCGGGCGCGCTGAACCTGCACATGCTGAACCCGCGCGAGGTGGTCGCGGCCGCGCTCGAAAGCCGCAACGCGCCGCTGAACGCACTCGAAGGCTTCGTCCGCCAGATCATCGGCTGGCGGGAATTCGTGCGCGGCATCTATTGGCAGCGCATGCCTCACTACGCCGATGAGAACGCGCTCGACGCCAGCCTTCCGATGCCGCGCTTCTACTGGACCGGCGAGACCGAGATGCGCTGCCTGGCGCAGGCGATCGGCCACACCATCGACCATGCCTATGCACATCACATCGAGCGGCTGATGGTGCTCGGCCTGTTCGCGATGCTGCTCGGCGTCCGGCCCTACGACGTGCACCTCTGGCACATGTCGATGTTCCACGACGCCATCGACTGGGTGTCGCTGCCCAACACGCTCGGCATGAGCCAGCATGGCGACGGCGGCGTGGTCGGCACCAAGCCCTATGCGGCCTCGGGCCACTACATCGACCGCATGAGCGACCATTGCCGCAACTGCCGCTACGATCCGAAGCAGGCGACCGGCGACAGGGCCTGCCCGTTCACGACGCTGTATTGGAGCTTCCTCGCCAAGCACCGCCGCCGCTTCGCCAATAATGGTCGCATGCGCAACCAGTACGTCAATCTCGAGCGCCGCAGCGCGGCGGAGATCCGCGCCATTCGCAGCCACGCCGACGCGATCGCGTCAGCCCTGGTGTAATCCGGCGTTCGCCGGTCTGAACAGCGCTCACGGCTTGCTGGCCGGACGCCGATCGGTCATATCTTGGGCAGTTCCATCCCGCCCCTCCGCCGATCAAGCCCGGAATGCCTCACTCATGACCGCTGCCATCGTCGCCGTCTTCACGCTCGCCTATGCCGTGGTGGCGCTGGAGCACCCGTTCCGGATCAACAAGGCGGCCACCGCCCTGGTCGGCGCCGGCCTGATGTGGACCGTCTATGCTGTCATGGGCGGCACGGCTCCGGCGGTCGCGACCGAGCTCAACGAGTCCGTGGCCTCGACCGCCCAGATCATCTTCTTCCTGATCGGCGCGATGACCATCGTCGAGGTGATCGACGCCCATAACGGCTTCGAGGTCGTGACCTCGCTGATCGGCACCCGCAACCAGGTCACGCTGGTCTGGCTGGTCGGCTTCGTCACCTTCTTCCTCAGCGCCATGCTCGACAACCTCACCACCGCGATCGTGATGGTGTCGCTGATGAAGAAGCTGTCCGGCCGCGACGAGGACCGCCTGGTCTTCGCATCGATCATCGTCATCGCCGCCAATGCCGGCGGCGCCTGGTCGGCGATCGGCGACGTCACCACCACCATGCTGTGGATCGGCGGTCAGATCACGCCGCTCGCGATCATGAAGTCGGTCTTCATCCCCTCGCTCCTGAACCTGCTGGTCCCGCTTGCCGTCATCAGCTTCACCCTGCGCGGCAAGCAGCTCGTGCCGCCGGCGAGCGCCGGCCTCGCCTCGATCAGCCCGATCCTGCCGTTCGAGCGCAATTTGATGTTCTTCATGGGCCTCGGCATCCTGGTCGCCGTGCCGGTGTTCAAGGCGGCGACGCACCTGCCGCCGTTCATGGGCATCCTGTTCGGCCTCGGCCTGTTGTGGATGGTCGGCGAGATCGTCCATCGCGAGAAGGCCTTCGAGCAGAAGCAGCGCCTGACCCTGGTGCATGCGCTGACTCGGATCGACATGCCCTCGATCGTGTTCTTCATCGGCATCCTGCTGGCGGTGGCCGCGCTCGAGCACACCCACATCCTGGAGGCGCTGGCGCAATGGCTCGACCGCAGCGTCGGCCGGCTCGACCTGATCGTGATCGTGCTGGGGCTCGCCAGCGCCGTGATCGACAACGTGCCGCTGGTCGCGGCATCGATGGGCATGTACAGCCTGAGCCAGTTTCCGCCGGACAGTTTTCTCTGGGAGTTCGTCGCCTACTGCGCCGGCACCGGGGGCTCGATCCTGATCATCGGCTCGGCGGCCGGCGTCGCCGCGATGGGGCTCGAGAACATCCACTTCTTCTGGTACGTCCGCCGCATCAGCCTGCTCGCGCTGCTCGGCTATTTTGCCGGTGCCGCGGCCTACATCGTCCAGTACAATCTGCTGCACTGAGCGGATCGCATGAGCTGGTCGTGGCGCATTCTGGCAGTCGTCGCGACCCTGCTGCTCGGCGCGGCCGACGGCCGCGCCGACGACGTGACGCTCAAGAGCGGCTACGCGCTTAGCGACAAGAGCTGCGGCGAAGCCCCCCTCGCCTTTCCACGGCTGCGCATCGACATGAAGGCCGGCTTCTGCGCCGGCCTCGTCGCCAGCCGCGACGACGGCCTGAGATTTCCCCGCGGCATCGTGCAGATCCCCGGCCATCGGCAGTTCGTGATCGCGGACATGGGCGGCTGGGGCCATGATGACGGCCGGCTGCTGATCCTCGATCCCGCGGCGCCGGCCGGCCAGCGCCTCCGCGAAGTGATCACGCGGCTATCCTATCCGTTCGGACTTGCGGCCGGCCCTGGCGGCCGCATCTACGCCTCCACCGACACGTCGATCTTCCGCTTCGATCCGCTCGCGGCCGATCCGAGAGCAACGATCGAGACCATCATCCGCGACCTGCCGGGACGCCGCCTCACGCTGCCCGACGGCACCCGCCTGTCGGAAAGTGCGCATCCGCTGAAGGCATTCGCCTTCGACCGTACCGGACGGCTGTTCGTCAATATCGGCGCGCCGAGCGACAACTGCCTGTCGCCGGCGCCGATCACGCAGCCCTGCGCCGCGGGCGAAGGCACTTCTGCGCTGGCCGCGATCTGGCTGTTCACGCCACCGGCCGGCGGCGTCTTTGCGGCGCTGAAGCCCGGCGATCCCTCGCCGCCGCACCAGGTCTACGCGCGCGGCCTGCGCAACTCGATGGCGCTGGCATTGCATCCGCGCTTTCCCGATCCCGGCACCGCCTTCCTGCAGGGCGAGAACGCGCGCGACCTGCAGGACGTGTTCGCACCGAACGAGGAGATCAACGCGATCGAGCAAGGGCGCCACTATGGCTGGCCCTATTGCTACGACCTCGCCACGCCGAGCCCGGAGTTCAGGCGCGTGCTGCAATCCGGAACGCTCAAGAGCTTCTGCACGACAGCCTCGCACTATCAGCAGCCGTGGTCGCTGCTGCCGCCGCATGGTGCACCGCTCGGCATGCTCTACTACACGGGCGATCGTTTCGAGGAGCTGAAAGGCAGGCTGCTGGTCGGCCTGCACGGCTATCGCCCGACCGGCAGCCGCCTGCTCGCCTATGAAGTCGACGAGCACGGCTTTCCCAAGCTGAGCCCGGCGCCGGTGCGCTATCACGTGAGCTGTGCCGCCGAGCCGACGCGCGCCTTCCAGACCGCGTCCGGTCCGGCGCGCGCGGCCGCGTTCGACGAGATCATCGTTGGCTGGCATCGCGTCAACGGCATCCGGCCGCAGGGCGCACCGGTCGGCATGACCGTGGCCGACGACGGCGCGCTCTGGCTGGTCGAGGACAAGAACCAGACCGTGATCCGCATCGACCGCACCGGCGAGGCCGCGCCCGAGCCGCTGCCCTGCGATGTCAGAAGCGATCAGCTGATCGACCGGCTGGCCGCCTTGGTGATGGACAATGGCGCCAGCCGCGCGCGGCTGGCGACGGTGCGCAAGACGCTCGTCGAGAGACATTGCAGCGGCTGCCATTCGGATTTCGGCCTCAAGGCCGGACAATCCGAGCGAGACAAGGACCTCGCGGTGCTGCGCTTCATGCTGGCCCAGGACGGCTGGATCTATCCCGGCGATCCCGAGTCCGGCCGGCTGCGTCAGCGGCTGCGCGGACTGGGCGCCGAGCGGCAGATGCCGCCCGGTGCAGATCTGATCAAGACGGAACCAGGCTATGCGAAGCTGCTTGATGTTGCCGACGACCTCGTCGCGCGCATGGTTCCCGGCACGCGGATGCGCGTCAAGCCCGGCGGACCGCCGCACCGCAAGTTCTTCGCCGCTGATGGCCGCGAATGCGGCGACATTCCGTTCGGCAAGATCGTCGTGGTGACCGAGAGGTCTGCCGTCAATAAGCCCGGCTTCAGCCGTTTCTTCCGGCCGGCCGACACCTATCTCAACGGCGCCTGCACGGACGATGATGGCTATTACATCCAACAGCAGCTTCTGGTGCCGCTCTGACGATGCCGCGATGAATCGTAGGGTGGGCAAAGGCGCAGGGCGACGCTTCCTCCGCCAAAACGCAATCTCGCGCGCGCCGTGCCCGCCGGCCGCGGGCACCTGTCTCCGTGATGGCGGGCACGGCGCGCACGAGAGCGCGTTGTGGCGCGCGCAGTGGCGTATCGCGCCTTTGCCCACCCTACGCATCTCGTGTTGGGCGATGCTCGTCACGCTCGCCCTCGCGACCGTCCCTGCCCTGGCCACCTCGAAACTGTTCGAGAGCGCGCAGCTCACACCTTCCGGCGAATACACCTTCGGCATCGAAGGCCCCGCCGTCGATCGCGACGGCAATCTCTACGTCGTCAATCTCGGCAAGCCCGGCACGATCGGCCGGCTCGCACCTGAGGCGACCACGTCAGAGAAATTCACCGAGCTGCCCGACGGCAGCGTCGGCAATGCGATCCGCATCGACGCCGCCGGCACGATGTTCATCGCCGACTACAAGAAGCACAACATCTTCGCCATCGCACCGGGCGAGACCGCGCCGCATCTCGTCTTCCATGCCGACGACATGAGCCAGCCCAACGACATCACGCTGTCGCGCCACGGCACGATCTATGCGAGCGATCCGAACTGGAAGGCGCGCAGCGGCCGCATCTGGCGGATCGCGAGGGGGCCCAACGGCGCGCTGCAGGGCGAGGCGATGGCGGCACCGCGGGCGATGGGCACCGCCAACGGCATCGATCTGAGCCCTGACGGCCGCACGCTCTATGTTGGCGAATCCAGCAGCGGCGAGATCTGGTCGTATGCGGTCGATGGCGACGCGCTCGCCACGCCCAGACTGATCAGAAGGTTCGAGCCCAACACGATCGACGGCCTGCGTACCGATGCCAGCGGCCGGCTGTTCGTCGCACGCATCCTGAAGGGCAGCATCGCCGTGCTGACGCCCGACGGCCGCGCCATCAGGGAGATCACGCTGCGAGCCAAGGAGCCGACCAACCTCGCCTTCGGCGGCAGCGACGGCAAGACCGTGTTCGTCACCCAGCGTCAGGGCGGCTTCGTCGAGTCCTTTCGCACCGATGTCGAAGGGCGCGAGCATTGCTTGCAGATGCAGACGTGCTGACTGCTCAGCCGGGTGGGACACGACCAGCATCACTCGGACACGCGACACTACTGCAGCATATTCAATGTCTGGCGCTCATGAGAGACCGTGCAACAGATTGGCTGTCGTCCCGGGCAAGCCGTGCCAGCGCGACAGCGTTGGCACGGCGCCGACCCGGGACCCATACTCCGCAGCAGGAGTGATGAGCACGATGTTGCGAGCTGCGTGCCGCCCAATAAAACAGTTGGGGTTATGAGTCCCGGCGTTCGCCGGGACGACACTGGTTGTTGCGCAAGCGCATTCCAACTCACTGGAAACGGAAAGCCCCGCATGCGCGAGGGCCTTCCTGACAACAGCGATCGCTTACCGCCCGTACACCACCGGCGCGCGTTGGACGATCAGCGGCGGCGGCAGGTCGCGCTGCCAGACGCGGCCGTCGTCGAACTGGATGCGCATGCCGTCGGGCGAATAGACCGCGCTTTCGTCACGTGCATCGATCCAGAGCCTGCTGTTCGGCGCATTCCAGTCCGGCCAGGCCTGGAGGGACTCGCCGGTCTCGGTGGTCAGGTTCACGGCATCGCCGTTCTGCGTCACGAAGGCAGGCGCGCCGATCATGCCGTCACGGCACATCTGGATGCAGCGGTAGGTGCCGGTGAGGTTGGCGCTCGGCTGGGCCGAGGCGCTGCCGGCGACGCAGGCGCCGACCAGGCCAATGACGATTGCAGCACGTTTCATGTCGATCACTCCATCGCTCGAAAGGGTCAGCCAGCCCCCATTCGGGCCCCTCGGGCGGATCAAGTGCGATGCGGGAAAAATGTTCCGGCCGTTCCCGGCCAGGGAACCCTACTCGACCCTCACGACATCGACGGCGACGCCAAGCTTCTGCTTGCGCGAGCCGACGATGATGCCGTCGACCGGCGAGACGTCGGAGAAGTCCCGTCCCATGCCGAGGATGATGTGATCATTGCCGACCAGGAGATCATTGGTCGGATCGAAGCCGATCCAGCCGAGTTTGTCGCCGCACCACAGCGACACCCAGGCATGGGTGGCGTCGGCGCCCTGCAGCCGCGGCTGACCCTCGGGCGGGATGGTGCGCAGATAGCCGCTGACATAGGCCGCGGGCAGGCCGAGGCCACGCAGGCCGGCGATCATGACATGCGCAAAATCCTGGCAGACGCCATGGCGATTGTCGAACACCTCGCGCAGCGGGGTCGAGATCACGGTCGCCTTCGGATCGTATCTGAACTCCTTGCGGATGCGCCGCATCAGATCGGCGGCGCCGGTGACGATGCCGGTGCCGGCGCGAAAGCTTGCCGCAGCATAGTCCGTCACCAGCTCCAGCACGGGCACCAGGGCGCTTTCGAAGACGTAGCCGATCGGCGACGACGGGCCGAGGCTCGTCGCCTCGAACGCTGCATCGCGCACCTGCTCCCAGTCCGCACTCGGCGCATCGCGCTCGGGCGGCGTGCGCGACAGCCTCACCCGCGAGCGCGAGTCGATGCGCAGGTGGCGGTGCTGGGTGTCGATCACGACGCTCTCGGTCAACGTGCCGAAGAAATCGCGCCGCGCGGTCCGCTCCGAGGGCCGCGGCCGGATGTCGACGCTGTGCGAGATCAGCTCCTGGCCGTCGCCGCTGAGCGGCTCCAGCCGCAGCGAGCAGCGCGCGAAGCTGACGGCGCTCTCATACTCATAGGTCGTGACGTGCCGGATGTCGTAGATCACGCGAGGCCCGTCAGCTTTTCCGGCCGCGTCGCGTTCGGACCGTGCGGGAAATAATGCTGGCCGATCGCCTCCGCCAGGTTGAGCAGGTCCTGCTCCAGCGCAAACAGGGCGCGGCCGTCGAGATGCGCCGCCTCCGCCGCGGTCAGCCGCGCGCCCAGCGAGATCGCGAGGCGCTGCGGCCGCTCAATCAGCCCGTTCTCCTTCAGCACCGGCAGGCTCGCGATGTGCTCGTTGAGCAGCTCGACCTGGAACGCGACCGAGCGCGGATTGTAGAGGTCGAGCACGACGAGATCGCGGATCGGCGCCAGCGACGGGCCGATCAGATAGCGCGAGCGATAGGTGATCTGACAATCGACCAGCGTGAGCAGGACGTCGAGGTCCTCGGGCGTCGCCTCGTCATAGCCGAACTGGCGCGCGAAGCGCGCGGTGTTGATGGCGCGTTCGGCGCGACGCCCCATGTCGAGGAAGCGCCAGCCGGCGGCACGATTCATGTTCTCCTGGGCGAGGCCGGCGAAGCTCGCGAGCCGGTCCAGCGTGAGCTCGGCGATGCTGACGACGGCGTCCTCATCCTCGGCCTCCTGCGCCAGCCGGTTCGGCATCTCGGTGATGACCTGCCAGGCGTCGGGCGAGAGGCGCTCGCGCAGCGAGGTCGCGGTGCGCTGGGCCGATCTGAGCAGCGACAGCGCCGAGCCGAACTGCGCCTCGGCCTGCAGCGCCTCGGCCGCCACCTGGAATCCCTTGCTGCGCGAGGTCTGCCCGACCGCGCCCCACGCCAGCAACAGCCGTTGGATGCGCTCGGCGGTGTTGAGCTGCGCCAGCGAGCCCTTGCCGGGATCGCGATGCTGGGCGGCGAGCGCGCGGATCAGCCGCACGGTGGCCTCGGCGCGCTCCAGATAGCGTCCCAGCCAGAACAGATTGTCGGCGGCACGGCTCGGCAGCACGCCGGCGATGCGGCGGATCCGCACATTGTCGGAGCCCGGCAGCAAGGTGCGCGCCGCGACCGCCTTGTCGGACACCACCCAGACGTCGGCGGCGCGCGCGCCGTCGCCCATCGACACCGCGCGCGCATCGGGCTTGTCGGCGATGCGACAGAAGCCCCCGGGCATGACGGTCCAGCCGTCGGGCGTGGCGGCCGCGAACACCCGCAGGACGAACGGCCGCGGTGCGATCCGGCCCCCCTCCCACACCGGCGTGGTCGACAGCCGCACCACCTCCTGGCCGACATAGTCGATGCCGCGCTGGCTGATCGCCGCGCGCAGCCGCTCGCGCTCCGCGGCCGAGAGCTCGCCGGCCAGCACCGGACCGCTGCTGGCGAAGCCGGGCACGGCGCGGCCATAGGCGCCTTCGATCGCGAACTCTTCGAGCCGCGACAGCACCTCGTCGCGCGCGGACTTCTGGCCGCACCACCAGGTCGCGATGTGCGGGATCTTGAGATCCTCCCCGAGCACGCGCCGCGCGAGGCTCGGCAGGAAGCCAAGCAGCGCACGCGCCTCCAGCACGCCGGAGCCCGGCATGTTGGCGATCACCACGCCGCCCTTGCGCACGACGTCCATCAGGCCGGCGACGCCGAGCCGCGAGCCGGCATCGAGCTCGAGCGGATCGAGCGAGTTGGAATCGAGCCGCCGCAGCAGCACGTCGACGCGCTTGAGGCCCGCGACGGTGCGGATGTGCACGCGGTCGCCGCTGACGGCGAGATCGTCGCCCTCGACCAGCAGGAAGCCGAGATAGCGCGCCAAGGTCGCGTGCTCGAAATAGGTCTCGCTGAACATGCCCGGCGTGAGCACGGCGATGCGCGGCTCGTCACGATCGGCGCTGGCGCGCAGCGCATCGCGGAATGCTTCGAAGAACGGCGCGAGCCGCTCCACGTTCATGGACTTGTAGATCGAGGAGAAGGCGCGCGACTGCACCAGGCGGTTTTCCAGCGCGTAGCCCATGCCGGACGGCGCCTGGGTGCGATCATTGAGCACCCACCAGCGCCCGTCGGGGCCGCGGCCGATGTCGGCGGCATAGATGCTGAGGAAGCGCCCGCCCGGCGGTTTGACGCCGCAGACCGGACGCAGATATTCGCTGGAGCCGGCGACGGCGGCCGCCGGCAGCGCGCCGCTCGTCACCAGCCGGCCCTCGCCATAGATGTCCCGCAGCACACGTTCGAACAGCTCGGCGCGCTGGACGATGCCCTGGGACAGTTGCGCCCATTCGGACTCGTCGATCAGCAGCGGCAGATGGCTGAGCGGCCACGATCGCTCGGCGTTGTCGCCCGGCGAGCGGTAGGTGACGCCGGCCTCGCGCAGATGGCGATCGGCGGATGCGAAGCGGCGGTCGATATCGGTCGGCGCGAGCGCGGCAAAGGTGTCGGCAAAGCGGGTCCAGACCGGTCGCGGCTGGCCGTCGGCGCCGATGAACTCATCGGGGATGCCGGGCAGCCGGGCATAGTCGCGGGCCCAATGCTCGGCACGGCGCAGCGGAGAACGTGCCGCCGGCCGACCGGCGGCGGGGCTCGCTCCCTGGTCCTGGCCGCTCGAGCCGTCCATACCCTGGTCCTCCGCACAAACTCCGTGTCATCAATGCAGGAGCGGCCTGCGCAAGTCGAGGGTCATCGGGAATTCATTTGTGCGTTCTTCCGGCGGCAGCGCGATTCGTCCGGGAGTGTGGCCGTGGTCCTGGAAGCGGGCGAGCCGCCGCGCCTCAGCCTCGTAGGAGTTGATCGGCTTGGTGTCGTAGTTGCGGCCGCCGGGATGGGCGACGTGATAGACGCAGCCGCCGAGCGAACGGCCGTTCCAGGTGTCGATCAGGTCGAAGGTCAGCGGCGCATGCACGGGAATCGTCGGGTGCAGGCCGGAGGCCGGCTGCCACGCCTTGAAGCGCACCGCCGCGACCGCCTCGGCGGATCGCCCGGTCAAGGTCATCGGCATCCTCCTACCATTGCAGGTGATGAGGTGGCGGCCCTCGACAAACCCTTCGGCTTTCACTTGAAGCCGCTCGACCGAGGAATCCACGTAGCGCACGGTGCCGCCCGCGGCGCCCTCCTCGCCCAGCACATGCCAGGGCTCCAGCGCCTGCCGCAGCTCCAGGGTCACGCCGCCATGCTGCACGCGGCCGAAGGTCGGAAAGCGAAATTCGAGCTGCGCCTGGTACCATTCCGGCGAGAAGTCGTAGCCGGACGACCGCAGCTCATCCAGCACATCAAGAAAATCTTCCCAGA
This sequence comes from Bradyrhizobium sp. SZCCHNRI1009, assembly GCF_032487575.1. Lineage (NCBI taxonomy): Bacteria > Pseudomonadati > Pseudomonadota > Alphaproteobacteria > Hyphomicrobiales > Nitrobacteraceae > Bradyrhizobium > Bradyrhizobium sp. SZCCHNRI1009. Next base: position 33,532 of record NZ_JAUEUL010000031.1, on the reverse strand, counting down.
TGAAGTGAGGCAGCATGAAGCGGTCGTGCAGCGCCGTGCCCCAGCGCACGAACCGGCCATCCTGCGGCTCGCGCCACAATTTGGCGATCAGCGCCCGGATGAGAAGCTGCTGCGCCAGCGACATGCGGGGATCCGGCGGCATTTCCAGCGCGCGGAACTCCACCAGTCCGAGCCGGCCCGTCGGTCCCTCCGGCGAGTACAGCTTGTCGATGCAAATCTCCGAGCGATGGGTGTTGCCGGTGATGTCGACCAGCAGATGCCGGAACAGCCGGTCGACCAGCCACAGCGGCACGCTCTGCCCGACGTGGGGCACGTTGGCGAGCGCGATCTCGAGCTCATAGAGGCTGTCGTGGCGCGCCTCGTCGATTCGCGGAGCCTGGCTGGTCGGCCCGATGAACATGCCGGAGAACAAATAAGACAGCGACGGGTGCCGTTGCCAATACAGGACCAGGCTCTTCAGCAGATCCGGGCGCCGCAGGAACGGCGAATCCGGCGGCGAGCTGCCGCCGACGACGACATGATTGCCGCCGCCGGTGCCGGTGTGGCGGCCGTCGATCAGGAAGCGATTGGCGCCGAGCCTCACCTTCGCCGCGTCCTCATAGAGCCCGAAAGTGATTTCGACCGATTGCCGCCAGCTCGCGGCCGGCTGGATGTTGACCTCGATGACGCCGGGATCGGGTGTCACCTTGATCACCTCGATGCGCGGATCGAACGGCGGGGCATACCCCTCGACGTGAACCTTGATCTGCATCGCCTCGGCCGTCGCTTCGACCGTTGCGACCAGTTCCAGGTAGTCCTCGATGGTTTCGACCGGCGGCATGAACACGCAGAGAATGCCGTCGCGGATCTCGACCGACATCGCGGTGCGGACGCCGAGCCCTCCCCAGTACTGATACTGCACGTCCTGCGGCGACTGTGCACGATCGAGCTTCGGCAGCGGCGGCACCTGCGGCACGATCACCGGGCGTCCCTGCGCGTAGGTCGGCAGCGGCCCGCGCTCCTCCATCGGGTCCTGCTCGTGGATGTAAGGGAAATCCTCCGGCGGAATGTGGGCCAGCGAGCCGATCGGCAGCCGCAGGCCGAGCGGCGAGTCGCCGGGAATCAGGAAAAGCCGCTTGCGCCGCAGGCCCCAGCGCTCGCTGCGCCAGCGCCTGGGCTGTGCATTCCAGCGCTGGATCGGCAGCACGAAGCCGCGCGGAATGTGCAGCCCTTCGTCGAATACACGAGCCATGCGCGCGCGCTCCTCGGGATCGGCGAGCTTGGAATCGAGCGCATCGACGTTCTCGGGCAGCGCGGCTTCCTTCTGCAGCCAATGCGCGGGATCTTCGAACGCAGGCAGCACGTAGTCCGGCTCGAGCCCGAGCGTCTCGGCGGCCGTATCGAGGAAACGCTCTGCGTCCTGGATCGTCGCCATGCGCGGGCCATCGACGCTGGCGATCAGATCCGGATTGCGCCAGATCGGCTCGCCATCCTTGCGCCAATACAGTCCGAACGCCCAGCGCGGCAGGCTTTCGCCGGGATACCACTTGCCCTGGCCGTAGTGCAGCAGGCCGCCGGGCGCGAACCGCGCGCGCAGACGTCGGATCAGGCTGTCGGCGAGCCCGCGCTTGGCTGGACCGACCGCCGCCGTATTCCACTCCGCCGACTCCATGTCGTCGATCGATACGAAGGTCGGCTCGCCGCCCATCGTGAGGCGCACGTCGTGCGCGGCGAGATCGACATCGACCGCTTCGCCGAGGCGGTCGAGCCGGTCCCACGCCTCATCCGAAAATGGCCGGGTGATCCGCGGCGCTTCGCGGATGCGCCTCACATTCATCTCGAAGTTGAAATCGACCTCGGCAACGCCGGCACTGCCGCTGATCGGCGCGGCCGAGTGATAGTGCGGCGTAGCCGCGACCGGAATGTGCCCCTCGCCCGCGAGCATGCCCGAGGTGACGTCGAAGCCGATCCATCCAGCGCCGGGCAGATAGACCTCGGCCCAGGCATGCAGATCGGTGAAATCATTCTCGACCTCGACCGGTCCCTCGACCGGATCGATGTCGGGACGGAGCTGGATCAAATAGCCGGAGACGAAGCGGGCGGCGAGGCCGAGATGTCGCAGCGTCTGGATCAGCAGCCATGCCGAGTCGCGGCAGGATCCGGCGGCCTGCGACAGCGTCTCCTCCGGCGTTTGAACGCCGGGCTCCATCCGGATGATATAACGAATCTTTTTCTGCAACTGCGCATTGAGTTCGACGAGATAGTTGACCGTGTTGTCCGCGTCACGGGGAATCGACTTCAAGTATTCCGCGAACAACGGCCCTGGCTCGATCGTCTCGAGATAGGGCGCGAGTTCCACCTTGAGGCCCTCCGGATAGGCGAAGGGAAAACTGTCGGCATAAGGCTCGACGAAGAAGTCGAACGGATTGATCACGGTCATCTGCGCCGTGAAGTCGACCTCGATTTTGAGTTCGTTCACCTTTTCAGGAAAAACGTAGCGGGCCAGCCAATTGCCCTGCGGGTCCTGCTGCCAGTTCACGAAATGGTTGGGCGGCGTGACCTTGAGCGAATAGCTCAGCACGGGGGTCCTGGTATGGGGTGCAGGACGCAGGCGGATGGTCTGCGGGCCCAGTTCGACCGGACGATCGTATTTGTAATGGGTGACGTGATGTAACGCGACGTAGATTGACACGAGGTTTCGGCGCTCCAGCAACTTTTTTGAGCAGAACATTGCTGTGCTTAGGGATCAAGCACTAACAAAGGGCAAGAGCTGCCTATTGAACTATCCTAAGCCCGAAAGGCGGCATTTGGCGCCGCGACGTTGGAATGTCTTCCCCCTATCAGGTGCCTCCGCTGCACGTACCGGTCGCTTTTCCGGCCGCTGCGCGCCCCAATCGGGGCCGGAACGAAGAACGAGAGAAGAACAAACAACCTATCAGCCGCTCCACGCAGAGTTGTCCACAGGAAGCCGCGGAAGCGCTCACGGAAGATTGACCAGTTCGTCAAAGCAGGGATTAACCCCGAATGATGAACTAACAAGAACTAATAGCGTTGCATTTGCCGCAATCGCTTGATAGCTCGACTACACATGCTATTTAGGACCACCATTGCCAAAAGGAGAATCAAGTGGCGAAGACAGCTAAGAAGGCAGCTACCAAGAAGTTGGCGCGGAAACCCTACACGCCCGCCGACATCAAGCTGCTGAAGCAGCACTCGAAGTCCAAGACCCCGGTTGCCAAGATCGCCAAGGCGATGAAGCGGACCGAAGGCTCGCTCCGCCAGAAGGCTCTGGCGCTCGGCATCGGCCTGGGTCACCAGCGGTAAATTGCTCGGCGCCGCTGTCGCGCGAGCGTCGGCAGGGCCAGCCCATGACGGACTGCCCATAACAGGCTGACCACGACAGCCAGCACATGGCGACGCCCTCACCTGTCATCTGATCTCAGTTGCGATCAAATCTCAGCTAACTTGCGATCTCAGCTGCGATCAGATGCCGGGACATCCGAACCACAGCCCCGATAGGGGCCGTCGAATAGCTGAGTGATCCAGCTACGCTGATCCAGCTACATCGTCGCGCCGAGCACCCAGGGCGCGAACTCGGCCCCGCCGAAATCGAAGCTCTCGCTCTTGGTCGGCTGCCCCGAGGCGGTCTTCAGCATCAGTTCGAAGATGCGCTGGCCGCAGTCCTGAACCGTCTCCTCGCCGTCGAGGATGGTGCCGCAATTGACGTCCATGTCGTCTTCCATCCGCTTGTACATCGGCGTGTTGGTCGCAAGCTTGATCGACGGCGCCGGCTTGCAGCCGAACACGCTGCCGCGGCCGGTGGTGAAGCAGACGAGATTGGCGCCGCCGGCCACCTGCCCCGTCGCCGCGACCGGGTCGTAGCCGGGCGTGTCCATGAACACGAAGCCCTTCTTGGTGACGGCTTCCGCATAATGCAGCACATCGACCAGATTGGTGCTGCCGGCCTTGGCCATCGCGCCGAGCGACTTCTCGAGAATCGTCGTCAGGCCGCCGGCCTTGTTGCCCGGGCTGGGATTGGCGTTCATCTCCGCACCCTCGCGCGCCGTATACTCCTCCCACCAGCGCATCAGGGAAACGAGCTTCTCGCCGACGTCGCGGCTGACCGCGCGGCGCGTCAGCAGATGCTCGGCACCATAGGTCTCCGGTGTCTCCGACAGGATTACTGTGCCACCATGTCGCACGAGCAGATCGCTTGCCGCACCGAGCGCCGGATTGGCCGAGATGCCGGAATAGCCGTCGGATCCACCACATTGAAGGGCGACTGTCAGTTCGCTGGCCGGAACCGTCTCGCGCTTGACCCTGTTGGCGTCGGCGAGCGCTTCCTTCACGAAGCCGATGCCGGCCTCGACGGTCTTGCGGGTGCCGCCGACCTCCTGGATGTCCATGGCGCGCAGGCGGCCGGCGAGCTTCTGCTCCTCCATCAATCCGCCGATCTGATTGGCCTCGCAGCCAAGGCCGAGCACGATCACAGCGGAGAAATTCGCGTGCCGCGCGTAGCCACCCAGGGTTCGCCGCAACAGCTTCAGCGGTTCGTCCAGCGTCATGCCGCAGCCGGTCTTGTGCGTCAGCGCCACCACGCCGTCGACGTTGGGGTAGTCGGCGAGCGGATCGTCGCCAGTGAACGGATTGCGCTTGAACACATCGGCGACCAGGCCCGCGACATGGGCGCTGCAGTTCACCGAGGTCAGAATGCCGATGTAGTTGCGGGTCGCAACCCGGCCATCGGGCCGGCGAATGCCCTCGAACGTCGCCGGAAGATCGAAATTCGGTGTCGGCTTCACGTCGACCCCATAGGCGTAGTCCTTGGCGAAATCGCCCATGCCGCAGTTCTGTGTATGAACATGCTGGCCCGGCGCGATCGGCGCGGTGGCGAAGCCGATGATCTGGCCGTAGCGGCGGATCGGCTCGCCCTGCGCGATCGGACGCACCGCGACCTTGTGACCGGCCGGAATCCGGTCGGTCGTCGTGACCCCCTCGGCGATCGGCAGCCCCGGAGGCAGGCTCGCGCGCGCGATCAGGACGCTGTCCTCGGGATGCAGACGAATGACGGGGGTCGGAGCCATGGCTGTCTCTCTCGTATCAGGACGTCGATCGCGAACAAACATGCGAATGGCGAGCGGCGCATAGCGAAAGGAAACGAATCCTCTTCGCTACGCCCTCCTCGCCATTCGTCTTTCTCGTTACGCCTTGCCGCCGGAGTCCTTGCGGGTCTGCGCGACCTGCTGGCGGGCATAGACCTGCATCAGGCCGACCTCGTTCGACAAGGTCACGAGCTTGAAGCCCATGTTGATGGCGCGGACCGCACCCTCGGCGCCGCTGCAATGAATGCCGGGATTGAGCCCGCGTTTGCCGCATTCCTTCACGATCTTCTCATAGATCTTGAGGATCTCCGGCTCGTCGCGATCGAGCTTCGGCACCAGACCATAGGAAAAGCCGAGATCGGAGGGCCCGATATAGACGCCGTCGATGCCTTCGACATCGAGGATGGCCTCCATGTTCTCGACCGCGGTCCTGGTCTCCATCATCGGCAGCAGCACGATCTCGTCGTTGGCCGTCTTCTGATACTCGCCCGCACTGCCATACATGCCCGAACGAATCGGACCGTTGGAGCGCACGCCCTTCGGCGGATATTTTGAGTAGGAAACGAGGTTGCGGGCTTCCTGCGCTGTGTTGACCATCGGGCAGATGACGCCATAGGCGCCGCCATCGAGCACCTTGCCGATGATGCCGGGCTCGTTCCACGGCACGCGCACCATCGGCGTGACCGGATGGCCATGCATCGCCTGGAAGCATTGGACCATCGACAGATAGTCCTGCACCCCGTGCTGCATGTCCACGGTGACGCTGTCGAAGCCGCACTGAGCCACGACCTCCGCGGAAAACCCCGAGGGGATCGCGAGCCAGGCATTCACCACCGCCTTGCCTTCGGCCCAGAGCTGCTTGACCTTATTGTTCGCCACGACTGCGTTTCCTTCCCTTGTTGTTCAACCGTTCTGTCTCGTTCAAATTCGTTCTCGCCGATGGCGCAACGCAATGCAATCCCGCTCAATCTGCGCGTGGATCGCTCGCGCCACCGGCGATCACACTGATATCACGATGTCGCCCGCTGAATGCTCGCTTCGCTGACACCCACGTCGCGCGCCGTGTTCACTATTGCCGCCCAGGTGTCGTCGGGCAATGGCACGCCATTGGCCGTACGCTCGGCCCGCATCTTGCGCTCGGGGTCGCCCGGCACCAGCACCTGATCGACGCCGGAGACCGGCTTGGTCGCCCGGATGAAATCCGTATAGCGGGTGATCTCACCGTCGAAGAAGCTCGCCGGATCGACCACCTTCGGGTCGATGTAGATCGCGAGCATGCCGTTGGCGAAGCGCCGGTTTGCCGACGTCGCCCCGGTGCCGGTCAAGGCGCCGCCGAGCAGCTCACAGATAAAGGCGAGCCCGGAGCCCTTGTGCTCGCCGAAAGCGCGGATCGCTCCCGTCCCCTTGGTGTGGTCGCGCGTCCCCTCGGTCTCATAGGGTCCATAGAGCACCGCCGGATCCTCGCTGAGCGTCCCGTCGGCATCGATCAAAGCGCCCTTGGGCAGCTTCTTGCCGCCGCGGCTCGCCACCAGGACCTTGCCCTCGGCCACGATCGAGGTCGCGAAATCGAGCACGATGGGATCCTGTCCTTGGCGCGGGATGCCGACACAATAGGGCGCGGTCGAGAACCGCTTCTCGACGCCGCCATAGGGCGCCACCAGCAGGGAGCCCGCGGCCGTGACGAAATGAATGGACACGAGTCCTTCGGCGGCGGCCATTTCTGCCCAGTCGCCGACGCGGCCGAGATGGCCGGAATTGCGCAGCGCCAGCGCAGCCAAGCCGCTCTTCTTGCAGCGCTCGATGCCGATCCTCACGGCCTGCGGCGTCACCGTCTGGCCGTAGCCGAACTTGCCGTCCACGACCACCAGCGACGGCGTATCGACCACGATGTCCGCCGTCTGGTTGGGCACGATCGATCCCATCTTCTTCCAGCGGATATAGACGGGCACCCGGATCACACCGTGACTGTCATGCCCGGTGAGATTTGCCGTCGTGAGATAGGTGGCGATCCGCCGCGCCTCCTCAGCAGAGGACTCGGCATGTTCGAAGACGTCGGCGACGAAATCGATGAGGCGGGCAACCTTGATTGTGACCATGACAACTCGCGGGTTCGATCAGCATGCAGACAGAGTTAGCATGGAATGCCATGCCTGCGACGCACGCCATCTCCGCTCGACTGCATCGCTTCTTATCAAAACGCCGAACGGCCTGCCAAGTACGAGACCCCTTCCGTTGCGCCTCGTCCGCGGCATATCAGCCGTCACCGCTGTCGTCGGGGGCGAGATCGCCGCCGATGCTCAGCTCGAGCTCGCCAAGCATCTTGTGCAATGCGGCAAGCTTGCGTGTACCGTACCGGCTGGCAATCGATGCGTAGATCGCCTCCGAGCTCGGCGCGACCTGCGCGATCAGCTTCATGCCCTTGCTCGAAATCGACAGCACGCCCCTGCGCATGTCACGACTATCGACTTCGCGCTGAATCAAGCCACGCGCCTCGAGATCGCGCAGGATGCGGGACAGGCTGGGCCCGAGCAGGAACGCGACCCGCGCCAGCTCGGTCACCTCGATCACGTCGACCGCCGCCAGCGCGCGCAGGATGCGCCATTGCTGCTCGGTCAGGCCGTGCTGCCGCAGATTGGGACGAAACTGCCGCATCACGGCCTCGCGCGCCCGCAACAAGGCCATCGGCAGCGACTGCGAGAAGTCGCGCATCGGCACCTTGCGGGCGTCCTTCGCCGCCGGCCTCGCGACCTTCGCCCTGGTCTCGCTCACATCAATCTCCTGGGGGTCGCCCCGAATATTTGCACTGCAGCAAACGTCCTTTCGGTTTGCCGGCAGAAACTTAACATGTTAATCATCTGCGGCCACCTCTTTTCTGAGCGACAACCATGCCTCTTTCGAGCGACCAGATACATAGCTGCGCGTTACGCCTGGATCAGGCTGAAAAGAGCCGCCACCAGATCAGGCAGTTTTCGCAGGAGTTTCCCGATATCACCATCGCAGATGCCTATGCCATCCAGGAGGCCTGGATCGGCATCAAGGTGGCCGCGGGCCGCGTCATCAAGGGGCACAAGATCGGGTTGACATCGAAGGCGATGCAGAGCGCGCTGAACATCGATGAGCCGGATTCGGGCGTGCTGCTCGACGACATGTTCTTTGCCGATGGCGGGCTGGTGCCGTCCGACCGCTTCATCGCGACGCGGATCGAGGCGGAACTTGCCTTCGTCATGAAGCACCGTCTGTCGGGGCCGGACTGCACGGTGTTCGACGTGCTCAACGCGACCGATTTCGTGGTACCGGCACTGGAAATCCTGGATACGCGGATCGAGCGGGTGGATCCCGCGACCAAGGCGACCCGCAAGATCTTCGATACGATCGCCGACAACGCGGCAAATGCCGGAATCGTGCTCGGCGGCCGGCCGCTGCGGCCGCTCGATACCGACCTGCGCTGGATCGGCGCACTCTGTTATAAGAACGGTCAACTGGAAGAGACCGGCTTGGCCGCCGGCGTGCTGAACAACCCGGCGACGGCCGTTGCCTGGCTCGCCAACAAGATCGCAGCGCGCGGGCTTGCCCTCGAACCAGGCCAGGTCGTTCTGGCCGGCTCCTTCATCCGGCCGATCGAGGCCCGCAAGGGCGACACCATCCAGGCCGACTACGGCCCGTATGGAACGGTGAGCTGTTACTTCACCTGACGCCTGCACCGGAGCGACCGCATCATGCCGCATTTCAGCATCGAATACTCCGCCAATCTCGACGCCTTTGTCGTGATGGCCAACGTCTGCGAGGTGGTCCGTAAGGCCGCCAGTGAGACCGGGATCTTTCCGATCGGCGGCATCCGCGTGCGCGCGATCCGCTGCGAGCATTACGCGATCGCCGACGGCAAGCCCGATGCCGCCTTCCTCGCCATGCTGCTGCGGCTCGGCGAAGGCCGCGACCTCCCGGCACGGCAGAAGGCCGGCGAATACGTCTTCAAGGCGCTCTCGGATTACCTCGATCCCGTCTTCGCCAGCAGCAAGTTCGCGCTGTCCTTCGACATGCAGATCAACGACGCCGCGACCAGCTGGAAACGCAACAACATCCACGACGCCCTGAAAGCGAAGGCATCCCATGGATAAGGCCAATCCCAAAACCGACATTTACAAGTCCAACCTCGACCGCGCGGCTCCCCTGCTCGCGAAGCTGAAGCACGAGGGCATCGGCCATTTCATCGACGGCAAGGTGGTGCCGGCCATCTCGGGCGCAACGTTCGAGACCAAGTCTCCGATCGACAACACCGTGCTCGCGACCGTCGCACGCGGCAATGCCGAGGACATCGACCGCGCGGCGACATCGGCCGCACTTGCCTTCAAATCCTGGCGCGACATGGCGCCGGCGATGCGGCGCAAGCTGCTGCATCGCGTGGCCGATGCGATCGAGGATCATGCCGACGACATCGCGGTGCTCGAATGTATCGATACCGGGCAGGCCTATCGCTTCATGGCCAAGGCCGCGATCCGCGCCGCGGAAAACTTCCGCTTCTTCGCCGACAAATGCACCGAGGCCCGCGACGGCCAGAGCACGCCGAGCGACGAGCACTGGAACATTTCGACCCGGGTGCCGATTGGCCCCGTGGGCGTGATCACCCCGTGGAACACGCCGTTCATGCTGTCGACCTGGAAGATCGCGCCCGCGCTCGCGGCCGGCTGCACGGTCGTGCACAAGCCGGCGGAATGGTCGCCGATCACGGCGCAATGGCTCGCCAAGCTCGCCAAGGACGCCGGCATTCCCGACGGCGTGCTCAACACGGTGCATGGCTTTGGCGAAGAGGCCGGCAAGGCGCTGACCGAGCATCCCGCGATCAAGGCGATCGGCTTCGTCGGCGAGAGCTCGACGGGGTCTGCGATCATGGCGCAGGGAGCACCGACCTTGAAGCGGGTGCATTTCGAGCTCGGCGGCAAGAACCCGGTGATCGTGTTCGACGATGCCGATCTCGACCGCGCGCTCGACGCCGTCGTGTTCATGATCTACTCGCTCAACGGCGAGCGCTGCACGTCGTCCAGCCGCCTGCTGGTGCAGCAGAGCATCGCCGAGACTTTTACGGCCAAGCTCGCCGCGCGCGTGCGTGCGCTGAAAGTGGGTCATCCGCTCGATCCCGCCACCGAGATCGGACCGCTGATCCATGAGCGGCACCTCGCGAAGGTCTGCTCCTATGTCGACGTTGCGCGCGAGGATGGCGCGATCATCGCCGTCGGCGGCAAGCGGTTCGACGGCCCGGGCGGCGGCCATTACGTCGAGCCGACGCTGGTGACCGGCGCGCGCCAGACCATGCGCGTGGCGCAGGAAGAAGTGTTCGGGCCGTTCCTCACCGTGATCCCGTTCCGCGACGAGGCCGACGCGATCGCGATCGCCAACGACGTGCAATATGGCCTCACCGGCTATGTCTGGACCGGCGACATGGGCCGCGCGCTGCGCGTCGCCGACGCGCTGGAGGCCGGCATGATCTGGCTGAACTCGGAGAACGTCCGCCACCTGCCGACGCCGTTCGGCGGCATGAAGGCGTCGGGCATCGGCCGCGACGGCGGCGACTATTCGTTCGACTTCTACATGGAGACCAAGCACGTCTCGCTCGCGCGCGGCACCCACAAGATCCAGCGGCTCGGCGTGTAAGGAGAGATGCCCATGACCTCCCCTCGCCTCGCGACCTACTCCGTCAACGGCTCCGTCCGCTATGGACTTGTCACGGAACAAGGTCTTGTCGATCTCTCGGCGCGCTTCGCCGAGGACTATCCGACCTTGCGCGAAGCCATCGCGGCGGGCGCCCTGCCGCGGCTGATCGAGACCGCCGCCGGCCTCTCGCCCGATCACGGCCTCGATGCCATCACCTGGCTGCCGCCCATCCCCTCGCCCGAGAAGATCATCTGCATCGGCGTCAACTATCCCGATCGCAACGCCGAATACAAGGATGGCCAGGACGCGCCGAAATATCCGTCGATGTTCATGCGCACGCCGCGCTCCTTCGTCGGCCACGAGACGCCGCTGGTGCGCCCGCGCGCCTCGCCGCAACTGGACTACGAAGGCGAGCTCGTGCTGATCATCGGCAAGGCGGGCCGTCACATTCCCGAGGCCCAGGCGCTGGATCACATCGCCGCGTTGACGCTGTGCAACGAGGGCACCATCCGCGACTGGGTGCGGCATGCCAAGTTCAACGTCACCCAGGGCAAGAACTTCGACTCCACCGGCAGCCTCGGGCCCTGGATCGTGCGCTACACCGACGAAAGCCAGATTGCCGACATCCGGCTGACGACGCGCGTCAATGGCGAATTGCGCCAGGACGATCGCACGTCGCGGCTGATGTTCGGCTTCCGCTACCTCATCAACTACATCTCGACCTTCACCACGCTCATGCCCGGTGACGTGATCGTGACGGGGACGCCGACCGGCGCCGGTGCACGGTTCGACCCGCCGCGCTATCTGAAGCCCGGCGACGTCATCGAGATCGAAGCCGAGGGCGTCGGTACCTTGCGCAATGGCGTCGTCGACGAAGCTCTATAAAATCAGCAACGGAATGTCAGCATGACCACCATGACCGGCGGCGAAGCCATCGTCAGCGGGCTCGTCGCCCACGGCGTCGACACCGTGTTCGGCCTGCCCGGCGCGCAGGTCTATGGCCTGTTCGATGCCTTCCACCAGGCGCAGCTCAAGGTCGTCGGCGCCCGCCACGAACAGGCCTGCGGCTACATGGCGTTCGGCTATGCCCGCGCCAGCGGCAGGCCCGGCGTGTTCAGCGTGGTGCCGGGTCCCGGCGTGCTCAACGCGGGCGCGGCACTGCTCACCGCCTTCGGCTGCAACGAGCCGGTGCTGTGCCTGACGGGCCAGGTGCCGACGGATTATCTCGGACGCGGCCGCGGCCATCTGCACGAGATGCCCGACCAGCTCGCCACCTTGCGCACCTTCGTCAAATGGGCGGAGCGGATCGAATATCCTGATAGCGCGCCGACGCTGGTCGCGCGCGCGTTCCAGGAAATGCTGTCGGGGCGACGCGGTCCCACGGCCCTCGAGATGCCGTGGGACGTGTTCACGCAGAAGGCCGAGACGGCCGCTGCCAAGCCGCTGCCGCAGTTCGCGCCGCCGCAGCCCGATCCCGACCGCATCGCCAAGGCCGCCGGACTGATTACCTCTGCGAAAACGCCGATGATCTTCGTCGGCGCCGGCGCGATCGAGGCCCGCGAGGAGATCCTCGAGCTGGCCGAGATGATCGACGCGCCGGTCGTGGCGTTCCGGTCCGGACGCGGCATCGTCTCCAACGCGCATGAGCTCGGGCTCACCATGGCCGCCGCCTACAAGCTCTGGCCGACCATCGACCTGATGATCGGAATCGGCACCCGCATGGAGCTGCCGACCACGTTCCGCTGGCCGTTCAAGCCCGATGGTTTGAAGTCGATCCGCATCGACATCGACCCCGCCGAAATGCGGCGCCTGGTCGTCGATGCCGGCATCGTCGCCGATGCCAAGGCCGGGACGGCCGCGCTCTCGGCGGCCGTCGGCAAGGCGGGCTACCGCAAGACCTCCGGCCGCCGCGCGACCATTCGCGAGGCCAGCGCCGCGACCTTGCAGGAGATCCAGAAGGTGCAGCCGCAGATGGCCTATCTGAACGTGCTGCGCGAGGTGCTGCCGCCGGACGCCATCGTCACCGACGAATTATCGCAGGTCGGCTTCGCCTCCTGGTACGGCTTTCCGGTGTACGAGCCGCGCACCTTCATCACCTCGGGCTATCAGGGCACGCTCGGCGCGGGCTTCCCGACCGCGCTCGGCGCCAAGGTCGCGCATCCCGACAGACCGGTGGTGGCGATCACAGGCGACGGCGGCTTCATGTTCGCGGTGCAGGAGCTGGCGACGGCCGTGCAGTACAACATCGGCGTGGTCACGCTGGTGTTCAACAACAACTCGTATGGCAATGTCCGGCGCGACCAGCGCGAGCGCTTCGATGGCCGCGTCGTGGCCTCCGACCTCGTCAACCCGGATTTCGTCAAGCTCGCGGAGTCCTTCGGCGTGGCCGCGAGCCGCGTCACGGCGCCGGATCAGTTCAAATCAGCGCTGCAGAAGGCGCTCGCGCATGGCGGGCCCTATTTGATCGACGTCGAAGTGCCCCGGGATTCCGAGGTCTCGCCCTGGGCTTTCATTCATCCGGCAAAACCATAGGCCGATCGCGGTGGACGACTGGGCGGTTGCAGGGTCAGGCAGATGCCTGCCGTCCCTGCAACGCTGCCGCGGCCATCACCAGCAGGCCGGCGCCGGCCACGAACCAGCAGGCGACCGGTGCCCATTGCACCAGGGGCGCGTAGTCGGGCAGCTTCTGCAGGCCGCCGGCGACGGCGGCGATCCGCGCGAAGGTTGCCAGCGCCAGCGCCGAGAACACGAGCCCGGTCACCTTGCCCTCGGCGCCGGTCGTCCCGATCGCGAGCGCCGCGGAAATGGCGCTCATCATCATGCAGCCCCAGGCGGCCCCGGCGATGAACTGCGCCACGATCAGCACGGTCAGTGCGCCCGCGAGCTCGGCGATCACGATCGCGAGCGCGCCGAGTAGACCGGCGATTCCCATCACCATGAGCCCGCCGCGATGCTTGACGACCACGCTGGCCGGGAACAGCACAAGGTTGAAGCCGATCCAGAACACCGGCATCAGCCAGGACAAGTCCTCCGGCCTGGCGAAGCGGAGATAGAAAGCCGAGCTGTTGATGCTGAAATGCAGCTGGTAGCCGAGCGCAAGGATTACCATGGCGCCGATGAACAGCAGCGGCAATCCCCGCAACGGCTTGGGCTCAGGCTTGGCCACTGCTTGCGCTGCCGGACCGCTATCCTGCGGAATGCGCGAGAGACCGAGCGCCGTCAGCAGCAGCACAGCCGATGAGATGACGAACGGCAGGCGCGGATCGTAGTCGCGCAGGATCACGCCGAGATAGGGCGACACGGCGCCGGCCACGCCGTAGCCGAGCATGACCAGCGCTGCCAGGAACGGAATGGCCGGCCGGGCCGCATGACGCCCGAGCAGCGTCAAGGGCGGCGCGCGCAACACTGACGAGGTCAGCGCCCAGATCGCGATCAGTCCGATAAAGACCGCAGGACCCGCCGACGCTGCCGCGAAAGGCAGCGCCACGAACGCGGCGCAGGATATCGCAGTCAGCAGGCCGATGAAGAGACCGAATCGCGAGGCGATGGGCCCGAGCCGATCCGCGGCGATTCCCATGGCCGTGTCCGACAGCGTGAAGATCGCCTGGTCCAGCATCAGGATCAGAACGACGGCCGAGGGCGCGATGCCGGCCTGGGCCGCAAGCTTGGGCAGATAGATCACATAGGTCGTCCACAGCAGCGTGAACACCAGCTGCAGCAGCGCAAGGTGGAGTCCGAGCCGCGTCGCCGCCGGCGCCCGCTCGTCCGCAAGTTCGACAGTGCTCATGGCCCCTCTCCCGGAGGGCAGCATAGAGCGGGTGGCGGCCGATGCAAAATGACGAAGAGCACACAGCGGCTGGACTACTGCGCGCGGCGGAACGTCAGGTTGATGCGCCGGCGCCCGAGCCGAGCATGCTCGCCGCCGGCGAGCGGCCCGACGCCGTGAAAGGCGAGGCGCGCCGGGCCGCCCCAGACGACGACGTCGCCATGGGCCAGCCGATAGCGTTGCGTCTTGTCGGAGCGCTTGAGGCCGCCGAACAGGAACGTCGCCGGCAGCCCCAGCGACACCGAGACGATCGGCGCGCCGATGTCGCGCTCGTCGCGGTCCTGATGCAGCGACATCTTGGCGCCGGGCTCGTAGCAATTGATCAGGCAGGCATCGGGCGCGAAGGCGGCAAAGCCTGCCTCATTCGCCGCCTGCTCGGCGAGTTGTCGCAACAGCGGCGGCATCGCCGGCCATGGCCGACCGGTGTCCGGATCACATGCATCATAGCGATAGCCGCTGCGGTCCGTCACCCAGCCGACCGACCCGCAATTCGTCATCGCCACCGACATCTGGTGGCCGCCGGGCGTGATCATCCGGCGGAACGGCGCCTGCGCGGTGATCGCCTCGATCGCGGCCAGAAGTTCCGTCTCATGCGGCTGCGCAAAACCACGCAGCAGCACCGCGCCGGGCGCGAGCGGCTCGCGCGCCGGTCCGGCGATCTCAAATCCATCGAACAGATCCGTCATTTGCTACTTCGCATCGTGAAAGATCACCCCGAGCGTATGCCGCCGACCGGAACGCAGCCGGCTCACGCCATGGCGCATGTTGACGCGGTAGCTGCCGCGGGTGCCCTGGACCGGGCGATTGCGGACCGCGAACACCACGGCGTCGCCCTGCCGGAGCGGCACCACCTCGGCGCGCGACTGCATGCGCGGCCGCTGTTCGGTCAGCACGAACTCGCCGCCGTCGAAATCACGCCCCGGCTCGGATAGGAGAATCGCAACCTGCAGCGGAAACACATGCTCGCCATAGAGATCCTGGTGCAGGCAGTTGTAGTCGCCGTCGACATATTGCAGCAAGAGCGGCGTCGGCCTGACCTGGCCGGCCTGATGACAGCGCGCCAGGAAGTCGTCGTGCTCGGCGGGATAGCGGACGTCGATCCCCATGGTCGCATTCCACCGGTTGGCGATCGCGACGAGATGGGAATAGATCCGCGGCCGCAACTCCGCGATCGGATCCGGCAGCGGATAGCTGAAATATTTGTACTCGCCGCGCCCGAACCCATGCCGCGCCATCACCACGCGGCTGCGGAAATGCCGGTCGTCCGGATAGAGAGAGGCCAGCATGCGGCAGGTGTCGGGCGACACGAGTTGCTTTAACACCGCGGAGCCGCTGACGTCGAGGTCGCGGTCAACCATCGCCCAATCGATCGCATCGACGCCAGTCGCGGCGATGGAATTGAGGTCGGGCACTGCGTGCTCAAGTCTGGCCATGCAATTCATCCCAGCTGTCATTCCGGGGCGGCGCGAAGCGACGAGCCCGGAATCCATACTCACGATCGTGGTTATGGATTCCGCGCCTGCGCGCAAGGGCGCGCATCCCGGAATGACGAGGATGCGACAGAATGATGAGCGACGGCCACCCGTTTCCTGGCGCTCTGCTGTGATCGTGCTGGAACGCCCTGATGAACCGAAATGCTTCGGGTGGAACTAATGATCTGACGATGCAACGTCTCGGCACCCAACGCGTCTTCATCATCCTGCTCGGCAAGTCGATCCTGGCCGTTCTCTCGCTTGCCGTCGTCCTGCTGCTCTACGCCGAAGCCTACGCGATATGGTACGCCGAATATCATCTTGGCGTCCCTACTGAAGCCGAGATCGCAGCGCTTCCTGCCGCCGGCCATCTTTGTCCGCTCGAAGCGGGATCGCCGTACGTCGCGCTGGCAGACATGCCCCTGCTGCTGCGGCAGGCCGTCATCGCGTCGGCTGGCGCCGACTTTCAGACACGGCCCAATCTCGTTCTGCCGGCGACAATGGCGGCCATCATCGACGGCCGACGGCCCGATACGAGGATCACGTTTACGGTCACCCGCCATTGCCTGCAAGCTTTGGCTCCAGACTGTTGTCGCGGCCTGGATTGGCACGTCGGAAACACGGTCTTCATGGGCCGTCTGGAACGAACCCTGTCGCGCGAGCGAATTCTCGATTCCTACCTGAACGACAGCTATCTCGGCCGCAACGCCTATGGTGTCGCAGCGGCGGCGACCGCGCATTTCGGCAAGCCCCTGGCAGACCTCAACATCGACGAGATCGCCCTGCTCCTCGCGCGTTTCCAGATGCCGAGGCCCTCTGAGCGCGACGGCGAGCGGCGCAACTACATGCTCGACAAAATGCTGTCAGCCGGCCTCATCGACGAGGCCCAGGCGACCGCCGCCAGGGCCGCCCCACTCCCCGCCGTCGACACAACGCCGCGCAGTCCCTGACCGCTCGCGTCCGCCTCAGCCCCGCACCACGCCCTCGATGCCCGCCGCGATCTCCAGCAGCTTGCGGTCCTGGCCGCCCGACTGCGCCAGCATCAGGCCGACGGGGACCTCGCCATGCCGATGCGCCGGGAGCGAGATGGCGCAGCCGTCGATCATGTTGATGAAGGTGCAGTTGCGCAGCGCACGGACGTTCTCGCGGGCGAAGGCCTGGTCGTCGGCGAGATCGGCGATTTTCGGCGGCGCGTTGGCGGTGGTCGGCATCACCAGCGCGTCGTAGGGCGCGATCCGCGCGGCGGCGCGCGTCACCAGCGAGCGGCGGGCGTTGAGCATCTCGATGTAGTCGGGCACGGTGATCGCCTCGCCGCGCATGATGCGCACCGAGACGCGCGGATCGTAGACGTCGCCCTTGGCCGCCAGCAGGAAGCGGTGCCAGGCATAGCTCTCGGC
This sequence comes from Bradyrhizobium sp. SZCCHNRI1009, assembly GCF_032487575.1. Lineage (NCBI taxonomy): Bacteria > Pseudomonadati > Pseudomonadota > Alphaproteobacteria > Hyphomicrobiales > Nitrobacteraceae > Bradyrhizobium > Bradyrhizobium sp. SZCCHNRI1009. The sequence continues at coordinate 16,110 of NZ_JAUEUL010000031.1, read as the reverse complement.
GGCGGCGAAGCCGCCCTTTGCGCCGATGATGCCGACGTCGAGGAACTCCGGGAATTCGATGCGCGCGATCAGCGCGCCCTGCTTCGCCAGGCTCTCCAGCGCGCGTTCGAACGTAGCGGCCACCTCGGCATCGAGCTCGTCCAGCACGATGGTGGTGGGCACGGCGAGCCGCAGGCCCTTCACCGGGCGTGATGCCAGCGGCCGGATCGGCTCGTCGGCCAGCACGGAATCGAGCACGGCGCAGCACGCCACGGTGTTGGCGAGCGGGCCGAAGCTGTCGAGCGTGGTCGACAGCGGCACGCCGCCGTCGAGTGGCACGCGGGCCTGCGTCGGCTTGTAGCCGACGATGCCGTTGAACGCCGCCGGGATGCGGCAGGAGCCGCCGGTGTCGGTGCCGAGCGCACCATAGGCCATGCGATCGACGATGGAGACCGCGGCGCCCGACGACGAGCCGCCGGGCACGTAGCCAACGTCGCGCTTCCAGGCGCTCTTCGGCGTGCCGTAATGCGGGTTGATGCCGATGCCGGAATAGGCGAACTCGGTCATGTTGGTGCGGCCGATCACGACGAAGCCGGCCCGGCGCAGCCGCGCCACCGCCGGCGCATCGGCCTCGGCCGGCGCGGAATCCTCCAGCGCCCGCGAGCCGGCGCGGGTGACCTGGCCCTTGATGTCGAACAGATCCTTGATCGACACCGGAATGCCGGCGAAGGGCGACGGCGCGGCATTGGCCTTGCGCAGCGCGTCCATGCCATCAGCGGCAGCGAGCGCCGCCTCCTTGTCGACATGGATGAAGGCGCGCTCCCCCTCACCCGCAGGATCGGCAATGCGGGCGAGGCACCCCTCCACCAGCTTGCGCGCGGTGGTGCGGCCGGCGGCGAGATCGTCGGCCAGCGCGGCCAGGGTCGGAATTGAAACGGTCATGGCATCCTATCGCATGTCTGCGGCATCGGCCGCGATGTCCAGATCGAGCAGCGCGGAACTCAGCGACTTGCCGTGCGCATCCAGCGCGAGCGAACGGGTGACCCCGCCGCCGAGCGCCCGGCTCATCACGAAGTTCAGCGCCGCAATGTTGGGCAGCTCATAGCGGACCACCTCGCCCTGGACAATGCCGGCGAAGTGCGCCTTCACCCGCTCCGCCGTGACTTGTGCGAGCAGCAGCGGGTAATCCTTGGGGTCGTAGGCGATGACCGAGATGTTCGAGGTGTCACCCTTGTCGCCGGTCCTGGAATGGGCGATGTCACGCAGCTTCATCTCGGCTCCGATCCTACTCTCCGCATCAAAGACCAATTTTCATCAGGCGGCAATTGCCGTCCAAACACCTCTGCGCCCCCCGGAGGGCCGCATGCGCGGCGTGATGGACCGTTGACGCGTCTGCGTCAAATGGCGCATCACGGATGCAAAGGAGCGGGCGACGGAGCCCGCCGCAGGGAGGATCAACCCGGATGGCCGAGCCGATGCGCGCACGTCCCAAACCGACGCCGGAGACGCAGCATTTCTGGGACGGCACCCGGGCCGGTGAGTTGCGGCTGCAGCGCTGCGACGCCTGCGCCCACGTCTACTTCCCGCCGCGCCCGTTCTGTCCGGCCTGCGCCAGCCGCAAGGTCAGCGTCTTCAAGGCCACGGGCAAAGGCACGCTCTACAGCTACGTCATCAACCATCGTCCCCCTGCGCCCGGCTTCACGCCGCCTTACGCCATTGCCGTCGTGGCGCTCGAAGAGGGCCCGCGCATGATGAGCAACATCACGGGCTGCCCGCAGACGCCGGAGGCGTTGGAGCTCGACATGGCCCTCGAAGTCACATTCGAGACGTTGGACGAGCAGATCACCCTGCCCCTGTTCCGGCCGGCGAAAGGATAACGCCATGCGTCGAAACCAGGTTGCCGTGGTCGGCGCGGCCGAGACCACCGAGCTCGGTGTCATCCCGACGATGTCGCAGATCCAGCTGCATGCGGACGCGGCACTGAATGCGATCGCCGATGCCGGGCTGAAGCTGTCGGACATCGACGGCTTCGCCACCGCCGTCGAGACGCCGCAGCAGATCTGCCATTACCTCGGCATCACACCGACCTGGGTCGATGGCACCTCGGTCGGCGGCTGCTCCTTCATGCTGCATGTCCGCCACGCCGCGGCTGCGATCGAAGCCGGCCTGTGCAAGACCGTGCTGATCACCCATGCCGAGAGCGGCAAATCGATGATCGGCAAGCTGCCGCGCTCGATCCCGCCGGACAGCCTGCAGGGCCAGTTCGAGGCGCCGTTCGGCGTCTACGGGCCGCCCAGCATGTTCCCGATCCCCGTGCTGCGCTACATGAAGACCTACGGCATCACCCATGAGCAGTTGGCGATGGTTGCGGTCGTACAGCGCGAATGGGCGGCAAAGAATCCGCGCGCGATGATGAAGGACCCGATCACCGTCGACGACGTCCTGAACTCGCGCATGATCGCCTACCCGTTCCGCCTGCTGCAGTGCTGCCTCGTCACCGATGGCGGCGGCGCGCTGATCCTGACCTCGGCCGATCGCGCCAAGGATTTTCCGCGCAAGCCGGTGTACATTCTCGGCACAGGCGAAAGCGTGGAGACGCCGATGGTCAGCCAGATGGAGACGTTCAATTCGTCGCGTGCCTTCAAGGTCGCGGGCCCCCTCGCCTTCAAGGAAGCCGGCATCGGCCATGCCGACGTCGATCATCTGATGATCTACGACGCGTTCGCGCATCTGCCGCTGTTCGGTCTCGGCGATCTCGGCTTCATGCCGCATGAGGAGACCGGGCCGTTCATCGCCGCCGGACACACGCGGCCGGGCGGCAAGCTGCCGCTCAACACCAATGGCGGCGGCCTGTCCTACATGCATTCGGGCATGTACGGCATGTATGCGCTGCAGGAGAGCGTGCGCCAGATGCGGGGCATCGCGCCGGCGCAGGTGCCGGGAGCCAAGATCTCGGTGTGTCACGGCGTCGGCGGCATGTTCGCCGCATCGGGCACGATCATCTTCACGAACGAGAGATAGCAGCCTCCGTCATTCCGGGGCGCGCGGCACGTGCGAACCCGGAATCTCGAGATTCCGGGTCTGGTGCTTCGCACCATCCCGGAATGACGGAGCAAAACAGGAGAAGACTCATGACCAAATCGCTCCAGGACAAAGTCGTCATCGTCACCGGCGCCGGCCGCGGCATCGGCCGCGAGATCGCGCTGCTGTGCGCCGCCGAAGGCGCCAAGGTCGTCGTCAACGATCCCGGCGTCGCCTCCGACGGCTCGGGCACCAGCGCCGCGCCGGCGGAGGAAGTGGTCGAGGAGATCAGGAAGCGCGGCGGCACGGCGGTGGCGAATTTCGAGAGCGTGTCCGAAGCGATCCCGGCCAGCAAGATCGTGAAGGCCGCGACCGACCACTTCGGCAAGCTCGACGGCGTGGTCAACAATGCCGGCATCCTGCGCGACATGATCTTCCACAAGATGAGCATCGAGGCGTTCGAAGCCGTCATCAAGGTCCACCTGATGGGCTCGTTCTACGTCGCGCACTCCGCCGCGCGGCTGTTCCGCGAGCAGGAGAGCGGCTCCTTCGTCCACTTCACCTCGACCTCGGGGCTGATCGGCAATTATGGCCAGGCCAACTACGCCGCGGCGAAGCTCGGCATCGTCGGCCTGTCGAAGTCGATCGCGCTCGACATGGGCCGCTTCAACGTGCGCTCCAATTGCGTCTCGCCGTTCGCCTGGAGCCGCATGATCGGCACCATCCCGGCGGAGACCGAGGCCGAGAAGGAGCGCGTCGAGCGCATGAAGCGGATGGGGCCCGAGAAGATCGCGCCCGTCGTCGCCTATCTGCTAGGCGATGCCTCGAAGGACGTCACCGGCCAGATCTTTGCCGTCCGCATGAACGAGATCTTCCTGATGGGCCAGTCGCGCCCGCTGCGCTCGGTGCACCGCGGCGAGGGCTGGACGCCGCAGACCATTGCGGAGCATGGCATGCCGGCGCTGAAGCCGTCGTTCTACAAGCTCGATCGTTCCGCCGACGTGTTCGGCTGGGACCCGATCTGAGATTGCAGCGCCGAAATTCCGCTTGCGGCGCACACCATCTCAAGTTGTTTTTTATCCAAACGACCCGCGCGCCGCCATGATTTCGTCGTATGGTCGCCTCCCAACAAAAAGTCGGGAGGACACAGATGACGAATTCACGACACGACGGCGCACCGGACTTGTCGGTCGCAGCTCACGGCTTCAACCGGCGCAGACTGCTGAAAGGAGCCGCGGCTTTCGCCGCTGCTTCAGCAGTCACGACTGCGTCGGCCGCAACCGTCACGCCGCCGGGCCAGACGGGGGCGCCGACAATCTCGACGGACCCGCTGCCGCTCGGTCCCTTGCCGGGCAGCCGCTATCCGGACTCTCATCTGGAGTCGGCGAAGAAGCCCAAGCTGTCATTCGGGCCGGCGGAATTTCCGGCCTTCGCAGGCACTATGGCCGTCGAGCGCGTCGCCACCGGAATGCGCTGGGCCGAAGGCCCGGTCTATTTTGCTGCTGGCCGCTATGTGCTGTTCAGCGACATCCCGAACAATCGCATCATGCGCTTCTCCGAGGACGATGGTCATCTCAGCGTCTATCGACAACCGTCGATGAATTCGAACGGCAACACCATCGATCGGGAAGGACGGCTGATCACCTGCGAGCACAGCGGCCGACGGGTCACCCGCACCGAGCTTGACGGCTCGATCACGATCATCGCCGACAGCTACAATGGCAAGCGCTTGAACTCGCCCAACGATGCGGTGGTCGCGGCCGACGGCGCAATATGGTTCACCGATCCGGTCTACGGCATCGGTGGTTTCTATGAGGGCCTCAAGGCGCAGCCCGAGCAGGACAAGCACAATGTCTATCGGGTCGATCCGAAATCGGGAGAGGTGAAGGTTGTGGTCGACGACTTCGTCGAACCCAACGGGCTGGCCTTCTCCCCCGACGAGAAGAAACTCTACATCATCGACACCGGCTTCACCGACGGGCCGGACAATCCCGCACACATCCGCGTATTCGACGTCGATCACGCGGCCGGCAAGCTGGCCAACAGCAAGGTGTTCGCCGAAATGCCGAAGCCAAGCATCTCCGACGGTGTCCGATGCGACCGCGACGGACGGGTCTGGTGCTCCGTGGGTTGGGGTGATCCGAACGAGGACGGCGTGCGCTGCTATGCCCCGGACGGAACGTTGCTGGGCAAGATTCATATACCTGAAACGGTCGCCAACCTTTGCTTCGGCGGCCAGCAGCGCAATCGACTCTACATCTGCGGCTCAACATCGCTCTATGCGGTGTATACGAGTGCACAAGGCGCTCTGAAGCCCTGATCCGCAGACAGCTGATGTGTCGGGCTGGCGAGGAGCTCATTGTCCTCGCCAGTCCGCGTTCGTCGCGTCAGCCCGTATTCCTCAGCCCCGCCGAGATGCCGTTGATAGTCAGCTGAATCCCGCGCAGCACCTGCTCGTCCGGGTTCTGGGCGCGGTGCGCCTTCAAGAGCTCGACCTGCACGTGGTTGAGCGGATCGAGATAGGGAAAGCGGTTGCGCACCGAGCGCTCGAGCAGCGGGTTGCCCTGCAACAGACGCTCCTGCCCGGTGATGTCGAGCAAGGTCTCGATCACCAGATTCCATTCACGGCGGATGCGGCCGAAGATCTTTTCCCGCAGGGCCTCGTCGGGGACCAGCTCCGCATAGCGCGAGGCGATCGCGATCGAGCTCTTGGCGAGCACCATGTCCATGTTCGACAACAGCATGCGGAAGAACGGCCATTCCCGGTAGAGCTCGCGCAGGAACGGCATGCCCTGCTCCGGATTCTCCGCGATCCAGGTCTCGACCGCGCTGCCGAAGCCGTACCAACCCGGCAGCATCAACCGGCACTGCGCCCAGGAGAACACCCAGGGGATGGCGCGCAGATCCTCGATCGCGCGGGTCTTCTTGCGCGAGGCTGGGCGGCTGCCGATGTTCAAGGTCGCGATCTCGTTGATGACGGTCGAGGCCCAGAAATAGTCGACGAAGCCGTCGGTCTCGTAGACCAAGCTGCGATAGGCCTTGAACGCGAGCTCCGAGAGCCGGTCCATCGCGGTGAGATATTCGCGCTTTGGCGCCGGCTGGCGCGGATGCAGCAGGCTGGCCTCGAGCGTCGCCGCGGCGAGGATCTCCAGATTGTTGCGACCGACCTCGGCATTGGAATATTTGCTGGAGATGATCTCGCCCTGCTCGGTGATCCGGATCTGGCCGTTCACGGCGCCGCCGGGCTGCGCGATGATGGCATCGTAGCTCGGGCCGCCGCCGCGGCCGACCGAGCCGCCGCGGCCGTGGAACAGCCTGAGCCGGATGCCATGGCGTTCGAAGATATCGACCAGGCCGATCTCGGCCTTGTAGAGCTCCCAGCCCGAGGTGACGAAGCCGCCATCCTTGTTGCTGTCGGAATAGCCGAGCATCACCTCCTGCACGGCTCCGCGGCTGTCGACCAGGCGGCGGTAATCGTGCAGCGCCAGCATGCGGTCCATGATGCCGCTGGACGCCTGCAGGTCCTCGATGGTCTCGAACAGCGGCACGATATTGACGGCGCAGCGGCCCGATGGATCGATCAGGCCGACCTCCTTGAGCAGCAACGCCACCTCGAGCATGTCCGACATGCCCTTGCACATCGAGATGATGCACTGGGAGATCACGTCGGCGCCGAACGTCGCATGCGCCTCGGCGGCGGCGCGGAACAGATCGAGCTCGCCGACGGTCTCGTCGCTGTACTTCACGAACTGCGAGACCAGTGGCCTGGCATTGCGCAGCTCGCTGACCAGCAGGCCGACGCGGGCATCCTCGCTGAGCGCCATGTAGGACATGCCGGGCATCGCGGTGTCGATCAGCTCGGCGACGGTGCGCTCGTGCACCGCCGAATTCTGGCGGATGTCGAGCCGGGCCAGATGGAAGCCGAAACAGTCGACCGCGCGCCGGAGCATCCGCAGCCGGCCGCGCGCAATGACCTCGGCATTGTTGGCGATCAGCGAGCGATGCAGCACGTCGAGATCGTCCTGCAGCTCCTTGACGCTGTCGTAAGGCGCGACCGCCGCCACCGGCAGGCGGCTGATCTGGATGCCGAGCTTCTTCGCGGTGGCCGCCAGCCGCGCATAGATGCCGGACACCGCGAGACGATACGGCTCGCCACGACGATGCGGCGACGTGTCCGGCGAGCGCTCGGCCAGCGCGCGCAGCTCCTCGGAGACATCGGCGAGATGCGCCGCAATGGACAGCTCGCTGCCGAGCAGATGCAGCTCCTCCAGATAGTAATGCAGCGCCAGGCTGGATTGCAGCTTGAGCGTTCCACGCATGACCTCGGCGGTCACGAACGGATTGCCGTCGCGGTCGCCGCCGATCCAGCTCCCCATCCGCAGGAACGAGGCGAGATCGCCCGCCACCTCCGCGCCGTCGTTGAGCCGATCTTCCAGCGTGCACAGCAGCCGCGGCACCTCGCGCAGGAAGGTGTAGTCGTAGAACGACAGACCGTTGGTGACCTCGTCGAGCACCGTCAGCTTGGTCCGGCGCAGCAGGTTGGTCTGCCACAAGGTCAGCACGGCGCGGCGCAGCGCCTCGTCATTGGCCGCGCGCTCATCCGGCGTCAATTGCATCCGCTCGCGGCGGTCGAGCAGCATCGCGATCTCCATCTCGCGATCCATCGTGCTCTTGCGCCGCACCTCGGTGGGGTGCGCGGTCAGGACCGGGCTGACCAACGCGGTGGAGAAGAACTTGCGCAGCTCCGCCGCCTCGAAGCCGGCCGACTTGGCGTGGGCGAGCGTCGCCGCCAGCATGCCATTGCCGCCGTTGGCGTCGCTCTTGGCGCGCATGCGGCGGATGTTGTTCTGGTCCTCGGCGATGTTGGCGAGATGGGAGAAATAGCTGAAGGCGCGGACGATGCGGACGGTCTCCGCGGTCGACATGCCGTCGAGGATCTGCTCCAGCTCGCGCCGCGCCTGGCGGTCCTCGTCGCGATGGAAGCGCACCGAGGTCTGGCGTATCAGCTCGACGAGGTCGAAGACGTCGGCGCCCTCCTGGTCGCGAACGGTGTCGCCGAGGATGCGGCCGAGCAGCCGGATGTCGTCCCGAAGCCGCGCATCCTCCTCCATGGCCTGCGCCTCGGCGGCGCGGTTGGGACGGATTTCCTCTGGTATGGCTTGCGGCGACATGGATGCGCTCTCCAGCAGCTGCCCATTTACGGGTCAGTCTGCCGTATCCGCATTGCAGCGCAAGATCAAGAAAGAGGCGTCGCCTGCCCTATTCCAAGCTATCGTTCCTCCCCTCGGTCAGATTTGCCTTCCGGCTCGCTCCCAATACGGATCGCGCAGCCGCCGCTTGAAGATCTTGCCGGAATCCTCGCGCGGCAATTTATCCTGGATTTTGATGTGCCTGGGCACCTTATAGTCGGCCAGCGAGGCCTTCAGCCGCGCCTTGATAGCGCCGACATCCAGCACGACGCCGGGCTGCGGTTCGACAACGGCCATCAGCGCCTCGCCGAACTCCGTGTCGGGGATGCCGAACACAGCGCAATCGTGCACGCCCGGCACGGCATGCAGCACCGCCTCGATCTCGGCCGGATAGATGTTGACCCCGCCGGAGATCACCATGTCGCGCTTGCGGTCGCACAGGAACACATAGCCATCGAGGTCCATGTAGCCGACATCACCCGAGGTGATGAAGCCGTCGCGGTCGATCTCGGCACGCTTCTCCGGCTTGTTGTGATAGGTGAAATCCGGATTGCCCGCGATGCGCGAATAGATCTCGCCGATCTCGCCCTGCGGCAGGATGCGCTCGTCCTCACCGAGGAAGCGCAACTCGGCGCCCGGCGAGACCTTGCCGACGGTGCCGGGCTTCTTCAGCGCGTCCTCGGAGCTCGCGAAGGTGACTGCGCCCGATTCGGTCGAGCCGTAGAATTCGTAGATGACCGGCCCCCACCATTCGATCATCGCGCGCTTGACGTCGGCCGGGCACGGCGCCGCGGCGTGGATGATGTGACGCAGCGACGACATGTCGTAGCGGCTGCGCACCTCCTCGGGCAGCTTCATCAGGCGGATGAACATGGTCGGCACCATGAAGATGGTGTCGATCCGCTCCGCCTGGATGATACGGAGAAACTCCTCCGGCTCGAACCGCGGCATCAGCACCAGCGCGCCACCGAGCCGTCCGGCACGCAGGCCGAAGGCGTTCGGCGCCGAATGATACAGCGGTCCGGGCAGCAGCGCGCGCGAGCCCGGCTTGAGTCCATAGATCAGCGCCCGCATCCGTTCGGCCGAGGCCGCCTGCTCCACCGTCGGCGCATTGCGCCGGACGCCCTTGGGATGACCAGTCGTGCCGGAGGTGTAGATCATGTTCTGCGGCTGCGGCACCTGCGGTCCTTCGTAACGACCCTGTTGCATGAGCCAGCTTTCCAGGTCGGTCGCGAACTCCGGTGTTGCGAGCAGATCCACGCCGATCTTGTAGTTGGACAGGATCTCCGGCGGCGTCGGGACGCTGAGCACGGTGATGCCGGAGGGAATCATGCCGCGAAGCTGATGCAGCAGATCGGCGTGACCGATCAGCACCCGCGTCGCGGAGTCCTTGAGGATGTAATCGATCTCCTCCGGCTTGAAGTGCCAGTTCACCGGCACACCATAGGCGCCCAGTCGCATCGCGCCGTAGGCGGCCTCGATGAAGGCGATGTCGTTGCGCATGAGCATGCAGACGCAGTCGCCCTGGCGCACGCCGAGCTGCGCGAGACCGCTCGCGATCCGCGCGGCGCGGTCGGCGATGTCAGCGTGGCTGCGCCGGCGTTCGCCGGAGATGATGCCGCAAAACAGGGAGGACGTTTCCATTGTTATTGCCTTGTCCGATCTGGCGTCGGTTCGAGTTTCCGCCGTCATTCCGGGGCGATGCGACGCGACAAAACGGCGAAGCCGCTTTGCGCGGAGCATCGAACCCGGAATCTCGAGATTCCGGGTCTGCTCCTTCGGAGCATCCCGGAATGACCGTGCTAATCTACAAACTTGGGCGCACGCTTTTCGATGTTCGCCCGCACCGACTCCAGCTGGTTCGGGCTGCCGATCAGCTTCTGCTGCTCGACCGATTCCGCGAGCAGCGCTGGGCCCGGATCGACCGAGAGGTTGTTCAGCATGCGCTTGGCGGCGCGGATCGCATCCGGATTCTTGCCGGCGATCTCACGCGCCGTCTCCAGCGCGGCGGCGCGCGGATCGGCGCAGATGCGCGTAACGAGGCCGTAAGCCTGCCCCTCTTCCGGCGAAAACACGCGGCCGGTATAGGTCAGCTCGCGCAGGATGTCGTCGCGCATCAGGGTCGCCAGGATCGGCGTGCCCGCCATGTCCGGCACCAGACCCCATTTGATCTCCATGATCGACATCTTGGTGTCCGGTGCGACGTAGCGCATGTCGGCGCCGAGCGCGAGCTGGAAGCCGCCGCCATAGGCCACGCCATGCACTGCAGCAATCACCGGCACCGGCAACTGCCGCCAGCCCCACACCGCCTGCTGGGCGAAGTTCGCCTTGCCGTGGGTGCGAACGGTGAGGTCGCGCTTCTCGCCGCCGGGTATGCCGTTGCCGCCGGAGTCCTTCATCGCCGCGAAGCGGCCCATGTCGAGCCCGGCGCAGAAGGCGCGGCCCTCGCCGGACAGCACCACGGCGCGCAGCCCCTTCTCCTTCGCCAGCCGCTCGGTGGCCGCCACCAGCGCCTCGAACATCTCCATGTCCAGCGCATTCATCTTGTCGGCACGGACCAGGCGAACGTCGGCGACGCCGTCCTTGATCTCGATCGCGATGCGGTTGTCCATCGAGCGGTCTCCTCACGAATGTCTTTGTGACTTTACAGAAGGCTGTCGGAGCGATTTAGTCAATCGACCAATTAACTCACAACATGTCAGGCGGAAACTCTCCCATGTTCAAGGACAATCTCCTCGAAGGTCGGCGCATTCTGGTGACCGGCGGCGGCACCGGCCTTGGCAAAGCGATGGCCGCACGCTTCCTGCAGCTTGGCGCCGAAGTGCATATTTGCGGCCGGCGGAAAATCGTCTGCGACGAGACCGCGACCGAACTGATGGACCTCTATGGCGGGCGCGTCACCAGCCACGGCGTCGACATCCGCAATGCGATGGCGGTCGAGGAAATGATCGAGGCGATCTTCCAGGAAGGCGGCCTCACCGATCTCATCAACAACGCCGCCGGCAATTTCATTTCCCGCACCGAGGAATTGAGCCCGCGCGGTTTCGACGCGGTTGCCAACATCGTGATGCACGGCACGTTCTATGTGACGCATGCCGTCGGCAAGCGCTGGATCGCAGCGAAGCAGCCGGGCAACGTCGTGTCGATCACGGTCACCTGGGTGCGCAACGGCTCGCCCTATGTGGTGCCCTCGGCAATGAGCAAGTCGGCGATCCACGCGATGACGATGTCGCTCGCCACCGAATGGGGCCGCTACGGCATCCGCCTCAACACCATCGCACCCGGCGAGATCCCGACCGAAGGCATGAGCAAGCGCATCAAGCCCGGCGACGAGGCCGGCGCGCGGACCAAGGCGATGAACCCGATGGGCCGGGTCGGTACCATGGAGGAGTTGCAGAACCTCGCGGTGTTCCTGATCTCCGGCGGCTGCAACTGGATCAACGGCGAGACCATCGCGATGGACGGCGCCCAGGCGCTGGCGATGGGCGGCAACTTCTATCAGCTGCGCGACTGGAGCGACGACGACTGGACCAAGGCCAAGGAGTCGATCAAGGCGCAGAACGAAAAGGACCGCGCGACGCGCACGAGCTGATGGCCCAATCGCCCGGTTGATCGGCGACGTGCTCCCTGTAGACTGATCGAGAGATGCTTGCTCCGGCGCAATCCGGGGCGAGGACCACCACAAGACATCGAACAAAGAAAAAGACGTAATCGGAGGGGAAACATGTCCGTCTCGACGGTAACGTCGACGCTCGTCGACGTCGTGCGCGACAGAGCGCAAACGCTGGGCTCCGCCACCGCATATGAGTTCGAAGGCCGCGTCACCAGCTTCGCCGAATTCGACCGCAAGACCAACCAGGTCGCCAACGCGCTGAAGGCGCTCGGCATCAAACAGCACGAGCGGATCGCCTATTTCGGCAAGAACAGCGACATCTATTTCGAGCTGCTGGTCGGCGCCATGAAGGCCAACGTCGTGATGGCGCCGGTGAACTGGCGCCTCGCCGGTCCCGAGGTCGCCTTCATCGTCGAGGACTGCAAGGCGCCTGCCCTGTTCGTCGGTCCCGAGTTCATCACGATGATCCGCAACATCCGCGGCCAGATTCCGAGCGTGCGGCACATCATCACGACCGAAGGCGGCGCGCCGGAATGGCAGGACTACACGGCCTGGCGCGACGCGCAGAGTGCCGACGATCCTGGCGTGGCGATCACGCCGCGGGACATCGCGCTGCAGCTCTACACGTCCGGCACCACCGGCAAGCCGAAAGGCGCGATGCTGTCGCACGCGAACTTCCTCAACCTGGTGAATACCGGCAATCCCGAGGAGAAACCGGACTGGAACAAATGGTCGACCGACGACGTCTCGCTGATCGCGATGCCGATCTTCCACATCGGCGGCTCCGGCTGGGGCCTGATGAGCCTCTACCACGGCGCCCGTGGCGTCATCACGCGCGAGTTCGATCCCACGAAGATCCTCGACTTCTTCGAGCAGTCCGGCATCACCAAGCTGTTCATGGTGCCCGCGGCGATGCAGTTCGTGGTGCGGCAGCCGCGCGCGCGGCAGGTCGATTTCTCGCGGCTCAAATACATGCTCTACGGCGCCTCGCCGATCCCCGCGGCGCTGCTGAAGGAATGCATCGAGGTGTTCAAATGCGGCTTCGTGCAGATGTATGGCATGACCGAGACCACGGGCACCATCATCGCGCTGCCGCCCGAGGATCACGTTGAAGGGCTGGAGCGGATGCGCTCGGCCGGCAAGCCGCTGCCGGGCGTCGAAGTCGCGATCATCGATCCCTTGGGCAATCCGCTGCCGCCGCGGCAGGTCGGCGAAATCGCCACCCGCTCCGGCTCCAACATGACCGGCTACTGGAACCTGCCGGAGGCGACCGCACGCACGCTTGGCAGGGACGGCTGGCTGCGCACCGGTGATGCCGGCTACATGGACGAGGACGGCTACGTCTACATCCACGACCGCATCAAGGACATGATCATCTCCGGCGGCGAGAACATCTATCCGGCCGAGGTGGAGAGTGCGATCTGCGATCATCCTGACGTCGCCGAAGCCGCCGTGATCGGCATTCCCGACGAGAAATGGGGCGAGGCTGTCAAGGCGATCGTCGTGATGAAGCCGGGCAAGCAGGCGACCGCGACCGACATCATCAACTTCACCCGCACCCGCATCGCCGGCTTCAAGACGCCGAAGACCGTCGACTTCCTCGACGCCCTGCCGCGCAATCCCTCCGGCAAGATCCTGCGGCGGAATCTGCGCGACCCATATTGGGCGGGCAAGGACCGGCAGGTGAATTGACAACCGGCGGTCTTCTCGTTGCGACAGCTTGGATCGCGTCGCTGGCGCTCGCGATGACGTGGAGAGAGCGCGCACTCTCTCCACACCGTCATTGCGAGGCGCCCTTGCGCCGAAGCAATCCAGGGGCCAAGTGACAGGTCTGGATTGCCGTGCTGACGCTCGCGATGCCGCCACGCGATCAGGCCGCGCTCACCGCTTGTTCGCCCCCATATAGCCAAACAGGAACCCCGCCACCTTGCGCATCTGGATCTCCTCACTGCCCTCGGTGATGCGATAGCGGCGGTGGTGGCGGTAGATGTGCTCGAACGGCTTGTGGCGCGAATAGCCCATGCCGCCATGCACCTGGATGGCGCGATCGGCCGCCTCGCAGCACAGCCGGTTAGCCCAGTAGTTGCACATCGACACCTTGTCGGAGAGCGTGTGCTCCACCTGCGCCTGGGTCAGCAGGTCCATCTCCCAAGCGGTCTTGCGGATCAGCAGCCGCAGCATCTCCGCCTGCGTGGCGAGCTCGACCAGCGGCCACTGGATCGCCTGGTTCTCCGCCAGCGCCTTGCCGAACGGCTTGCGCTCACGCGCGTAATTGACGCTCTCGTTGATACAGTAGACGGCCGCACCGAGCGAGCTCGCCGCCTGGCGGATGCGGTTCTCGTGCACGAAGCATTGGGCCAGCGACAGCCCGCGCCCGACCTCGCCGAACAGCGCGTCCTCCGGCACGAACACGTCGGTGAAGCTGACGCGCGGATGGTCGGTCGGCATGTTGAAGGTCCACAGATACTCCTCGACCTTCACACCCTCGCTCTTCGCCGGCACCAGGAAGCAGGTGATGCCGCGGGCATCGCCGTCATTGCCCGAGGTGCGCGCGAACAATGCGCAATGCGTGGCGACGTGCATGCCCGTGGTCCACATCTTCTCGCCGTTGATCAGCCAGCCCTTGACGTTGTCGCGGGTCGCCGGCACCGCCTTCGTCTCCATGTGGGTCGCGTCCGAGCCGTGATGCGGCTCGGTCAGGCCGAAGGTGATGCGGTACTTGCCGGTGATCGAGCCGTCGATCATCGCCTTCTGATCGTCACGGCCGTAGCGGTCGAGCATGGTCACGATTGGCAGATTGCCGACGATCGAGTGCTCGTTCTGCAGGTCGTTGTGCAGGCCGAGGCCCTTCGACGCGAAATGCTCGCGGATCACCGCCATCCAGAGGTTCGAGCCGTCCTTGCCGCCATAGCGTTTCGGGATCGCGAAGCGCAGATGGCCGGCCGCGTCGGCGCGGTCCTTGGCCTTGCGCAGCAGCTGCTCCCAGTCATGCCGCGGCAGGCCGCCATTCTCGAAATCGGTGCGCGCCCATTCGCGGCGATGATCGAAGAAGCGGATGTTGTCGTCCGCCTGCTCCAGCGGCTTGATCTCGGCGGCGATGAAGCGGTCGAGCTCGTCGAGATAGGCGATCAGTTCCTTGGGCAAGGAAAAATCCATGGCGCGTCTCCCTGTGCGTGTCGTTGTTGTTCTTGATCTTGGTCAGGCCAGCCCGCCGCCGCGTGCTTGTGGCGCGCAGCGCGGTTGCGTATTTGGATGACCGCGCACGCGGCGCAGGCGCTAAGCTCGCGCACGGCAGCCAATCAGAAACCAGGAGGACCGGTCGATGCAGCTGAAATTCTCGAAGGTCACGCGCAAGGGGCCGATCACAATCGTCACCCTTGCCCGTCCCGAGGTCTACAACGCGCTGCATACCGACGCACATTACGAGCTGGAGGCGGTGTTCGACGGGTTCGCTGCCGATCCCGAGCAATGGGTTGCGATTGTCACCGGCGAGGGTGACAAGGCGTTCTGCGCCGGCAACGACCTGAAATGGCAGGCGGCCGGCGGCAAGCGCGGCTGGGGCCGAAGCGGCTTCGGCGGACTGACGTCGCGCTTCGATTGCGACAAGCCGCTGATCGCCGCCGTCAACGGTGTCGCCATGGGCGGCGGTTTCGAAATCGCGCTGGCTTGCGACCTGATCATCGCCTCTGAGAATGCCACCTTCGCCTTGCCCGAGCCGCGCGTCGGTCTCGCCGCACTCGCTGGCGGCCTGCAGCGGCTGCCGCGTCAGATCGGCATGAAGCGCGCGATGGGCATGATCCTCACGGGCCGCCATGTCGGCGCGCGCGAGGGCCACGAGCTCGGCTTCGTCAACGAGGTGGTGCCGCAGGGCGAGGCGCTGGCGGCCGCCGTGCGCTGGGCCGAGACCATTGCCAGGAACTCGCCGATGTCGATCCGCGCCTCCAAGCAGGCGATCGAGAAGGGCCTGGCGGTGTCGCTGGAGCAGGCGATCACCGAGCAGCGCGACTATCCGGCGGTGCAGGCGATGATTCATTCGCAGGACTACATCGAAGGGCCTAAAGCGTTCTCGGAGAAGCGGCCGCCGAAATGGCTTGGGCGGTAGAGCCTCACCGAGCTCGTCATTCCGGCGCGCGCGCAGCGCGAGCCCGGAATCCATAGCCGCGATCGTGCCTATGGATTCTGGGCTCGCGACTGCGTCGCGCGCCGGAATGACAGTGCGGGTCTGCCTCCACTCCGTCATGGCCGGGCTTGACCCACGGCTGTCCGGTTCAGCTTCCGCATATTGCGAGGCTCAACTGTTGTGGGTTT